>CAZLEX010000019.1:0-29240 GCA_964558655.1 uncultured Oscillospiraceae bacterium | reverse complement strand
GTATCCCTCCTTTTTTCAGAGCTTCAAGGCCTTTCACTCTAATACACCACAAAACCATGCTCTACGTCACATGGAATTAAAACTTTTTCTTTATGGGGTTCAAAATAATTTCAAAAACAAAAGCGGCGACTTGGCGATTATCCCGCCAGTTCGCCGCTGCTCAAATTATGGTCTTATTATAGCATACGGCTGTGAATTTTTCTACCATACCCATTTGCTCGGAATAGCGGTGGGGTGGCTGTCCTTGTATGTTTTTTGTTGGTGCTTCTCTACCGTACATGAGCATATGCTCCGTACTTATCGTATTTTTTTAAAATATTTGTAACTTTGATTTCATCGCCAAACCGATATACAGTAGTAACTGTATTTCCTTCATATGAGATTTCAGTGTTAAATTCCAAATCCCATACATTTTCTCCGTTTAATTTAAACGAAAATCTTTTGTTGTTTTCCAAACAATCCATAAAAATTCCTCCTTATTTTTTATATAAACATAATTGTTCCGATTAAACATAGTACTAAGCTGACAATCAACTTTCGGGAAAGCTTTTCCCTAAATAGAAACGCACCGATCAGTGTTGAAAAAACTATACTTCCGCCCGTGATAAACGGATACAATACGGTAGCCGGCATTGATTTTGCTCCGTAAAGCTGTAAAAAATATGAAATTCCGCCTACTGCCACCGATAAAATAATTATAATCAATGACTTTAAAAAATTGTTTTTTTCTTTCTGCTGTCCTTTTCTGTTTTTTAAAAGCAAAAACAGAACACCGGCGATAAAGAACTTAAATATTCCACCCAGTATAACAAACTCAATCGTATTTACGCATTTATAATTTGTTTCAATTTGATGCATCTTGGATATAATGCTTACAAATCCGTTTTAAAAAAAATACTGCCAAACACATCAATATTTGTTTTATTTTTATTCTTTCACCGCTGAAATTCGATAAAAAAACTCCGCATATTATTATGACAAGCCCCACAGTTTTGATAGTGCTGAATGTTTCATTCAAAAAAATCAGTCCCCATATATACGGTAATACCATTCCGCCCGTCATTAAAAACAAACTGTAAATCGTCATGGAACTCTGCTTTAAAATTCGAACCCCCAAACAACTATAACTCATTGCCGCAGTACTCATAAGCATAGCCGCAAATGCAGAGTAAATGGAGAAGGACAACTTGAAGCCATTAACGGCAAAAAAAGCGATTGCCGTTGCAAATCCTACAACCGAATTGAAAAACAAAGATGTTTCAGGCGAGTTCCCTCTCAATTTTTGGTATATCTTGTTAAGTGCAAAATCTATCGCCAAAAGCAAAGACGATGATGTCAACATTAAATATTTCAATATACAACCTCCCAATCGTTTTCTACAGTGTATCAAAAAATATTTGATATTTATATTGCTTTTTCACCCAAAAGTATAGTATAATCACCATAAATACAATTATATATTAGAGGTGTTAAAAAATGTCTTCTCAAAAAAATTACTTCCAAGCGATACACCCCTTCGAAGTAAAATCAACATATATAGAACTGGATTCACATTCAGCCGAAAATGTATTTGATTCACATATTCACAACGAATGTGAGATTTATATAAATTTAAGCGGTGATGTTTCATTTGCGGTAGAAAACAATATTTATCCAATAACTCCCGGCAGCATAATAATAACACGACCTTTTGAATATCATCACTGTGTATACCACAGTAACAAACTGCATAAACATTTTTGGATTCTTTTTTCCGCTATTGGCAATGAATATCTTTTCGATAAATTTTACAACCGAAAGATCGGCGATAACAATCTACTGATACTTGAAAAGGATAAAACAGATGAACTGGTTTCCATATGTAAAAAAATGACATCCGAAGCAAATTCTCAGTTTGAAAAATACTTCAACTTCTTCAAAATAATTGACTTGATTAACAGTGCCACAGCACCCGAAAAACCGATCTTGCCGTATCCGGACATTATTGTAAATGCTCTGACATATATCAACGATAATCTGTTATATCCAATAAGTATTAGCGAAATATCAAAAGAAGTAAATGTAAGCATAAATACTTTGGAAAGGTATTTTATGCGATTTTTAAATGTATCTCCAACCTCATATATTAAGAAAAAAAGACTGTCAAATGCGGCAAAACTTTTATCCGAAGGATATAGTGTAACAGAAGCTTCGGAAAAAAGCGGTTTTTCGAATTGTTCCGCTTTTATAAGTCTGTTTCATAAAACATACGGTCAAACACCACATGCTTACAAAAAAACATTAAAAAATTTTTGAAATATATGATTTTACTACATTATAAAAAAGCAATTGAACGAAACAAAAAATATGCTATAATTACGGTATAAAAAGTTTTAATGAAATGAGGAACTGCCGAAAATGAAATGGTTTATTGCGTCCGACATACACGGTTCTGCCTATTGGTGCCGAAAGATGATTGACGCTTTTGAAGAAGAAAAAGCTGACAGAATACTTTTACTCGGAGACCTGCTTTATCACGGTCCGAGAAATCAATTACCTCTTGATTATTCTCCGAGTGAGGTTGCAAAAATGCTTAACAGATACAAAAATGTTATTTGTGCCGTTCGCGGAAATTGCGACAGTGAAGTTGACCAAATGATGCTTGAATTTCCCATGCTTGCCGATTATATCATAATATGCGACAAAGACACGGAAGTGTTTGCTTCACACGGTCATATATTCAATGAAGATAATCTACCGCCGCTTAAAAAACACGCAGTGCTGTTAAACGGTCACACTCATGTGTGCAAGTATCTTGAACATGACGAATATATCTATGTAAATCCGGGATCCGTGTCAATTCCGAAAGAAGAGACATCATGCGGATACTGTATATTTTGCGACAGAAAATTTGAACGCAAATCTCTTTAGAAAAAAGAGCATACAGAATAATCTGTATGCTCTCGTTATTTAAAAAATTAATTGTTTGCCATAGTGTCTCTGAGAAAATCGGCAGCGGCAACTATATCGTCTGCGGGGTTATCTCCGCACTCACGCTCTATGGTAAGGAAACCTTTATAACCGATTTCATCAAGTGCTTTCAAATAATTCGGAAAATCAACACTGCCTGTACCGAGAGGCACTTCTTTGAAATCGGGTTTACCGTCCCAATCGTCATGCCGTATCGTTATTCCGTATATCTCTTCGGCAACACAATTCGGGTTAAGATTTATACCGTCTTTGGCATGAGTATGAACTATATACTTCTTAAGAGTATGTACCGCCTTTACGGGATCGTCGCGTTTAACCATCATGAGATTTGCAGGGTCAAGATTGACAGCCACTCCGGTAGAACCGAGAGAATCGAGAAATCCGACAAGGACTTCCGCTGTCTCGGGACCTGTTTCAATGGCAAAATGTCCTCCCATTGAATCGGCATACTGTGCAAGTTCATAGCAAGCTTCCTGCATTATTTTATATCTGTCGTTTGCGGGATCCTGCGGAACCACTCCTATATGAGTGGTAACTATGTTGGTTTCCATCTCACAAGCCATATCCATAATCCGTTTTGAATCGTCTATTAACTGACGGTTAAGTTCCGGACGCCAAAAGCCCTTTCCGAAATCTCCGCAAAGAGCCGAAAAGCACAGCCCGTTGTCTTTTACAAAATTAAGAAGATCGCGTCTGGCACTGCCGACCAGTGTATCAAATCTGTTTGCTCCCCATGCAGCGTGCATCTGAAGTCCTTTTACTCCGATGCTTGCGGCTTTTTTTACAGCCTCGTATGTCTCAAGCTTAAATGAATCGAGCAACGCTCCGATAGGAAAATTATACATTTTCTGCCTCCCATTTTCTATAAAAATTCAATCCTTTTTGAATTCCCTCAATACAGTCTTCCGGACCTTCATATTCAAGGCTCAAAAATCCGTCGTAGCCCTGATCGCGAAGAATCGCCATACACTGTGCACTTCTTGCGTCTCCGTCACCTACCGCACATCCGCAAAGCGAGTTCTGTCCGCGTGTCCTGAAAGTGTTTTTAAGAGAATAATTTGAATAATAATCATACTTGCGAAAATCTTTAAGATGAACATGAAAAGCAAGATTTGCAAGCCGTGAAACGCAAGCGACATTATCCAAGTCGGCACACATAAAATTGCCGATATCGACCAAAAGGCCGAAATTGGAATTCCCAACTGCGTCGATGAGTTTTTCGACCCTGTCGGTATCCTGTACTATTCTTCCGTGATTTTCAAACATAGTCTTGATACCGAACTGTGACGCGTACTCCGTAACTTCTCTTATTGCGGGAACGATTTCCGGAATAATGGAATCGAAAGTGCGGTGAGGAGGCATTTTCCAAAGTATATCATGCCTCATAAGTTTAACGCCGAATTCGGAAGCTACCTTAATTTCGTTCTTCAGGCGGGCAATTTCGTTTTCAAGTCCCTCTGCCGTATCGTGAACAAAATTACCGCTTGTAAGATAAGCCGAAACCTCTATACCTACTTTATCGGCGTGTTCCTTAAGCTGTTTTGCGACTTTAAGTTTTTCTTCGTACTCTTCGACAGGCATACCCGCAAATTCTATGCCGTCAAAGCCCATTTCGTGTGCTTTATCGATAACATCGAAATAATTCATCTTCCCGGAACTTGTATATTGAGAAAACGAATATGAGCTAACACCTATTTTCATGACATTCTCCTTTTAATTTATTTTTTAATGAAATTTCATTTCATATAACACAATTCAAAATACAGCCAAAGGACAGTGTACCGGTCTTTTAAATCTTTGGCGTACCAAACAGCATTCCGTATTTTTTCGTCGCCATACTGTTTTTTGAAATCTTCGACATCGAGTTCCACCGATTTAAGATAACCAATCATCTCATCGCATGACGGTGCTTCCAGCAAAATGCTCTTGATTTCATTCCATTTTGACTTATAAATTTCAATTCTGCCTTTATTATACCAATTCAGTTTATTCTGAAGCGATATTACGCCATCGGCGGCCTCGTGATACACAGCTCTGATTTTTTCGCAATATTCATCCTGCGTCATTGAGTACGCTTCAGGAAGCACATCAAGCTTTAAAAGTTCTTCACGCAGGCTTTCGGTATACAGTGCCGAATAAGCTACATCTATGCCGTGCAAAAAATACGGCTTATGTTCCAAAAGTCCCGTTATTTCAAAAAAATGCGAAAGATGGTGCTCACTGCCGGAAGCAGGCCTGGAATTTCCGACATATGCCATTGCAATACCGACGCCTACCAAAGCCTCCATAAGAGTCTTAATCGCACCGGCATCACGCTTTAAAAGTTTGGGTCCCAAATCTTTTGTTTTGTTTAGCATATCAAAAGTCATGTTATAAACATAATCACAGATGTATTCACCGTTTACGGCATGACTTAGTTTCCAATCGTTCAAGCAGGAAAATTTGCCGAGAATATCTCCGTATCCGGATTTAATCAAATCAATCGGAGCATTTTTAAGCACATCTACATCGCCTATTATCGTCTCGGGAACATGCGCGGTGTATGTTACTTTCATATTTCCCGTAATCATTGCCGCCCCGACAGACGCATAACCGTCCATTGACGGTGCGGTTGCCACAATATGATACGGCAATCCCGCTTCAAAGCTGACATATTTACACAAATCCTGTATAACTCCGGAACCGACTCCGACAAGCAAATCCGTCTTATCCGTCAAACTTCTTTTCAAAGAATCAATAGAATTTTCATTCGGAACCAAAAAGCCGTCACTCTCGAATATATGTACATTTTCGCATTTTTCGGCAAGCTGTTTTTTAACTTCTTCTCCGCAGGCGGAATATGTGTTTTTGTCGGCAACGAGGAGTATGTTTTTATAACCTGCCGTCAGATAGTGAATCTTCCCTATTGCACCCTCGCCTATTTCGATATTCTTAATTGCACAGGTATGCTCTTTTCCGCACTCGCACTTAAAATCCCTTAACAATTCCCGAAAATCCATCTTGTAAACCTTTCGAAAAAAATAATCAACACTGTTATTTTATCATCTTAAAATTATTTGTCAACACTTTTTCCGAAAATCCCGACTTTATTTTTACAAAGATTAAACTTTATGTGCTGTCAAATGAAAATAAACGATAAATATTTTAAATAATGCTGGATTTATTAACTGTTATATGATAAAATACATAAAAACAAGTATATGAGGTAATTATGGAAAAGATGACTTTCTCGCAAAAGGTTGAAAACTTTTGGTATCATCATAAATACACTGTAATAATCGTTACGGTGTCGCTGATATTTTTAGCCGTATGTCTCGTACAGACTTTTTCAAAGAAGTCGCCCGATGCCAACTTTCTTTACATGGGGACAGCATCGATTTCTTTTACAAGTCAGGGAGAAATACAGGAATCCGCCGCAAAATTTATGAAAGAGGACTATAACAAAGACGGAAAGAAAAGCATTGACTACATAGAATTAACCGTTCTCGATCCCGGTAAAGCACAAAATTTCAATGAAACCACTTACACTTCCCACGAAATCGACAACGCTTCGGGACAGCGTTTTATAGCGGAACTTGTAGCCGGCGATTCAATGATATACTTCACAAGCGAAACATATTACAATATGGCTTTGGAGCAGAAAATTCTGATGCCTCTGTCGGAAATACTGGGATATACTCCCGAAAACGCAAATGACGAATATTCGATTTACTTAAAAGACCTCGATATCTTTTATTTGCCCGGTTTCTGCAAACTTCCCGCAGACACACTCGTTTTCGTAAGATATCCGGTATCCGTAACGGAAAGCAAAAACAAACTCGAAGAAAGAGAAAAAAACAATCTTGCCGTATTCAGAGATATGATTGAATATGTATACCCCGACAAGCCGGAAGAGGAAGAAAAAACCGTTATCCGAACAACTTCTGACGATTTCCTAAGCCTTTACAGTGCCTGGTGTGAAAAAAATTCTTATGAGTTAACGGATACGCCTGTTTTTACGGAGCTGTCAACAGATGAATTTTTTAACGAAACTTCGGCGACCGTATTTAAATGCAATTATCGGACTTTCGTGGCCTATGACGGAGTTCTGTATTCATTGGGAAGACAAAATTCCGATTACGGCGTATTGGATATAGATACTTGCGACTTTGACAATAACGGTATAACCGACATCGTTTTCACATACGCATACACCGATACATCTTACAACTGCTGTGCGGCGGTCTTTAATTTATCAACGCTGCGTGAATCTCAGCCAATAAAAGTTCCCGGAGAAATTAAGAGCGGAGAATTTTTAATTCTTGAAAAAATCGACAATACAAAAATAAATATTTTGAAAACTTCGATTTCTCAAGAAGATTTAAAAGAATCTCTTACTTCGCTTTCGGAGGGCGGCGTTTGTGCCTCGATTATTTCTTCCGAAGGCAATATTGCAATAGAATATGTGAAATGAGGTGTTATTATCAGAATTTTGGGAATTGACTACGGAGACGCAAGAGTCGGATTTGCCGTATGCGACAAAGACGAAAAACTCTCATTCGGTCTTCACACCGAAAAAGTCAAAGGAATGACGGAAGCTTCCGACATATCCGCAAAGATAGCTCTCGAAGAAAAAGCGGAAATGATTGTGGTCGGTCTTCCTTTGAACATGGACGGAACTCGCGGAGAAAGAGCACAAAAAACCGAACTGTTTTGTAATATGCTCAAAGAACGCATATCCGTTCCCGTCGAATGCATGGACGAGAGACGCACGACGGTTACGGCACACAACATAATGAATGAAAACGGAGTAAAAAGAGGAAAGAAAAAATCCCTTGTCGACACCATTTCAGCCGAAATTATACTCCAAACATTCATTGACAAAAGGCGAAATTTAAAAACGAAAGATTAATGTTTTTTTGCATAGTGTATATTTTTTAACTTCGCACGGTGAATCATAACGGCACGACGCCTTTTCTTTATGCAAAAGCGAATAAAAAAGCCGGTGAAAAGAGCAAATGCAACCGAAGACAGAAAGCGAAGTGTCGACTTAACATAAGGGTTTGAAAAGAATTTGTCGGCTACATCGACCAGCCACAGCCATGTGCTCCGTTTTATACTTGTAAGGGCAACGAGATTTACCTCCCCTATCAGCTCGCCTTCATAATATGCCGACAGTTTTCCGAACACTTCTCCCGCTTTTATTTCGGCGTCGAATGTTTCCCGATATAAAGTAGTTTCAAGCGTTACCTCAGACGAAACATCTACACCGTTCGGAAGAAGTGCAACCATCTCTTTTTCCGTTGCAAGTATCAGGCTGTCCTTATCGGCACTGAGTCTCACGGGTACCTCAAGCTTCGCATCTTTACTGTCCACTATTTTTACATATGAGTAAGCGTTCGAAGAGTATTCTATCAGTTTTTTTACATCTTCAAGGTATATTTGGTCGTATCCGTCAACTTTTCCGCCGGACACTATGATTATTTCACACTGACCGTCGTTATCGTAAGATGTCGCCATACACCAGCCGGCTTCCGAAGTCATACCCACATTGAAACCCGAAGTATTTTCCGTGTAATACCTCTGCCAGTGATTAGGATCGAAAAGCAAGTTTGAATTTGTAAATGTACGCTTTGTGCAAAGATTTGTCGAAGGCATATCGTATTTTATCAAAGAAGAAATATTCATAAAAACGGAATTTTCAACTGTTTTTGTGCACAGCAAGACCTGATCTTTCAAAGTTGTATACATATAAGGCGAGTGGTATCCGCCGGGATTTGAATAATTCGTATTGTTCATACCCAACGACTCTGCCTTTTCGTTCATAATTTCAACAAAGCCGTCAACCGTGCCACCTACCGTTTCGGCAATTACATAAGCGGCATCGTTTCCGCTTCCCACCAAAAGAGCCGCTATCAAATCATAAAAATTTACTTGCTCCCCAGCTTTGAGACCGACTTTATTCCCCTGCACATCTTTCAGAGCACTTTCGGTGACCGTTACGGTCACATTACCGTGTTCCGAATAATATTCGCAAGCGATGAGTCCCGTCATGATTTTTGTAAGAGAAGCCGGATATATGATTGAGGACGATTTTTTGTCGTAAAGATATTTTTCGCTTTGCGTGTTGTAAACCACCGCATAACCCGAATCTATTTCGGGCAGCTGTACATTATCGGCAAAGGCGGTAAAAGAAAGTAAAAAAGTCAGCAAAACAGCCAACACAAAAATTTTTTTCATTCCTTTTCCTCCTTTTCGTTAAAATATTCGACAGCCTCTTCGACATCGTTTTTTAATGCCTCTGTGAGTAAATCAAACGACGGAAAGCAAATCTCACGCCTTGACATTTTAAAAAAGTCGAGGCCTATTTTTTCACCGTAAATATCGGACTTGAAATCTAAAATATGCGTTTCACATACAGGTCTTGTCTCTCCGTCTCTTACGGTGGGACGAATCCCGACATTCGTGACAGACAGATAAGAGGAATCCCCCACTTGAGTTTTTGTAAAATAAACCCCGTTCGGAAGTCTTACTGTCCTATCGGAAAAACATATGTTTACAGTCGGGAATCCCAATTTATGCCCTATTCGATGCCCATGCTCGACAGTTCCGCTTAAAGAAAAAGGACGGTCAAGCAATATATTTGCCTCTTCGATTTTTCCTTCTTCAAGCAATGCTCTTATTCTTCCGGAACTTACGGAAAAGCCGTTCACACATACCGGCGGAATTACGGTTATTCCGATATTAAACAGTTTAAGGCAAGAGCGAAGTGTATCGACATCGCCTGTATTTCCCTTGCCGAATTTAAAATTATACCCGCAAACGATGTGCAAAGCACCAAGCTCACCCACAAGTATTTTTTCTACGAACTCCATAGGTGAAAAATCGCAAACCCTTGCAAAATTCTCAAAAATTACACCGTTTACACCGAGAGATTCAAAAAGTTCGGCTTTTTTGGAGTTTGTGTCTATACATCTTATTTTCTCATTCGGAAACAGTAATTCTTTAGGCGGTGCCTTAAATGTATAAATCACGCTTTCAACGCCGAGAATCAGGGCTTTTTCAACCGCTGTTCGCACGAGTTGACGATGTCCCAAATGAACTCCGTCAAAAAAGCCGAGTGCGACCACGCGACTCTTTTTATTTATATTTGAACTGTTATAAATCTGCATATTCCAATACCGATATCTTTCTTAATTCGTAATAAGTATATCACACCGAACAGATATTTACAAGGGAAAAAATCATACAAAGGATTTACTTTTTTATGTTTTTGCTGTAAAATTAACAAAAAGGAGATGTATGCAAATGAATCTTACAAGCCCTTCGGTCATCGCTGCCGTTTGTGACGAATTTGATTTTAAACTCAAAAAAAAATTCGGGCAAAATTTTTTGATAAATCCGGAAATACCGAAAAAGATAGCCGCTTCGTCAAAATCCGGCTCATCGCCCTCAGCCTGCATTGAAATCGGTCCCGGAATCGGAAGCCTTACATGCGAACTTGCAAAGATACACGACAACGTAACGGCTTTTGAAATAGATTCAGGGCTACTACCCGTTCTTAAAAAAACTCTTTCGGAATTTGACAATATCACTGTCATAAACGAAGATATTCTGAAAATAGACCTCAAAGAATTTATAGAAGAAAACTTTCGGGGATATACCGTCACCGTTTGTGCGAATCTCCCCTATTACATAACCACGCCCATCGTAATGAAAATTTTAGAAAGTTCGGCAAAGATAGAAAAAATAGTTGTGATGATGCAGAAAGAGGTTGCACAGCGATTGACCGCAAAAGCAGGATCGGCACAGTACGGGGCAATTACACCGCAAGCCGAATACTACGCTCAAATTTCACGCCTTTTTGATGTTTCACCCGGAAATTTTATGCCTCGTCCCGATGTTACATCTACGGTTGTGCAATTTAAACCGCACAAAGAAAAAACAGTCTCTCCCGTAAGTCCGGAATGTCTGTCCCGCACAATCAGAGGAGCTTTTGCACTCAGAAGAAAAACTCTTTTAAATTCGCTGTCGACGGAATTCGGCACATTATCAAAAGACGAGCTTACCGAGTGCATAGAAAATGCCCGTCTTGATGTATCGGTAAGAGGCGAAGCCCTCACACTCAAACAGCTGTCCGATTTATCCGATGAAATTTACAAAAAAATTAAGTTGAATTGACAAAACTCAAAAATGCGGTATAACCTGAAAAACGGTTATACCGCATTTTTATATTCTTTACCTTTTATGCCGTGCCATGAGCTGTATTTTTTTCGAAATCAACTGCTTTTTGTCAAAGACGACATATAACAAAACGAAGCAAAAAGCGAGCACCGCGAAAGAATCGCCTATCACTGTATAAAGCGTTTTTTGCTGTATAAGCGGTAACTCTTCGCTGTGAGTTGTAACCTCATACGGCTCCGACGCATACATTATTTCTCCGCGTGAATTGATAAAAGAACTGATGCCGGAATTTGCACAGCGGGCAACGCACCGGTTATTTTCGACAGCTCTGAATACCGCCTGTGCGTTATGCTGCGAAAGTGCAACCGAATCTTTATACCAGGAATCGTTAGTAATAATACATAAAATCTCGGCACCGTTTTTAACGGAATTGCGTGCAAGGCTTGAAAAAATCGAATCAAAACAGATAAGCGAACCTATTTTTCCGTTTTTCGTATCAAATACGACCGACTCTTCTCCCGCACTCAAATCGTTTGACAGCATATTTATCTCATCGAGAAAAGGCAACATTTTTACGATAAAATTTCTTAGAGGTACATATTCTCCGAACGGAACAAGATGTTGTTTCGAGTACATTTTTTCTTCGGTATCGCCAAAATATACCGCAACATTATATTCGTTATCCGCTTCGGTAAAAAAGGTTCCCACCAAAATATCCGTACCGTTTTCCCCGCAAAACTCTTCTATTTTTTCGACATCGTTTTCGTAGAGGAACAATTCGTAAGGCAAGGCGGTTTCCGGCCACAAAATCAAATCGGTGTCACGCACACTTTCCGAAAGTTTTAAATGAAGTTCAAGAGAAGAAACATATTCGCCGCTTACTTCCCATTTTTCCTCCGTTGTAACGGACGGCTGTACGGTTGATATTACGATACTTCCGTCCGTTGCGGGCAAATATGCACAGCGAACAAGCCCGAAAGTTAAATTCAGTAAAAAAACCGTCAGCGCAACCGTTAAATACTTTCTTTTTCTTGTGTAAAAAAACAGTGCGATATATCCGTTAATAACGACAATAAGAAATGTCACAAAGTAGGAACCGAAAAGTGAAAGCGACTGTATAAACGGCAAAAATTTATACTGTGTCAGAGAAAGCTGTCCCCACGGAAATCCGATCCACCACAAACTCTGGATATACTCGCACACCGAAAACAGTGCCCCGAGAAGCAACGGAGACCAAAGGGTTATTTTTTTTGATATTTTTTTGAAAATCAAAAAACACACACCGAGTTCAAGTCCCTGAAAAGCCGAAATTCCGATCCACCCCGCAAGCACAACCGCAAGAGAGGAAACGGATGACAGTCCCGCAAAATCAAGCGGATAAAGAGCTATGAAATAATAATATATTCCAAAATAATAGCAAAACGGCCAAATGAAACAAATCGGGACAACTCTTTTCTTTTCTTCCTGCGAAAAAAGAAAATAAAAAAACAGCGACGGAGATATCAAAGCAAGAAAGAACAAACAGGGAAAAGTAAAAGGCAGTGCGGTTAAAAGTGCCGAAAATATGACCGAAAGATATAAATGTTTTTTTATTTTTCTCTACCTCCGCATTATATCGATTAAAACCTCACAAAATATCCTGAGGTGATTAAATGAAAGAAAAAAAGCCGGCACCAAAAAATCCTACAAAGAAAGCAAAAAAACTGACATCGCTGTATTCTCCAAAGACAGATCCGCAAGGTTCATACACGGGTAAGCCCGAAAATCCGACGGAAAAGCCCATTCAGGATGCCGACGACTTATAAAGTGCGTAAATTTTTTACGGTGGCAGCGGGATCGGAACTCTTAAACACGGCAGATCCCGCAACAACTACCGTAAGTCCGCGTTTCAAAAGTTCTTTAACATTTTCCTCGTAAATACCGCCGTCTGCCTGAAGCTCAATATCCCTCTTACTCATTTTTATCATTTCGTGAGCTTGCGAAATTTTTTCAAGAGTGGATTCTATGAGCGATTGACCTCCGTATCCGGGTTCAACCGTCATTATAAGTATCATATCCGTTTTATCAATCAATTTTTCAAGTACGCTTACCGGCGTTGCGGGCTTTAAGGCAATTCCCGCCTTTTTCCCGAAAGAATGAATAAGGTCAATCACTTCGTCCGGATTATCGCAACTCTCATAATGAAATGTAATGATATCGGCACCCGCTTTTACAAAATCTTCAATGTAACGCACCGGGTCCACAATCATAAGATGTACATCGAATATAAGACCTGTTTTATTTCTTATTGATTTTATCACAGGGGCTCCGAAAGAGATATTCGGAACAAAAACGCCGTCCATAACATCGAGATGTACCCAGTCGGCACCGCTGTTTTCTATTTTTGAAATTTCCGAAGAAAGCGACGAAAAATCGCTTGCAAGCATTGACGGTGAAATTTTAACCACTTTTATTCTCCTTTTGTTTTTTTGTGTTACACTGATTGTGTCTCTTTTTTTCAATTCGGAATAAAATACAGTGTTGAAAATATGCACAAGCCGTACGGGAGAAGGACTTGTAAAACAAATGATGTGTAACTTTACTCTCGGAAAGCTGTGCTTTACATAGATAAATTACGGTTTTTTATTCCAAACAGTTCACAAGCGTTTTTGTGCGTTATATCGGCAATATACTCAACACTCACGCCTCTCACCTGTGCAATTTTCAATGCGGTTTCATACATATATTCCGATGTATTTACACGCCCCCTGTAAGGTGTGGGTGCCAAATAAGGTGCATCTGTTTCGATAAGAAGTCTCTCGTAGGGAACGCTCTCAACAGCCTTTAAAATTCCCGAAGCGTTTTTAAATGTTACCGTACCGCTGAAAGACACATAATATCCCAGCCGTACGACTTCCTTAACCATTTCGGCACTTCCGGAAAAAGAATGAAAAACGCCTCTCGCCTTTATTTTCCTTATGATTTCCATGCAGTCGCCGTGTGCTTCACGGTCATGAATTATTACGGGATAATCGAGTTCGGCCGCCAGCTGTAGCTGTTTTTTAAAAATATCCTTCTGAATACCGCGGGGAGAAAAATCATAGTGATAATCAAGTCCGATTTCGCCTATTGCACGGACTTTTTCATGTTTCAGATAACTTTCGAGAATTTTTTCAAAACCGTTTTCCACATTCTGTGCTTCGTGCGGGTGGATACCGCAAGAAGAGTAAAAGAAAGAATACTTTTCGGCAAGTGCGAGGGCTGCCTGCGACGACTTAATATCCGACGCCGAATTTAATACCGTTGAAACTCCCAAAGGGTTTGTGTCGCTTACATGACACAAACCCTCTATAATTTCCTCACGGTTTTCATTAAATTTTTCGTCATCGTAATGTGCGTGAGAATCAAACAGCGGCATTATCTTATCACAGCTCCGTTTTCGGTTTCTTTATCGAGGAATACCACACGCAGAGAACCGTCGGAATTTTTCGACGCCAAAATCATCCCGAAGCTTTCAATCCCCATGAGCTTTGCCGGTTTAAGATTTGACACAAGAATTACTTTCTTTCCTATCATATCTTCGCAGGAATAGCTTTCGGCAATGCCGGAAACGACCTGCCTCGTTTCATCTCCCAAACTGAGCTGAAGTTTCAGGAGCTTTTTGGATTTTTCCACTTTTTCGCAGGAAACAACTTCGGCACACTTTAAGCATACCTGAGAAAACTGTTCTATCGTTATTTCGTCAACCGTGACAACATTTGTGCTTTTTTCGCTTTTTGAAGATTTTGCGGCATTGTCACTGTATATTTTTTTGAGCATCTCTTCTTCGTCAATTCTGGAAAACAGTATTCCCGTATCTTCAATTACCGTACCGCAAGTGAGAAATCCGAAATCGGAAACACTTTCCCAGTCGAATGAAGTATTCGTAAAAGCTTTTTTGATTTTTTCGCAGGAAAACGGTATAACGGGAGAAAGGAGAACCGTCGATACCCGTATTACTTCCAAAAGGTTGTAAATAACAGTTGACAGGCGAGATTTCTGATTTTCGTCCTTTGCAAGTGCCCACGGCATTGTTTCGTCGATATACTTATTCGCCCGCTTTAACAGTTCAAATACACGCTCAACGGCTTCGGACGCACGGAATTCTTCCATGAGAGTTTTTGTTTCGCTAACAGCTTTTTTGCAGGCGGAAACGAGTTCTTCATCAAGTTCTGTCATTTCGCAGCGTATCGGAACAACTGACCCGAAATATTTCTTATTCATTGCAACGGTTCTGGAAACGAGGTTACCGAAAGTGTTGGCAAGGTCGGAATTATAAACTTTTATAAAGTTTTCGTAAGTTATGCTGCCGTCCTGCACATAAGGCATCTGACTTATGAGGTAATACCTTACCGCATCAACGCCGAAATACGATATTAAATCATCTGCGTAAACGGTATTCCCTTTTGATTTTGACATTTTATCAACTCCGGACAAAAACCACGGATGCCCGAAAACGCGTTTTGGAAGAGGTTCTGCCAAAGCCATCAAAATTATCGGCCAATAGATAGTGTGAAATCTTAATATATCCTTGCCTATAATATGCACATCGGCAGGCCAATACTTTTTGTAAAGCTCGCCTTTGTTTTTGTCGTCCGTATCATATCCGAGTGCGGTTATATAGTTTGAAAGAGCGTCAATCCACACATATATAATGTGTTTAGTGTCAAATTCAACCGGTATTCCCCATGTAAAAGAACTTCTCGAAACGCACAAATCCTGAAGGCCGGGTTTCAAAAAATTATTAATCATTTCTTTTTTTCGGGGTTCGGGAGATATAAAGTCGGGATTGTTTTCTATATATTCCTCAAGTTTTTTCTGATATTTTGACATCTTGAAGAAATATGCTTCTTCCTGTGCCCTCTTAACTTCGGCACCGCAGTCGGGACATTTACCGTCAACAATCTGCGAATCTGTGTAAAAAGTTTCGCAAGGAGTACAGTACCACCCTTCATAACGGCTTTTATAGATATCGCCCTGTTCGTAAAGCTTATTGAATATCTTTGTTACGGTTTTTTTGTGTTCGGGATCCGTTGTACGAATAAACTTGTCGTAAGTCGCACCGCACATATCCCAAATCCGTCTGACCTCACCCGAAACCCTGTCTACATATTCCTGCGGTTCTATCCCCGCTTTTTTAGCGTATTCGGCAATTTTTATACCGTGTTCGTCCGTACCTGTCAGAAAAAACACATCACGGCCGATAAGTCTTTGAAAGCGTGCAATCGCATCTGTAAAAACAACCTCGTAAGTATTGCCTATATGAGGCTTTTGCGAAGTATATGCAATGGCTGTCGTTATATAAAATTTTTCTTTCACTTTTGCTGTCCTTTCAATTTCATTACTTATATACATTATTATACCAAAATAATTTTACAATTCAATACTTTGACGCAAAAAACTCTTTTAAAAAGCAAAAACTTTTTGATTTTTTCGGCATTGGTTTTTATAACAGGTCAATATATTTAACATTAAAGCATGGGGGTACATAAGATACAAACAGAAAGGAGGTTTGAGACAATGGCTTGCTGTAACAACTCTTCCCTTTGCAATAGCGATTGTAACACCTGCAACAGTTCAATCTGGAGTAACGATCTTTGGATTTGGATTATAATAATTGCGATTATAATCATACTTTTTGCTGCCGGCTGATGTGCAAAAATGTAGCAAGCACCTGAAAACAGGTGCTTGCTTTAGTTTTACAGATAATAAAGTTCCTGCGGGTTTGTCATGATAATATCGGGCATACGGTTTTTGTCGTAAGAATCAAGCCCTTTAAATCCCCATTCTACCCCTACCGTAAGAAGTCCCGAATTTCTGCCCGTTTCAACATCAACCTGACTGTCTCCGACAAAAGCGGCATCTTCAGCCGATATTCCGTATTTTTTCAAGATGTAATTGACGGCCGACGGATCGGGTTTGTGCGGATATGTACCGTCATATCCGATGACTGTGCAAAAAACACCGGGCAACAGTTTTTCCGTAATGGATGTGGCATGATTAAGGTCCTTGTTTGTTACAACGGCAAGTTTTTTTCCGCACTTTGAAAGATTATACAATACATCGTCAAGCCCGTCATAAACTTTCACTTTATCAAGGCAATGCTCCGAATAAAATTTACGGTATTTCTCCAACGCCGAATTCAGAAAGCAATCATCTCCCGATTTATTTTCCGGAAGAGATTTTTTTACGAGAATTCTCGCACCGTTACCTATTTTCTTTTTAATTTCGTCTTTTGTAAAAAGAGGAAAAGAATACTCGGCAAGCATTAAATTTACGGCACATGTAATATCTTCGAGAGTATCGCAAACGGTACCGTCGAGGTCAAAAATAAACAGTTTCATATTACCATTCCTCAATTTTAAAATTCAGAGCGTTATATCGTCCAGCGGTTTATCAAACGAAGGAAGGTAATTCTTTATAAAATACAGCACTTCTTCGCAATCGGAATTACTCAAGCTGTCTCGAATTGTTTTTTCGGCCGCCGAAAATTCGCGGTTTGATGCCGACAGTTCGTCTATACACTTTATATATGCACACAATTTATCGGCTGCCTTTACGATTTTATGCTCGTTGTCGCTCAGGGAAAGCAATTTGCCGAATTCTTCTTTAAAATCCCGACGCAAAAGCGAGGTGATTTTTTCTTCGGCTTTATTTTCTATTTTTTTGTAAGCGTTTTTTATATCTTCGTTGTAATATTTAACGGGAGTGGGAAGATCTCCTGTCAAAATCTCGCTCATATCATGATACAAAGCAAAAAGCACCATTTTTTCAATATCGTATTTTTTGGAAAATTCTTTTTCGCCTATGAGTGCCAGTGCGTGCGTAAGTACTGCCGTTTCCCATGAATGTGAGGACAGATTTTCGGGAAACATATTTCTCATCATACCCCAGCGGTTAATATTTTTGGAACGAAACAAAAGTGCGTAAAATTCTCCGGTCCTGTCCATTTTAAATCTCCTTAAAGTTTATTGCGGTTCTTACGACATGCCAGCTGTCTATACAATCGGAACAACCGAAATCGATAAGCCCTTTCACAAAAAGATCGGGGTTTAGGTATTCGTTTTGCTTTGCCGAAAAGACTGATTTGAGGATACATTTTTCGGCATCGTCCGACAGTATTTCCGTATCCTTGACAAGCGGTTTTATATCAACCGTTTTTTCACCGCTTTTTGTCTTTTTTACCACTTCAACCGAACGTGAAAGAATATCGAAAATAACGTGCGAGAGGTCTTTTTGAGACTTTTTGTAAAGAGTTATATTATATTCGGCACTTTCTATATCCGAAAATTTCTTTTCGGGAAAATAAGCCCTGACAATTTCCAAACCGTGTGGCAGAACCCGTGACAAACGCAGGACAAATTCGTCAGGGGTTATCAATGGCTTTCCGTCTTCGTATTTTGATATATATACATCTGCCAGCTCACATTCGCTTTCCATTCCGACGCTCATAGTCAGTGCAAATACGATTTTGGGATGCGGATTAAATCCTTCCGTATAGCGTATGGGAATTTGTGCCCGCTTAATAAATCTTAAAACGGCACGCTGTAAATCAAGATGAGATATATATTTCAATCCGCCGAATTTTTTAAACTCTATGCGAATCACGAAATCGTTCATTTTTTATCTTTCTCCCCTCTTATTGCACATTCGGAAATACCGCAACCGGCACACCCGGTACGGCAATCGGGAGTAAGTTTCCCCTCATGTGCTTTTCTGTTTTCTCTTATAAGAAACTCTTTTGAGACGCCGGCGTCAATCATATCCCATGGCAGAACATCATCATATTCAAAACGCCTGTATGCGTAAAATTCGGGATCCACACCTGTATTTTCAAACGCTTTAATCCATCTTTCCAAGCTGAAATGTTCACTCCATGCGTCAAACATTTGCCCCAGTCGGTACGCCTCGACAATTACTTTTGAAAGCCGTCTGTCTCCGCGAGCCAATACCGCTTCTATAAAGCTGACATTTGCATCGTGCCAGGTATAGCGTACTTTTTTTGTTGTAATGCTTTCTTTCAAAAGCTGCTGCCTTTTTTGAATGACATCTTTTCTTTCCTGCGGTTCAAACTGGAACGGAGTAAAAGGTTTCGGAACAAAGCAGGAAACGCTCACGGACACCGTAACGGATTTTCCTCGAGGTCTGTTCGGCGAAGAATAAAAAATATCGACGACTTTTTGAGCAAGAGATGCAATTCCGACCGTATCTTCATCTGTTTCCGTCGGAAGTCCGGACATAAAATACAGCTTTATTCCCGTTCTTCCCGTTGAAAACGCCCATGACGCAGCCCTCGTAAGATCTTCTTCGGTAACGCCTTTATTGATTACATCACGCAGACGCTGAGTTCCGGCTTCGGGAGCAAATGTCAAGCCCGATTTTCTCAAGCTCATCACTTTATCCATAAGTTCTTTTGTAAAACTGTCAAGACGCAGAGACGGAAGCGAAAGGCTCACTTTTTCTTCATCTGTCCACTCAAGAAGTTTGTTTGTAAGTTCGGGCAGGTGTGTATAATCGCTCGTACTGAGTGAAGACACGGATATTTCTTCATATCCGCAGGAAAAAACCGTATCGTGTGCAATTCTGTTTAACAGTTCCGGCGACCTCTCTCTGACAGGCCTTGTTACCATTCCCGCCTGACAGAATCGGCAGCCTCTTATACACCCTCTGAAGATTTCAAGCGTTGCTCTGTCATGAACCGTTTCTATATATGGAATCACCTGTTTTACGGGATAGTGAGCAGTATCAAAATCTTTAACAAAACGCTTTTTTACTTTTTCGGGTACGCCTTGAGAAGACACGATTTTCTTAATCTTCCCGTCATCTGCATATTCTATATCGTAAAGCGACGGAACATAAAACCCTTGCAATTCCGTAGCGACGCGAAACAAAAATTCTTTTTTTGTTTCTCCCATCTTTTTTGAATCTCTGTAAAGAATCGCAAGTTCGTTAAGTGCTTCTTCTCCCTCTCCTATCGAAAGAATATCAAAAAAATCGCAAAATGGTTCGGCATTATATGTACACGGTCCCCCTCCGAGCAATATCGGAAAGGAATCGTCTCTGTCTTTTGCGTAAAACGGTATTCCGGCGAGGTCCAGCAAATAAAGTATATTCGTATAAAGTCCTTCATACTGAACCGTTATTGCAAAGAAGTCAAAATCTCTTACATTTTCACCGCTCTCCAAAGCCCAAAGCGGTATTTTATTTTCTTTCATAATGTTTGCCATATCAAGAGCGGGTGCGAAAACCCTCTCACACCAAACAAAATCAAGACTGTTCAGGCAGGAATATAATATTTTCAAGCCGAGATTTGACATACCTATTTCGTAAAGATCCGGAAATGCAAAAGCAATTCTGACATCGACATCTTCCCGTCTTTTTAAAATTTCCCCTTCTTCGCCGCCGGTATACCGTCCCGGCTTTTCGACATTTCTCAAATATTTCTCTATATCTTTTCTAATCATTTTCTTTCCCCGTCAAATACTTTTTTAAATACTGTCCCGTATAAGAATTTTCAACTTTGCAGATATCCTCCGGCACGCCGCACGCCACTATCTGCCCGCCGCGTTCGCCGCCTTCCGGACCTATATCGATAATATAATCGGCCGTCTTTATCAAGTCGAGATTGTGTTCGATAACTATTACGGTGTTTCCCGTCTCAGCAAGCCTGTTTAGCACTTTTATCAAAAGCTTGACATCTGCCGTATGGAGTCCCGTGGTGGGTTCGTCCAGCAAATATAAAGTTTTACCCGTCGGGCGTTTTGAAAGTTCGTACGCCAATTTAACCCGCTGTGCTTCGCCTCCGGACAATGTTGTCGATGACTGACCGAGTTTGATATACCCGAGTCCGACATCCATAAGAGTTTCGAGCTTTCTGCGGATTTTAGGTATATTTTCAAAAAAAGCATACGCTTCGTCAACGCTCATGTCAAGCACATCGAATATACTTTTTCCTTTATATTTGACCTCAAGCGTTTCCCTGTTGTATCTTTTTCCGTTACAAACATCGCAAACCACATAGACATCGGGCAAAAAATGCATTTCTATTTGCATCGTACCGTCTCCCTGACACGCCTCGCACCGTCCGCCTTTGAGGTTAAAGGAAAATCTTTCCTGACCGTATCCTCTTTCCTTTGCGTCGGGTGTCGATGCAAACAACATTCTTATTTCATTGAAGAGTCCGGTATAAGTCGCTGGGTTTGAACGAGGCGTTCTGCCTATCGGAGACTGATCGATTGCTATTATCTTGTCGAGATTTTCATCTCCCTCTATTCTGTCGCATTTACCGGGATAAGTAAACGCACGGTTAAGCTTTTTTGCAAGTGTTTTGTAGATAATCTCATTAACAAGAGAGCTTTTTCCCGATCCCGATACTCCGGTAACGCAAGTGAGTGTGCCGAGCGGAATACGAACGCTTATATTTTTCAAATTATTTTCTCTTGCACCGATTACTTCCAAAAATTTACCGTTGCCCCTTCGCCGTACCGAAGGAACATCGATTTTTTCTCTGCCGGATAAAAACTTACCCGTAATACTTTTTTCAGACTTCAAAAGTTCTCCGGGTGTGCCGGAAAATATTACCTCTCCGCCGTTTACTCCGGCACCGGGACCTATATCCACAACATAGTCGGCATTTTCAATGGTTTCGGAATCGTGTTCCACAACAATCACGGTATTTCCGACATTCCTAAGTTCCTTGAGAGTTTCTATAAGTTTTGAATTGTCACGCTGATGAAGACCGATGCTCGGTTCGTCAAGAATATAAATAACGCCCATAAGCGAAGATCCTATCTGCGTTGCAAGTCTTATTCTCTGACTTTCACCTCCCGACAAAGTAGCTGAAGAGCGGGAAAGCGAGAGATAATCAAGTCCGACGCGGTTTAAAAACTCAAGCCTTGCCTTTATCTCGCTTATTATTTCTCCGGCTATTACCGTGTCTTTATCCGACAAAACAAGTTTATCGAAAAAATCAAGTATATCCGTAACAGACATTTCCGACAGTTCGGCTATATTTTTCCCTCCGACGCTGACACACAAAGACTCTTTTTTCAATCTTTTGCCGCCGCACTCTGTACAGATTACTTCGGTCATAAAATCGTCGTAATAAGTGTCGCCCGTTTCGGCAAATCTCCGTGCGGTTGCATTGACAATACCCTCAAAATGTGTGTCGAAATTACGGGTTACTCCGTCCTTTGTAAACGCAACCGTATATATTTCGTTACCTGTTCCGAAATAAAGAGCGTTCAGTGCTTCGGGTGAAAAAGTATCTATCGGCTGTTCGAGAGTAAATCCGACGCGTTCTCCGACCTGTCTGATAATGCGTGTTGTCCAGCCGTCTTTGTTTAAACTTTTGTATCCGTTTATTACAATAGCTCCGTCTTTAAGAGACAGACTCTTATCCGGAATAAGTTTATCCGCCGCAACTTCTTTTCTCATGCCCAAACCCGCACACTTCGGACAGGCACCGAAAGGATTGTTGAAGGAAAACATACGCGGGGTAAGCTCCCCGAGACTTATTCCGTGTTCATAGCAGGCATAATTTTCCGAAAACAAAAGCTCTCGGTTTTCATCGTTCTTTTCAAGGTCAATTTGCTCGATTATAAGGAGACCGTCCGAAAGAGAAAGAGCCGTTTCGACGGAATCTGTCAGGCGGGAAATAATATCCGGTTTTATTACGAGCCTGTCGACGACGATTTCTATATTATGTTTTTTCTTTTTATCAAGCTCTATGTTATCGGAAAGATCGTACACAAATCCGTCGACTCTGACTCTGACATACCCGTTTTTTCTGGCATCGGAAAATACTTTTTCATGAAGTCCTTTCTTTCCTCTGACAACAGGTGAAAGCACCTGAAAACGAGTTTTTTCGGGCAATGACATTATTTGAGATGTTATGGAGTCGATGCTCTGCCTGGATATTTCCTTGTTGCAGACGGGACAGTGAGGAACGCCGATATTGGCAAAAAGCAATCTCAAGTAATCGTATATTTCCGTAACGGTTCCGACAGTGGAGCGAGGATTTTTCGAAGTGGTTTTTTGGTCTATGGAAATTGCGGGAGACAGTCCCTCGATCGAATCCACTTCGGGTTTATCCATCTGTCCGAGAAACTGTCTTGCGTACGAGGACAGAGACTCAACAAATCTTCTGTATCCCTCTGCGTAAATTGTATCGAAAGCGAGAGAGCTTTTTCCGGAACCCGAAAGTCCTGTCAGTACAGTCAAACTGTTTCTCGGTATATCCACATCTATATTCTTAAGATTATTTACTCTCGCACCTCTTACCTGTATCTTATCTCTTATCATTTTTACTTTCCTTTATTTTTGAAATTTTGTCCCTTATAAGTGCGGCATATTCAAAATCAAGACGGTTTGCCGCCTCTTTCATTTCGCGTGTAAGTTTCGTTACAAGATTTTCACGCTCTTTGGGACTTATTGCACCGGCGTCAAAATCAAGTTTGCCGAGAGCTTCGTCACTGCGTACAGCCGTTTCGATAACATCGGAAATTCCTTTTGTTACCGATTTCGGAACAATTCCGTTTTCACGATTATATCTGTCCTGAATACCGCGTCTCCTCTCGGTCTCCGATATCGCTTCTTTCATGGAGCCGGTTAAACGGTCGGCATACATTATAACTTTTCCGTTCACATGCCTTGCGGCTCTACCTATTATCTGAATAAAAGATGTTTTCGATCTCAAAAAGCCCTCTTTATCGGCATCGAAAATCGCAACAAGAGAGACTTCCGGTAAATCAAGTCCTTCTCTCAAAAGGTTTATTCCGACAAGAACATCGTATTTTCCCTCTCTGAGTTCTTTTACCAATTTCATTCTTTCTATCGTTTCGACAGTATGATGCATATATTTTGCCCGAATTTCGTGTTCCGTGAGATAAAGAGTCAAATCTTCTGCCATTTTCTTCGTAAGTGTTACGACAAGAACTCTTTCTTTTTTTGCCGTCCTGTCGTTTATTTCCGATATAAGATCGTCTATCTGCCCCTCTATCTGCCGAACTTCAACAATAGGATCAAGAAGTCCCGTCGGCCGTATGATCTGTTCGGCAATTCGCTCGCTTCTGTCAAGCTCATATTCGCCGGGAGTCGCACTGACATAAATTACCTGATTGATTTTGTCGCAAAATTCGTTAAAATACAGAGGTCTGTTATCGTATGCACTGGGCAAACGGAATCCGTATTCGACCAAATTCTTCTTTCTTGCGCTGTCTCCTCCGCTCATGCCTCTGACCTGAGGAACAGTAACATGGGATTCGTCTATAAACATCAAAAAATCGTCGGGAAAATAATCAAGCAAAGTAAAAGGAGTCGCACCCGGAGCTTTTTGTGCGAATATTCGGGAATAATTTTCTATACCGGAGCAATATCCGACCTCTTCAATCATTTCCATATCGTATCTTACTCTTTCCTCTATTCGCTGTGCTTCGATAAGCATATTGTTTTTGCGAAAATATTCTATTCTTTCGACAAGCTCGGCACGAATTTCGGAAATTGCACGCTCTCTTTTCTCTGCCGATGTAACATAGTGAGAGGCAGGATACAGTGCCACATGGTTAAGCACGGCGACAATCTCACCTGTAACCGAATTTATCTCGTATATTTTTTCGACATCGTCCCCGAAAAAGCAAACCCGTATAAATTTATCCGAAGAATTGGGCGGAAAAATATCCACCGTATCCCCTTTTACACGGAATTTATTTCTTGTAAAATCGATATCGTTTCTTTCAAATTGAACTGAGATAAGTCGTTTTATGAGCGTATCTCTTGAAATTTCCATGCCAACTCTTACCGATGTTACAAGATTTTCGTACTCCGACGGATCTCCCAGCGAGTAAATACAGGACACGCTTGAAACAATTATAACATCTCTTCTTTCAAACAAGGCAGATGTAGCCGAATGGCGAAGACGGTCTATATCGTCATTTACAGAGGAATCTTTCTCAATATAGATATCTTTTCCGGGCAAATATGCCTCCGGCTGATAATAGTCGTAATATGAAACAAAATACTCCACCGCATTTTTCGGAAAATATTCGCGGAATTCGGAGCAAAGCTGTGCGGCAAGTGTTTTGTTGTGTGCAAGGACAAGCGTAGGTTTATTGACATTAGCTATGATGTTCGCCATTGTAAAGGTTTTACCGCTACCCGTAACGCCCAGTAAAACCTGCTCCTTCAAGCCATTTTCAATGCCATTAACTAATTTTTCAATGGCTTCGGGTTGGTCTCCTGTCGGTGCATAGGGAGCCGCCAATTCAAATTTATCCACGGTAAAACCTCCTTTTTCCTAAATTTAGTATCGCTTCTATAAGTCCGAAATTCGTCAAAAGCACATATTCCGTTTTTACTCAAAAATCGTTAAAAAACGGTTCATGACGAATCGGGTCATTTTAACGGAAAGTGCGAACTGTACGAACTGAATGAATGATATAAATCTTCAATATAACATTATATCACACTTTTAGATAAAATAAAAGAGGACGGCGGACTTTTTTACAAAAATCCGAAAACCTCCTCTTTTGTTCCGTTAATTATCTTTTCCGCAGGATGCCCGTTTATTCAGCACAGCCTGCATAATATCTCATCGGCAAGCTTCTAAGGAAATCTCGCCTGCTTGGCGAATATAGTATAAAATCTGCAAGGGTAGCTTATCAATATGTATCTCCATAACTTTTCCCCCTAACGATGCTTTTAACATACGCAAATAGCCATACAGGGCACAGCAGTCGCTGTGCCCTGTATCAATGATTAGTGATTCATTTATGCTATAGGCAGTTATTCGGCAATGGACAATTGTTCGCCGGCAGTTCCTTCTTCTCCATCCACACCGGGTTCTCCGTTTGTACCCTGTTTAGAGTAGCCTTGAAACATTCCAAATGTACCCGTTGTGCCTTTGCCTATATTTCCGGCAGAACCAAAATCTCCACCATTGCCGGCAGTTAATCCATTGCCTCCACAACCACCGTTTCCGCCGTCTCCGGCATCACCGCCATCAAAACCTGCAGGCGCCGCGATAAAGGGTACAGAGGGAGTACCGCCATTGCCGCCATTGCCGCCGTTGCCTCCGCAACCACCATCACCGCCACAAATATTGACGAGGCTTGCGTCAACTATCCGAATCGTTCCGGTAACGGAATGACCGCCATTTCCGCCATTTCCGCCTTTTCCGCCGTTGCCACCGTTTTTATAGGCCTCACTTTCCAACATAATAACTCCTGTTTTTCCGCTAAGGCCAGCTCCACCGGTGCCGCCGTTTCCGCCAATCACATTTATATTTGTTGCCTTTATGACATTCAACAATTGACATTCAATTGCATTTCCGCCGTCTCCGGCATCGCCGCCATCGGCACCATTTTGACCGGAATAAGTGCTACCGTTTGCTCCATCGCCGCCATTACCGCCTTGCACCGTCAAGGTCCCGGTAATATTTACAGTAACAACATTTGCAAAAACTGCGATGCCGCCATCTTCTCCGGTTAAGCCATTATATCCGGAAATATTAAGATCACCGATAATATCAACTGTCAGGTTATTTGCGTAAATTCCATTCCTGCCATAAACACTTTGAATATTTGCATCCATAACGCCCGACAAGGTTAAATCACCGCTTGCCTGAATGCCACCATCGGATATAAGCTCCGCCATATTTCCGGTGGTAGAAGAAATTGTAAGCGTTGCACCGGTGGAATCAATTGTGGTCAGTCCGACAGTTCCTTGCAGTTGCAACAGACTGCCGTTAAACTGCAGTGCTCCCTCAATGGATGTCTCAATCAGCGTTAATTCACCGGCCCCAACTGAGCAGCCGCCATCCATAACTACATTCTTGATAACAGTTTTGTCAGTATTTGCCGATACAGACAGGTTGTATCGCTGTTTATAAACACCTGTCAAGGTAAAGGTCTTAATACTATCCGGTAATTCCAAAGCACCAATTTCGATTGTTTCTTCACTTGTGCCGAAACCGATGAGACTTAAATCCAGAGTCGTTGCACCGGAATTAATGATTGCAGCTAACTGTTCTGTTTTCTCAGGAGTAGCTGAAACATACAACTCACCGCAGTTTGCAAATGCCTGATCTCCTAAAGCGAGAGACGCCGGTATTACAACACTGTCGATTTTTTCGCATCCGTCAAATGCATTGGCACCCAGCGTCAGCAGACTTGCGGGCAATGATATGTTAAGGTTTTCGCAACCGGCAAAAGCTTTTTCGCCAATAGTTGTTACTTCTCCTTCAAATGCTACGGTTTCCAGTGCACTGCAACCGTAAAATGCTTCAGCGGGAATTTCCGTAATATACTGTCCCAATGTTATGGAGGTTATATCGGAATTTCCGGCAAATGCATTTGCACTGAAACCAACTACTTTCAAAATATCACCGTTGGAATTCTTATAATAACCGGGGATATTTACTGTAGTTTCCTCTCCGAGATATCTCTCCACCGTGCAGGTGTCGCCGTTTTCTTTTATAATCAATCCATCTGTTGCTTCAGTCAGGGATGCGATAAAATCATAAAAGTCTTCAGGGAGCCCAAACGGCAAATCCGAATCCGTTTCGTCATCAAAAGATGCAGACTTTGCACTATAGTCCCAAGCAGTTGTTATGTCACGCACCGCATTGAAATTAGAAATATAATATTTGTTTTCTATCGCATTATAGGTTACCGTTGCAAACACATCTACTGTTGCATAATTCACATAACGATACCAACCTACAGGAGAGCTTTCCGGTGTGATGTTTGCGGTTTCCGTAGAAGCACTTACATATTCCTGCGAAATGGTTGTAGATTCTCCGTTTTCTTCCGTTGTCGTATACGAACCGGACTGAGTATGCGATGTTGCCAATATTAATTTTTCTGTCACACCAACATCGGCGACAGGCAGACCAATTTTGCAGCTCGCTTCTGTCTCACTGGAAATACTTATTTCGCTTTGCCAACTATGTGTATCTTCTGTTACCTTGTTAACAGTTTTCGTGATGCTTTCTGCAGTGGCCTCGCTTGTAGAATGTTCCTGATTATAGCTTGTAGTGCCATTGTGATAATAAGGCGTTCCAACATAGCCAAACGGAATGCTTTCGATATAGCCTAAATAGTAAATGAAGCTGTATTCATCACCCTCTTGAAATGTCATTATCGGATCATAAAGAGGATTTGTGATGGTTTCTATCGGATGTGCAAGACACCTGTTTGTTTTCCAGCTTGCCGTAAGCAAAATATCCCCTGTAGTTCCCTTAGTAAGCCGTGACACGATGTTTCCGTCTTCGTCTTGCCAACCGTTAAAGATATATCCCGCAAGTTTTGCATCCGATAGAATAACTGTATCGTTTACGGTATAAGACGATACATTGGAAGCGGCATTTGTTCCCGCTCCGCAATCGTAGGTTATTGTATAATTGATAACCTCCCAACGAGCATAGAATTCAAAATCTTGTGTGCTACCCTTAGGAATTTCCGTAACTCTTACGCCACCGTTTTGTTCGGTATACCATCCCTTAAAGAGATAACCATCAACAGCAACTTCCGGCAAAGTCATCAAGCCTTCATGCTCGGCATACTGTGTGATTGCGGGACTTTCCGCACCCTGCAGATTGCGGTAAATAACTGCGTGATAGGTTACCTGCAGCATAGGAACGGTATCCTGTGCCATGATAACCTCACCGCACACACCGCAGTGAGAACCTTCAGTCAAACCTGTTTCGGTATAACCGGGAGCTACAGCCTCGTCGATCACCTCTGTGTGCCCTGTGGCAGCAATAATTGTATCTGCATAGGCAATCTCTGCGGAAGCGTTGGCATCGCCGAAATATTTAGCACAATCGGCACAGTACCAATAGGCAATGTTGCCGTCCACTGTGCATTTTGCCGCCTTAGCATCAGTTGCTTGCATATCTGTATGTTCACACTCAGGCAGTTTTGCAGGATGCAGAACTGCATTATATCCATCAGGGTTTGTTAGGCTGCCGTCAGAGATATACTGACTTAACCGAATCAAATCACGTGCGTTCACACGACCATCTTCAGTCACATCACAAGCGTTGGTCTGTGATGTTGCTTTGTGTGATAGCTGTTACGCCCGCGCCCACG
>CAZLEX010000018.1:0-30880 GCA_964558655.1 uncultured Oscillospiraceae bacterium | reverse complement strand
TTTTTGGTGGTAAGTGCCTTCATTATCGGAGGCTGAATTACCGGAACAAGAGCCATATACGAATATGCCGCAACTGCTATCGGGCCAAGAAGGTGAGGAGCAAGTTTCGATGTTACGAAAATAGCCGTAGGGCCGTCTGCACCGCCAATTATACCGATAGACGATGCCTCCATAGGATTAAATCCTAACAAAGAAGCACCAAAATATGTAACAAAAATTCCGAGCTGTGCCGCCGCACCCAAAAGAAGACTCTTGGGGTTTGCAATAAGAGGACCGAAATCGGTCATTGCACCGACGCCCATAAAGATAAGACACGGATAAATGCCGAGTTTTACGCCTAAGTACAAGTAATCAAGAAGACCAGCGGAAATGGTTTGACCGACAAGAGACGCAGCGGCAACATCCGAAGAAACACCGCCGGCAATAAGTTCATCTATAAATTCCTGTGTGATCGTTCCACCGCCGAAAAGGTCCCAATGAACATGACCGCCGGCAAAAAGGATTTCATGAAACATATCCGCTCCGGGAAGATTTGTTAACAGCATACCGAAAGCAATCGGCAAAAGCAACATAGGTTCAAATTTTTTTACAATGGCAAGATAAGCAAGCAAAAGCGATACTGCAATCATTATAAGCGAAAGCCAATTTTGAGAAAGCATACTAAAGCCTGTATCTCCAATAAAATTTATAACAGCCTCTTTCATGTTTTTCCTCCGTTAAGCAATAACGCAAAGAACTGCACCTGTATCAACACTTTGTCCGCCTGATACACCTACCTGCTGAACAGTACCGTCGCAAGGTGCAAGAATTTCATTTTCCATTTTCATGGCTTCGAGAATAAACAGTATATCTCCGCTCTTAACAGTCTTTCCTGCGGCAACATTAACACTGAGTATGGTTCCGGGCATAGGTGCGGAAACAACTTCTCCTCCTGCGGAAGCGGTTACTTTTTGTGCAGGCGCTTCTTCGGAAACAGCCGGTGCGGATACGGTTTTAACCTGAGATGCATCAATTTCTTCAAGTGCAACTTCATAGGCAGTTCCGTTAACAATTACACGATAGTTTTTCATAATTTTATACCTCTCTTAATTTTATTAACAAATATATTTTATAACAAGATTTCTCTTGTAATAAACATGAAAATGTGATAAAATAAATTCAAATGATATTAAAAAAGAATAAAAGGAGTATTGAGATGATAAAGAAAAATCATATATTGATAATCGACAGCGAAAGCAAAATAGTAAATTTTATATCAATGGCATTAAAAGCACAGGGATATAAGACAACAATCGCTTCGTGCGGAAAATCCGGGATTTTGGCATTTTGCACCGGTAAACCGGACATCATTATTTTAGATATCGACCTTCCGGATATGGACGGAATAAGCGTAATAGAACAAATACGGGAAGTTTCACAGATACCGATTGCCGTAATATCGGCAAGAAACAGTGAAAAAGATATAATCACGAGTCTCGATAAAGGTGCAAACGACTACATCACAAAACCGTTCTCTATGGGAGAAATTTTAGCACGCATCAGAGTTATGGAAAGATACATTCCGAAGGAACTTGCGGTAATCGAAAAGAAAACCTTAAAATTTGACGATCTTGAAATCGATACTGAAAAAAGGCGTGTATTTTTAGATAAAAAAGAAATACATTTCACACCGATGGAATACAAACTTTTAATCCTTTTGGCTTCAAATGCCGGAAAAGTTATTACTCACCGCCAAATAGCAAAAGAAGTTTGGGATTACAGCGAAACCGGTGACGCAAAAAGTATCAGAGTGTGTGCAGCAAGCTTAAGAAGAAAACTTGAAAAAGGAACTCCTCCTCGCAAATACATCTTTACCGAAGTCGGAGTTGGATACCGTTTCTCCGATTTTTCATGAAACCTCAAACACGACAACCATATTACCGCATTTTACCATTACAGTAATTATACATTCACATATATAAAAATTGGGTTTTTTATTTTCAAATAATATAAATAAAATATAATCATTTTACATTTTTTGAAAAAGTGTCATTATATTCATTGATATTAACAGAATCTTTACATAAATGTTTAAAGAAAATATCCAATTTTTATATTATACATGATACAATGACACAGTGTTAATAATTATTGTTTGCTGTTTATTATTTTAATTAAGCTAAGGTATTCCATATTTGTCTGTTAAGTATAAACATACGGTCTTTAGCTTGCAAACAAAATAAAAACAAAACATAAGGGAGATAAATATGAAAAAAACATTTGCGATTATTCTTGCGTTACTTACTTTTTTTGTCTTTACTATTGCGGTTTCCGCAAGTGCACCGGCAGAAACTAATGCACCCGAAAACACAATAAACGATCCCGGTGTGGGCATTGTAATTCTTCTCGGAATAGGTATCGTGTTTATAGGTCTTATTGTTATTATTTTTATGTGTAAGCTTTTGGGGTGGGCAGTAGGTTCCAAAAGCGATGCCGATGCTCCTGTTCAAGATTTAAAGCCATCAGTTCAGACTACAATGCAAACCATACAGAACAAAGGTGAAGTTGTCGCCGCTGTATCTGCTGCGGTAGCCGAATCCTTGGGAACCGATGTTTCCGCAATAAGAATAAAGTCCATTAAAAGAATTTAATTTTATACAAAATATTTCCGTACGGTTTCTCACCGTACGGAGTTTTTTTATGCAAAGAAAACCGGTGTGACTGTTTTTTCACACCGGCTTTTTAAGTAATTACAGCTTTTTATATTGTTTCGGAATATTACTCCGCGTCGGTTGTACCTTCGTCAACTTCCGTATCGGCATTTTCTTCCGCTACATCTTCAATAAGTGCCTTCATAGAAAGGCTTATTCTTTGTGCCTCTGTATCAACATCGATTATTTTGACATCAACTTCTTGACCGAGCTGCAATACATCTGCGGGCTTTGAAATTTTTTCATTCGAAATTTGAGAAATATGAATAAGACCATCTACGCCGGGAAGAATTTGTGCAAATGCACCGAAGGGCATCATATTTACAATTTTAGCTTTTGCAACATCTCCGACAGAATATGTGTCGGTAAATAATTTCCACGGATTAGTTTCGGCAGTCTTATATCCCAAAGAAATACGGTTCTTTTCGGCATCGAATTCTTTTACAAAAACGGTAAGTTCATCTCCGATTGAAACAACTTCCGACGGATGTTTGATTCTGAGCCAAGAAAGTTCGGTAACATGAACCATTCCGTCAATTCCGCCAAGATCGACAAAGGCACCGTAATTTGTCATGGATTTAACTTTACCGGTATATGTTTTTCCGACCTCTATTTCAGACCAAAACTTATCGGCAAGTGCCTTTTTCTCTTCACGGTTTACCACACGAATAGAGCCGACAGCACGCCTCTTTGAAGAATCTACTTCAATAAGTTTAAAGCGAACGACATTACCGTTAAGCTGAGACAAATCTCCGTCTTTTGAGATACCCGTCTGAGAAGCGGGTATAAAAATTCTGACCGAATTCCAGAAAACGATTACTCCGGACTTAACCATATCAACTACTTTCCCCTCAATAATTTGCTGAGAATTATATGCTTCTTCAACCTTTTCCCAATTTACGAGACTGTCAACTCTCTTTTTTGAAACCTGTACAGTGCCCTCGGCATCATTAAATTTCATAAGCTGTACTTTTATTTCGTCACCCACCTTAAATTCATCGAGAAGATTTACATCGGGATCGTCGGTGACATCATCATACTTAAGAATAGCCGTATGTTTAATGCCAAGATCCAAATCAATCTCAGTAGGTGTAACCGATGTAATGACGCCTATAACCTTATCTCCTGTATTTAAAGTTCTGAATGATTTTTCGAGCATTTCTTCAAAGCTCATTTCATCGCTTAACACTACCTTTTCGTTAGTGTTCTCATTTGTTTTGATTTCTGCCATTTTGTTTATAACCTCCTGTATAATTCCGTCAGGTGTCGAAGCACCGGCGGTAATACCAATATTATTTTTGCCGAAAAGCATTTCCGGCTTGAGTTCAACTGCATTTGCTATCATAAATGTATCACAGTTTTGCGAGGATAATTCACAAAGTTTTTTAGTGTTTGAACTCTTTTTGCCACCAACGACAATCATCAAATCCACTTCTTTTGATATTTCGACCGCATCTTTTTGCCGCTTTTGTGTGACAACACATATTGTATCAAAAAAAGTTGTATTTGTATATAGTTTTTTTATAATTTCACTTGAAATTTTCCATTCGTTAACATTTTGTGTAGTCTGTGCTATAATTACCTTGCGTTTTTGTGAATCTTGAGGGATATACTGCAGTCTGTTTTGCAGTTCTTCGGAATTTACTGCCGTAATATAGTCATAATTTTCTTTACCGCCTATATAACTGCATATACTTAAAATTTCAGGATGCGTCCTGTCCCCTATTATAACAAAAAAAGGATTATCTTTTTCTTTTTCGTTTGTAACAATTTTATGAATGTTTTCGACGAACGGACAAGTTGTGTCAATATACTCAAAGCCGTGTGAGTTTAAATATTCATATACAGTTTTTGTGGCACCGTGAGCTCTTATGAATATCAGAGAATCCTTCGGCGAAAGGCTTTTAATCTCTTCGAAACTTTGAAGAATTGTGACTCCTTTTTCAATCAATTCATTGTTAAAATCGTCATTATGAATCAATTCCCCAAGCGTGTATATTTTCTTATTTGTACTGCCTATATATGAATTAATCAGCTCTGATGCTCTCTTTACGCCGAAACAAAATCCGGCAAACTCGGATTTTTTTATCATAAACTTTCCTCCGGAATCGCCAGCAAACAGATTTTTTCAAAAATCTGTCTTGATACGGCAGAATAGTCCGGCTTTCCTTCACCGTATTGAAGTGTTTCAAAAGGTATGTAATCTCCGATGGAAATTTTAATTTTTCTGAAAGGAATTATTTTGTACTTATTTGTATAAATTCCAATCGGTAATACGCCCGCTCTTGCTTTATTGCAAATCAACCCGACACCGTTTTTTACTTGACAGAGATCAGGCACATCATGAATACGCTTGCCTTGAGGAAAAATCGAAAAACAACCTCCGTCATTTATTACTTCTATCGATTTCCTTATCGAAGCAGTATCCGGAGCATTGCGGTTTAGCGGAATTGTTCCGAAAGATTTCACTATATTTCGCAATATCGGAATTTTAAAAAGAGAATCTTTGGCAAGAAAATTTATAGGTATTTTGGTCGATATAACCACTAAAACGGGATCCCAATTTGAAATATGATTGGAACATATAACAAATTTTTCCCCCTGAGGTATTTTGACTTCTCCTGTAATTTCAACTCTTAAAAAGAATTTTATGAAGGGAGTTAAAGTTTTAATTAAAAATTTGTACATTTTATATATTTACCTTATCCCTAATGATTTCAAGTGCCGCAGACAAAGTTTGTTCAAAATTCAAATCGGAATTGTCGAGCAGTACTGCATCCGGTGCCTGTACGGCGGGTGCAACTTTTCTGTTGGAGTCATTTTTATCACGGCTTTGCATATCTTTGAGAACGGAATCAAAACTTATATCGGGATTTTTATTTTTCAATTCATCATATCTCCGTCTTGCTCTTACCATATCACTTGCAGTTAAAAAGATTTTTACATCCGCATTTGGAAGAATTACGGTAGCAATATCTCTCCCGTCCATTACGACACAGTTTTCCCGAGCAATTTTTCTTTGAGTTTCAAAAAGAAATTCCCGCACTTCCGGAATTGCGGAAACCTGCGAAGCACCCATTGAAATTTCCGGAGTACGAATAAATCCGGTAACATTTTCGCCGTTCAGGAAAACCGTTTGTTCTCCGTTTATGTATTCGATTTTTAAATCAATATGTTTTAACAGAGGGACAATTTCGTCTGCATTGAAAGTATTTTTTTTATTTTGTATACAGTAAAATGCAACGCTTCTGTAAAGTGCACCCGTATCAACATAAATATAACCGAGACTTTGTGCAATTTTTCGTGCGAGTGAACTTTTTCCGGCACCTGATGGGCCGTCAATGGCAATATTAACTGTTTTTGACATTTTCATTCTCCTGTACTAAAGATTTTACCGCCGAATAAGCAGTTGAAAAAGCTATTTGTAAATTAAATCCACCTGTATAAGCGTCGATATCAAGCATTTCTCCGACAATATAAAGACCTTCAACAATTTTTGACTGCATTGTCGATGGATTAATTTCGTTAACATCAACTCCGCCCGCTGTGATTATAGCTTCTTCTATCGGTCTTGTTCTTGAAATTGTCAAACGGAAATCTTTTATTATCGCAGCCAAACGCTTTCTGTCGTCTTTTTTTATTTCACATACTTTAAGACGTTGAGGTATACCCGATAAGCGTATAATAACCGGTATAATTTTTGACGGTAAGAGTTCTGTAAGCGAATTAATAAAATCGCGGTTTTTAAATTTTGAAAAATCCGACAAAATCCTTTTATCCAATTCATCTGCTGACAAAGCGGGTTTTAAATCAATCGATGCTTGATATCGTCCGCAAGAAATATTAAAATCCCGAATATATGCGGATGCACTAAGCACAAGAGGTCCGGATATACCGAAATGAGTAAAAATCATTTCGCCGAAATCACTGTATATATTTTTATTTTTTTGTGTATCGATAATTGTTAAATTAACATTTTTAAGAGTTAATCCCATTAAATCGGAAACAAATTTTTCTTCGCAAACCAGCGGCACCAAGCTTGGACGCAGAGGTGTTACGGTATGCCCGAATTTTTTCGCAAAATAATATCCTTCACCCGTTGAACCGGTTGCGGGATAGCTTTTCCCGCCGGTCGCAAGTATAACATAATCAAAAAAATATTTCGACTTATTTGTCTCAACTAAAAAATAATCGTTTTCCTTTTTTATATTGCAAACTTTTTCAAAAATAAATTTTGTACCGTTTTTTTTGCATTTTTCGTAAAGTGCGTTGCGAATATCAACTGCTCTGTCACTTTGCGGAAAAACCCTTTTCCCTCTTTCCGTTTTAAGCGGAACTCCCGTATCTTCAAAAAAATCAATTGTTTTCTGCGGAGAAAATTTTTTTAAAGAGGAATAGAGAAATTTGTTATTGTGGGGAACATTTGCCAAAAATTCCTGAAAATCACAATTGTTTGTTACATTGCATCTTCCCTTCCCGGTAATCATAAGTTTTTTTCCGGGAAAAAGATTTTTTTCAAACAAAACAAATTCAAAATTATCGTTTTTTTCAACGCAGGCTGCCGAAAACATCCCGGCGGCACCGGCACCGATAACGGCTATTCTTTTCTTTTGCATTTTTTCCTCTGAATTACAAATTATATCACCTCATAATAATACTATTTTTTTTTGAAAAAATCAAGATATTATCGCACTAATTGTTGAAATAATTATTTTTTTGTGATATCATATTCATTGATAAAACAGAAAAATCAAAATCGGAAAATATTTATTGTATGAGGTATAATATGAACGATAACAAATTTTCTCAAAAAAAGAATTCGGTTCCTCAAGCTATGAGGAGAACGGAGTATATCAAAAAAAAGCAACAAATTGCAAGACGCCGCAGAATTAGAGCGTCGATTATCATATTTCTTTCCGTATATATTTTTCTAATACTTATTGCCGGTTTGATTTTGCTGATAAAATTAAATAAAAACAGCAAGGCAAACGACGATGAAAATACTAAATATACATATTCCGTAAATAAAAAGAATTTCAATTATGACGATTCCGTGTATGACGGAGTACTTTGCGTAACATCTGATATATTATCGGAACTTACCGACATAACCGTTACAAAAAGTGAAAATACCGTAGGTTTTGAATTCGCCGAATCAAAAGAATATGTGAACTTTGATTTGGATTCCCTTTGTGCCGATGTAAACGGAAACAAAGTCGAGATGACGGAAAAAGTCGGTTTTTTAAACGGCGTTCTTTACATACCTCTTGACTTTTTCGAAAATCATGTATTAGGTTTCATCATAGAAAAGGATGATGCAACCGGTATTTGTACTATCTCAAAAGACACTACCGCAAATCCCTCATTCGTAATGAAAAAGACCGTCGAATCTCCTACCATTCCCGATGATTCTTCCGAAGCAAATCAGACAAACGATTTTAATTTCAAAACCGATGTTTCACAATACGAAAAATATATTGTTCCGGATAATCGCGATGAATTTCTCTTTCTTGTTAACGCTTCCAATACATTACCTCAAGACTATATACCGGAAGATTTAACGGCGACAAAATATACCCGTCAAGACGGTCGTGCTCAGCAAAAGCTCGTCACAAGTGCTTGTATGGCTCTTGAGGCATTTTTAAACGAAGCTGCGGCAAACGGTTACGATGACATCACTGTAACAAGCGGATACCGCTCATACAGTTATCAGGCACAGCTCTTTGAACAGGAAGTTGCTTTGACAGGCAGCGAAGAAGAAGCGGCAAAGAGTGTCAACAGGCCCGGAAGCAGTGAACATCAAAGCGGATTATGCGTTGATATGCACAACTTTCCTGCAGCTTCTACTGCCTTCGGTGATACAGATGCTGCCGCGTGGCTCGAAGAAAATGCATATAAATTCGGATTTATTCTCAGATATCCGGAAGATAAAACGGAAATTACAGGCATAAGCTACGAACCTTGGCATTTCAGATTTGTAGGCAGATACCATGCAACAAAAATGCATCAACTCAACATGTGTCTCGAAGAATATATGGAATATATAAAAAAATAATCACTTTTAATATTGACTTTTACGGATTTTTTTGATAACATTTACCTGTGTGGCAAAGCTTACACAGAAAAATATAAAAAGTAATTAGGAGAAAACTGTTATGGCAGAAAAGATTTGGTCTTTGCTCGTTCATATGAATTCTAATATGTGGGCAAGAACCATTGAAGACGAACTTCATTTTGATGATGAAGTATGGGACTACATTGTTGATGAATCCGCAAAAACAGGCATAAATACCATTGTTCTCGATATAGGCAACGGTATTCAATTTGCTTCCCACCCCGAAATTTCAATTAAAGGTGCGTGGCCGAGAAAACGCGTAAGACAGGAGATAGCCCGTTGCAAAGAACGCGGTATCAAAATTATTCCTAAGTTGAATTTTTCGGCAAATCACGATTATTGGCTCGGAGTTTATGCGAGAATGCTTTCAACTCCCACCTATTATCGTGTAGCCAATGACCTTATAAAAGAAGTTTACGAACTTTTTGAACATCCCGATTATATTCATCTCGGTATGGACGAAGAAAGTGCACAGTACTGTTCAAGTGATCTTTGCATTTACCGCAAGGGTGATCTTTACTGGCACGATTTGAGATTTCTTGCCGATTGCGTAGAAGATACGGGTGCAAAGCCGTGGGTGTGGTCTAACCCGCTTTTTGAAAATCCCGAAGAATACAAGAAAAATTTTGAGCCTGATGAAATGGTCCTTTCTCCATATCACTACAACGCTCTCCGTCCCGATCATTACACTCCCATAGATTCGAGAAGCGAATATCAGGTATATTACAATGAAGGCATATACAAAGAAAGAGGATTTAAGTATGTTGAGGAAGATCCTTTTTTGGTACATTTTGTGGAAGTTGCAATACCTCTCATGAAAGAGGGATATTTATATGTTCCGTGTGCTTCCGTCTTCAACAAATGCGTTTATAATCACGACGACCTTCTCGAATATTTCCGCGACAATGCACCGGATAATCAAATTTTAGGATATATGACGGCTCCTTGGTATCAAACCCGCAAAGATCAGAAAAAATATTTTACGGAAACTTTCGAAGCATTCCGTGCCGCACGCGATAAGTTCTACAAATAAACATCTTGACACACATGGTGCAAAAGCACTATGTGTGTCTTTTTTATAAAAAAATTCCGCAAGAATACTTAAACCTTACGGAATTTTTGTTTTGGAGATAATTAATTTTATATTGAATTTGTTATAAATTTTTGTAAAAAGCAATTGTATCGGATAAATCTTTTTCGTTTGGGTGACCTTTGGCTATTCCGCCGATAAGTTTGAAAGGTCCGTAAGTATTAAATCCAAAGCAACCGAATTCTCCGATTATTTTCGCACCGTTCTCCTTAACGACATCTGTTATTGCATTCGTATATCCGTCTTTTTTCGCACCGTAAGTATAAATAAAAAAACATTCCTTGTTTTTCGGCATATTTTCTTTTGCAAAATTTAATATTTTTTTATGGAATTTTGAATAGTAAATTCCCGAAGCAAAACCTATGCGATCATAAGCATTAAGGTCAACAGGCTGTTCCGAATTAACATCAATAAGCGTTATTTCATCGCCTTTTACAATGGCATCGAGAATTTTTTTGGTATTTGAATGATGTTTTGAATAATATACAACAGCAGTTTTCATATTGATTACTCCTTGACAAAGTATAGTATATTTATTATACTATGTATTGAAATAAATAGCAAGTACGCAAATAAATTATACTTAGTACAAAAAATTATACCGGAGATGCAAAAAAATGACAGCGGAAGAATATTTGAACAAATTAATGACAGTCAAAGTGAATGACAACTGCCCTATGAGAAAAACTCTTGAGATTCTAAGCGGAAAATGGCGTACACATATTATTTATGAATTGTGCAAACATGAATCGTGCCGTTTCGGAGAATTAAAAAAAGCTGTCCCTAAAATAACCAATACAATGCTTACAAATACTCTAAGAGACTTGGAAAATTTCGGTATAGTTCACAGAGAACAGTATAATGAAATACCGCCTCATGTAGAATATTCACTGACTGAAAAAGGAAGAGAACTTCTTCCCGTATTTACAGAATTGGCTAAATGGGGCGAAGCAAATTTAAAAAATTAAAACGAGTGACATAAAACAGTTACAGGGCCGTTTAAACAGCCCTGTAAAGTTAATTGAGAACGCAAACCGAAAAATTAAGATATGAAGCAAATATGAGCCATATAACATACGGTATTTGCAAATAACCCGCCTTTTTGGAACAATTCAAAAATAGTTCAACCATAATTATTACCGTAATCAGTAATAATATAATCCAGAAAAACGCTATATCGAATTCTTCAAATTTAAAAAATATTATTGGCCAGAAAAAATTGAATATCAATTGCAAAGCATAAATTTTTAATGATACATTTCTCGTTTTGCACTTTGATTCCCAAATAATGTATCCGCTTATTCCCATCAAAAAGAAAAGAACAGTCCATACTATCGGAAATACAGCCGGTGCAGGTGTGAGAGGAGCTTTCGTTATTTTATCAAATAACATTTCTGTTTCCCCTCTTGTCAAAAAAGCAGATAAGATGCCGGTAAACATACTTATCGCAAGATTAATAATCAACGATGAAAAATTAATCATAATTTCCTCCTTTGAGTTCACTATACAGTATACTTTAAATTCTGAAAATTATGACTAAATAAATAATAATTTAAAATAATATTTAGAGGTGCAAGAATGTTTTTACCTATATCTCCGGAAGAGGTCAAGGAACGCAATTGGTCTGAAGTTGATTTTGTATATGTAAGCGGAGACGCCTATGTGGATCACCCCAGCTTCGGCGTTGCCATAATATCGCGTGTATTGGAAAATGCGGGTTTTAAAGTTGCTGTTTTATCTCAGCCGGATTGGCATACCTGTGACAATTTTAAGCGTTTCGGACGGCCACGACTCGGATTTTTGGTAACATCGGGCAATATAGATTCAATGGTGGCACACTACACAGTCGCAAGAAAAAAGCGTAATTACGATTACTACTCACCAGGCGGAAAAATTAATATGCGTCCCGACCGTGCGGTTATTGTATATTGCAACAGAATTCGTGAGGCTTTTCGAGATGTTCCGATAATCATAGGCGGTTTGGAAGCATCTCTCAGACGCTTTTCGCATTATGATTACTGGGATAACAAAGTAAGGCACAGTATACTCGTAGATTCTGCCGCCGACATTCTTACATACGGAATGGGAGAAAAAATAATTTTGCAAATCGCAAAACTGCTTGACAAAGGTGTGCCGATATCAAAACTGCGTGATATTAAAGGTACTGTTGTTATGACCGAGCGTGACTATATTCCCGGAAATAATTTTGAATTTCTCGGCGAATTTGAAGAAATAAAGAACGATAAAGTGCTCTATGCAAAAAATTTTGCAATTCAGTACAATAATTGCGACCATATACACGGTAAAACGCTGCTTGAGGGTTACGGTACCAAACTTTTGGTTCAAAATCCACCGATGCCGCCGCTTGAGCAAAATGAATTGGATAAAGTATATTCACTTCCCTATATGCGTGAGGCACACCCTATATATAAAGAATTAGGCGGCGTCCCGGCAATAAATGAAGTTAAATTTTCAATAACGCATAACAGAGGATGCTTCGGTGCGTGTAATTTCTGTGCCATCGCCTATCATCAGGGACGAAGTGTAAGATCAAGATCGATTGAATCCTGTGTTAAAGAGGCGGAAATTTTAGCTTCAAAGCCCGACTTTAAGGGTTACATTCACGATGTCGGCGGACCGACTGCAAATTTCAGAAAACCATCTTGCAAAAAGCAATTAACCGAAGGAATGTGCAAATCACGAAAATGTCTTACACCCGTACCGTGTAAACAGCTCGAAGTTGACCATTCGGAATATTTGGAATTATTAAAAGCTGTTGAAAAAGTTAAAGGGGTAAAAAAAGTATTTATCCGTTCGGGGATTCGCTTTGATTATTTAATGTATGATAAAAACGACGAATTTTTCAAAAAACTCGTGAGGGATCATGTCAGCGGTCAGCTTAAAGTTGCACCGGAACACTGTTCCGACAGAGTCTTAAAACTTATGGGAAAACCTAATATAGAAATTTACAATTCGTTTTGCGAAAAGTATTTTAAATATTCCAAAGAAATAGGAAAAGAGCAATACATAGTACCGTATTTAATGTCAAGTCATCCCGGATCCGAAATGAAAGATGCACTTGAGCTTTCAGAATATATTAAAAGTCATCATTTAAAACCGGAACAGGTTCAGGATTTTTATCCGACACCAGGTACCGCATCAACCTGTATGTATTATACCGGAATTGATCCTTTTACCTGCAATAAAATATATATACCGAACTCATACGACGAAAAAACAACTCAAAGAGCTCTTTTACAGCCTTATAAAAAATTTAAAAATACAAGCTCCAAAAAGAATTATAAAAATAAGTAAACAAGATTACAAAATGCACCTGCTTTTCAAAGTATTTAAAAAGCAGGTGTTTATTTATTGCGTTAATTGTTAAAAAACGGCAAAGGAAGTGTATATTCTGATGATTCTTCAGAATTTTGTTCGGAAAACAAATGCGAAGGATTAATAAAAACTCCGTCGTAAATTGCCGCGAAAAAGACTTGTCCCGATGTGCCGCTCTTCATAAGGATTCCGGAATCGGAGGAAGAGGCGATAGTATCTCCTTGTTTAACTGTTTCATCATAAGAAATTTCAACATTTCCGAGATGCCCGTACACACTTAAAAGCCCGAAACCGTGATCTATCACAACAGTTGTACCAAATGCGGTCGTTTCACCTAAAAAGACAACTTTGCCGTCTGCGATACTCCTAACATCAATATGTTCAAATTCGGCAGATTGAATATAGTGATATCCGAAATTTTTAACACCGATTTTTCTTCCGTCAACTATTTGACCGTATCCGAATGTCGGTGAAGTTATCCAATAAGACTGCTTCCCTTCCACATATTTCTTAACAGGGGTAATAAAGCCGCTTTTCCACAAAGGCTCCGATTGTGAGACAATAGAATTGAGCGATATTTCATTTGTAAAATTCTCAAGTGCGGTTTCGTACTCATCGGCATTTGAAGAAAGCAAATTTACTTCGACATATTCCGGATTACTTTCTGCCCAGTCATTCTCTGTTATTTTTATGTTAAGAGAAATCCTGGTATTTTCCGAAATTAATGTAACCGGATAATCTCCGGATACATTGTAGCAGGAAATAGGTAAAAGAATGCACTTTTTACCGTTGTAACTACGAAAAGAAGGATTGGTTGAAGTGATGAGTTCAGTTTCAATTTCAAAATTATCCAAATCGGCATTTTCTAAAGTTATATAGGCAATTTCACCGACTTTATATGTTTCTTTGTCAAGAGACGCCGTAGCTTTAATATCATAATTAAAATAAAATTCGCAATTGACGCTGCCATAATAGTATTCGGAATTTTCAACATACCATTTACATGATATTTTAGCTAAAAGTCGTGCATCTTTGCCATAAGAAAAATTTTTGAGCGTTGTTTCATCGCCTGAAAAAATCAGATTTTCATCATCAAAAATTTTTATATCAAACCAGTCGGGCAGTAAAGAAAAATCCAAAGTAATTCCTATAAGCGAAGAGACGGTTATTGTACTTTCGAAAACATTATCTGTTCCTCCGAACAAAGTAGCATAACTTCCGTCCGCCAATAAATAGTTCCACTCATAATTTGTTTGCGATAATTCGTTCTTTTCGCCAGAAACCGTCATAAAAATTTTCGGCGGTTCGTTGTATGAATCGACAGTGCTGATTTGTATCTTTGTTAATATTGTTTTGGCATCGTCAGGATCGATTCTATACCAATTTGCTTCGGAATCGTAAGCTAAACATCTTTTTGTATCGGCTTCTGCCGACAAACAGAGATAATAAACCGTGTTCTCCAAATCCTGTTCAATTTCCAATGTATATAAATCCCACATATTCGATGAATATGTCTGATCTTCTATCGGAGAAAAGTTGTTTACCGTTTTCAAAAAAAATTCTTTATCGGCATCATCTGTATATTCCCAAACGGTTCCGTCTAAACTCGTAAGCTTTATTTTGTATATATCATCTGATGACATTTTCTTGGGAAGAGCAAAATATACAAATAAAAAAATAATGGGAATTAAAATAATCAACAAAACAGTTATTACGGTTTTTTTATTCACGGCATTCCCTCCGTCAGAGTTCGATCACGCGTCCTACGACACGCAAATCGTCTGATTCATAAACTTCGATAGAGTGATACTTCTTATTCACGGAAATAAGACGGCATTTTCCGCCGATATTTTCATATTTTTTGCAAAGACTTTCTCCGTTAAGGATAAAAATTCCTATTTCACCGTTATTAAGTGTTTCCTGGCGTCGCACCCATACAACAGAGCCGTCACTTATTGCCGGTTCCATACTGTCACCGCTAATCCTGATACCGAAACTTGCATTTGCCGGAGCTTTGTCTGAATTTACCATAATATAATCATCGGTAATAAACGGCAGTGCATCTCCTGCGGCAGCAGGTGCATTGTACACAGGTATCGTATTAAAATTCGTAACCGTTTCCGAAATATCTTCAAAATCCGAAAACCGTTTATTTAATACAACTTCATGATGAAGTGCAGCCAATACGGTATTTTTCCCTCTCTCGTCGATTTGCCTGAAATCACTGATTAAAATCCGTTCTTCATCCGAAAAAGATAAATCGTCCAACGGAGTTTTGAAATCTCCGTCAAAAACAAGTTCTTCTACCGACACATCTAAATATTGTGCTATTTTAAAAATTGTAGCAAGTCGTGTAGTATCGGAATCCCGTTTGAGCATACTGTCAAGGGTAGTATAAGGAATACCTGCGGCTTTTGCGAGTTCAGCTTTTGTTTTCTTTTTTTCTTTGAGAAGTTTTAAAACTTTTTTGTTGAAACTCATAAAAGAGCAATCCTCCGTTAAAATTTTTCTAAGTCAATAATATCATATTTTGTAAAAAAAGTAAAGATTAAAATTATGAAATTCCGTAAATCGAACAATTTTTTAACGAAATAAAAGAAATTTGTTATAAATACTCCGAAATTTACTTTGAAGAAAAGTATTCGGTTATACGAAAAGCATCGCTTTTCGATATTCCTTTTACGGCACTCAATTCTTCAACAGTCGCTTTTTTAATATTGGAAATATTTTTAAATTCGGAAATAAGAATTTTTGCTTTACTTTTGCCAATTCCTTTTATATTTTCCAAAGATGAATGTTTTAAGCTTTTACGCCTTTTTGAATCCATAGACTTAAATGTAAAGCGGTGTACTTCTTCCTGTATTTCGTAAATAAACCTGAAAACAGTCTGATTTTTTGCAATTGAAATTTCATTTTCACCGTCTGTTAAAGTTCTGGTTTTATGGTGGTTATCCTTTATCATTCCGAAAACAGGTAAATGAATTCCAAATTCGTCTAACAGTTTTTTTATTACTTTTACATGATTGATACCGCCGTCAAGAAAAATAAGATCCGGCAAACTCCATTTCTTTTCGGATGTATCACTGTCATTCTCTTCAATATAATGCTTTATACGGCGAAAAATTGCTTCACGCATTGCCGCATAATCGTCCATAGAGCTTTCTCTTATATTGAAAATCTTATACCCTTTTTTATTAAATTTACCGTTGGAAATGCGTATAAGTCCAGCGGTAACAAACTGGTCTGCACTGTTTGAAATATCATACGCTTCGATTTCTTCCGGAACCACCTCCAACGATAGTAAACTTGCAAGATCTATTAATTTTTTATCCTGCTTTTCCGAAACATTTCTTTGATGTATAACATATTCTTTGGCATTATCACACGATAAAGTCAATAACTCTTTAAATTTACCTCTTTCCGGACAATGTATTTTTACGGTTTTTCCATGTATTTTTTCAAAATATTCGACACAAGTTTCAACCTCTTCCGAATACAAATCGCGTGGTATCATAATATGCTGAGGAATATATTCTCTTTTTTTGTAATATTCGGCTATAAAAGTCGCAAAAGTGTGAGAATCGAGTATTTCTTCGGAATTTATCATTATACGCTCGCTGTCTATAAGTTTTCCGTTCCTCAAAACCAAAACCGATATACAACCGGAAATTTCATCACTCCACATTCCGAAAATATCACGGTCGCAATTTTCCCTCAAAAGCATCTTTTGTTTACTTCTTAATATTTGTACGGAATTGTATATATCTCTGTACATTGCGGCTTTTTCAAAATTCAGAGCATCGGAAGCTTCAATCATTAATTTTTTTGCGGAATTTAACGCTTTTTCGTAATCGTCTCTCAGAAACAATTCAACTTGAGAAATAATTTCTCTATAATCGTCAACACTCACATTTCCGGTACATACTCCGCAGCACTGCTTTATGTGATAATACAAGCAAGGTCTTTGCTTGCCTATATCTCTCGGAAATTTCATGGAACAAGTCGGCAATTTAAAATATTTATTTACAGTATCGATTATTTTACGCACCTGAACCGATGAAGAATAAGGCCCGAAAAGTTTATCTTTTTTGTGACTCTGTGCACTCTTGGACCTGACAAGAGAAAGCGACGGGTAATTCGAAGAAAGTGATAAACATATATACGGATAACTTTTATCATCTTTTAATTTAATATTAAATTTGGGAGAATGAAGTTTTATAAGTTCATTCTCCAGCACCAAAGCTTCTGTTTCGGTGTTGGTAAAAACACAGTCAAATCGTTCAACGCAGGAAATCATTTTTTGAGTTTTTAAATTATGCTGTGAAATATTTTGAAAATACTGTGAAACTCTGTTTTTTAATGATTTTGATTTACCCACATAAATTATTTTGCCGTTTTTATCGTACATTTTGTATACGCCGGGACATTGAGGTAATGTATTTGCAGCTTTCAAAAGCTCTGATACTTTATCTGAATTTTCCATAAATATCTCCGAAAATAAAATTATGCCGTATCCTTTTTTCAAAGGATAACCGGCATAAACAGCTTTATTCGTTAAAGCCTTTTAAGATAAGTGCCTCAAGGCCGTCAACTGCATCGTTTTCATCAAGGCCGTCTGCGATTATTACAACCGTAGCACCTTTTTCGATTCCCAATGACAATACTCCGAGCAAACTTTTTGCATTTGCACGCCTATCGCCGCACTCTACCCATACAGAACTACTGTAGCTGTTGGCTTTTTGTATAAAATATGTTGCCGGCCTCGCATGCAGTCCTACGGTATTATTAACAGTAACTTCCTTTGATATCATTATAATCCGCTCCTATTTACGAATTTACTTAATAACTGATGATATTTTCGAATATTATAACAAAATTTTTTTAAAAAATCAATAGCTTTTTTTGCACATTAAAACTATTATCAAAAAATGTCAATTTATTTGGAAATTTATAATCTTTTTTAGAGAAAACCGACAAAACATTTACAGTTTTTCCCACACATCTCTTACTTCAACATTGAAGTAAATCGCATTTATATAGACTTCTATGGTTTTCCCGGAAGCAATAAATATTTTTCCGTCTATTTTGTGTCCTTCGCTGTCAACGGTACCCGATGTTTCGACGGTTAAATATATATCAATGCGGTTTGGTTGTTCTGTCTTCTTTACATCGCCGTCGGATAAAACTGTATAAAATGTTGCAGGCTGTGCAGGTTCGACTGAAACAACTTTTCCTATTTCTCTGTTATCGTCGTTGGAATATACGATTGTTCCGGGCTTTATATAATCATATGATTCCATCTGAACATCGCTGATTTTTAATGTATACTGCAAGGTTTTTTTTGATGCCGTCAAATTGCTTGCAATTCCGTTTCTGAGCAATACAGCCGCAACTACGGAAATAACAAATACAATTATCAAAAAATCCAATATATTGAATTTTATATTTCTTTTATTTTTCATTGTCTTACCTCATTTTTCCACAACTTCATAAGAGATACAATTACCGGTTCCCACAAAATGCGGTATTCTGAAATTAATTTCCGTGCCTATCGAAATGTTAAAACTGTCTGTCGCAAACCCCTTATCGCTTTTTGAAGCATCTGTTTCCACCGTTATTTTAACATTGTAAAAATCATAAATCGGTGTTTCGGTTTCATCGGTGCTATCATCCGATTCATCATTTTTCTCCGTATCCGAAGGCGTATTGTTCGATTCATTCACGGCAGGATATTCAACAAGCGTTCTTTCCCCCGTCTCCGTATTCTCTGTAATTATTCTTGACGGTGTAATTTTTAAATCTACAATTTTACCTATGTTGGTATTTCTGACAGTTTCTATTACAGATGCACTGTTTTTAAAATCGGTTTCTATTTTTTCCACATAATCTTTATCGACAGTTTTCAGCTCAATAACAAAACGGAGTTTTTCGCTTTTCCCCTCACCTATCAATTTATTTCCGGCGGATATCGAGTTTCTTCCCGCCACAAAATAATAAATAACTCCCAAAACAGCTATTAAAACCACAATTAACAATACATCTATAAAATTAAATCTGTATGCTGATTTCTGATTTTTCATTTTTACCTCCCGAAATCATTTCATTTTCACTGTTTAATTGCAAATCTTCTTTTCGTGCCAAATTTATCGATACCGACATTATTGCGATTACTATCCAAAAAACGAGAAATACTCTGTAATTATACCAAACATAATCCGTAAGTCCCTGAACAAGAATTGCCATTATTCCCATCATAGCTGCCGAAGAAATCAATTTTACTCCTCTTTGCTTTCCTGTAATCAAATATGTGCAACATTTTGACAGTGCAAAAAATATTATCGCCAAAAAAGCAATTATTCCGAATATTCCGAGTTCAAGGAATATTTGAAAATAAAGGTTATGCGAATGAGGTGCAGTCTCAATTCCGGCAAGAGAGTACAGTGGATAAACTTCCGCAAATGAACCGGTTCCCACGCCTATACCGGAAAACCACCAGTCTTTTAGCATATTAAACGAAGCTTCCCATATATATACACGGTAAGATGTGGAAGAATCCGACATATTACCTATGCTCGATATTCTTGACTGAAACGCAGACGGCAAATACTGATACACCAAAGGCAAAGATATCAGAGCGACAAGATAAAATGAAATAATTTTTTTGTTTACAATAATCAAATATAAAATCAAAGAAAAAATAAATCCGAGCCATGCACCTCTTGACCATGTAAATACAAGTGCCGCACAACCTGTGATAAAAACGAGTGCCGGAATACATTTATTTTTAAAGTTTTTCCCTATAAAGAAAAGGGATAATACCATAGGTGCCATCATAATCAGGTATTCACCGAAGACATTAGGATTTTCAAATGTGGATACAACTCTCGTATTTATTTCTTCAAACATTTCAACATCGGTCCAGGTCGTATCGGCTATTCCGAAAAAGTTTTGCCATACTCCCAAAAAAGAACAAACAAAGAAAGACAACGACAGTAAAAAAATCATTTTTTTGAGCGAAGAAACAGATTTTATTAAATTTACAACAAGAAAATATGAAAGAATAAAGCAAACGAAAACACACGATGCCTGAATACTCGTTTTCGGATAAGCGGAAAAGATACCGCCCAAAAGTATCAACATTGCAAAGACGGCAACACAAATATCAAGCAAGCCGAAGTAAATTGACCTTTTTCCACGCAAAACTTTCAAAAGAAAAGATGCAAAAACAAGCAATATTTCAAAACAAATAAGCATTGTGGGCAAAAACGGTACGGTTACAACCATGACCAGTATACCGAATTCTGGTTTGTAAAACACAAAAATAATATAAATGATTGCAAAAAAAGCAACAAGAATGTAAATCGGATCAATTACTATAGAAGTCAATCCCCAAAAAAGTCCCAAAAGTACGGGAAGAACCGTATTTTCCTTCGTAGTAGGACGAACAATTTTTTCTTTTTCAATTCCTGCAATATTGTGCAATAAGAACCATATTATCTTGCTATTATAAAGCAAATGCCCCATACTGTTTTTATAAAAAAGAAAAGCAAAACCGATAAATACGAGAAGTGCTCCCTGAAAAATCAAAAAGTAATCATCGCCATGAGAAAAAGAAACATATGTTTTTATCATCCCCGCAGCAACGCTGCAAAATCCGAATATAAACAAAGCAATGCCGTACATTCTGACTTTTGCCGAAAGCAATATATCGGATAAAGAGCAAACAGCTTTGTAAAAAATGCTGTTTTCAATATTTTTTTGAATCTTATTTTTTATTATCAGCCGAGTACTTTTTTTAAGACCTGCTTTGGAAACAACATATTTTAAAAAACTGTTATCGTAACATTTTCCGGTCTCCGAATAAGAAGAAAAAAGTTGTGCAATTTTCGAATGAGTGATTTTTGAATAAAAAAATTCGGACAGAAAAAGCAAAAAACGGACAATTAAACTGTTTTTTAAAAGTTTTTTAAATTTTTGAGACATTCTTTTTTTATTTAAGCCGGTGTTCAAACTCTCACCTCTTTTTTATCTTTTTTAAAATAATATTAACCATATTTTCTTCTCTGAACAAACAGAGGAACAAAAAATATACAAAAATCCCAGCCAATGCCGTAAATCCCGCAAACAGAATATTTTTTATAAAGGAAGAAGTATACGGATCAATGTAAAATATCCGGCATATTGTAACCATCGACAACGCTGCGAAAGCACCGGAAAAAATGATTTTTACAAAATTGAATATATATTTTTTATCTGAAAAATTTTTCATTTTCAAAGACGCAAAAATAAACATAATTATCCCTGTTATCAATATAGCAGATGAATAAGAAATACCCAAAACATTAATTTCTGACGGAAACACATTACAAAGCACAAACGAAAAAAACACATTTGAAACTATTCCGGCAATAACCGAAACAACCGGATACTTGGGTGCTTTTTTTGCATAAAACACCCTGCTTAAAACTTCGACCAATGTAAACCCTATCATGCCGGGAACAAGAGCTCGCAGTATTGCCGTAACATTTTGTGCAGCCACTATATCAAAACTGCCCCTTTTATATATAACACAAACGGCATAAGGTGCAAGAACAAGTGTGCAGGCACCAATGATGACTGTCATAATCAATGAAGAAGAAAGACCGGAACGGCAAGTTTTGATAAAACCGTCGCTGTCATCTGATGAAGCAAGCGAAGAAAGTTCGGGAAAAATGTAATTGCATATGCCGTATGTTGTAATACCTGTTATGACAGTGAAAAGATTAATGGAATATTCAAATGACGGAACAGCACCGCTTACATTTATTTGAAGTGCGAAACGCATACTGATAAGCATACATACAGGTGCGAGCCATGAGCCTATTATAATAAGCGGAGTTAATTTTAAAGCTTTTACAAACTCTTTGTTTTTAAAATTGAATAAAATTTTATAATTCAAATCATTTTTACTCAAAGAAAAAATAAGAGTAAGCATTTGTATTATCCAACCCAATGTATAAGAAAATGCAAGACCTTTGATACCGAATTTTTCATTAAAAAACAAGAAATAAATAATAACAAGTATGTTGGATAATGCACTTATAAACGAAGGAGCTATAAATTTTCCATTAGACTGAAGAACTCCGACTAAAGTGTAAGAAGCGGCGGCAAAAACAATAAGCGGAAACATTATTCTCAACAGTATTGCGGAAATTCTCGCCGTCTCCGGCAACATATCGGGAGCAATCAATGATAATATTTCCGGTGCGAAAATCATTCCAATCAATGATAACAGCCCGGTAAAGAGTAGCATAAAATTCAAATAAATACTTGCAAATTCATCTTTTTTACATTTTTGATTGTCCGAAAACGAGTTGTATATGGGTATGAAACAACCAAGTATTGCAGAGGAAAAAACTATATCAAAAAAGGAAAGCGGTATTCTGGAAGCGGCTGAAAAAGCAGTGGCGTCTTCGCTTATTCCATAAGATGATGCAAGCAAAACACCGCGTAACATGCCCAAAAGTTTTGATATAACCATTGCAATTATCATAAAAGCAACAGTCATAAAAGATCTGTTTTTTTTATTCGTCATTCAGCGTACCTCCATGACACGCTTTTTCTATTTGTTTCTTTAATTCTTTTCGCTTTTCTTCAAAATTTATTTTTTCATAAAGATCCGGGCGTTTCTCCCGAGTGATTTCAAGTGCTCTTTCGAACCGCCAGGTTTCTATTTTTTCATGATTTCCCGACAGTAACACATCGGGGACTTTTATCCCGTGATATTCATACGGACGGGTATATTGCGGATATTCAAGCAGTCCCGAAGCAAGACTTTCGTTTTTGTAACAATCTTCGTTTGCCAAAACTCCGTCAATCATTCTTGAAACAGCATCAACTACAATTGCAGCCGGAAGTTCTCCTCCGGTTAAAACAAAGTCCCCCACCGAAATCTCTTCATCGACTATTTCGTCAAGAACTCTTTGATCAATACCTTCATAATGGCCACACAAAAGTACAATTCTGCTATAAGAAAGAAAAGTTTTTGCTGTTTCCTGCGTAAACTTTTTACCTTTGGGAGAGAGATAAACCGTAAAAGGTTTTTCTTTGGCATCTGTGATTATTGAAGTATAACAATCGTATACCGGAGGAGATGCTATTAACATTCCCATCCCCCCACCGTACGGAGTGTCATCTACTTTATTATGTTTATTTCCCGCAAAATCACGAATGTTGTGGCATCTAATATCAACAAGTTTTTTTCTTCTTGCCCTGCCGATAATACTTTCATTAAAGATATTTTCGAGCATTTCGGGAAATAAGGTCATGATATCAAATCTCATTGCAGAGTCCCTCAATTACATTAATATAAACACCGGTGTCAAGATCTATTTTTTTTATAAAAAAATCGACAGCAGGCACAAGACAGGTTTCACCGTTTAAAAGTTCGATTTCGTAAAGATTTCCGCTTCCTTTGTCTGTAACATCAATTATTTTTCCGAAAACTTGACCGTCTTTTTCGTTTATAGCGTTAAGACCTATGATATCGGCAAGAAAAACCGAACCCGGTTTTATCTTTAAATCATTTCTGTCAACATAAATAATTTTGTTTTTATATTTTAAGGCACTATCCATATCGTCAATGCCGAAAAACTTTACTAAAAGATATTTCCCGAAGCAACGGATTTTTTCAATTTTCAGGGGTAATTCGGAATCTTTTTTCAAATAAAATTTGTCAAGCTTTAAATAATCCGACAAAGAATCACACCATGCATCCATTTTCAACTCACCTTTTACGCCGTGAGTGTTAATAAGTTTTCCCGCTTCAAGATACTTTTCCATTAAAAACTCCATAAACCATACTTCCAATATGTGCAAATAATATGGAAGTAAAACAATTAAGCATATTTTAAATCACTGCCCGACTTATTGTAACACAACGAAAAGTATTTTTCAATACAAAATGTTAAAATTGATCAAATTTAAGGTTTAGAATTAAAATGGTAAATGAAAAAATGTAAATACTTAAAATATACTAAAAAGGCTAAAAACTCGTAGCTTTATTTCAAAAAAATAAAATAAGCCGAAAAAAAGTCTTGACAAAACATTTTTTTTATTATATAATTCTTGTCAGTTAAAAACTGTGAAGATATTAGGTTGCAAGTTATAACTTTTTCAGAGAGCCGTCGGTGGCTGCGAGACGGTAAAGATGCTTGTAGTCGTCTCATATCCGAGTTTGTTTTCTGAAAAGAGTTTTCTTTAGGAATTCACGGGTGGTCCCGTTACAGATCAAAGGTTTGATTGAACCTTAAGAGTGGTCGAGAATCGACAATACGGGTGGTACCGTGGTTATTTGTTAATCATCCCGCAAGACAGAAGTGTCTTGCGGTTTTATTTTTTTACAAGGAGAAAATTATGAAAAAAATTTATGTTGCCGACTTTACATTAAGGAAACTTTCCGAAGAAAGAAAAAATTCATTTTTATTCCGTGAAAAAACCGCAATTGCGGCCGGAATTGAAGGTTTCGGTGCTGATGCAATTGAGCTTGATACAATTAAAAAGCCAAAAGAAGATACCATCATATTTAGGACAATTGCAAATTCTCTGAAAAATTCCAAAATTTGTATTCCCGTCGGAACGACGCTTGATACTCTCGAAAGTGCTTGGAATTGCGTAAAAAATGCGGCAAAACCTTGTTTACAGGTAATTCTTCCGACTTCAACGGTGCAAATGGAATATTTATATCACATAAAAGAAGACAAAATGATTGATAAACTTTCCGAATTAATTTGTGCGGCAAAAGAAAAATGTGACGATGTTGAATTTGTGTCAACCGATTCCACCCGTACCGATCCCGAATTTCTGATAAAAGCTTGCAATATAGCTCAAAGATGCGGTGCTTCGGCAATAACTTTGTCTGATGATGCCGGCAATTTTCTTCCCGATGAATTTGCAGAATTGGTTAAGAAAATTAAAAATTCATGCAGTGTAAAAATTTATGTTAAGCCGTCGGATTCCATTAATATGGCAACCGCCTGTGCTGTTTCCGCCATTGCCGCCGGTGCCGATGGAGTAAAGCTTACTATTTGTTCCGATGATACACTCAAAGCAAACTCTTTTGCACAGATAATAAGAGAGCGTGGAGAAACGCTTGCTATTGATACTAATTTACAAATTGAAAAAATTTCTTCAAACATAAAAGAATTAACCAAAAAGCTTTTGCCGGTTACCATATCTCACACAATAAACTCTTCACAGGAGAAAGTAAAACTTGACGAAGCGTGTACATTATCGGATATAAGCAAATGTGTAGGAGAATTGGGATACGATCTCACAGATGAAGACATGGGACTTGTGCTTTCCGAGACAAAAAAAGTGTGTAAATCCAAAGGTATCGTCGGCACTAAGGAACTTGAAGCAATAATTGCAAGTTCGGCAATGCAGGTTCCGTCAACATACCACATAGAAAATTATCTTGCAAACAGTTCCGATGTAACGGCTTCTATGGCACGCGTCACATTATCAAAAAACGGTGATCTGCTTACAGGCGTCGGAACCGGAAACGGTCCGATAGATTCCGCATTTCGTGCACTTGAGCAATGTATCGGTCATCAGTATGAACTTGACTCTTTTCAAATCGAAGCTTTAACCGAAGGAACTCAAGCTCTGGGTTCTGCACTTGTAAAATTGCGTTATGACGGTCGCTTATATTCCGGGAACGGAATCTCAACCGACATTATAAGTGCAAGTATACGCGCGTACATCAATGCGGTAAACAAAATTGTCTTTGAGGAGAAATAATAATGAATTTTGTATTTTCTACTAAAAATGTTCAAAGAGACAGCTTTTTGGATTTATGCAAGCTTGCGTGGGATTACGGATTTTCCGGATTCGAAATATATGATGCTTTCAAAGAAAAAACCGAGCATTTTGATTCCGTTTTGAAAAGCGAAAATATTTCGGATTCCAAGCGGAAACTTAACAACAGAGGTCTTAAGGTATCTGCACTCACCTACCCGATTTTTCTTGACTCAAGCGATGCCAAATCCGAAGAAATATGCAAATATGTACAAATGGCTTCATTTGCCGGAATACAAAATGTAATACTCGGAATTAACAAAGAAATCAGTGTTTCTTTACTTGAAAATCTATTAAATCCGGCAATATCCCTTGCAGAGAAGTTCAATATAAACATCTTATTTGAAACAAAAGGTTATTTTTCAAACACCAAAAATCTCTCAAATATAATAACACACTTTGCGTCTTTCGTGCTAGGTGCGGCATGGAATACCCGTGCCACATATATTTACGGTAAAGAAACACCGGAAGATACGATAATAAATCTCGGTGCGTATATTCAGTATGTAAAAATAGGCGATGCCGTAAATGGTGCAAATGTACTGATCGGCGAAGGTGAAATACCGATAAAAGATGTCTTGGAATCACTGCGTTCCTTAAACTATGACGGATTTGCCGAAGTACTTTGGAATGATGATATTGACGATGCAGACATAGTTTTAACTCATTTTTCAAAATACATAAATTCCTTCTTCGACAATCGGAAACAATCCGGGCAGCTCTATTACAACAGATATAAAACGGGTACATTTCCGTGGAAAAAATTTGACACTGTTGATCTTACTTTTTCTCAAGTGCTTGATTGTATGGCAGAAAACTATCCGGATCAGTACGCTTTCAAATATACAACTTTGGATTATACCAGAACATATTCGGAATTCAGGCGTGATGTGGACAAAGCAGCGGCGGCTCTCATTTCTTTGGGAGTAAAATCAGGTTCTCATGTCGCACTTTGGGCTACAAATGTTCCCGAATGGTTCATAACATTTTGGGCTACGGTAAAAATAGGTGCGGTACTTGTAACAGTGAATACCGCCTATAAAATTCACGAAGTGGAATATTTGCTTAAACAGTCCGATACGCACACCCTCGTTATGATAGAATCTTCAAAAGATGCCAACTACAAAGAAATAATGCAAGAACTTTGTCCCGAATTGCAGAATATCACTCCCGGCACACCGCTTTATTCCAATAAGCTCCCACTTCTTCGCAATATAGTTACGGTAGGTTTTTCAATGGCAGGCTGTCTCGAATGGAAAGAGATGATAGATCGTGCCGATACAGTACCTATTGAAGAAGTGCGTCGCCTTTCCTCTCTTGTCAAGCCAAATGATGTATGCAATATGCAATATACATCAGGGACAACCGGCTTTCCCAAAGGCGTAATGCTCACACACGCAAATATAGTTAACAACGGAAAAATTATAGGCGACAGAATGGATCTTTCCACATGTGACCGAATGATGATACAGGTACCCATGTTTCATTGTTTCGGAATGGTTCTTTCTATGACTTCATCTATGACACACGGTGTTACCCTCTCTCCGCTTCCCTATTTTTCTCCGAAATCTTCTTTAGCCTGTATAACGCAAGAAAGAATAACCTGTTTTAACGGTGTACCCACTATGTTTATCGCCATGTTTAATCATGACGATTTCCGAAAAACAGATTTTTCTTATATGCGAACCGGAATTATGGCGGGAGCAAATTGTCCGCCCGATTTGATGAGAAGAGCAGCGGCTGAAATGAACATGAAAGAAATTATCAGTGTATATGGTCAAACTGAGGCATCTCCCGGCTGTACAATGGGAGAAGTGTGCGAAGATTTAGATCACAGAGTAGAGACAGTCGGCAGTGCTTTTCCAGGCGTAGAATGTAAAATAATAGATCCGGATACAGGTGTTGAGCTTCCTAACGGCGAAAACGGAGAATTCGTTGCACGCGGTTTCAACATTATGAAAGGATACTACAAAATGCCGAAAGCAACATCTCAGGCAATAGACAAAGACGGTTGGCTTCATTCGGGAGATATATGCTGTAAAACAGATGACGGTTATTATAAAGTCACGGGAAGACTCAAAGATATGATTATTCGAGGAGGCGAAAACATATATCCCAGAGAAATAGAAGAATTTTATCTTACCAATACAAAAATTAAAGATGTACAGGTTATAGGTGTACCTGATGAACGGTATGGAGAAGAAGCGTGTGCATGGATAATTTTACATGACGGAAAAAGTGCCGACGATAATGAAATGCGTGAATTCGGTAATTCTCATATTGCACGCCACAAAGTGCCGCGTTATTTTCATTTCGTTAATTCATTTCCGATGAATGCCGCCGGAAAAATATTAAAATACAAAATGCGTGAAGAATCAATAATTTTCTTGAAACTTGATAAAAAATCGTGAAAAACTATTGACAAATAATAATTTTTACTTTATAATGGCTTAAAAGCTATGACGAAGACGAATTTTGACTACGCCTTACAGAGAGTCGGAGACGGTGTAATTCCGATAGAAACGGGTTGTAAATTTTATCACTTCCGAGCCGGAGACCTGAAAACAGTAAGGCCTTTCGTGATTGCTGCGTTAATGCATAAGGTTTAACAGAACCTGAGTGGCAGTTTTACTGCAATTTGAGTGGTACCGCGGGAATGATTTTTCAAACCCGTCTCAAGAAATACTTGAGACGGGTTTATTTTTTTGAAAGGAGCACTACAATGAGTACACAAACGACCACACAAATCAATGAGATAGCATCGCGAATTCGCGAAATGCGGGAAATTTTGGGAATTACCCAAGAAGAAATGGCAAAAAAGGCAGAAGTTTCTCTTGAACACTATTGTGCATATGAAAATGCCACACTCGATCTCCCCTTTTCTTTCATACACAAATGTGCTCTTTCCTTTGGGATTGAACTTAACGAACTTATTGAAGGAAGCAGTGCGAAACTTTCTTCATACACACTCACCCGTAAGGGCGAAGGTAGAGAAACAGCTAAAGAAACAGGAATTGAAATCGAAAATCTTGCACCTATGTTCAGAAAAAAAATTGCCGAACCTTATTATGTTCATTATGAGTACGATCCGAATTTACAAAATAAGCCCATAAATTTAGCCACTCACTCGGGTCAAGAATTTGACTACATTATGAGTGGAAGTCTCCGTATACAAATAGGTGACAAAATAGAAGTGTTGCGTGAGGGAGATTCCATATACTACAACAGTTCCACTCCTCACGGAATGATTGCGGTAAACGGCGAAGACTGCCACTTTATAGCAGTCGTACTTCCCGGAGACGATAAAAAAGAAACGAACGCCATTAAAACATTAATTCCGTCTAAATCGAGTTCAAACTCCTGGATAAGCAATAAATTTATCATAACAAAAGAAGACGAAAACGGTGCACTCAAAGATATCGATTTCGTCAATGAAGAAAAATTTAATTTTGCATTTGACATTGTAGACGGCATCGCAGATAAAACTCCCGATAAACTCGCTATGATTCATCTTGATAAGAACAAAATCGAGAGACGCCTGACATTTAAAGATATGAAGAAATATTCAAATCAGTGTGCAAATTATTTTAAATCTCTCGGCATAAAGAAAGGCGACAGGGTTATTCTCGTTTTAAAACGCCATTATCAATTTTGGTATGCAATTTTAGCCTTACATAAACTCGGAGCAATAGCAATTCCCGCAACAAATCAGCTTTTGGCACACGATTTCGAATACAGATTTAGAGCTGCAGGTGTTTCGGCAATCGTTTGCACTGCTGACGGAAATGTTGCGGAACAGGTAGACTTGGCAGAAGAAAATTCCGTTAAACTTACTGTGAAAATTCTGGTGGGAGGACATCGCGAAGGTTGGAAAACATATGATGACGAATGTTCTCTTTTCAGCACACACTTTGACAGAACACAGGATTCTCCTTGCGGGGACGATACCATGCTCATGTTCTTTACCTCAGGGACTACCGGATATCCGAAAATTGCCGCTCATTCTTATAAATATCCTTTAGGTCATTACATTACGGCTAAATATTGGCACGGAGTTTGCGAAAACGGTATACATTTTACAATATCCGATACAGGCTGGGGCAAAGCACTTTGGGGGAAACTTTACGGTCAGTGGCTTTGTGAAAGTGCTGTATTTACCTACGACTTTGACAGATTTGATGCATCAGACATTCTCCCTATGTTTGCAAAATACAACATTACCACTTTCTGTGCTCCTCCGACAATGTTAAGAATGATGATAAAAGAAGATATTTCAAAATACGATCTGTCCTCAATCGTTCATATGACCACAGCCGGTGAAGCACTTAATCCCGAAGTTTACAAGCAATTTGAAATGGCAACGGGACTGCAAATAATGGAAGGATTCGGTCAAACAGAACTTACTTTAACAATCGCAAATTTAATGGGCAACACTCACAAGCTCGGCTCAATGGGAAAACCTGTCCCTCTCTACGATGTTGACATATTGGATGCCGACGGGAATCCCGTTCCCGACGGCGAATCCGGTGAAATTGTAGTGAAAACAAGTGAAAAGATTCCCTGCGGGCTCTTCAAAGGATATTACGGAGATGAAGAAAAAACACTTGAGGTAATGCACGACGGATATTATCACACGGGAGATGTTGCATGGCGTGATGAAGACGGATTTTATTGGTATGTCGGACGCGTGGACGATGTTATCAAATCGTCCGGTTACAGAATAGGTCCTTTTGAAATCGAAAGCGTTATCATGGAACTTCCTTATGTACTTGAGTGCGGCGTATCTGCCGAACCCGACGAAATCAGAGGTCA
>CAZLEX010000017.1:0-38323 GCA_964558655.1 uncultured Oscillospiraceae bacterium | reverse complement strand
GAGATGACAAGATTCTACTACTCACTATATAATGTACTTTGCGTTATAAGCTGTACGCCATATGTGGTGTTTGTTGGATTTTGGTAACAAAAAAGTAACATTCGGCAAAAATCGAATGTTACTCTCCCAATTTTAAAATCACATACATTTTATCGGCTTGATATAAGTGAGCATATGTTTTTATAACTTGCTCCACAGTATCGCTTATGAGTGCGGCAACAGTAGCATAATCTCCCGGTCTTATATGTAACACCATTGAAACAAACGAATGTCTGAAGTCATGCAAGCGTATAACCGGAACTCCCGCTTCTTCGCACCATGTCCTAAATCTGCGGGTGACTTTCCCCGAATGGAGCGGAACATCACCGCCAAACAGGAAAGGAAATTCTCCCCCATAACTTTTCAGCTCATTTTCTACCCTTTTGCATACGGGTATTAAATCTTCCTTGTCGGATTTTGTACTCGTAATATTGAAAGGTTTACCGTCAAGCGTCTTTCTCGTAACCGACTTGGCAAACCATATCTTGTCACCGCGGATATCATCGGGCGTAAGTGCCGTTATTTCTCCGAACCGTCTGCCTGTGTAAAACATTACGGTAAAAAGGCAATGATACATCGGATCATCGACAACTTTTATAAACTGTTTAAATTCTTCCTCTGTCCAGTATTTCATTTCAGATGAATACTTGCCCTTTTTCTTGGGCTTTTTTACAGAACGGAAATTATTCGGATATCCGTAACGGCCTTCACACCAGGTAAGTAATGCACTGAACGCTGTACGGACTTTCGACAAATACGAATATGAATAAGGTTCACCGGTTTTTGAGTTTTTAGTCTGCCACCACTCGTCTTGCCAACGGTATAAGACCTGAACGGTCAGCTCATTCATATAGGTGTCTTTAAACTTTGGCAAAATATAACTGTTATAAATTTTTTCTCTTTCATAAATTGTCGAATCTTTGTTTTGATTTGAAATTGCTTTTAAATATTGCGAAACCATCTCTTCCAGTGTATGAATACTTTTCCCCGCATCTTTTAATTGCTTCTTCAAAGCTACGGATTGATTGACTGAAATATATTCGCAATTTTCATTAATGAATTTGGTGTGTGCCTCTTTCAGTGCTGTTTTGGTTTTGTATCCCGACAGTTTCTTTTGTTTTTCAACGCCGTCTTTTGTTATAACTCTGAAAACAGCATCATAAACTTTGCCGTAATTTTTCGTTTCGCGTTCTTGTACACTGTATTTTACCGAGCGTATATAATACTTTTCTTCCATCTTTGTTACCGCTTTTAAATTTAAATCTATATCAAATCTCATAAGGCTTTTTTGGCTTTATGAGATTTTCGTTTTTAATTTCCTCAAGCAAAACCCAATAACATCGTATATTTTAATATTTTTATAATTTAAAACTCGAAATTTACCTAAGTCACTTTGACTTTCCGCAAATTTCGCACTTTGAATATATTTTTTCGGCTTCGTAAACAGGTACGGCTATACTGTTTTCGGAATTAATGTAAATGCAATCTTCGGTATGATACTTTTCTCCGTTTTTTGTTATAAAAACAGTTTCATTTTCATACTTACCGCCTTTGGCCGTCAGAAAATAAAGGAATAGATGTAAAGACAAAATCGCAACCAATATCGACACAAAGATTTTCTTTTTTCGATTGATGATTTTCTTCTGATTCATTACCAGGAATACAAATAACTCAGCTCTGCTTTCCAATTCTTTTCTGTCATTATATTCCAACGCTTTATCTTCCAAATCGCCAAGCAAAATATGGCCACATTCATGCAGCAAACAGTGTATTTTGTCGATTACATGCATATTATTATCGACAAATACTATTTTTGTAATTCCGCAAAAAGTAAAAGCCTGTGTACCTTTTCTGTCAATCTCATACGCTGACAGTAATGCATCGCCTTCAGGCGTGTTGAAAAATACAACGGAATATCCTTTTGTTTCAAGATATCCCTCTATATTTTTTATATCAATTTTTTTATTTAAAGCCTTATATAAATTTTTAGCTTTTTTAACTAATTCCTCGATTTAAGGCCTCGCTTTCTAACGATAGTTATGGGCCCACGGCAAAAATTATATTGTGGTTTTCGCTTTGACTTTGCTTGAGGAATTAATTTCTCCGCCTTTAGCGGCAATATTCCCGAGTTGGGAAAGAGAAACCTTGTTTTTGTTTTCTTTGTCCGTAATGTAATCCGTCACATTAATTATCAGACGGAGCTGTTCGGCTTCGGACAATTTTCGGAACACATCAAGAATTTTTTCTTCATTGAATTCCAATCCTTTTTTCGCCTTTTGTACATTAAGCAATTCATCGATTGACACTCCGAAATATTCGGAAATTTTTATAAGTGAATCTGCACTCGGATTACTTCCGTTCTTCCAAGCAGTCACTTTCGATGTGCTCAATTTAAGCGTTTTGCACAAAGCGGTAGGTGTAATATTTGCACCGTGACACATTTCATTAAGCTTTTCGTAAAAATTCATTATCACTTTCCTAACCGTTATATATAACAATTTTTTTGCTTAATATTTGTATACAATACATAAAATTCTAAAAATAGAATTTTTAGGGTTGACAAATTCTGTTTTCGGAATTATAATGAAATCGGTTTAAGAATATTACTCTTATTCCGTCACTGAAAACTTTTTCGCTCCACACCATTTACAAGTAAAAACATTCACCGTTTTTCCGTTCTCGTTCAAAGTCTCTGTAAATTCATATGAACACGGAGCATATTCGGTATCTTTTTCGACAAATCGTTTTTTACAATTGTAAATTTCATCGTATGAATAAATGCAGGGGTAAGAAGTCTCTCCCAATGTCTTACAAGTTGTAGTGCTTTCTCCATGACTTTTATCAAAATAGCAAGTGTGCTTATTTAAATTAATCCCCTCAACATTGTAACGCGAAAAGCATAAAAGTGCCAGCGACAATAAAACCAAAACCGAAAGAATAACAGCAAAACAGGTATTGTATCTCTTATACAATTCAATCGCCTCTCAATATATATGTGTCATAACTTCACTGAAAACTATAATGCAAATTCCGAAAAAAACGGCTATTTTATCAAACTTTTTCGGAAACTCTTCTTTTTCGTTTTCGCCGACAAATACAATATCCGGAATATTTGAAAATTTTTCCTTAATATTCTGTCTCTCTTCGGCACAGTCTTCAAAATGCCTAGCAGACGGTTTTTCAGATCTCTTTGAAAAAAGTTTATCGGAGAGCGTCAAATACTCAATAAGAATTTTATCGTAAGTCTCTCCCAAAGGGAGCGTTATATCGTTTCTGAATATATGATAATAAACATAATCCGAAAATTCACTCGGCACAACGCCTTGATTTTCAATACAGTACTCTTCTAACGAAGGATAACCGTTTTTTGAAGCAAATTCTTCAAAGCGATACTTTATCAAAGAATTTCTGACTATAAAATATATCAGCTGTTTTGAATTTTTTTCTATTTCCGGAGTCATTATAATCCTGTTAAGTTTTTGATCAATATACGAATACATCTTTTCAAATACTCTTTTCACCTTTGGATTACAATACTCATTTTCATACTCATAACCGTCGGTTTTCATCTGAATTGCGGAATACCCGTCTGCCAAAACAAAATTACAGCTTTTACTCATGGATTTTCCGTCAAGATAAAAATGCGTCCTGTCAAGCGAAATAATACCGTTTAAAAAAGAAATTATATCTTCATAAAAAAAAGATGTCAAAAAGTCCAAATCTTCACGATAAATTCTGATTTTTGAAAATTTATCACGAAAACGCGGTGAAAACTCGAAAGCAAAGGTCAACAGCATAAGCACACACGAAAATACGCTCAAAATTATTGCAATTTGAACAAAAAAATCAGCATTGTAAATACTGTACCTATTAAATCTGTCCGTCTCGGCAATTACCAAAGCTATACTGACCAAAATCAGAAAAACACAAACGCCGAAAATATTCTTGCATTTTATATCCAATTGACTAACACATGAATTTTTCTTAAAAGTGTAGTCGTGAAATTTTAAATTTCTTTCGTATTTTTCATTTTCTCTAAGCCATTTTGCATAGGCACGACCGACATTTCGGGCGACAATATACTCCCAAGCCTTCATAAATCTCTCCCTTGCTGTCAGAAAAAACATTAAATATAAAAGCACCGACAATTGACAGTTACAACTATCCATTTACATTTTAGCATATTTTTTATAACCTGTCAAGAAAGATTGTTCTCAGGCAAATATCGGATTTAATATCAATTTATATAATATACAATTCATAAAAAGGAGTACATAAAATGTCAAGGAAAATACGCAATCAAAAAGATGTCCGAAAAGTAAGACGAAATATGGATATAACTCAAAAACAATTAGCCGATATATGCGGAGTATCTCAGTCTTTTATTTCAAGCGTGGAAAACGGCAGAAAAAAACTATCTCAAAAGCGAAAAGCAGCCATTGCCGAATTTTTAAACATTGAATTTGATTAAGGAGAAAAACTTTGTCAAGAACGCAAAAACAGGGACTTGATTACTTCCCCTTTGCAGTTGATTTTTTCTCGGATAATCGAATCAGAATCCTCAAAGCCCGTTACGGCTGTGACGGAATAGCAGTCTATATTTATCTGCTTTGTCATACATACCGCGAAGGATATTATGCCAAAGCCGATGAAGATGTCATTTTCGTAATATCGGACGATTTAAATATATCTCCCGATACGGTAAGGCAAGTTTTGAAATTCTTGATAGAACGGTCACTGTTTAATGACAAACTTTTCTATTCGGACACTATCATTACAAGCACCGGAATACAGGAGCGTTGGCAGCACGCCGTTTCACAGCGTGCCGCAAAAACTCCGATGGAAGTGGAAGGGAAATTTTGGCTTTTGCCGGAAAAAGATACCCGTCCGTTCATTAAATGTGCGTTTTTCGGTAATTCTTCCGAGAAAAATACTCTTAATTCCGAGAAAAAAGAAAATAATTCCGAGAATTATACGCAAAGAAAAACAAATAAAACAAAAGAAAATGAAAGTATAAAAAAAGAAAGAGAAGATTCTTCGTCCGTATCGCAATTATTTTCAAATCCTTTTACCGTAATTAACGGCAATTTGGAATTTGAAGAATGGCAAATATCGGGGCTTTTGGATTTGATGGGACCGGAACAATTCGCAATTTATACGGACAAACTTTCACAATTTATAAAAAACGGAGGCGTAATCAAAAAGTCACCATTCAGAATCATTTCAAAATGGTACTATGAAGATTTCGACTGTAACGATGATTTTATACCGTAACGATTGCCGTGAATGTGCAAGCCCCGCATATCCGTGTCTTGAAGATATTTGCCCTCTCAGAAATTCGGCACATTACTACTGCGATATTTGCAGCTCGGAATGTTCGGAAGAAGAAGCAAATTATGAGGAGAATTTTATATGTGCAAAATGCAAAGAAAAATATCCCGATTAAAAAAAGCGAAAATATTATGTCAATACATTTTCGGACTCGTTTTTTCAGCCTCTACAGGCACGCTCATCGGCCGTGCAATCGTCATTTCTTGTGAGCCGCATAGAAAAAATTTTACCGAACACCCCGAAATGAAAATAATTTCGGGAATTATGGGAGCGGCGTTACTTCTGATACATATAATCGAAAAAGGAGAAAAAAATGGACTATAAGCGTCGTGAAGAAATATTTTCAAAAGAAGCTCTGAACATTGCCGATGTTTGCGATATTTTCGGTATTTCAAAAAGCGAAGCCTGTAAAAAAATACAGGAAATCAAGCGTTGTGTCGGCGACAGACTGAGAATTCAAGGAAAAATACATATACAAGATTATTTTGACTATTATCAGATTAAAGATAAAGAAAGGTATAAAAAAGCACTTATCCTCGAAGAAGAAAAATACTCCTTCTTGGGTGTGCGATAGGTAAAAAATATGTCCGTATATTTAAATCAGGTAACGATTATCGGAAACATGACAACGGATCCGGAAATAAAAGTAACATCTTCGGGAAAAACCGTTTGCAATTTTTCCGTAGCAATAAACAAAAGAGATTCAAACAACAACACGCATCCGATCTTTGTGAAAGTTACGGCTTGGGATAAATCGGCTAACTTTTTAAAGCGTTTTATGAACAAAGGAAGTTCCGTTTTGATTCAGGGGGAGTTGGAAATAAACTCTTACAGCGATGCAAACGGCAATAAACGAAACGATTTATTTATTAATGCGTTCAATTGCGGATTCGGAAGTGACAAATCAGCCGATACCGCCGGAACAGAGCAAATGACAAACAATAAATTTTACGATATTCCGAAAGACAGCGAATTGCCCTTTTAAGTAAATAAATGAAACCTTTAAAGTGTTATGAATCAAACGAATCCTACCGTTCCAACCCCGCTGTAAGCCGTTCAATGCTTCACTTAATTTCAAAAAGTCCTTTACACTACAAATACGCCTCAGAACACACAGCCGAACAAAGTGATTCTCTTTTTTTCGGAAGTGCATTTCACTGTTTTATTTTGGAACCTCAGAGATTTGAAAATGAATATACGATTATACCGTATATCGACAAAAGGACATCTGACGGAAAAAAAGCATGGGAATCGCTCAAAAAAAGCGAAAAGAAGCTTCTGACAGAGGACGATTTTCTGACAATACAGCAAATGAGTGTTCGTGTTTTTTCAAATCCTTATGCGTCGGCATTACTTCAGGGAGAAAAAGAAATGTCATATTATTGGACAGATGAATTTACGGGAATAAGGTGCAAATGCCGCCCCGACTGCAGAACGGAGATAGAAAATACCTGTGTGATTGTGGATTTGAAAACCTGCAACAATGCACAAAACGACGCATTTGTAAAAGATGCCATGCATTACGGATATGACCTGCAAGTCGCACAGTACTCTCAAGGCGTGGAACTTTACGAAAAAAAGCCTCACCGTTTCGTATTTATCGCAATCGAAAAAAATCCTCCGTTTGCAATAAACATACTTGAAGCCGACGATATCTTCCGCCAAAAAGGAACAGACGATTTCCGAACAAATTTAGGTATATTAAAGCAATGTCGTGAAAGCGGTAACTGGTACGGCTATACCGGAGAGTACGGTAAGCCCAACTTACTGAATCCGCCACTGTGGTTAATAAAAAAATATCGGTGAAAAAAATATGACCGTGTCACATCTTATGGATATATTGAAAACACTGTCTCCGAAGTCGGAAGTTAAAATACTGCACGACGGAGATTATCTCGTATCTTCGGAAGAAATAAAAACGGTTTTTGAAGAAAAAACATCAACTGAAGATAATGAATATGTATATATTTTAACAAAATGAGGGTTTAAAATGTCTCAAAACAATGATAACACAAATAAAATCACGCAAAATACGCAACCGTCAATTTTGCCTAAAACAAATTATTTTGAAAATATCAATCAAGGCACCGTTGCGGTTGAAAGCAGCAGAGCAATAGCCGAAGCTCAAGGCAAACTGATTATTGCGAAAAAATTTTCCAGAGACGAGCTTAAAGCGTATAACAAAATCATGGAGGCCTGCCGCAGACCGTCTCTTGCCGAAAAAGCTTTTTATTCTTTCCCAAAAGGTACGGAAACAATTCAGGGAGCAACTATACGGTTTGCGGAAGAACTCGCAAGATGCTGGGGAAACCTTGATTATGGAATAAAAGAACTTTCTCAAGATAACGGAAAATCCGAAATGCAAGCATATTGCTGGGATTTGGAGACAAATACAATATCCGTGCAGAATTTTACAAATCCTCATCGCAGAGAAGTCGGAAAAACAGTAAAAGAATTGACATCAATACGGGATATTTACGAAAATAACGCAAATATGGCGGCACGGCGGCTCCGTGCAAGAATTCTGGCACTTCTCCCATCCGATCTTGTAGATGACGCAATTCGCGAATGTCGTAAAACGCTCTCCGGGAATAACGAAACGCCTTTGATAGACAGAGTGAAAAAAATGATTGTGGAATTTGCCAAAATAGGTGTAAGCATTGAAATGCTCGAAAAACGCTTGGGAAAAAAAGCCGAAAACATGAACTCGGAGGATTTTGCCGACTATATCGGAATTTTTAACAGTTTAAGAGAAAATCAAAGTAAAATTTCCGATTGGTTTGACTGCAAAAACACAATATCGGACCTTTCCGAAATAATCGAAAAGGTTTCTAAAAAAGAATGATTATTTATGCCGATACCCGTCAAAAAGCCAATAAACATACCGTAAAGCATAATCAAATGATTAATGCGGGAATAACTCTTGTTTCAAAAGCCCTGAATGTCGGAGATTATATACCAAAAGATAATCCGAAAATAAGTGTTGACACAAAGCAAAATCTCGACGAGGTATATCATAACATTGTAAACGATACAAACCGATTTATGAAAGAAATACGGCGTGCGTTTTTTGAACACATAAAGCTGTATATTCTCGTTGAACACGGAAAAGGAATTTTTTCGCTCGAAGATATTTGCAAATGGAAATCAGAAAGAGGAAATATAAGCGGAAGGGAACTTTCACAAAGAATGAGGAATTTGGAACTTGCCTACGGAATAGAATTCGTTTTTTGTGAAAAACAGGACAGCGGCAAAAAAATCATCGAACTTTTAAAGGAGAAATAAATTGACACAGAATCAAAGAAAATCAGTTTGCCGATGCAGACAGATACTTGATATTTCCTCATATGATCTTCTTATATCCGAAACGCAAAAAATCATAAAAAAATCGATACACGATTGTTTCGAACGAGAAATAGCAATGCTGTATTTTATTCACGGTTTAAAAGTTTGTGCAATAGTAAACAAAAGCTTTCAAAGCGAAAGAAACATATACCGTATAATAAACAAAGTAAGAAAGGAAATGCAAAATTGTCTGAATATGCAAAATTAAAGAAGTGTATAGTTTGCGAAAAAGAATTTCTGCCCGCACCGTTTCACGCTTACAGAGTTTCTCCTAAAAGCAGTAAATTAATGTGTTCATATACTTGTATGATAAATTACGAAAGATTAAAAAACAATTTTACGGAGGATAAGTATGAACTTTCCACAGAGGCTGAAACAAAAGAGAGAACGGCGGGAATGGAATCAAAAAGAGCTTGCGGCAAAACTTAATGTAGACAATGAAAGTATAAGCCGCTGGGAAAACGGACGGTGTATGCCGACACTCAAAAATCTTATCGGTCTGTGTACCGTTTTCGAATGTAGTATAAGTGAACTTTTGGGAAGGTAAAAAATGAAAAACAAAGGATGCGACGCCGCAGTAAGTGCAATGGAAAGAGAAACCGGACTTTTGGGAATCGAAAGCAATGCAAAAGCACTGCTGTATTTCATAGAGAAAAATTCTTCCGGAAATCGCCGTAAAAAATTGATTCTCGCAACATTCAACGACGGCAAAAAGGAACTTATATCTCTAACCCGCTCACAAGCCCAAACTCTGTCGGAAGAGATCGGCGATATATGTGAAATGGTATGGGGGAAAAGCGAAAGTTTTATGACAGTTACTGACAATTTATGACAATTATATTGACATTTCCCGAAAAAGTGTTATGTATGAATAAGAAATCCGAATATTTATCCTCTTGTAAAGGAGGATTATCAAATGTATAACTGTGTTCAGTGCGGACAAATATTGAACGAAAACAATTGCCGCAGGGTTTCGGAATGTGAAAGCTTTTTTGAATATTCACCGTATTGTCTTGAGTGTGAAAACGATTACTTTGAAGAAATCGAAAAAATAAACGGCCCTTCCGTCGCATTGTTTATTTGCTGTGCTTCATTCAGAGTACCGTGTTACCCGCTGATTTTGGAAAATTCCTTTTTCTGTTCTGAAAACAAATGGACGGAATATATAAAATTGCTCGTGCAAAGCGAAAAATTATGTGATCAAAACGGCACTGTTCTCAATTTTTTCGACGGTGAAAATTATATGAAAAGAGTCTTCGGAAAAGAATTTTCGGAAACCGATTTCGGAAAATTTGTTTACTATGAAAAAACTCGTATAGACGCACTTCCCGGCTCTGAAGAACAGCGTAAAAAATGGGGCGTGGAACCGCTTTGCAAAGGAGTTGCAATGTCGGGAGAAATATATAATGAACTCGACAGGCAATATACAATATGGATAAACAGATATAAAGGTCAGACGATTACTCCTCAACTTGAAAATACGATTATTACCGTTTGCAAAAGAAATATGATTTCGGATATTCTTGTCCAAAACGGCAATTATGCCGCCGCACAAAAAGTACAAAAAATGGTTGATGATTTAATGGCATCGGAACAGATGAGAAAAAAAGACGAAAAGCCTATGGAAAATTACCGTATTGACGCACAAATAAACGCTTTGGAGAAAAAAGGTCTGCTGGAAGAAGGACATTTTCTGAATTTTGAAGACACGGTAAAAGCACTGACCGAAAATTTTGTAAAAACAAAAAAATATGACTATACCATAGATGTAGCTGACCAAATGTTACTTGATTTTTATAACAACATGAGAGCAAATGCCAATTTAATGACATCTCACAATTTACCCGACGACCTATTTACAGACGATATTTACAAAGAATTTTCCGAAACGGAAAGCGATGAAGAAAAAAAGAGAAAGCTTTATGCAGGCTGTACTCCGCTGAGAAAAAAGGACAAAAAATAATGCCGACCGGATATGCGGGAGAAGGTAAAATATATTCAAAAAAACTCGGAAAATGGTTACCGAAAGAAAAAAATCAAGCCTTTGATTACGACAATGTCGAAGAAAAAAGTGTTGCTCTGATAATAAGTTTTTTCAGGTGGTATCCCGATTATTTTGCCGATTTATGCAGGGACGAAAAAGCCAAATACAAGCTTGAACTTCCTCAAAGAATAATGATGAGAATTTTTGCAAGATACAGAAACGCTTACATTACAGGGGTAAGAGGGCTGACAAAAACATACATAGTATTACTTTCAAACATGATTGAGGGCATACTGTTTCCGGGACATATTGTACGCTATACGGCACCAAATCAAAAACAAGCGGCTTCTCTCGCCGCAAAAGCGTTTCATGAAATAGAAAAGTCTTATCCCATTATAACGCAAATGTGGAATGTCAGGAACGACAGACAAGATATGTTCAGAATTACGACGGTATACGGATCGGAATTTACAATGTATGCACCGAGAGGAGATACCGCAGGAGCGTGTATCGGTGAAGAATGTGGGCAGGAAGGAGAAAACGCTTTCCCCATCGATGACTTTCTCAAAGATATTTATCCCATAGTAAGAGACAACAGAACAATTAATCAAAAGACGGATTATATACATATAAATCAAAAACATCATCACATAGGAAACGCCTGCTCAAAGCAAAACAAAGCATATACGGAATTGAGAGAAAGATGCTTAAACGATATGCTTTTCGAGGAAAAATACGAAGGCTATGTAATCGATATTTCATGGATAACCGCTTTACTCGGCAATATTCGCGATATAAAATATTTCAAAGATTTAAAGAAAACGCTTACTTCTGAAGATTGGCTTCGCGAATGTTGTGCAAGGTACACAGGATCCGAGTCAAACCCTCTCATTTCCGACAAAATATTAGCAGAATCAAGAAGGCTGAAAAGTGCGGAATTTTCTCATTGCGGAAAAGAAAATGTCATCTATATCGTCGCACATGATGTATCTTATGCCGACGGCAGACACAATGCCAAATGTGCCGATGCGGTAATAAAACTCATACCGTATGGAAATACAGATAAGCGTGACAAATATAAGGCTCAGTTGGTATTTATTGACGCATATTCCCCGCCGAAAACAGCTTATTTACAAGCACAAAAAATTAAAAATCTTTGGGGAAAATTTTGCAACAGCGACTGCGGTCCGACATATCTCGTAATAGATGCACAGGCATACGGCACTGAAATTGTGGAAGAGCTGATGAAGCCCTCCGAAGATACATTACCTTGCCTTTGCTGTATCAATCACATGAAATTCACCGAAATAGAACAACCGAATTCAATCCCGGTAATTTACCCCCTTAAAGCAGGAGGAAGAGGAACAGCCGACGAAGACGGGCTTATGATAAAATACGCACAATCCGAATTTGAGCAAGGAAATGTTGATCTGCTTACGGCAAATACAGGATACGGATTGACTTCTTACAAATCTCTTCACGGCATTAAAGACGATTTTTTGGACGGAAAAATACGAACTCCGTACGATTTTACCGATGAATTATGCCAGCAAATAAATAATATCCGAATTAAAATCAGCGGTTTTACCAACAAAGAAGAAAGAAAGTCTAAGGCCATTCAAAGAGATATGTGGTCGGCACTGAAATATGCACTGAGATTAAAACAAATACTCGAAAATGAAAAATCAAAAGAAAAATACAAACAAAAAAGTTCGTGGTCTGCTTTTATTTCGGAACAAAGTCCAATGCCGTCAAATTCTTTAAATATGAACACCCGCAGCAGATTACTTTCCCTGAGGAGAAGATAGATGTATAATCTTTATTACGGAAAAATTCAAAAAACTTCCGAAGATTATCCTTATACATTTTTTAATGCCGATAAAGGAAGGCTGCTCATATTTTCCGAAAATTCGCCAAAAGGGAATTTTTGCATAATTCCGCAAGAATACTATTCCCTTCTTTCCGATAACGAAAAAATATGGTTTACGAAAGCGAAAGCGGAAATTAACCGCCGATACATTAACAAATATAAAAAAGATTATTTGTGTTTTCTCGAAAACTTTATCGACAATGTCGAAAATGAATTAAAAAAGGTAAAAAAACAATGAGTGAAAAGTGTGCGTCATCATATTCCCAGCTATTAAACCGTTTCGGGAATCTTGCATTAAACCATTCATCATCGGCTATATCGCAAGCATTCTCGAATGTTCTGGGAAATATGGCAAATCAGGCACAAATACAAAACCGCCGTACCAAAGGTATATCGTCTCTTCCGTGCGAATATACCAAAGAAGATATAGGCATATTTTTACGAAATCCTTATTCAAGCGAAAAAGAACTCCGTCAAACTTCGGGAACTCTGAAATGGACTGCATATCCGTATTACAAAATCATAAAAACATATCAGGATATAGCAAGCTGTAAATACTATTTCAAACCGTTATATATCAGCGAAAAAACGGAAAAAAATTTTATGAGCGAAGCAATACTTGTCGATAAATTCAACAAAACTTTGCGTCCCGATGTCTGCGTTCATAAAATAATCGGACAGGCACTGAGCGAAGGCAAGGTGTTTTATGTGCCCCGTTATGAAGTTGATAAAACACTCGGAACAGTCAATTTTGCTTTTATGCAACAGCTCCCGTCAGATTGGTGCACGATTGTAGGATTTAATAATTTAAGCACTTATACCGTATCGTTTGATATGATGTACTTTTTACAACCCGGAAGTGATTACAGACAATACGGCGATCTGTTTGAACCTTTTATGGAAGATTTCTGTTTCATGTTTGAAAAATCAAGCAAAAACAATTCTCTTTCAACTCCCTGTATAACACTTAACTCAAACGGCGAAAAAAAGACTTTTTATCCTGAAAATGCAAGAAAAAATGCAAAAGTTTTCTCTCAAAACGGCCGCTGGTTCTATTATGTTACACTGCCGGCCGACAAAGTGTGGACTTTTGAAATTGACGATACTTCCACTGCCGTTGCTCCTTCTCTTTCGGGTTTAATGCTGACATATTCACAGCAAAGCGATTATGAGCAGGCACAGCTTTCACTCATTCTAAATCCCCTTATCAAAATATTTACCGGAGAAATTCCCTATGCGAATTCGGGAGGAAGCAAAATTGAAGACGATTACAGGCTGTCATTGGGAGGAAGACTGCTTTTTGAAACGCTGTTTAATCAATTAATGGCATCAAGTAACACGGGTGGCACCGCCTTTTTTTCAGCTCCCGTCGAAAATATCAAATCCCACGATTTTCCGGAAAGTGCAAACGCAAACCAAATATCCGAAAGTTTTCTTCGTTACGGAGCACAAAAAGCGGGTCTTGCGGGAGTTATACCGACAAATTCCGATGTTAAAGCAGGTCAAGCCGAAATGTCGGCAAAACTCGAATCCGAATATACCAAATGTATATACAGACAATTCGAAAAAATGATGAACCGCATTTACGACTCATTCAAACTTTCAAATCAATTTGACTTTCGTATGTTCGGAAGTATTTATACGGACAGCGAAACACGAAAACAGGCGGAAAGTGCTTTATCGAGAGGAAATACAAGTGCATACTACATTTTGTCGGCTCTTGACGGGAACTCATGGATAGATGAAATATCAATGGCAGATGCATTAAAAAAAGTAAAATACACAGCCCGACTGGAAATCCCTCCGAGTGCCTATACTCAAAGCACTTCGGTTTCGGGCAGACCGCAAAGCGAAGAGCTTTCGGAATCAAAAGAAAAAGTGACAGATACATATGGGAGAAAGCTGTGAAAAACAATTTTTTTAAAAGCGAAAATTCCGAAAACAGTCTTAATGAAATTATAGAAAAAATATATTTACGAAAAAAAGATGCCGAAATACGCACTTGCAAAGACGGTATAAAAATATTTGAAGTAACAAAAAAACTGATTGCCGTTTTGCCGCATACAAACGAAAAAAACAGCAATATTTAAAAATCAGACAAATTCCCGGCTTAAACGGAAGCCGAGTAAAGCCGAACGGGGCTGTAAGCTGTTAATGCAAAATTAATACGCTTACGGCTCTTTTTAAAAATATTTATAAAATTCAGGTGAAAAATGAACGAAAAATCAAAACTGGTATCGAACATCGGAGAATTAAAACTTCTCAGCGAAAAAAACAACTGGAAAAGAGCTGTTGAAATAAGACTTTTAAACAGCGATATAAACAAAAACAATTGGCAATATCTGAATCTCGAAGAACACAGAAAAATGTTCGTCGGAACGCCGATTCTCATAGCTTACGCAGCGGGAAAAATAGGCGACGGTCACAATTTCGACAAAATAGAAGAACCTAACGGAGAAACGCACGCTTCTTTTATGTCGGCAACCGCAGAACGCATAGTAGGATACATTGAAAAAGACGAAGATGTACGGCTTGAAGAACATAACGGAAAAAAGTGGATTGTCGCAAAAGCTTATATATGGAAATGGTATGCCGGAGAACTTGTAAAAAAGTTGGAATTACAAGGACTTCAAGGCATGAGCGTTTCAATAGAAACTCTTATTGACGAAATGCATACAGTCGGAACTACCGAAGTTTTTACAAAATACCAAATTCTCGGTACTACAATTTTGGGAGATGAAATTTCACCTGCTGTAGCCGACGCAAATATAAAAGCTTTATCGGCAATAGGCGAAAAGAAAATGAAAGAACTGACTCTCCGTGTTGCTTCGAAAAATTCAGAAATCTTAAAATCCCGTCAAAATAATGATAAAGGAGCAGAAAAAAATATGGAAATCGACAAAATAGCCTCAATGTTTCCGACATACGCAGTGGTTGCCGTTGAAAACAATAAAGCGGTAATGCTTTCGGAAAAAGGAGAAGCAAGTATTGCCGCCTTAAAAACAGAGGAAGGCAAAATAACTGCAGGTACAAACAGCAAATGTAATGCAAATGTCGTTTTCACCGATGGAAACTGTACTTTCACCCTGCCTTTTGAAAGCGTTTACAATGCACTAAACCAAAAAAGCACTTCACTTGCACAATCGTTGATGAAAGCTGAAAAGCAAAGAGACGATGCACTTTACGAACTGAACAAACTCAAAGAAGCGGAAAGAATTCGAAGATTTAAGTTGGTAAAGGAAACTTTGAAAAACAGATTGAAAGAAATAGAAGCTTGTGCAAATCTCGATATGTCGGAATACGAAAATATGCTTGATGACAAAAATACTGCCGTTTATGCGGAAATGGAAAAAAACGGAGAGTTTTGCGGTGATCAATGTGCCGTCAAAGATATTGACGCATACGCCATGAACAAAATACTTTCATCTTCAAGGAAAAATACTTTTACATGGAATATCGGTAAAAACGATGATTACGGAGATGGCGACGCACTCGATAAAGCGGTTGCCAACATTATGAAATAAGAAAGGAAATTTAAAGTATGTCTTTTATTGAAAAAACTATGTTTGAAGTTCTTGTGTCAAACTCAACAAAGAACGATACGCAAAATGTTGCCGGAAAATTCGGTACTTATTCCGACGGAACTTTTTCTCCCGATATATGTCCTGCCGGATTTCTCTGCCGACAAGCTGCACTTATCCACTCCGAAGGTTATAAAAATTTCGGAATTTTGAACGGAAATTCGTGGTATTTTGTTTCTGCCGCAGACGGCAAAACAAATCAAGGCGAAAAAACAGGTATTTACGCTTTTAACAGTTATGATGTAAACAAAGTACGAATAGGCGAAAACTGTTATAATGTCGGATCCGACACTTTGGGACTTTGCCTGCCTTCAAACGAAATGGGAGATTTCACAGAACTTATTGTCGGCGAACAGTACGGCTTCGGAGCCGGAAATTTTTCGGCTGTACCCAATATTTCGTCTCAAAAATACGCTTCGGTGGAAAACGGTCTTTGGGTTCCCTGTGAAAATCCTCCAACTTCCGGTATATACGCACAAATTCTTCGTTCAAAAAACATGAACGAAGGCACATCAAACTGGGGAACCGAATATGTTCTCAAAATTTTCAAAGCATAAGGAGGTATCGGTATGAGTCTTAAAATTAATTCCATAGACCGTTCCGTTTTTGCAAATACAATAAATGAAAACGACAGAAAGGTTCGTGTAAACGGCAAAGAAATTTCCAGAAACGACATAATTGCGACAGGCAGACTTGTCGCTTGCGAATATGTAGGAAAAAAGTTAAATTTCCGTCCTAATATCGCCGATAAATATTCTACGCGTCTTAACGGAGTAAATTATGAAGATTTTTCCAAAGCACATTCGGACAAAAAGTTTATGTTTTGTGCCGCAACTGCATATCAATCTCTCGGCAAAGAAGCTCCTCAAAGCATAGAAGAAGCCAAAAAAGATTTGTCACTTTCCAAAGATATCGTTTTTCTTCGCACAATGGCGGCTATCGATAAAGATATAATCCAACCCCTTATATTCCGTGTTTACGATGATATCGCATCCGGAGGACTTATGCAATGGGAAGCTATTCCCATCGGAGAGACAAAGGAAATCACAGTCCGTTCAAACGATGTATTTCTTTTTGAAGATTCTTCATGGGGAAGCGGAAGAAGTTCAACATACAATTATCTTTATTCAAAAACCGTCACGCTAAATCCGAAAATGTACACAACTCAGGCAAAACTTAAGTGGTATCAGGATATTGTCAACGGAGAAGCGGGAAGTTATTATGCTGCGATTATGAACGGTATGTGGAATAAAATTTACGCTATATTTATGTCGAAACTTGCCGATGCCGCAAGTAATGTAAATTATATTCCCGCAGGACTCACCGCAACTTCCTATTCAACTTCAAACTGGAATAAAATAACTTCTCTCGTAGCTGCCGCAAACGGCGTTAAACGCAGTGATTTAGTAGCATTCGGCAACATAAACGCCCTATGTGCAGTTCTTCCGACAGACGGTACCGGCGGAGCAATCACAGGACTTCAATACGCACTCGGTGAAGAATGGTTCAGAAGAGGATTCCTCCAAAATGCCGGAGGCGTACAGCTTATCGAAGTCGAACCCGCAATTATTCCCGGTACGCAAAACAGCACTTTGGACACAATAGATATGGGAAACAATATTTATATTGCGGCAAAAGGCGGTATCGGAACGGCTCCGATTTATGCGGGATATTATGAAGGCTCTCCGATAACTCTCGAAATATCTCCTTCCGACGCTGCTGATTTCAGTGTAAATTTGAATGTAGGGGCAATGTTCGATTTCAAGCCCGTATTCGCCAGCAAAGTCGGTGTAATCACAAATGTAAATAACTGAAATTTCACATACGGAGGGGACTGTGAACAGTCCCTTCCCGATAAAGAAAGAGGAAAAAATGGGAAACATCAAAGCAAGTGAAAACATTCCGAAAAACTCAAAAAAAGAAAAACTTTTTTCCGAAGAAGAAGTTAAAAAAATGATAGCCGAAGCGATTTCGCAAATAAACGAGTGTGCAGAACCGAAATGCAAAAACTCCGAAGAAAATGTAACTGTAATGTTTCTCGGCGGAATTGCACGGGGAACAAGCGTAAATCTCGGAAATTTCGGAAAAATAAACAGAGACGGCGGAATTCTTGAAATTCCGAAAAAAGCTTTCCTTTCCGGTATAAGCGAAACCTTTGACAATCTTTTGCAAGAACGAAAACTGATTATAACCGACGGGCTTAATCATGACGAAAGAGAACGCTACGGAGTTTTGTATAAAGAAAAAGAGCTTTTGGATTTAAACAGTTTTCAGCATTTGCTTGACTTTGATATTCCGCAAATATGCGAAATATTTTCAAATTTATGCGAAGAACACAAAAAGCTTGTATGTAAACTTTTCACAACGGCAAGAGCCGAAAACAACGACAACAGAGTAACACTCGAAAAAATGAAAGCCCTGAATAAAATTTCAAAAGAAACGGACAAAAACGGACTGTTTTCGCACATAATAGAAGATATGGGAATGGAACTGGCAAAAATGTCCGACAGTGACAGATAAGGCGGATTACAAAATGACGGCTATTTTAAAACTACTCACGCAATATTGCGATGTATATGTTGACGATATAAATTTAAAAAAGCTGTTATACACAAACACTCCCTTGTATGCACGGCGAATGTGGCAAATCTTGCGTCCTTCGATAGCCCTTTTTACAATTCCCGCAGAAATGCAAATTTATCTTACCGGAACAACTTCTCACAAAAAGCTTACAGAGCCTTTGTTTAACAGTTACAGATTTATAGCGGACAAAACATATACATCAACCGTTACACTAAATCTGGAAGAAGAATACAAAAATTTTGAGCTGTTTTCATCAAACCGCATAGAAACAGACGAATACGGCGGAGTAAGCACCGTTGAGTTTCCGGCACTTTATGACGAAAAAAATGGAAAAATTGACATAAGTGCATCGGAGGAAAAACCGTTAATTGAGGGAACGGTTATTGATTTTGATTTTTATACAGATGGTTACTTTGAAGAAAATTTATCACTTGAAATGCTGAATATTCTCGGTGTCTGTTTTCAATTCGTGTGGACAGACAGATTTAACACCGATTGGCTTTCAAATGTTTCAAAAATAGAAGACCGAAATTTTTCGGAGCAAAACCGTGCCAACAAAATGAGAGCCGATACACAAAGGCTCGAATCTATCGGTCAAAAGCTATCCGGCATGATGCGGAGGTTTGAGCAAAACGGATTTTACAGAAAATCGGTTTCGTGCGATTACAAATTTTAAAGGAGATAAGATGGCAAGTCAGGTTATTAAAAGAATCAGTGCAACTGAAAGCGGTGTAAAAATAAACTTTGAAGCATACAGCGGAAGATATCTTGTAAAAAACTATTCCGATGGCGATATTTTCGTTTCGCTTGATGTAAATTTACCTACGGATCAATCAATTAAAATTACATCAGGAATGGGACAAATTTGTATTATAAACGAAAAAAACGATGCCGAAAGTCAAGAAAAAACAAATGCTTTATTTATAAAGGGAAACGGCGAAGTTGAGGTTCAACAGCTATGGTATTAAACGGTACATACGACTTCGGTTACATATTTCCTGTTGAAAATACTTCAAAAAACAAATTATCAAATGTCGAAATATACGATTACAACGGTACACTTTTAAAAAGTTTATATTTGAAAAAGAACGAAGTTTTCAGATTACCTCCACCACCTGCCCATTCGGGTTTGGTTTTTGAAGAATGGGTTTCTCAGACACCTATAACAGACAACACCGTCGTAATGCAGGATAAAAATATTACAGTCGTACCGGTTTATCATACTCAGAGCGGTGCAAGTGAAATTGATATCGAATTAAACGAAATTACCGGGTTATCCTTTTCGATGCAAAATATTTCGGAAATATCAAAAATCGATTGGGGTGACGGATATGTAAATAAAGAATTATCGCATACATACGCTATGGCAGGTACATATACGATAAAGCTTTATGACATCGGTACATTCGGCACATCGGTATTCTGTCAGGATTCCGAAAATACTCTCAGTGCATATCCGGTTACCGCGATAAGATTTTCAAAAACAGTTACCAAAATTTCCACTTCGGCTTTCTCCTATTGCAATTCGCTCAAATATGCCGTAATTCCGAACAGCATCACATATATCGGAGCAAGTTCTTTTGAAAGAAATAATTCGTTAAAATTTTTTGCACTTCCGTCTTCCGTTAAAAGCCTTCCGGCAACACTTTTTCGGCAGTGTATAGCTTTAAACAAAATAGTAATTTCGTCATCTGTAACATCAATCGGTGCGGGAGCATTAAAGAACTGCACAAATTTGCAATCAGTATCTTTTCCTGACGAAATATCTGCTATACCGGACTCGATTTTTATATCAAACTGTAATCTTTTAAATGTTTCGTTACCGTCAACTTGTACCACTATCGGTATAGGTGCTTTCAGCGGATGCACATTAATTGAAAGAATAATTTTTCCGAAAAGCATTTCAAAAATAGAAGCTTCCGCATTTTACGGGTGTATAAACTGCTTAACATACGATTTTTCATCTCTTGATTTTGTGCCGACTTTGGAAGCAACAAATGCTTTCGACGGAATTTCACCGCTTGCAAAAATTCTCGTCCCACATTCGCTTTATTCCGAATGGATAAATGCGACAAATTGGACCGTATTCTCAGACAATATTATTGAGGTGTAAAAATGATTGTAACGGAAATATTCAAAAGCAAAACCGACGGAAAAAAACTTATCCGTACTTTTTCCGACAAAAATTTTCAAATCATGCAATGCGAAACCGGACACATATATAACGAGGCGGTCGATAACGAGCACTCTGAATTTAAATATTCGGAAACTGACAGTTATGTTGTAATCGCCGAAGAAAATTAAGGAGAAAAAATGAGTTTTATTCTTACTGAAGAACATTTAAACAACGCCGTAACATATATGCCGATTTTTGAAAAAGAAATATACGCCAAAGAAATCGCAAAGCTATGCGTATTTGCGAAAACACCGAGCAAAAACGATAATGAAGAATTTTCAGACTCTTTCCCTTATCTCTTCAGAGAGCATTTGCCTACAAAAATGAAAGCTCTCCTGAGCGTTTTTCTCACATTTTATTTCAATGTTGAAATAGAAGGTGAAATAACCGATTCCTCATACGATTTTTACGCCTCAGGTCATATATACAACATGCTTGAAAAATACAAAACCCAAAAGAATTTACGAAACAAAGTTTTTGAAATTTTAAGCGATTTTAAAGAATTCAAAAAAATTGTCGATAATGAAATTTCAAACCTTATCGCAGAAAACAACGATACCCTTATCCGTTTTTTCCATACAGTAAAAAGTTTTATACCGTCGGAATCGTTAAAGGCTTTTGAAAAAACATCAAAAAACATTTCCGAGAAAAGCCGAAAAAATGACTGATAATTTTTCTCAATGGTATCCGTATATTAAAGTACATGAAAATTATTTTAACTTCAAACAGTATGCGGAATTTCCAAAACTCATTTGCGACTATTTAATCGACGCACCGCAGGGTGATTACATTCCGCCCGACAACAACGATTATTCACGCTGCCGTTTATGGAAATATTTATACTATGATAACGAAAATCCTTTAAGTTATCCTCTTCCTACAATTTCTCAAAAAATGAGTGTGCTTTTTAATCCGAAAAGACCTACGGAACCTCCGAGTCAAAAAGGATATCGCCTCATTCCGCAAGAATACATTCAGCAGGCACAGACGAATGCTCAAACGAGAATTTATATATACATGGGAAGAACGGTAGCCTCACAAAACGACGCGGTTTTTTCCTCTTGTCTGGTATTTGACATCTTTACTCACTATACATACGAATTAAATACAAAAACAAATATATACAGCCGAACAGGCGGTATCGTGGCAGCACTTATAGAAGCACTCAACGGTGTAAACATCACAGGCATAGGGACATTTTCAATGTCAAAGAGAGTTCACCCCGACAGCGGCACTGTCCCGATTTACGACGGAGATACAAATGTCGGAACAAAACTTACAATCGGTCTTGAAATGACTTCTTTCCAACCGATTTTACAGTCTGATTTCAACAATATGCCCAAATCGAAAAGCAATTCTAATATACGGCTCGCTTAAAGGAGACAACAATGAAAACGATAAAAAACAACCCGCATTTATTAATTATTTCAAGGGAAGAATACGAAAACCAATTAAAAATTTCTTTTGAAAAAGGAAAAGCTAAGGGACGCGAATTTGCATACGCCAAAGAAAAGCAGACACGGCACGGAAAAAACCGTGAAAATTTAAAGCTCGATTCGGAAGAACTGGATTTTCGTTCTGCCGTTTCTGAGGTAAGCAATGACAAATCAGAGCAAAATACTGATTAAAGATTTACAAAGGGCAAACGGTTTTACACCCGGTATTACTAACACTCCCGGAGAATACGCAGACTTTCAAACACGGTTCATGGCACACAGAGGTCTGTCTTTTATAAATGAGCGATCTAAATATTCAAGCAATTTCGTCCATGCTCAAGCTCAGGGATTATCGGAAGATTTTTATTCTTTTGTCCCGGTTTCAGTAAGACTTTCCGACCTATATACAGGGAACGGAACATCTGCCAATTCCAAAAAATACGACGATTGCAAAAAAATACTCTTTGTTTCGGATAAAATCACATATTTTCCAATCGGTGCAAAGCTTAAAATGATGGGAAGCACCTGGCTATGCGTAAATCCCGACAATATTTCCTCCCCTTACGGCTGCGCAACAATAATACGGTGCAATACATCGTATAACTGCACAGATGAATACGGCAATATTATAAAGGAACCTATCGCAGTGGAAAATGCGGCCATGTCGGCAAATAATAATTCATCGGCTTTAAACATAAAGCTTGCCGAAGGATACTTTAATGTCATATGTCAATTAAATGCGGTTACAAAAAAACTCAGTCATAACAAAAGAATTATCATCGGCTCAAATGCATACAGCATAACGGGATTTAGCGATTTTATAGAAGAATTTTCAAATTATCGGAACACATCGCACTTAATGATGTTCACAGCCCGATTGGAAGAAACAACCGAAAACGACGATACCGATACATACTTTACCGCTGACGGAAAACATACAGACTATCAAGCAAATATTTTTTCATCTTCAAAATTGCGTCCTAATGAAACTTGCGAAGCTCACGCGGTTCTGTACACAAACGGTCAAAAAAGCACTTTACCTACATCTTGGATATGGGAAAGTACAAATCCCGATATTGCCGATATTAGCGGAAGCGGACTTATTACAGCCCATAATCCCGGAACCGTAAACATAAAAGCAACCCTCAACGAAAACAAAAAAATCACAGCCGTCACAAAACTGACAGTCTGTGAAAAAAAGAATAACGGATATATAAAAATCGAAAGCAATATAACCGAAAAAATACCTCAATATCAAACGGCAACACTGAAAGTGCTGTACTGTATCAACGGAGCTTCGGAAATTCCCGCTCAAAAAATCGTCTGGAAATTTTGGGGTGCAAGTGAGGACTCGTTTTCAGTAGATATTTCTTCCGATTCGTTAAGTGCGTCGGTTTTTTGCCTGAAACCTTGTGAAATACCGTTAAGCGTATGTGCCTGTGCAAACGGAATTTCAACCACTGTTATGTTTAAGCTGGAAGGTTATTAATGATAAAAAATTATATATGTCCCTATCAAGTAAGAATTAACGGACTGCGTTTTATTTTATGCAGTGATATGATGAAAGACGGTATAAATTACTCAATCAGGGAGAATGCCCGTCTTGCTCTATGCGGATCGCAAAAATTTTGTCCTATGACAAAAAGGGCGGAAAATACGGAAAATGCCGAAAAATGTTACAGCTATCGCTCATCGGCACTCAATACGGTCAAAAAGGAAAAATAATGGACTTACCTTTACATTCGCGGGAAATTCGCTCGAAAATTCGAATGGGAGAAGCCGTTAATATATTCGGTCTGACTTTTTACCCCATTACCATGCTGCATTACGATGAATTTCTTTTATGCAGAGATTCACTGACAGTAAGAATGTCCTCACTGCCTTCAAAATACATTTCTTACAACTACCTTAATGCAATTTGGATAATGGAAACCGATGCCGTCAAATATTCGGGAATAAAGCTCGGAATATTCGAAAGACTTATAAAATTTCTGTCCCTGTCCTTACAAACCGATATAAACATCGGTGATTTACTTAGCGAAAACATTACATTTAAAAAGAAGCACGATATTTACTTAATCGAATCCTTTCAAATAACACAAAACGGAAAAAAAGTTATAATTTCATCTTCCGATTTTTCATGGCAAATACGCCCTCTCTTAGCTCTTCAAAACGGCTTGATTTTACCGAAAGAAACCGAAAATGCCGATATAATCCGTGCCGAACAAATAAAGAAAAGCTTAAACACCGCCGAGAACGGTATCATATACGATATTGAAAATCATGTATCATCGGTCGCTTACAATTCAAATATGAGAGAAAAAGAAATATGGAATTTAACGGTAAGAGAATTTAATTCAATGGACCGTGCAATAGAGCGTGACAAAAGATATATGATTTTCGCTCAAGCGGAACTTTCGGGCATGGTAACATTCAAAAAAGGCAACCCGTTTCCTTCCTGGAGATTCGAAACGGCTGAAGATTGTCCCGGTGCACGCTCTATATCGGAAATCGGAAAAATATTCAATGCAAAATAAAAAATATCATTAAAAAGGAGAAACTTATGAACACTTTTAATTTCGGAAATCCCAATCTCTTTGTGCAAGGAGTTGTGGAACAAACACTTTATGATCCTTCAACCGGAAATATTGTCGGTTTTGACAATGTAGGGAGCGATGTTGCTCTTAACTACACCTTTGAATTATCCGAACTTACGGGAGGATTCAACAACAGGGTTGTAGGTCTTATACCTCATTCAACACGACTTTCGGGGACATACACATCTCAAGCTTTTTCCCTTAATGCAAGACAGTTACTTACGGGAGGAAATGTCAGCTACGGAGGCATTGCACCTGTATGTGAAACGGTTAATGCTTCCGGTGACACCTTATTCGTCACAAAAACTCCCTCAAAATCATACTCGCAAGCTTCCGACGACGAATACGGTTGGTGTCAGGTAAGAGTTCACGGCTCTACACAGTATGACGGCATAAATTACGGTATAGATCTTGATACAAAAGCCGTAAGAGGTTTCGTTGCAACCGTCGGAGTGCAATACGACATATTTTATTTTACAGAATGGACAAGTGCACAGGTTCTGGCACTTCCGGCAAGTGCAAATCCCGCCGTTGTAACGGTTCATCAAAAATGGGGAGTATACGCCAAACAGAACAATAAAGTAAGCGAAGGAACGCTTCAAGGGTACCTTTATGTAGTTGTTCCAAACGCCATGCTCATGGGAGATGCCGGACTCGACGGAAATCAAACAACAAATGTAAAAACAAATTACAATTGGCAGGCAATAACTCCGGATCACTGTCTGCCCGCATGTGACAGCTGTAACGATGGTAATACGGATAATCTTTGTTATTACATTTATGTTCCGTGCGGAGACATGACACAAAGTGTCTGCGAACTTGCCGTCGTTGGAGGAGAGCTTAATATAACCAAAGGAAACAGCGTGCAAATCCCCGTAAAATATATTATGCCCGACAATTCTCTCGCACAGCCGGTTTATAGTGATCTTTCATACAGCAGCAAAAATGAAGATATCGCTACCGTTTCCGAAGACGGACAGGTAAAAGGAGTAGAAACAGGCTCAACGGAAATTACCATTTCACTGAACAATCTCACGGCAATAGTAAATGTAACGGTAGTATCCTAAGAATCATGTCCCACGCCCTAAACAGTGGGCGTGGGATTTTTTAAATTTTAATCAAGAGGTTTTTTATGGGCTTTTTTAAATGTACAATTACAGACGACAACTCTTTAAACTGTGAGTGTGAAACCGTAATCGGTAAAATACAAAAGCAAATTCCTTATGCACTCGAAACTGTCGGATCGGAGATGATTGTCGATTTACAAAAGCACATAACACAGGATTGGTATGTTCAATACAAGCCCAAAATATACAAGAGAAGAACAGATGCGGCATATTTGGGAAAAAGCCTGGCAAATAAAGATAACATGAATGTTATCGTAAAGAACAATAATTTGGAATTTTCGTACAATCCTACCGGAGAGCACAAAAAAGAAGAATGGCACAAAAGAGACGGAGAAGAACTTATATCGTTTATCGAATCCGGTGACAAAAATATTCCTCCCCGTCCGTTTTGGAATAATTTTGTAAACGAACAGATACATTCTCAAATAATAAACTCATTTTTTAGAGGAATGGGAAATGAATTTGCGATAACCTTTACAAACGAAGATATTCTCGCAAACGAAAACTGAAAAAGGACGAAATATGGCACAGATTAATTTAAACATAAAATTAAACACAACAGAAGCAATAAACGGTCTGAACAGTCTGAAAAATAATATTTCGCAAATAGCACAAGCTATCGAAAAAATCAATATTCCCGCAAATTTAAGCTCTTCGGCTGACACACTTTCAGATAAATACAGCTCTCTGCTGTCATTAACGAAAAAATTATCCCAAGAGGAAGAAAACCGTTCCGCCTTATCAGAGAAAAATGCACTCGCCAACATAAAATCCGCCGAAAACGAAGCACAAAAGAGAACAAAAGCAATAAATTCAATTTCCAGGTCATCAAGTAATTATACCAAAATTTCCGACCAACTTACAAATTCTTTAAAACTGAGAAGCGATGTTTTAAGCAATTTAAACAATAATGTATTAAAATTAAGTCACACGGAAATTTCAGTAATGAAATTTTTAAACCTGATAAAAAATGCAATTTCTCAAATCAACACCACTCTCGTCGAAACCGAAAACAAAATTGTTGCAATTAAAAGAGTATTGCCGTCGGGAAGTGCAAGTAACAGTGAAATTTCCGACAAACTTTTTGAAATTGCACAAACTTACGGGCAAAGTATCGAAAATGTTTCTTCCGTTATGCAAGAGTTTGCAAAAGCCGGATATGACTGGCAAAAAAGCGTCAAAGCAACGGAAGCGACAATCGTCGCTCTCAATGTAGCGGAACTTGACGCCGAAGAAGCTACAAGCGGTCTTATTTCAATCATGTCACAGTATGGCAAAACATCAGACGACATCATGGAAATTATAGACGCCGTAAACAAAGTTTCAGACTCTTTCCCGACATCATGCGACGATATAATCGCGGCACTTAAGCTAACGGGCTCAACCGCAAAAAACGCAAATGTTGATTTGGAAAGCACAATCGGTCTTATAGCTTCACTATCGCAATCGACGGGAAAAAGCGGAAATAACATCGGAACTGCACTAAACTCGCTTTTTCAATATTCATCTACTTCGGAATCACTTGAGCTTTTTTCTAAATTAAGCGAAGAGGCAAAAAACGCTGTTGAAGCTTTTAAAGAGGGCGAAAGCATAATACCCGTGTGGGAAGAAGTATCCCGCGTAATAAAAAATCTGAGTGCCGAAGATTTAAATACTTTCAGCGAACAAGCAAAAAAGCTTGCGGAAGATTCAAACAGCGAAATCTCCGATTTGTTCGAACTTACAAACGAAGTATACGGAGTTGCCGGCACATACCGAAAAAATTACTTTATATCTCTTCTCGAAAACATGGAATCTGCCGCAGATGCAACCCAAAGTGCTTTAAACTCCGAAGGATATTCATTAAAAGAAAACAGTGCCTATATGGAAACATATACGGCAAAAGTTAACGCACTTAAAGCACAATGGCAATCTATCGCAAATGACGAGGAAGGCCTTCTTAAATTTAAAAAAAATCTTGCCGATATAGGCTCTGCCGGATTAAATATAATAGAATGGGCGGGAGGTTTACGCACCGTATTTGTCGGACTCGGTATTGCGGCAATAGGAGCGTTCGGCCCATCTCTCATTTCGTCGATCGAAAAAACGATCTCTCTTCTTAAAGGTGCCACAACAGGTGCAAGACAATTTCAAATTTCAATGGGGTGGATAAGTCTTGCGGCAACCGCAATTTCAGCATTTACATACAGAATATCTGAGAACAGCAAAAGCCAAAGCGAAGCAAGAAAAGAAACTATTGAACACTGGAAAGCTCAAAAAGAACAGCAGGAAACTCTCGGCAAGCTTATAGAAAAATATGAGGGAGCTACCGAAAAAAGCGAAAATTTTTACGAAATCGAAGAAGAAATAGTTAACCTTCTCGGAGAAAAAAGTTCTGCACTTGACGGATTAACGAAAAAAACGGAAGAATACACTTCGGCGGTAAAAAAATTAACGGAAGCGGAAAAAAACGAATACCGAAAAGAAGTAACAAAAGCCTTATCGGCGGCGAAAGAAGAATTAATTAAAAATACCGATGAATTGCCGGAATATATCACGGATAATTTTCAAAGTTTGCAAATATTAAGCAAAGCCGGAGTGAACTATTATGCCGACACGGGAGCCGGCAATTACACAAGAGGGTACAAATTAAGAAATTATGTCTCCCGCTCAGAATCCTCTTCTCTTTCCGATGAATCCAAAGCAATCATCGCACAGGCAAATTACGAATTATACAATCAGGCAAGCGAAAATCTATGGAAATACTACCAAAGTGTCAAAAACGATTCCGAAAATTCCGCAGAGTACATCAAACAAGTCGAAAATCTTTGGACTTGGTTTGACGATGCCGTAAACAGTTACAAACCGTATGTTGACAACTATGTAAATGCGAAAAACGCACTGAAAGAATTGGACAGTCCTTCAGAACAATCAACTACCGCAACACAAACGGATAATGTTCAAGAAAGTGTGCCGACTGTCCTAAAAATAGGCTCTTCCGGTATTTTCAATGAAATAAGCTCCGAAGAATTGAAAAAATTTACGGAAGCCGAAAAAGGACTGAAAATTTTTGCACAGGCTTTCGGAGAGATATCCGAAAACGGTATAATTTCAAATTCCACATTATCGGAACTCTTGGATCTTAATGACGATTCTTTTAAAATCGACAAACTTTCAAACAAAGTTTCCGAAGATTATTTGGGGAATTTAGCATTTAAATATCTGTTCGATACTATCCCGTCGGATCTGATATATTCAAAAAAAGATTTCTTTAAATCTGTACTTGAAGAGAGCGGAGTAAGCAACATCGATGAACTTATGGAAACCGTATTTCCTTCAAACAGTGCTTATATAAACAATCCGCCTGCAACTCCGCTGAAATTTGCCGCAGCATCGAACGAAACGGATAATTACGCCTCTCAAGATTCGACTTTGAAAAAATACGAAAATGAAACCGAACTTTTAAAACAGTCGCTTACGCTCATGGAAAATCAGGGAGAAAGTATTGAAAAGCGTATTGATACAATGCGTAAAATACAATCCGTTTTACATGAAGAGGCGGAATATATGCGTTCTGTCGGAGAAGAACAATCGGAGATAAATGCCTTATCAATCGAATGGTGGAATATAGAAAATGATGTAAACGGATTACTCGAAAACGAAATTGATTCCATTACAGAAAAATTCGAAAAAGAAAAGGATTTTCTAAACAGTGAATATGAACTTTTGGAAGACGAAAAAATCCCTTTTTCTCAAAAGGTAAAAAAGCTTAACGAAATAGCCCTGCTTTATGCAAAATACATAGGAAATATGAGAAAAGCAGGTGCCGAACAAACAAAGCTCAATCAACTGACGGCACAGCAAAAAGACATTTACGAAAAGATAGACGAACTTTTTTCGGAACATTACGAAGAAATTGCCGAAAAAGTTACGACAGTAAAAGAAGCCGAAACGGAAGCTCTTCAAAGGCAAATAGACAGTCTTATATCGCTTCGTGATATAGAACGGGAAACACTTGATACGGAAGAAAAAAAGTTAGCTGTCATTAAAGCTCAAAAAGCACTTCAAGATGCCCAAAAAGAGAGGGTTTTGAGAATTTACAACGAAGATACGGGTATGTTTGAGTGGCATGCCGATGAAAAATCGGTACAGGAAGCAAAAGAAAACTTAAACAATGCACAAAAAGATTTAAACTCCGCTTACATTGAACAACAAATTAATTCGCTTGAGACAAAAAAATCGCAAAGAGAAGCCGAATGGCAGGAATTAACGGGAACAAACGGTATCGACAGGCAAAAAATAACGGATTTCATGCAAAAAAATTCTATTGCTTGGCATAATGCGAATGACGATGATAAAAAAATTCTGGAAAGTACAAATTCCGCTCTCGGCTCAATTTTTAATCTCGTAAAAAAAGACGGGGTCTGGTATGACCAAAGCGGAAACCGAGTATATGACAGCGGAGGCATTATCAAAGGTATCGGCGGAATAAAAGCAACTCCCGATGACGAAACGGTTTTACCTCCGGATATTACAAAAAAATTGATAGAACCTGTATCCAACGAAAATTTTCACCGTTTTTGTCAAGATTTGGGACTTATATTTGAAAAAAGTATGTCATGGGAAAAAGAACGACCGATTTCATCGGATATTCGCAACTATAACAATACCGGAAACACAGTTGAAAACAGCAACAATAACAATTATTACATCAACGGTATACCCATTTCTTCCGATACGGCAAAGACTCATACTATATCCGATTTATTTAAAGCGATGCCGCTTGTAAAAAACATCTGACACTTAATTGGAGGTGAAAAAATGAGCTGGGAAATAGTTGTCGGTTTAATCGCAATAGTCGGTTTTTTGGTATCCGTAACAACACCGATTGTTAAACTTAATACGAGCATAACAAAATTAAACTGTTCTGTGGATTTATTAAATCGAAATATGGCAAATAACGAAAAAAGAATTACAAAACACGGAGAAGAGATAGATTCTTTAAAAGAAGAAGTATCAAATATACGGCATGAATTTTTCTTTGAAATAAAAGAATTTAAAAAATATCATGAAAATTTGGAGACGATAAAATGAAAAAGAACTTAGCCTCGCTTATCAAGGTCAAAACAATTGTTACCTTAATTGTCACAATTGCATTTACGGTACTTTCTCTCACGCATTATATAACTCCGTCCGATTTTTTGACGGTTTTTCTTATGATAATATCCTTCTATTTCGGCACGCAAAGCGAAAAGAACACAAAGGGAGGAAATACGGATAATGGCAATTAAAACATATTCGGTAGAAAAAAACGGCGATGACTTTCTGTCTCCTCACTTTCAGGTTAAAGAATTTCGTCCGAAATGGAACGGCACTCCCGACGGCGATGAGGTAAAAATAGACGAAGAATTAATAGAAAAGCTCGAAGCTTTATCGGACTGTGTAAATAATGCTCCGATACACATAAGCGACGGATACAGAACGGAAAAATTCGACAAATATTTGACAGGAAAAGCAGGACAGCACACAACGGGCAGAGCCGCCGACATATATGTAAACGGCGTATCGGCGGAAACTCTCACGGTACTTGCACAGGCTTGCGGATTTCGCGGTATAGGTACGATAAATTCTCAATGTATCCATGTTGACACACGCAAGAGCGAAAAAGTTGTATGTTTTCGCGAAAACGGTACCGTAGCGGGAAGTGAAACCGTGATAAATTCGTTTTTTGACACTGCCTCGTGGCTCCATTTGGTTACTGTTCCCGAAGAAAAAATATCAAGTATCGAATTTCTCGAAACAAGAGAACCCGTAAAAACAACGGCAAAAAAATTCAACGATGTTGCTTATATAATTAACGGAGGATTTTTCTGCACATACAAAGAACCTCAATTTTGGTTTAAATCGAACGGAATAACACGGCATAAATATCAAGACCACAAGTACGGTTTCGGAATTATCAAGCACCGTGAATTAAGCTATGGAGTTGTATCGGGCGTTGACGATTTTATATCAGGCCACCCCGTACTTCTTGACGCGTGTAAATTCTGTTCGGTAGATTATGCCTCCGAGATTGACGGATATAATCAGCGTACGGCAATAGGATATACAAAAGGCGGAGATATAATTTTGCTTGTCTGTGACAAAAAGCCCGGACTTACACTAAAAGGTTTAAGACAGATAATGTCTTATCTCGGTGCTTATATGGCAATAAACCTTGACGGCGGCGGAAGCTCTTCCTTATATTCGTTCGGAAAATGCTTAAATACTCAAACAGACCAGCGGTGTGTCAATAATGTTATTATGATAAGGACAACGGAATAATACAAAATTTTGCAAGATTAAAGAAATGCGAGGAATTTATGGCAATTTTTCAACCTTCAAACATCACTCCGTCATCATTTGCGGGAATTGGAGGAGGAACTGTTTGTGCAACTGACAAAATAAATATTTCGTGGCAAGTCAACGGAACTTCTCCTATGACAGAATTTAAAATAGACATTTTGAACAACACAACGGACAATTCCTCCGTACACACGGAAAAAATAACACTCGCAAAACCGTTTTACGGAACGGATTATAAAGGCAATACAAATTTTTACGAATATGTGCCTGATATATCATGGCAAAGCTGGGGACTCGAAGACGGAAAAAGCTATAAAATGAAAATTACGCAATATTGGGACGGTGGCAGTATCGAACAGTATTCGGAATCGGTTTTTATAACACGGACCACACCGGTTTTGAAAATAAATTTTTTCACCTCTCCCATAAACAGCGTAGCTTACACTTTCAGTGCTGATTATTCGCAAGCACAAAAAGACGAAATAAATTTCTGCCGCTGGACGCTGTTCGATTCTACAATCGGAAAATTTGTCTCCGATACCGAAAATATAAGTACATCGGAACTTATTTTTGACTATAAAGGACTCTTCAACTCACACAGTTATATTTTGACCTGTACAGTGGAAACCCAAAACGGAGTACAAATATCCGACAGCGTTTCTTTTGATGCAAATTATATACAAAACAGCACGAAAAATCAGATAAACTCCTCTTTGCAAAATGACGGCAGTTTGTTAATTTCATGGCAAAAAGCTACTGACATTTTAGGTCATATAAACGGAAATTACGGAATTTCCGATGAAGAATTGTTACTTGAAGAAAATTCATCTGCCGTATGGGACAGTGTAAACGACGATTTAATGAATTTTTCCGCACCGTACGCTGTCGCATGGAAAGGAAACACAGAAGAGCCTTACCGTTTGAATCGGGTTTTGGAAAATGCGGAAAAAATTTTGGCACTAAGTTCCGATAAAAAATTTTTAGCCGTTAAAAGCTGTGACGGACCGTCATACGCATACACTTCCGATAACGGTACATACACAAAAATATGCAAACTTATGTACAACGAAAGTTATGTCACGGCAACTTGCGGTGCTTTCTCTGCCGACGGAAAACACTTTGTATTGGGAGCTCCAAACGGGTATCTTTATGTATATTCGGTTTCCGAAACATCTTTTGACTTTAAAAAAACAATCGGAGAAACATCAAAATATCAACCGGCTTACATTGCTTTTTCGCCGGACGGAAATTTAATGGCTGTCGGATACGAAAGAATATACTATACAGGGTACACACGCTGTTATCCCGTATACGATTCCGAAACTTTTCAATTAGGCAATTTTGTAAATCTTGGAATAGAAAGTTTTTGCGGAGCTTTTCACCCAAATCCGAACTCACCGTGTGCGATTTTCGGCAGCAGTAACGGAAAATGTTATCTGTTTTGTTATGATGATAACAATATTCGGCAAAAAGATACCTACACATCTCCGTCATATAAAGAAAATTACACTTGCTTGGGCTGGGGCAAAAACCATACCGATATATTTTTAGGCGGAGACTGCTGGCAATTATCGGATAATTACGATGCACTTTCATACAAAGGTTCTTTAAAAATTAACGGAAATTTGTTTGTCCCAAACGGTATTGTGACAAATTCATCTCCCGTTTCCGAAGAAATAATAGCAACATACTCCGACGGCATATATTTTTTCACTCAGGATTTAATTCTTTCCCAAAAAATTTATTCCGACCAAAAAATCAATACGCCCTTTTTGACAGACACTGACACACTTCTCTGCGGATATGCACCGGCAAACTACATTTCCGGAAATATAAGAGAGTACAAAAAAATTTTCCGTACTGTGATGACATTATCGTCCGATTCAATAAAACTTGTGCAAGACGGAATAGCATTTTCTTTGTATGACAATAACTCTGTTTTGTTATTTTCGAACATTTTGGGTAATCCGGAAAAATGTACAGTTGCATTTACTCCGCAAAGCATGACCGTTTATTCATTCACGGAAAACGGAGTTCTTTGTCAATGCAAAAAAGCCGAACAAAAAATTGACGAAGTTTCGATAACATCGGTAAATTTAATCGGTATGCAAAAAAACGATTTTACATACATAACAAATGATATAAAATACGACTTCGCACGCAATGACTATATTCCAGAAAGAACAGACAGCGTTATATTTTATGCCGATTACTCGGACGGATTGCAAGCCGGAACTTATTCCAACGCAGACTCCGGTGTACAAAATGCAATTTACCGTAGCGACGGAAAAGAACTTGTTCATCTCGGAATTTTTCCGACATCGATAACAAAAATAAAAGATTACGGTATCAGGAATGTTCAGTCTTACACATACAATCTTTATTATTTAATGAACGGAATTTATTCGGACTTAACCGTATCAAATTCCGTATGCACAAATTTCGATTTTTACACTTTGATAGAAGCTTACCCTGACAGCGACCTGACAAATGTATATCATGTTATAAATTCATGGACCTTCGGTACAAATTTTGAAACAATGAGTATTTCAAACAACAATACTCCGACTTATTTGCAAAATTTTACCCGTTATCCTCTAAAACAGCCTTCGTCTCAAGCCTTCAAAAGCGGAGAATTGAGAACGCTTATAGGAAGCTGTTCAAACGGCAGATACAGCGACACAAATGAACTTATGAATGAACTGTATGAACTTTCGCTGTCATCAAATCCTTTGTTTTTAAAAGATTTAAAAGGAAATTTATATATGATAAATATAGCTTCTCCGATTATTCAAACCGTAAATACGAAAAGCGAAAAGCAGGAAGTGAGTATAACTTTACCATGGCAAGAATCCGGAAGTGCCGACGGAATCGCTCTTATAAAACTTATAAAAGATGAATTATTATGAATAAATACAGACAGTATCTTGAACAATTGAAAAAACCTTTTATAAAACTGGCAAAAATAGAATTTCTTCAGCCGGACGGAAGTGTTGCCTTTTTTCTCGACAATAATAGCAAAAAAAGCAACGGAAAATATGATTCCCGTGCTTTTATACAAAGCGGAGAACTTCGTGTATCATTGCAAAACGGACTGCGAAGAAACGCCGAAATAACTCTTTCAAACCTCGATTCATCTTTTGATTATGCAATAAACAGGCTATGGTTCGGACAGCAAATAAGGCTTTCGATGGGATTAAAACTTTCGGACGGTACGGATTTTTACTTACCGCAGGGGGTATTTTATATAAACACTCCGACGCATATTTTTTCACCGTATCAAAAAACGGCAACCTTACCTCTTGTGGATAAATGGGCTTATCTTGACGGATCGCTTTTCGGAAATCTTGAAGGAATTTACCGAATAAATGCCGGCACTGATATCTTTGAAGCGGTAAACTCCGTTTTGAGTTTGTCAAAATACACTTTTGAACAAGATGAAAACTGTATGAACCGAATAGACGCTACCGTACCTGTTTTCACAACATATTATGACGGCAAAACATATAAAGCGTCCGACAGTGACGGTACGGTACTGTCGGATATTAAAGTGCGTGAAACGCCTTACACCCTCACAACTTCTTCCGACGGCTCTTTTGCCGATGTTTTGTTAAAGCTCAACGATATGCTTGTCGGCATAATAGGTTACGATTGTACGGGAGCTTTAAGAATAGAGCCGTCACAAGATGACATTACAGATTACAACAAACCTGTTCTGTGGAATTTTTCACCTAAAAATTCAAACTTAATAACTATTTCCGAATCAACAAAAAACGAAGAAATATACAACGACATAATCGTAGTCGGAGAAGGACTTAGCGGAAGCGAAGTTTGGGGAAGAGCAAGTAATTACGATCCTTCGAGCGATACAAATATAAACATAATAGGAAAGCATATTAAAAGAATATCAAGTGCTGAATATTGGAATACGGAACAATGTGTAAATCTTGCAAAGTGGCATTTAAAAAGAAAGACCGTACTGCAAAAATCAATTACAATAGAATCGTCTCAACTTTTTCATTTAATCGAAAACCGTCTCATAAGTGTAACGAGAACCGATAAAAGCAATACTCCTACGGAAAAGCACCTCATTCAATCTTTTACACTTCCGATAAGTCAGGCGGGCTCAATGACAATAAACGCCGTAAGCGTTAATGACATACCGAATTTTACAGTAAAATCAAGCACAAGTTCATAAGGAGAAAATTTTGAATAATATTTTAAACGAATCCGAAACAATACGAAATTACATAAAACAAATTATAATCGAAACCGTAAGAGAAGAAACAAAAGATTGTATAAGAGCTTATAAAGCAAAAATAATAACGGCTCCGAACAAAAATTTATGTACCGTTCGGCTAAACGGAGAAAAAGAAAATTTGACAATTCCGTATTCCTCAAAAATGGCTTATGCCAAAACGGGCGATATTGTATGGGTTGCTGTGTTGTTTGGAGACTTCAGAAATGCAATAGTATGGGAAAGTAAAGATTTTATGTAAAAAAGAATGCGGCTTTTAACCGCATTCTTTTTATTTTATATTTTCACTTCTTCAAGTAAATCTTTGATAATATCCGGTAAATGTTTTATTGATAACTCGTTTTTATTACAACTATCAATAAATTTTTCGGCTTCTTTTCTGTCATTAAAAATACATCTGAAAGACTTAATTACCTCTCTGTTACAGTCAAGTGCGTCTATCCCGAAAGACAAAGTTCCGTCGCTTTTTATGTTTTCGTTTAAACAGTAATACATATTTATATCTCCTTTTTTATTATCGATTCAACTGTACAACCGAATTGCTCGGCAATATTTGCAACAGTTTGTAAACTTGGAATAACAATTCCGTTCTCAATATTGCTGATTGTACGAGAAGAAGTCTCTATCACTTCAGCAAATGTCTCTTGTGACTGTTTGGCATTTTTTCTTATTGAACGAATGTTATTTCCGATATAACGGGCATCTAAAAACATATTTTTTCCTTTCTGTTTTTTTAAAAACAAGTGTATTTGCTTGTAATATCGGCTTTTTTCTCACCTCCGTTTTTTATTTTTGTTTTTTCTAATTTTTTATTGACTTTTTCCCCCTTTCGTGTTAATATAATAGTACAAAATTCCGATATGCTTTTTTATTGATACTCATTTCAACAAATGTTTCTTGTGACTGTTTGGCATTTTCATATGGAACAAATGTTATTTGGTTTTCATATTAAAAAGCTGTTTCAAAATTTTGGATAAAAGTGAACAGGAAACTGTTCGCTTTTTTCGTCGAATTTTGCCCTTCCGACTGTCTATATTATATCATAAAACGACATTAATTGCAAATTTGCATTTTATGCTAAATCAATATATTGTATACAGCGTGATTTGTTATAGTTAAAAAATACCATATATAGTATGATTTTTTATGATAAGAATATTGATTTTTGTAAAAAATTCACAAATATATGTATATTATTTATGCAATTTATACAATATAATTAATGTAACATATAACTAATAATTAATATATTAATGCATATAATAATAAAAGATGTAATAATATCAATCTTATGTTCATTATATAATTATATTATATATAATATATCGGGGGTATTTTGTAACCGAAATTTTAATTTTTAAAAATAAAATCCCCCTAAGCACATCTTAATACAATCTTGTTCATATACGAAATAAGTCCTATGTATTTACACATAGGACTTTGTCAATTTTAATTGTTCCGTATAGAATTAGTAACATTTTTAGTAACATTTTAAGGAGTTGCACAGAAATTACAGAAACAGAATTTGTTGAATTAGCACATTTTCGCGAATAAAAATCGGCACCGTTTAAGTGAATGTTCACAAAAACAATGCCGTTTAAAAGAAATGGTCGAGATGACAAGATTCGAACTTGCGGCCTCTGCGTCCCGAACGCAGCGCTCTACCAAACTG
>CAZLEX010000016.1:0-39156 GCA_964558655.1 uncultured Oscillospiraceae bacterium | reverse complement strand
TATCTCTTCCGCTTCTTTAATCGTTATCATTTCTCAAATCCTCTGCGAACATTATATCTTTCAATTACACTATATCATAAAATCCATTGAAAAACAATGGGTAAATCAAAATATTAGCGATAACGGATTTTCGGTAAAAACTTAAGCAACATAAAAATCAGCAGTCAAATTTTGACAGCTGATTACAGAATAAGCCTATATAAAACAGGCCGTGGCGTTTCCGCCACGACTGTTAAACAATTATTACTGCCAATATGATTTCTCGCATTATTTTAGCAACCTATAAGGAGCATGCTGTGTGCACCATGCATTATTAGCATTTGATGTATCTTGTTTGAAAGGATTATATTACTTTTTAACGAAATTTAATCGTTAAGGTTTTTGTTTCCAACAGTACATCATTCCAGTCATCGGCGTTTTCTAATTTCACTTTAAATTCTATCTTTTTTATATCATCTAAATTTTCTATTACTGTGTTGTCATAATTGAGAATAAAGGTACATACGGATTTTTTACCGGGAGCAGTTCCGTCAAAATCGACATTTCCGCCCCAAATTTCGATTAAATAATCGTTAACATAAGCTTCTTCCAGAGATATTAAAATATTTTTATCTGAGCGGTTTGTAAGCTCCAATTTCATTGCATACCAAGTAAATAAACCGTCATAAGGATCGTAGATAGAAAGATATTTTATTTCAAAATCATCGTCGGAATAAAGAATAACACCTTTTTCTGAATTGTCATTATTCTTTGTCTGACCTGAGGAAGATACATTGCTTGTCTGCCCTGAGGACAATATATTATCCTTGCTTAATGTGCTATTATTTTTGCTTGAGCATGCGTTGACGATTAATACAATTACAACCAAAAGAAAAATCAATTCTCCGAGACAACTTCCGAAACCGTTTAGCAATCCGCTGGTAAGCGGATGTGCCGAATTTTTATTGGTTGCATTGTTTTTATATGTATTTGCAAAAGGAGAATCATGTGCAGAAGAACTGCTAAATGTTTTTTTAATATGAGGTGCATTATCATTATCTGTATATGAAACAAAAAAATGTCCATCCATGCCAAATCCCGATTCAACAATAATTACTTCATCGGGCTCATTAACAACTACCACAAACGATGTGTGAGGAAGTGTATTAAATTTTGAGCGGTATTTAAAAATCAATGTATGAGAACCTACATCAACATCGATTGCGAGTCTTCCACCTACTTTTAATTTGCCGATATATGTATTTAGTAAGTAGACATCAAAACCGAACATACAGCCACAGAATGATTTATTTCTTTTAATGATTATTTTTGCCATTTCAGGCACCTCCAAATTAAAAAGTGCGGCTACCGAAGTAACCGCACAAAAACGCAAACTTCGATAGTCGCCAAACTAATTGATTAAGATAAGAACTGTACTTCTCTATCCCAATGGTGAAATTTGCATTTTATCAAATTTTCGTGGGATAGATAAAAAGAGCATACGACTCCCTTAAAAATGTTCTTATCATTATAATTCAATTAATTTGGCATGAATATGTTAACACAAATTAAAAAAAATGTCAATATACAAAAAACAAAACAGCGGTACGGAAAAAATCCGTACCGCTGTTTTATAAAAAAGTATAACGATTAAATATTATTATCATCGGGAATGATGAGCCCGTATGAGTTTTCATGGCGTTTATATACAACGCAGGTTGTATTTGTATCAATATCTTTAAATACGAAAAATTTATGCCCCAGCATATTCATTTGAAGTATAGCTTCTTCATAAGACATCGGTTTAACTGAAAACCGTTTTATTTTGGATATATTCAGTTCGTCCTCTTCATAATCCACTTCGAATGCTTCCTGATTTTTCGGTGTTTTCTTTATTCGTTTTTGCAATTTTGTCTTGTTTTTCCGTATTTGTCTTTCAATCACATCGATTGCACGGTCGATCGCACACAAAATTTTTTCATCACTTTCTTCCGAACGGTAAAACATTCCGTTTTCAAAAATCGTGAGTTCGGCTTTTTCATCGTTTCCTTCTGTTGAAAGTGTGACGGAAATTTCGGTGTTTTCATCGAAAAATTTTTCCAATCGCTGAAGCTTTTTTTCCATTGAAGCTGTGAGAGCGGGAGTTAAAGTAAACCTTTTTTCAATAAATGTTTTTTTCATGTTATACTCCTTTATCTTATTTTTAATGTGGAACGGAACTTAAATTTAACGAAGAAAAGCGGAAGAATTTTTATTTATTTTTCATGGCCCGCAAAACAGAGCGTCTCGAACAGTTTGCCCCTTCCAATTTGCTTAATTCAAAATAATCTGCCAACTTTATAAAATCTCGTGGAGTAGGCACCGAATTGACATTTTTTTTGTCAATATTAATTAATTCGTTTTCAACCGCCCAATTGACAGCACCGGAATATGGGTGGCGTGCCGGCAGGGGACCTAATTTTTTTCGGTTTGAAAGAAGTGCATATATACGGGCATTTACGCTTTCTTTTTTCGGAGCGATTAAAAGTGCAAGCTCCCCGAGAGTCATTCTTTTGTCAGGTCTTAAGAAATTATCGTTAAAAACGACAGCGTGATTTTCGGCAATATGTTTAAACAGTTCAAAATCTTTGTCCGTATCGTCAATATCGGAAAACGGCGAGCGGTTTACGAGTTCTTCGACGGTTACCACATTGTAACCGTAATATTGCAGAATTTTCAGCTGTTCTTCCAAACCGTCGGCAACGGGAGAGCGTTGTGCCATATTGAACCCGTCTTTTTGAAAAATTATCTGACCGCACATAGCGTCCGGATCTTTTTCCAATTTTTCTTTTAACACTTTTGTCATTGCCCAAACTTCGTCCTGATAATTTGCCGACGGAAGCCAACCGGCACCGTCAAAAGAGGCACCGAGATATAAATAATTTTCAAGTGAATATAAATCGTACGATGTAAGGTTTCGGGAAATTTTATCAACATAATGAGGCGGGCGGGAATACTTCATTTCATATTTGTGTTCTTTCTCCATTAACGAATGAAGCTTCAGTAAATCGCTTTGTACATCTTCAAAAGAATTAAAATACTTTCTTTTTGAATAAACCATATTTTTTTTACCGTACAAAATATGTGAAAAAGTATGATTTGTTATTTGATGTCCGCCCTGAATAATCCTTTCGATAAGTTGAGGGGTATTCTTTGCTCCCGCTAAGGCGTCGTTTGAAAAAGACGGGTAATGGTCGTATTTTACACCGCTCCATGAAGGCGTTGATAATTTGCCTATGGCATCGGGATAATTGTTTTCCGTTGTTCCGATTACATCAAAGGTGCCTTTCGCATTGTATTTTTCGAGTGTTTCGATTAAAATTTGAGTAAGCGGAAGATCATTTTTACACGGGTTAGAAGGCGTATTTGTGGGCCCGTCGTCAAATGTCATCGCACAGATCCGTTCGTTAGTCTTAACGAAGTTTATTCGGCGGGAATATGAAACATATGGTTTCATTTCGTTTCCGGTGAGTATTTTAAAGTTTCTTTTCAGTTTTTTTGCAATTTTGATTAATGTAACTTTTGACATATATTATCTCCGATATCGCGAATAAAAGAGTAACACCAAAAGGACGCGGTTTTAAAATTTAATCCTCTTTTTATCAATTGACTTTCTGCAATTGTTACTCTTTTTGTATTCTTTGAAAAAAAATTGCATTCTCCGTTCAATAAAGCTCTTTTTATGTCATCCTGACCGAATATTTTATCGTCTATTTCAGTCCACGCATTTCCTATTTCATGGGTAAAATGAGCATCACTTCCTCCGCACTTTTTAAAATTAAATTCCTCTGCAAATGTTATTGCCATTTCGCACGCGTGTTTATTCTTATAATTTGCTCTTCCGGAGTAACATTCTATAAGACAGTTTTCATCTAATAGAGAAAGGAGAGAGGATACTCTTTTTTGATAGTTCTTGGCGTGTTCAAACGGGTGTGCACATACCGTTATTCCACCGTATTTGTCTTCTGTAAACAGTTTTAAAAAGTGCCCTTCGGGGCGGGAAATTTCGATGCCGGATATAATATAAAACGCATTATCTGTATACACATTCGGATTAATTGTGATATTAAATTTTGCTTCCATGTCGGAGGGTATGTTGCTTTGAAAAAAAGGTTTGTCATGGTTGCATATCGCTATTCCCGAAATTCCCTTGTTAAGTGCCGCATCGACTGCATCATACAGAGTCATTTTTGAGCACGGAGAGATATCAGTGTGTACATGGAAATCTATTTTCATTTGTTTCTCCTGAAAAAATCGTACAAAGCGGGGAGGGGATCTTTTAAAGAAAAAAGGGCAGGCGGTATCAAAGGATTGATAATGTATAAAAATATCCGAATCGCATTTGCGTATTTTTTGCTTTTTACGCTCTCTGAAAAAGATGCAATCATTCCACGCATAAATTTTATTTTTTTATTTTTGACATAGTCGGCATTGAATTTGTGAGGGAGGTTTTTGCAGGCCTTTATGTATTCTTCAATATAATTTGATTTTGCGGGTGCTAAAGCAGGAAAACTTCCCCAAACTCGCGGATTAATTTCGAGGAGATATTTGCCCTTCGGTGTTATTTTGTATTCAGCCATTGCGATACCCGTAAAACCGTTATTTTCAAAAAAGGCAGCGGTTTTTTCAATTAAATCTTTATCGAAGAATGTTTCAAGACAGGATGAAGGTCCACCGTTTATCGGATATTCCACAATCCTCTTGTGACAAAAAGCTGTAAGAATTTTTGAATTTTTGTCAAGAAGGACACATACTCCCGCTCCGTAACCGGAGATGTATTCTTCGATTAAGGGAGAATCATCGAACTTTTTGAAATGCTCGTAAGCTTTTTTCAATTCAGTCGTATTGTTGACTTTTATGTATCTTTCCGAAGCTTTTATATTGAATTTTTCACCGCAAAAGGGTTTTACAATAACGGGAAATTCTATTTTACCGTTTATCGAATATTGTTTCGGAACAGATATTCCGCACCGAATAGCCTGTTCTTTTACCCATTTTTTATCATTCATGGACTTGAGTAAATTAGGTTCGGAGACGCAGAAAAGAGAACATTTTTCAAAACGGTCAATGTTTTCGGATATTACATTCAGTGTAAAATTACCGACGGAAAAAAGTATCGGCATATCATATTTTCGGCATAAATTAATCAATTCTTCGGTATATGCCGCTTTGTCGGAGGATAAAACAATTTTTTCAATCGGATAAAATGAATGAAACGAAGACGGAGATGGGCAGCTTTCGGTAGTAACCGCAATTACTTTTTCACCTGAATTGTGAAATAAGCGAATAGCAGTTATAGCACTTCTGTAATAACAGTCACATACTATTACCATTTTCTTCACCTCTCTTGATTATATTTTATCATATTATTTCCGAAAGGTCAATTGCTTTTTGTTTCATCTGTGAGTAAAAAGACGGCACACAAATTTATGATTAACATCAAGGCGTTAAATATGTCGGAAATTTGCAAAATTTTTTTTGCCGGAATTATACCGCCGAAAAAGCAAGCTAAGGCGAAAAGAAATTTATAAATTTTAAGAAAGTCTTTTTTTATCCCCATATACCGTATTGCACATTCCGAATAAAAATACCATGCCAATATGCTTGCGGCAGCGAAGAAAAAGATTGAAACCGTATAAAAAACACTCCCTAATTTTCCCAGTGCGTCTGTAAAAACTATAAGCGTGGTTTCCTCTATACCGATATTTTTATAATCACGACTTAGAGATAAAATCATCAACCCCGTTAGTGTACATATGACAACCGTATCTATAAAAACTTCAATAACTCCCCAGCTTGCCTGTTTTTCCGGCGAGGTTTCATCGCTTGTCGAATGTACGATGCAAGCACTTCCGAGTCCGGCTTCGTTTGTAAATATCCCTCTTGAAAAACCGCAGCGAATACTTGCACAAAAGGCAGACCATTTTGCACCTGTTATCCCGCTTTTAAAATTAAAGGCACTTTTGAAGATTTCGCATACCGCCGATGGAATATTGTGTCTTTGAATAAAGAGTATTACAAACGAAAGAACAATAAAAAGAACCGATATAACAGGCACAGCCGAACTTACTGCTTTTTTAATTCCGAAAAGTCCGGTTTTAAGTATTAAAAACACAAGTAAAGAAAATAAGAGACTTATTACCGCTTTGTTTATACCCACTGTTTTATGTATCGAATTTATACACGACATCGACTGAGAAAAATTGCCCATTCCGAACGCTGTAAAAATACATAAAACAGCCCAGCATTTCGCAAAAAAGGTTGAACCGATTCCATGTTCTATGTAATACATAGGGCCGGAATTTTGATTGCCTGCAGGCTTAAATTTTACTGCCAGGAATATCTCGGCTTCTTTTATCACCATTCCGAAAAACGAAGCTGTTATCATCCAGAAAATAGCACCGGCACCGCCTTCCGCTATAGCACCGGCAACTCCTATTGTGTTACCTACACCGATTGTTCCGCCTAATGCGGTACACATAGCTTCAAACGAAGATTTGTTTTTGCTTTTTGAAAACAAAGTCGTTTTCAATTTTTTAACCGGGTGACTTAAGGCACGAAAGCGTGTTTTTACGGCTAAAATAACTGCCAAAACTACAATAAAAAGAATTGTTGCGGGACTCCATAAGAAATTTTTTACATTTTCTAACATTTTAAACCTCAAAAATATATTTTCTTAAATATTACTATTAACAAATTCGTTTTTTTATGTTATAATATCTGAAAGATAATTTATATTTGATGGCTGAAAGGATGATAAAATGTCAGGCGATATTTATTTTAGAACTTCTTTAACGGGTTACAATAAGCAAGATGTGCTGAAATTTATCGAAAAGCTTAATTGTGAGCAAACGGAAAGAATTAACGAATTGAACGACCATAACCGTATTTTACAGAACGAATTGAAAAAAATCAGGGATGAGCTGTCTGAATTTAAAAATAAATGTGAATCGCTGGAAAAAGCTAATGCGGAAATTGAAGAAAATTATAAAATCAGTTCCGAAAAAGCTTCCAAATATGATGATATGCAGTCAAAGTATGCATCACTTATGCTTAATGCGGAGCATGAAGCTCAGATAAAAATTGCAAGTGCCGAATCCGAAGCAGAAAAAATTATAAGTTCGGCACGGGAAGAAATAGACAGGCGTAAGCGTGAACTTGATGAAATGAGAGACGAGTTCAAGGATACTTTTGTCGAAAATCGGCAGATAATAGAACACTCGAAAGAGGAATTAACCGATGTGTTTGAAAAAATCTGTTCGTCTATTGACACTATTTACGGTAAAGTATCGGGAGCTTGCACGAAATACAACTGATATTTGACAGGTGATTATGAAAACAGTATTGATTACGGGCGGTTCGAGAGGTATAGGTGCGTCTCTTGTTAAAGAATTTCACGATGCCGGATACCGTGTTATATTTTTGTATTGTAATTCAAGTGAGGAAGCCGAAAAAATTGAAAAAACATTTGACGGTACTTATGCTTATTGCTGTGATGTTTCCGATAAAGAAAGTGTCTTTGACTGTGTTTCTTCCGTTTTAAAAAGGTTCGGTAAAATAGATGTTTTGGTCAACAACGCCGGAATATCTTATTACGGGCTTTTGGATATGATGAGTGTTGAGGACTGGAACAAAATTCTCAATGTGAATTTAACATCTGTATTCCTTATGTGCAAGGCATTGATTCCGCATTTTGTATCCAAAAAATCAGGTAAGATTATCAACATTTCTTCAATGTGGGGAAGTACCGGTGCTTCATGTGAGGTGGCGTATTCAGCTTCAAAAGCGGGTGTTGACGGGTTTACAAAAGCACTTGCTAAAGAGCTTGCTCCAAGCGGTATAACCGTTAATGCGGTGTCACCAGGAGTGATAAAAACGGATATGATGTCGGATTTTTCGGAAAGTGATATTGTTGATTTATGTGAAAAAACTCCGCTCGGGAGAATAGGAGATGTGCATGATGTTGCACAAGCTGTTCTTTTTTTGGCATCTGACGCAAGTGATTTTATTACAGGGCAAATTATTAATGTAAACGGTGGATTTGTGATATAATGAACGAACAATTTAAAGAAGAATTTTTTAGTATAAAGAAAAAACTTTTTGACTTTTATTACAGCAAATTAAATAAAAAGCAGAGAGAAGCCGTATTTACCGTAAACGGACCTCTTTTGGTATTAGCAGGTGCCGGCAGCGGAAAAACAACTGTTTTGGTAAACAGAATAGCTCATATGCTGAATTTCGGAGATGCATATTATACCGATGAAATTCCCGCCGGAATCGACGATAATATGTTGGAGGTTTTTAAACAGATATACCAAAACAGAGATAACATAAATAAAGACGATTTAAAAAATTTACTTTCCAATTTTTCCTACAACGCTCCTGCCGCATGGGAGATACTGTCAATAACATTTACCAATAAAGCCGCTTCGGAAATGAAAGAGCGGTTACAGTTGCTTTTGGGGGATTGTGCCAAAGATATATGGGCAGGTACATTTCATTCGGTTTGCGTTAAGATATTACGAGTTAATATTGACCGCATCGGTTATAACTCCGGTTTCAGTATTTATGATACAGATGATTCGAAAAAAATTATTTCAAACATAATAAAAGAGCTTGAACTCGATGAAGAAATGTTTGTCCCGAAGAGCGTTTTGACAATAATATCAAAATATAAAAACCGTCTCGTTTTTCCCGATGACGAAAGTATAGACGCCATTTCCGATTTTAAGGAAAAGACGATTATGCAAATTTACAAGCGTTACCAAAATGCACTGAAAGATGCCGACGCACTCGATTTTGACGATATTATTTGTCTCACTATTGAGCTTTTCAAAAAGTGTCCAGATGTTTTGGAAAAATACAGGAGTAAATTTAAATACATACTTGTTGACGAATATCAGGATACGAACGGTGCACAGCTTGAATTGATGCAAATGCTTTGCGGAAAGTATAAAAATATAATGGTTGTCGGCGATGACGATCAAAGTATATATAAATTTCGCGGTGCGGTAATACAAAATATACTGAATTTTGATTCTCATTTTAAAAATGCCAAAGTTGTTTTTTTGGAACAGAATTACCGATCCACAGGAACGATTTTAAATGCCGCCAATGCCGTTATAAGTCATAATGAAGGCAGAAAGGGTAAAACACTTTGGACGGAAGTCGGTGAAGGTGAAAAAATCGATTATTGCAAACTTGAAAATCAGGATGCAGAAGCAAGATATATCGTTGACAGAATTACCGATTATGTAAAAAACGGTGAACATAAATATTCTGATTTTGCACTTCTTTACAGAATTAATGCACAGTCGAACAATCTCGAAACGGCTTTTGCAAAAGCCGGGATTCCGCACAGACTTTTAGGCGGAACCCGTTTCTATGACCGCAAGGAAATAAAAGATATCGTCGCTTACCTGTCTGTAATTGCAAATCCTCATGACAGTGTTAAACTTGAACGGATAATCAATGTTCCTAAAAGAGGAATAGGCGAAGGAACTTTAAAAAATATTAAAATTATCGCTCATGCCGAAAATAAAAGTTTTTTTGATGTTCTTGCTTCGTCAGATGAGTATGCGGCTTTAAAAAAGTTTTCTCCGAAACTTATGAAGTTTGCCGAAATTATAAAATCTTTACAGACAATGTCGGTAAGTGAACCTTTGCCGGAGCTCATAAAGCATACCGTATATGATACGGGATATTATGAAATGCTTGCAAATTCAATTGAGTCCGAACGGGAAAGAATTGATAATATCAATGAGCTTATTTCCAACGGTGTAAAATTCACGGAAGAAAATCCGGAAGGCACACTCGGACAGTTTTTGGAAGAAATTGCACTTGTTGCAGATGTCGACTCTTATGAATCCGGAGCTGATGCAGTCGTTTTGATGACAATACACAGTTCGAAAGGTCTTGAATTTCCGATTGTGTTTTTACCGGGAGTCGAAGAAAATATTATTCCTTCTTCACAGAGTATTAATAATGTTGAAGATTTGGAGGAGGAAAGGCGTTTGGCGTATGTTGCAATAACGAGAGCAAAAAAGAAACTGATAATTACCAATGCTCAAAATCGGCTTATGTTCGGAAGAACGATGATAAATCAAACATCACGCTTTGTTAAAGAAATACCTAAACAGCTTATAAATGATATTAATTCTTGTTTTTCCCAAACTCAAAAATCATATTTTACCAATGAAAAATCACAAACGGTAAACAATGCATCATTTAAAAAGCAGGACTCTGTCAATCATTCCGCTTTTTCAGTCGGCGAGTGTGTTTTACACTCTGTATTCGGTCGCGGAATTATAACGCTAAAGAAAGAAATGGGTTCCGATACGCTGTATGAAATAGCTTTTGATACGGTAGGAACGAAAAAAATAATGGGTTCGTATGCAAAGTTGAAAAAAATTGCCGAATAATTACCGCACCGATCGTGCTGGTTTTCACCGGCAATGCATAATTATGCAAATGTCTTGATTTTTTTGCCTTTTTATGCTATAATCGTAACGCATTATGTTAAGGGGGTGACAGCTTGAATTTTCTGTCACTGGACGAAATAAAATCACTTACGCTTCAAGAAGCTGAAAAATATTGTGATGCTATACGAAATTATATGATTCATACGGTTATGGAATCCGGCGGCCATCTCGCTTCAAATTTGGGAATTTGTGAAATCTCACTAGCCTGTGTTCGTGTGTTCGATATACCGCATGATAAAATAATTTACGATGTGGGGCATCAGAGTTATGTACATAAACTTTTAACGGGAAGATATTTTACCAAAGAAACTCTTCGTACTTTCGGTAATTATTCCGGATTTACAAGAAGGGAAGAAAGTGTGTACGATCCGTTCGGAGCGGGACATAGCAGTACAGCACTTTCGGCGGCTGTCGGTTTTGCAAAAGCGTCGCGTTTAAATGGAGAAAAAAGTTTTGCTGTTGCAGTTGTAGGAGACGGTGCTTTTTGTACCGGAATGACTTTTGAAGCTCTTAATAATATCGATAAAAATGATAAGGTTATAATTATTTTAAACGACAATGAAATGTCAATTTCAAAGAATGTCGGAAAAATGCCGGATTATCTGATGAAAATCCGCTCGACAAAAAAATATTTGCGTTTAAAAAGGAGAACAAAGAAAGTCCTTGATAAAATTCCCTTAATAGGTAAACATCTTTCCCGTTTGGTCGGCGGAATAAAATATTTTATAAAATGTATAATTGTTAAGAGCAATTTTTTTGAAGATTTGGGAATTGATTATTTAGGTCCTGCCGACGGAAACGATTTGAAAACCGTTGAATTGTTGCTCAAAGAAGCCGTAAATTGCAATAAGCCTGTCCTGGTGCATTTGTGCACTAAAAAAGGGAAAGGGTTTTCCGATGCCGAAAACGATCCGGACAGTTTTCATGCCGTTTCACCGAATATAACATCTTTACAGAGAGATAAGACAACATTTTCCGATATTTTCGGCAAATATATAAGAGAAGAAGCTGAAAAAAATTCGAAAACGGTTGTCGTAACAGCTGCCATGTGCGATGGAACAGGTCTTCATGAGTTCCGAGAAAAATTTCCGCAAAGGTTTTTTGATGTCGGAATTTGTGAGGAACACGCAATGACATTTTGTGCCGCCATGAGTGCAGGCGGTTTTTCACCTTATTTTGCCGTTTACAGCACTTTTTTTCAAAGATCATGGGACCAGCTTTTGCATGACTGTGCAATTCAAAATTTAAAAATAACTCTTGCTTTGGACCGTGCGGGTTTTACTCCGCGTGACGGGGCGACACATCATGGTGTGTTTGATGTCGCACTGCTGTTACCCGTTCCGAATCTTACAGTTTATTCTCCATCAACTTTTGACGAGCTTTTGTATTCTTTTGAAAACGGAAAGCGGACTTTGCACTCTGTTGCCGTGAGATATCCTAAAGGGGTGCAATCTGTTACTGTAAAAAATTCTTTTCCGATACCGTGTGACATCTCGTTAGATGAAGAAAAAACGGCAGATGTTTTGTTTATAACATACGGACGAATTACCGAAGAGGTGCTTAAAGCAAAAGAAATTTTGCAAGAAAAAAATATTTCCTGTACAGTTCTGAAGTTTTTAAAGCTGAAACCCGTTGACTATACTGCGGTTGCCCGTATTATATCTCAGGTTAATCCTACATATATTTTGGCGGTTGAAGAGGGAATAAAAGCGGCAGGTTTTTCAGAGCATCTTTTTGCAAATTTGCCTGTTTCACAGTATCAAAGAGATATAATCGCCATAGGAGATTATTTTGTTCCGCACGGTTCCCTTGACGAACTTTATGATTTTTGTGCTATGAGTTCTCGAAAAATTTGTGAAAAGGTTATTTCATGGAAGAAAAATTCTTGACAAAATCAAGGCTGGATATTTATTTAACGCAAACCGGTAAGTGTTCAAGCAGAAGCCTTGCCAAAAAGCTTATACTCGATTCCTGCGTAAGCGTTAACGGAGTAACAGAGAATAAGGTATGTACACTTGTAAGTGATAGTGATGTCATTGAAATAAAAGAAAGTAAACTTACTCAATATGTCGGCAGAGGTGCTTTTAAACTTGAAGAAGCACTCAGAGTTTTTGATGTTGATGTCAAAGATATGATTTGCCTTGATATAGGTGCATCGACAGGCGGCTTTACAGATGTTTTATTACAGAATGGGGCAGCTCGAGTTTATGCGGTTGAAAACGGCAGGGCACAGCTGCATGAGAAGCTGCGGCAAGATAATCGTGTTATTTCTTTGGAAAATACGGACGCAAGGAAATTGACATTCTCTCTTGTTCCGATTTGCGATTTAATTGTAATGGATGTCTCGTTTATTTCTCAAACATTTCTGTATTCAATTGTTGATAAGTTTTTAAAACCCGGTGGATTTTTTATTTCTCTTATAAAACCGCAATTTGAAGCCGGAAGAGAATATGTCGGCAAAAACGGCATAGTAAAAGACAATAAAATTCATCGTGAGGTAATAGACCGAGTAATTTTAAAAGCCGCACAGTTCAATTTGAAATTTATAGATTTGTGCGTATCTCCAATAGAGGGTGGAGACGGCAATACGGAATTTTTGGCATATTTTGTGCATAAATGAGGGAGTGAAAGCTTGAACAAGATAACTGTTGTTTCTAATATAAAAAAAGATCCTACACAGAATTTTACGCATAAAATAATCGAGTATATTTCACATTTTGCCGATGTTATATGGCTTGATGAAAAACTCGCTTACAATTCTCCGGATAAAGTATTTTATACAGACGCTAAATCCCTGTTTTCCGATACCGATGCGGTGATAACCATAGGCGGAGATGGAACTATACTCAGAATAGCGACTGACATATGCCGAAAACATATACCGGTTTTGGGTATTAATTTAGGGCGAGTTGGCTTTATGGCAGAACTTGAAACCAATGAAATCGGGCTTATATCCAATTTGTTTAAAAACCGATTTGTCATTGAACCGCGTATGATGCTTGATGTCGATGTGATTCGCGAAGGCGAGGTAAAGTATTCTTTTACGGTGCTTAATGAAGCTGTTATAATGCACGGAAGTGTTTCGAAAATGATTGAGCTTCAGCTTGAATGTAACGGCGGTTGTATTTCTTCTTACAATGCTGATGGGCTGATTTTATCAACTCCGACAGGTTCTACGGCTTATTCGCTTTCGGCGGGAGGTGCCATTGTCGATCCTTCGTTTGAATGTATTCAGGTAACTCCGGTTTGTGCACATTCTCTTTATAATTCAAGACCTGTTATATTTTCTCATGCCTCAGAGCTGTTTGTATCAAGTGTCGGCAAAGCAGATGAAGATGTATACTTGACACTGGACGGAAGAGAAAATGTTCTTTTGCTTTACAAAGATGTGGTATCAATAAAAAAATCAAAATATACAACCGATTTAATTAAAATAAAAAATACTCATTTTTACGATACCGTTTACAATAAACTTTCTGAGAGGAAATAAGATGAAATCACAGCGTCATAAAAAAATAATCGAACTTATTACTCATAATGACATTGAAACTCAAGACGATCTTACTTTTTTGCTGAAAAAAAGCGGATTTGATACGACTCAGGCTACGGTGTCCAGAGATATAAAAGAACTTCGTTTAGTAAAAGTGGCTGATGATAAAGGTGTTTATAAGTATGTGCAAAAATCCGGCGGTGACGATATAAAATTGTCGGCTAAGTTTAAAAGGATTCTTGAGGAAACGGTTTTGAAAATAGATGTTTCCACTTCTTTCGTTGTCATTAAAACTTTTCCTGCGATGGCACAGGCGGCGGCCTCTGCAATAGATAATATGAATTGGGACGAAATTGTCGGAACAATTGCCGGAGATGACACAATCTTCGTTGCACTTAAAACGATAGAAGATGCCGAAGTTTTTTGCAGTAAGGTTCGCGAAATACTTTCGATTTAGTTGAAAATAAAGTTAAGGAATTGATAAAGTAATGCTCAGATCGTTGCATATTGAAAATGTTGCTCTAATAAAATGCCTCGATATAGACTTTGAAGAAGGGTTTAATGTTCTGACAGGGGAAACCGGTGCCGGAAAATCCATATTGCTGGATTCGATTAATATTATTTGCGGAGCACGGATTTCAAAGGATATTATTCGCTCCGGAGAAAACGAATGTTTTGTATCGGCTATTTTTGACGGCTTTGATTTTCAAACACTTAATAATTTGGAACAGTTGGGTATTAAACCGGACGATGACGATTCTTCTTTAATGATTTCAAGAAGATTTACTTCTGACGGAAAATCCACATCGAAAATAGGGACAAGGACCGTTCCCGCTTCACTGTTAAAAACTGTGACCGGGTATCTGATTACAATAAGCGGACAGCACGATTCTTTTAATTTACTTAACCCGGATATGCACATTTTTTTTCTTGATAAATTCGCTTCTTCCGTAAATGAAAATTTTCAAAAAGTCCTGGAAGATTATGCAAATACATATAATTTTTACAAAAAAAAGAAAAACGAGCTTGACAGTGCATACATAGATGAAAATTTGCGGAAATCCAAGCTTGATTTTTTGCACTATCAATTTAAAGAAATAGAATCTGCAAAGATTAAACCCGGAGAAGAATCGCAGCTGTTAAGTGAAAAAAATATTTTAAAAAACAGCGAAATACTGACAAAGGTCATTAAAGGAACAAGTATGCTTTTAATGGGGACATCTAAGCCGGGAGCATACGATAAGCTTGTCATGAGTTCGGAAAATGTCGAAAAAATTTCCGATGTTATTCCCGAAGGACCGTATATAATACAGACGCTTCAGGATTTGTCCGATAGAATTCAGGAAATAAATGAAACACTCTTAAAATATTTACCTAAAAACATTGAGAATCCGTCGTTAATGCTTGATAAAATCGAAAGCCGTCTTGATTTGATATCGAAAATTAAAGATAAGTACGGCGAAACCGAAGAAGAAGTGCTTAAAACTTTCGAAGAATTGGAAAAGCAGATTTCTTTTTACGAACAGTATGAATTTTCCGTTAAAGAACTACGAAAAGAGTTGGAAGAGGCATATGTAAAGGCAAAAGAAAAAGCTGATTTGTTGATGCAATTCCGCAATGAATCTGCACTGATTTTACAGGAAAAAATTAATTCCGAATTTACTTTTCTCGATATGGATAAAGTATGTTTTGAGGTTAAGTTTATTCCAAAATCGGATCTCGATAAAGACGGAACTCATAGCGTTGAATTTTTTGTAAGAACAAATCCGGGAGAGATGCCGAAAAATCTTTCTGTAATTGCATCGGGCGGTGAACTTTCGCGTATAATGCTGGCTTTGATGAAAATACTTGCGAAAAGCGATAAAATAGGAACTGTGGTTTTTGATGAAATCGATACGGGAGTTTCCGGCAAAACTTCAAGTAAAATAGGAATATCGATAAAATCGCTTTCCGCTGAAAGTCAGGTCATTTGCGTTACACATTCCGCACAGGTTTCCGCAGTTGCACATCATCATTATAAGTTATCGAAGACAGAAAAAGACGGCAGAATGTTTACTACGGTTAAGCAATTGAATTTTGACGAACGGGTAGACGAAATTTCAAGGATTTTGGGCGGAGTTACCGTTACGGAACACGCAATAGAAACCGCAAAAGAAATGATTGTTCAAGGCAATAATATATAATTCAAAATATAAAGAAACGAGGATATAAAAATGACTTTATTTGAGGAACTTCAAGAAAGAGGTTTAATTGCACAAATGACAGATGAAGAGGAAATAGCCGAACTTATCAATAACGGTAAAGCTGTTTTTTATATAGGATTTGATCCTACGGCTGACAGTTTGCATGTCGGACATTTTATGGCTCTCTGTCTTATGAAAAGATTGCAAATGGCGGGGAATAAACCTATTGCTCTTATCGGCGGCGGAACCGGAATGATAGGAGATCCTTCGGGCAGAACCGATATGCGTCAGATGATGACGGTTGATACAATTCGTCATAACTGTGAGTGCTTTAAAAAGCAAATGAGCCGTTTTATAGATTTTTCAGAGGGGAAAGCTTTGATGGTGAATAACGCCGATTGGCTTTTGGATTTGAATTATGTGGAAGTATTGCGTGAAGTCGGTGCGTGCTTTAGCGTTAATAAAATGCTTTCGGCTGAGTGCTATAAACAGAGAATGGAAAAAGGCTTGAGCTTTCTTGAGTTTAACTACATGATTATGCAAAGCTATGATTTTTACGCTCTTTTCCAAAAATACGGTTGTAATATGCAATTCGGCGGAGATGATCAGTGGAGCAATATGCTTGGCGGAACAGAGCTTATTCGCAGAAAGCTTGGCAAAGATGCTTATGCTATGACTATAACTTTGCTTCTTAACTCAGAGGGTAAAAAGATGGGAAAAACCCAGAAAGGTGCAGTTTGGCTTGATCCTCAAAAAACAACGCCTTACGAATTTTTCCAATATTGGAGAAATGTTGATGATTCCGATGTTATTAAGTGTATGAAATTACTTACATTTATGTCTCTTGATGAAATTTCGGAATATGAAAAACTTGAGGGAAGCGAGCTCAATACTGCCAAAGAAAAACTTGCTTATGAGCTTACCGAACTCGTGCACGGAAAAGAAGAAGCGGAAAAAGCACTTTCCGCAGCTCGTGCAATATTCGGTACCGCTCAGAACAGTGAGAATATGCCCTCTACTCATATTGATGAAACCGCTTTTACCGACGGTAAAATTTTGGTGGCAGAGCTTATGGTTCTTGCGGGTTTAACTCCCTCACGATCGGAAGCAAGACGGCTTATTGTACAGGGCGGAGTGTCAGTAAACGGCGATAAAGTCACAGATGCCAATTCAACGCTCGATAAGTCCGATTTTTCAGAGGATTTAATTATAAAAAAGGGGAAGAAAGTTTTTCACAAAGTAATATTGGATTAAGCAAAAATTGTGTTTAATCAGTCTTTCCCAAGCAGCTTTTTAATGAAAGAAAAACCATACTCTTGAGTATGGTTTTTCTTCGATTTGTTAATTTATTCCATAGGTTTAATCATAGATTCGATAAATGTGATTTCTTCTTCTGACAAACTGTATTTAGCATACAGTTCTTCGTCAGTCCACGACTTTGAAATATCTTGAACAGGAACAAACGCAAATACGCCTTTGGAAATATTCTGTGTGTTCTTAATTAAAGACATCATAAATCGGAAGAATTTTGTTTTCATATAAGAAATCAAATTATTGCCTTCTATGTCATTATTGACAAAGTCAACAATCAAGTATGTTTCGGTGCAAACCGAGTTCTTTTCAGCTAACACAGGTGTAGAAATAATAGCATGCGGATATTCATCACCTCCGGGACTCGCCTTTGATATCAACACTTTCATTTTGTCTTTCAATTCATAATTTTTAGTTATATTGGCAGGTGCAATCCAGACCTTTTTATCTGCATTTTTACTGCGTTCACTTCTGTAAAGTATGATACTGTGTTCGGCATCGGGCAAAACCGTATAATCTGTGAAATTAGAGGGAATACCAAACGGAAGCCTCGAACTTATTCGGTTATTCATCGTTTCTTCACGAAAAGCCGTAACCTTTGAAAGAATTGAAACTCCTGCATTATAACGAATGAAAGTGTTATTGCCTTTTTCAAGGAGGTTTCTTTTCATTTCAGATGTTTTATTTTGTTTATGGTTTACAATCAAACAATATCCTTTATGTATTCTGTTCCAAAGGAAATAGCAAACACCGCCTCTGATGTTAATTCCGTGAAAAACATCTGTTGTTTCCGGAAAATCGTGAATTACGGTCAATCGCTGATCAGTGAGCATTTCCGCTCTGAATTCGTCAAGGCCTTTACCGCCGCGGAGTACCATCTGGCAGGAATAATCATAGACAAATAAAACGGATTTATCTTTTTTGCTTGTTGTATAAACATTTGATAAATGGGTGTTGCACTACTTCCGTCACCACCGCCGTCATTCAACTGATACGGCGGATTACCGACAATAGCGTCAAATTTCATTCTTTTTTCCTTATTCCATAGGTTTAATCATAGATTCGATAAATTCGATTTCTTTTTCCGTTAAGCCGTATTTACTATAAAGTTGTTTATCAATTTCTGCTACGGATTTTGACCAATCGATATCGGAATTATCAGTAAAATCTTGAATAGGCACAAATTTGTATACTCTGTTAGGTGCCGATTGTGATATTTTTATAGCGGAAACTAATACTCTGAAAAATTTTGTTAAGTAGTATGATTTGAAGTTATTAGCTTGCATATTATCATCAAATGCTGCAAATAAAAATGATTGTGAGCAAACGGAATTTGATGGAGCAACAATCGGTTTTCCCAGAATATAAGGATCATTTCCGGATCCGGCAGCACCGGGTATAAACACTTTACATTTATCAATATATTTTGCGTTTTTTGTGATAAAAGTCCTATCTATATATTCAACTTTCCTAACAAGTTTTTCAATGTGATATAACTTTGTGTTATGTTGCGAATCACAATCTTCGTAAAGCTTCATTGGATTCTTTTTACTTGATTTTGGATTAGACGAAATGCCAAAAGGTGTATCGTTAGATATAATAGAATCGACATAGCCCGTATTTTTGAATTCAATTATTTTTTGCACTATTTGTGCTAATTGAGGATTACGAATAATTACATCAAATGTTGTTAAATCCCTCATAGATTCAATAATTGATGAATTTTCATGCAAAATATAACGACATTTTCCGTTATAGTTATTGTTAATAAGATAATAACATATACCGCCTTTTATTTCGACATTCGAAAAGATATCCGTTCCGTTTGTATATACAATCAATTTTTCAAGTTTGCAGTTATTAATCATTTTAGAACGAAATTCAGCAAGTAAATTTTCACGCCCTGCCGCAAACCACCTTGCAGGCATTATCAAAGATATGTAATTAGCTTTTATTTCTTCCGCAGAAGTAGCGAATAATTGATAAATCGGAGCATCGTTGCTACCACCCGATCCCCCCTCAATTTGATATGGCGGATTACCGACAATAGCGTCAAATTTCATTCTTTCACCTTCCTTTGCGTTATATTCCCATGTCATAGGGTTAGTCATTTTGTTTTTAAATCTGTCGGGTTCGTTTTTCATTCTTTCAATCAGATGAGGTAAATAGATAGCGTTCACTTTAGCATCGGAATAACCTACAAGAGTTCTGACTGTAATACTGCGAGCCATTTTGGTTTTGCAGAGAACGAAGATATTTTTATTTAAAATATCATTCCAAACGCTTTGCAAATATTTCGGAGATTGTTCTGTTTCTTTTCCCGCAACTCTAAATCTGTATATGCTAAACGCCATGTATAACGGATAAAGTCCTGATTTAGAATTCATTTCAAGAATTTTTACATCTTCGTTTAAAAGGATATCGGCTGTTACATTTTGCTGAATGAAACGAGGTTCGTCAAGTTCTTTTGTATAGGTTTCGTCAAAGAAATTATATCCGCCGAAAATATCCCCCAAATGCATATTAACAACACGCCATGGCGTAAGGACCGTTTCCTTGTCGGGATTTTTGAATTTACTTAAAATTTCCACTATTTTAGCACATCTGACCGTAGGTGGAAATTCGTCTGCGGCTTTGGCAAGCTTTCTGATACGCAAGCCGGCACCTACAAGGACTTCCTCATCGTAATATCTTGAGATATCAAGGAATAACTCTTTGCGTAAACCTTTAGGCATAAACTCTTCCCAAGATTCATCATCGACAATATTTACAAAGTCTTTCAGTTTTATTATTTCGGTAATATCGGCATCTGCACCGTAGAAGAGCAAGGGCAGGCGAATAGACACGGCACGGAGCAAATCAAACAGTTTTTGCTGTTCTTTCTTTTCTTCCCGTTCTTTTTCCAGCAATGCCTTTTCCTCGTTTGTCAATTCACGCTTAGGCTTCTTTTTGGCACGCTCAATCTTTCGGCGTTCTTCATCGGTAAGACCGTTACCCGCAATTTCAACCGATTTATTCTTATTGGCCTTCTTTTTGGGAGCAACTACATCGCTAAGTTTTCTTAATATTTCCAAATCGTAATCGGAACGGGAAAGGCCTGCGTCGGAAAGATAAATTGTATTATCGTCAAAACCGCTGTTTATAGCACTTTCAACGGAAATACGCTTTATTTGTCGCATTAAATTCGGAACATCGTAATAGTGCATTTCCGTGCCGTCAATCGCTATAACAGGGCAGAAATTTAAAAATTCACCCAGTGCCTGTCTTTCACCCTCTTCACCTTTTTTGCTCTTAGAGGATAATTTATGCACATCGGCAATAACCTGTAAGGCTCTGTCGGGTGCAAAATCAAATACATAGCAATTTTCTTTTTGTTTGCCTTCTATGACAGCGGGGGATTGAACTCTGAAAATTGCCTGCATATAGCCGTTTACGGAAGTTTTGGCAGAACCCGAAAGCATCATAATGCCTGTCCACTCTTTCACTGTGATACCGGTTGTCAGTCTTCCGCAGGAAAGAGTAATTGTTTTATCATTTTCCTTAATGGCCTTTTTAACTTTGCTTAAAGCCAAATCATATTGTTCTTCACGGTCGCCGTCACCTGCAACATCAACGATTTTGTATTGCCTGAAAAACGGGTGAGCTCTTAACAGTTCACGGAGTGCGTGAGCCTCCTTTACACCCGGAACAAGCCAAAAAGTGTGCTTGAACATATCGATATATTCAGGGGTGGAAAACGGATAATTTGTATTTTCGTTATTTGCGGTGATAAGATTCAGGAAAGACCAAACCGCATTTTCGTGGACAAATTCTCCGATATTTTTATCCGGAGGTAAAGGGTAGAAGTCATTTTCGATATCACCCGTCCATGTACGGAAGAATTCTCTGAAATTAAATGCTGAATCTTCAGTTACATAGCGGTAAGAATTTTCTATTTTTTCACCCAAATCAAAGGTGAGAATATTCATTGTAGGCAAATCGGCATACGGATTTTTCTCATTCGGATGTAGCTCTGCCCATTCACGCTTTGCTTTTTGCTCATCAACATAAGTCCATGTAAATACATTATCGCCGTAATCTTTACGCAGTCCATAAGCTGTGCCGGTTAACGATAAAATTTTGGTATCGTTTTTACGCAATTTTGTTATTACCGCCTCGCCTAAGTCGGTTTGCACACCTTCGTGTGCCTCATCGATAATAATCATTTCCCAATCTAAATCAAAAACACCGTTGTTTTTATTGAAGTTACCGCCGACACGGGTAGAACCGCGTAAATCTTGCATAGACGCAAAATAAACGAAAGGTATATCAAGACTGATAAGATCGGATAAGATTTTATCGTTTTTTGAATCCTTTATTTCATCATATCCGTCAAGTGAGTCTTTGGTCTTGTCGATAAATTTATGATTTGTTCCTTCAAAGATTAAATCGTGGTCGGTGTCCCAGCTGTCTTCAACCGCAGGTCTGTGCGTAACAACGATAACACGCTTTAATTCCATTTGTTTTATAAGTTTATAAGCAGTAACGGTTTTACCGTAACGCATTTTGCAATCCCAAAGCATAGTATCGTTATTTTTGAATATGCCGATTGTTCGGGCAACATTGTCAGATTGCTCTCTTCTTAATTTAAATTCTCTTTTATTTTTACAAGACAGTTTTTCTTTTGCGGTGTGATTTGCCGTCGGAAGTATCATGCTGTAACCCGATTTGTAGGCATTAACAGCATCCAATATAACATCTAAACTTAAAGAAAACCACTCACTGTCTCTTCCGCTGTCTCTGAACACAAGGGGAGCATATCCCGATTCTTTAAGCACATTGTGAATATCACGGTCTTCGAAAATGGTGACGTGGTCTGTCCCGTCATCTAAAGTTATGTGACGAACGGATAATTCTGTATAAAGAATTTCATAATCGACCATAGCGGTTTTGGTTTGTTCGTCTATTCTGTGTTTTGCCGCACTCAATAATTCGGGACAGTTTGGCGGTAACTGTTTTTCGCTTTTTGTCGACGAAAGGCTTGCACTGCCGACTTTCAGTTTTCCGTTATGCTTTTCATCATGAATTGTATAAACATAAATAAGCTTATAATTTGCGACAGGTTTATATAACATCATTTGTTTTTCTCCCTTTGAATTATTGAGACATAAAGCAATGACGAATTGTCTCGCCAATCTTTGATTTTGCAATAAATTCCGTTATGAGAAAACATGTCGTTTTTTTCACATCCGGGACACTGTTTATATTCCGTAGCACAGTCATCGAATAGAGAGGTTTGTCTGTCTTGCACCTCAAATGCGTGACAGGAATAGGGGACAGTACAAGTTAAGCCGTCCATTTGCCAAATATTCCACGCAATAATATTTGCGACTTTTTTTAGTTTGTCCAAAGTAGGCATTTTGCCGAATTTATACTTGTAATAATCGATGAAGGTATAAAACAGATTTTCTCTTGCGATTAAAAGACTGTCGCCTTGAAATTCATATCCGTATACGCTTTGGTAAGAACGAATTGCCCATTTATACCATTCATTTTCTTCATTGCAGTTTTCGCATACAACACGCAATTTTCTGTCGAGTAAACCTATTCTTTGTAATATCGGCAGATAAGTACCGGTTGCGGAATCGTAACGGCTAACCAAATACGGAGCCTCTCCGCAAGTGATTTCAAGCCTATTTGAATCAACATATTTTTTCCATGTCTTTTTTTCATCGAAAACAATAGGCTCGGCTGTGACTATCCATGTTTGTCCGTTTGGTGTATTGAATATATTTTTCCGTTCAAACCACGCATCGTCTATAAGATTGTTCTGTTCATTACAAATCCAACAAGGCGTAAAAACTTCTGCTTTCGCTTTGATACGCATTGTTTGTATCTCTTTTGATTTTGTAGCACGAGGTTGTATTTCGGTTGAAAAGAGACCTGTAATACATTGAATCCGTATCTCAGCATTTTCTTCGAATCCCTCGCCGTTTTGTATATAATCTTTTGTTCCCCACAAAATGTTTTTACCTGTTGTTTTATCCTTTAACAGAATTTTCAGAACATCGGGATATGAAGAGAGTAACCCGTCTTCTAAAATATCTATATCTTTTGTTATGATGTCTGGCATATATAACCTTTCTTGCACATCGAATATTACATTCGGTACATTAAAATTTACGCATCACGGATATTATAGCATATTTTATCATATTTTTCAATCATTACGCTTTATTTGCCGCGATTTGCGGTTTTTTTAAGATATTTTCATGATTAATCAATTTATTTATCGGTTCTGTTTTTATTGCAAATTGAAAGGTATAGCCGTATTCGACTATACCTTAATTTCGGAAAATAAAAATATAATTTCTTATTTGCACCTTTTTGGCGGTGGATTTCTTATAAAAAAACAGCCAATCATTTCGTAAAAGAGATGATTGGCAATTTGTTTTTATTAATTTTATTAATGATTGTTCATTTAACCGTTGTATTGTTATTGTCGATTTCTATTGTCATAATTTCTTTGTTTATCGGAATTTCGGCTTTAATGTACTTGATTTTCGAAATATCCGGTTTAATTTTAACTATACTGTTGTTTTTTACTGTAATTCCCATAATTTCTTCAATAAAGAATGCGAGTACACCCGATGACCAGCCATGACAAAGAGAATGTCTGAATCCTCGATAACAATAATTCCCGAAATCACCGTGAATGTCTTTTTCACCTCTTTTAACAAACGAATCTATTCTTCCGGATTCACACAACCATTTAACATCAAAATCTTCCCAGAAAGTTGTCGCACCTCGACTTATCATTCCTCCGAAATATTCTTTTATAAGCTCTAAAGATTTTTTTCCGCCTGCGGATTTGTAGGCTTTCAATATATAATATGACATGAAAGTCGAAAAGCCTTCAGCTCCGTTTCTTTCAATTTTTTCAATTATGTTTTCCGAATCAATACCCGATAAAAATTTTAAGGAAATACTTTGTTTTGAAACGGGCACGGACTTCTTCAGCTTTGGAGAAAGTTTTAATATTAGTTCTTCGGCATCTTTATTTTTGTAAAAATCCAAAAATTTTTTTGCACTTATAATTAAAAGGGCAATTGTCCCTATTTCCGCTTCGTGTGTCCCACAAGTTGGCCAGTCAAGAAAATAAGCATTGTTTGTTTTTATGTTGCCGTCGGCGTCGGTTGAATTGTTGAACTCAAAAAGAATTTTTTCGGCAAAATCTGCATTTTGTTTAAAAAAATCAATGTTTCCGGTGAAATCAACATAATCGCACAAACATATTATCCACCATATAGAATAAGATGGCATTCCGTTTACCCAATGATTCAAAGCGTGTAAGGTGTCATCTTTTGCAAATAAAATGGAATTGCGTACATTTTCGTTGTCACCGAACAGATACAAAGATGTCAGCATTTCTTGATGAAAATCACCTATCCAAACAAGACGATCACGCTTTATACCGTCCCATATTACTCCGTTCTGATGACAGAGTTTTACAGTATAAGCGGCAGTGTCGAGAATTGTATTTAAAATATTATCGTTGGTTGTGATTTTTGCTTCAAAAGGGAATTTTTGAACTGTATTGGTGCCAAGTATGTTTTTTATAAAAATCGGTTGTTCGGAACACAGTTCAATAAAAACAAATCTGAAACCGGTTTGTCCAAAAGTCAAATCGGAAAGTCCCGGAAGTAATGCTTTGAAGTCGCGAGGTGAATGAGCATTTTGTGAATTTTTTTCACCTAATTCGGATGTGGCTTCTGACAGTGATTCGCCGAATCTGATATGTATATCGGCACAGTGATTCGGATTTCCTTGTGTAATAACGCGAATACCACCGCATATTTCCTTGCCAAAATCCAGGATAATGTAAGAACCTTTTTCTGTAAATACAGAAAAATCATTTTCGCAAAAAGAAACATTAAGTGCCGACGAATTTAAAAGATTTTCAGATGATTTTATTTTATATTCCGATTTTATTTCTGACGGATATAAATATTCCGTAACTGTTTCGGGAGCAAAAAATCGTTTTTTTAAATTATTCATAATAGTGTTCACTTTAGAATGGCTATTTTTTATTTACAAATAAATACACTAATTATCTAATCAAAGCAACCGCATGAGCACTTATTCCGGAGAGATTTCCCGTAAAACCGAGTCCTTCTTCGGTAGTAGCTTTAATATTTATGCACTTTTCTTCGCATTTTAAAATTTCGGCGAGATTTTGTTTCATTTTCGGAATGTAAGGTGCAAGCTTCGGCTCTTGAGCGATAATCGTTGCATCTATATTTCCAATTGTATAACCGCTTTTTTCGATTAAATTTTCAACATTACTCAACAATTCAAGGCTTGAAATATTTTTGTATTTTTCGTCATTGTCAGGAAAATGTTTTCCGATGTCACCAAGTCCGAGAGCACCTATAATCGCATCCATAACGGCATGAGTAAGAACATCTGCGTCAGAGTGCCCGAGCAACCCACGAGAATGTTCGATTTTGACTCCGCCCAATATTAAATTTCTGCCCGATACAAGTCTGTGCACATCATATCCGTGTCCGATTTTCATATTTTCTTCATGTCTACATCCGTTCATATAAAATTTTGCCAATTGAATATCTTGAGGAAAAGTAATTTTAACATTAGGTCTTTCGCTAATGCAAATGTGTACGGGATGCCCCGAATTTTCAACAATTGATGCATCATCCGTAAAATCTTTTTTTGCAATTTTAGCTGCGTTTAATGAGGCTCTATAAATATCGGTTTTGAATATTTGCGGAGTTTGTGCAAAAAACACGGTGTTTCGGTCAACGGTATTGCTTATAAACAATCCGTCGCACGATTGTTTCACTGTATCAGTTGCTTTTGCAACCGGACAGGCAGAACCGTATTTATAGGCTTCGGAAATAAGAAAGTCGACAAAATCAACAGATATGAGAGGACGGGCTGCGTCATGAATTGCAACAAAATCAGATGCGGGAGATATTTTTTCAAAAGCTAAACTTACAGACTTAAATCTGTCACTGCCGCCTAAAATGATGTGTTTTACTTTATTATAGGTTTCGCAAATAATTTGTGTTTGTAAAATATCTTCTTCTTTTGTTACAACTATTATTTCCGACACAAATTTTGATTTTGAAAAAACTTCCAGAGAATAATCAATAATTTGACGCGAATTAATGGAAATTAACTGTTTTGATTCCGTAACACCGTTCATTCGACGGCTGTTACCGGCGGCCGCAACTATTACACTGACTTTGATATCAGCCATTTTCTTTTGCTCTCATTTTTGCTCTTAATTCATTACTGAGAATTTTCTTTCTTAAGCGTAAAGAGGTAGGCGTGACTTCCAGAAGTTCGTCATCGGCAATAAATTCCAGACATTTTTCCAGACTCATTAATCTCGGAGGAACAAGGCGAAGTGCTTCATCGGCACCTGCAGAACGAATAGCCGTTAAATGTTTCTTTTTACAAACATTAACAACAAGATCTCCTGTTTCGTTACATTCACCTACGACCATACCCTGATATACATTTGTTGCCGGCCCTATAAACATAGCTCCTCTGTCCTGTGCATTAAAAAGACCATAAGAAGTTGCGGCACCGTTTTCCCATGCAACGAGAGAACCTCTTGAGCGGCGAGACATTTTTCCTTTGATATGACAATAGCCTGCAAAAGAAGAATTAACGACTGCATTTCCTTTTGTAAGCGTCATTAATGTTGAGCGACAACCGATAAGCCCACGAGATGTTATCGTAAACTCAAGACGGGTAAAACCTGTTGTTGAAGGTGACATTTGTACGAGTTCTCCTCGACGCTGTGAAACATCGTCAATTACCGTTCCGCAATATTCATCGGGAACATCTATGTATAAGTTTTCGTAAGGCTCGCAAATCTCACCGTCAATTTCTTTTGTTATAACAGATGGATTGGACACTTCAAATTCATAACCCTGTCGACGCATATTTTCAATTAATACGGAAAGGTGCAATTCTCCTCTTCCGGAAACTCTGAATGTATCTGCGGTTTCACCGTCTTCAACCTTCAGACTGATATTGGATTCAAGTTCTCTGTAAAGTCTTTCACGGAGATGCCTTGAAGTAACATATGTGCCTTCCGTTCCTGCAAACGGGCTTGTATTTACGGAAATATTAATCGACAAAACGGGTTGTTCGATATCTACAAAAGGCAAACCTTCCGGTGTATCGGCATCGCAAATCGTATCGCCGATGTTTATGTCGGGTATGCCGGATATGCAGACAATTTCGCCGGCACCTGCTTCAACAACCTGATTTTTTTTCAGACCAGAAAAAGTATAAAGATTAACAATTCTTGTTTTTTCGATTTTTCCGTCCCGTCTGACTACACTTACAAATTTCTTTTCGGAAATATCGCCTCTGGCAATCCTTCCGACTGCAATTCTGCCTGTATACTCATTGAAATCAATATTAGAAACAACCATTTGAAACGGAGCGTTGGCTTCTCCTGTCGGATGCGGAATATTATCTATAATTGTATCGAATAATACTTTCAAATTATCAGTTTTGACATCCGGTGAGAGAGATGCCCAACCGTCACGGCCGGAAGCATAGATAACGGGCATATCAAGTTGTTCTTCCGTTGCATCAAGATCTATTAACAAGCTGTATACTTCATCGAGAACTTCTTTTGATCTGGCGTTCGGTCGATCCGCTTTATTGATTACAATAATAGGGGATAGACCAAGCTCCAAAGCCTTTTTCAGTACGGTTCTGGTTTGCGGCATACACCCTTCAAAAGCATCTACGAGCAAAAGTACACCGTCTACCATGGATAAGCTTCGTTCAACTTCTCCGCCGAAATCCGCGTGACCGGGAGTATCGACAATATTAATTTTGCAGTCGTTGTAGAAAAGAGAGGTGTTTTTTGCGAGAATGGTGATACCTCTTTCTTTTTCCAAATCATTTGAGTCCATAACCCGTTCCGCAACCTGTTCGTTTTCACGGAAAGTACCGGTTTGTTTAAGCATAGCATCTACCAAAGTGGTTTTTCCGTGATCGACATGTGCTATAATTGCAATATTTCTTATTTTTTCCTGATTCATAAGTATCCCTCGATTTTTATAATTTAACAATTTATTTTAACATATTTTGTATAAAAAAACAATACATTTTCTAACATGCAAATGCTAAAACAAAAACTTTTTCGGCTCCTGCTCCCTTTAAAACTTTAGAACATTCGGATAAAGTCGAACCTGTAGTAAGCACATCATCTACAAGTAAAACATTTTTACCATCTAAATTTGTTGTGCAACGGAAAGCACCGCTTACATTTTCTTTCCTTTCGTTAGAAGAAAGTGTGCGTTGCTTTTTTGTTTTTCTTGTACGAAGAAGCGTTTTCTGATATTGAATACCGGTTATTTCGGATATCGTTTTCGCCATTTCTTCCGCCTGATCAAAACCTTCTGTGCGTTTTTCCGACTTTCGTCTTGTTGCAAAAGTAATAAAATCAATTTTTGATATAAAATTTGATTTTTCAAAAAGTTCGGCACATTCATTCGCAAAGAATATGGCAAATGAGTGTGAAAAAATTCTTTTAGCGTGAAAAACCGATGATTTTACATATTCGCTGTCATAAGAATAGAGGACATATACCTCGTCAATATAAGGTAAATTTATTTCGGATTTTGCCGAGATTTTTGCACTTTTCAATATTAAATGACATTCATTGCAATAGGGAAATTTTGCATAATAGCTTAAGATGGTGTTGCAAACTATGCATTTCGGCGGAAACAGTAAACGAAGTAATTTGTCACTGGGTTTTTTTAATATTTTTGATAATTTCAGCAAGTCGTGTATACCTTCTTTGATTTGCTGTATTGTCTACCATTGCATTTACGGCTTCACGGTCTCCGACGATGATAACCATTTTTTTAGCTCGTGTAATAGCTGTATACAATAAATTTCTCGTCATTAACAGTGGAGAATTGTTTAGTATCGGAAGTATGACTACAGGATACTCGCTACCTTGACTTTTGTGAATTGTAATGGCATAAGCAAGTTCAATGTCATCAACCGATGCAATGTCGTAAACAGCGATACGGCCGTCAAAATCAATCGTGACCGTTTCGTTCGAAGCGTTAATTTCTTTTATGTATCCTATGTCTCCGTTGAAGATACCGTTCCCGTTTTCTTCGATACCGAGTAATGTTCTTTTCGACCAATCTATTTGATAGTTGTTTCTCATTTGAATAATCTTATCGTTTTCTCTGTATACGGTATCTTTAATTTTAATTTCTTTTTTCTGCACATCGGGAGGATTTTCCATTTTTTGAAGAATTTCATTCATCTTTTTAGTGCCTATATCGCTTTTTTTCATAGCACACAAAATTTGAATCCGCTCTTGTATGTCGCTTCCGTATTTTGCGGGGAGGCGTTTGCTTATGAGCTCGGTAATTGTCGATAAAACGCTTTCGGCTGAATTTCGCTGTAAGAAGAAAAAATCGGTTGTTTTATTTTGCAGATTGGGGTATAAACCTTCTTTTATTTTGTGAGCGTTGATTACTATGTGACTTTCCGTTTCCTGACGGTATATTTCAGTGAGATTTCCGACTTTAAAACAACCGGATTCTATTATTTCGTGAAGAACATCACCGGGTCCAACACTCGGAAGCTGGTTATAGTCGCCGATTAGTATAAGGCGTGTGGACGGTTTTATTGCATGTAAAAGAGATGAAAAAAGAGAAATGTCTATCATTGAACACTCATCGATAATTACCGCATCACAGTCAAGCGGATTAAAATCATTTCTCGAAAAGGATGTTTTATCATCATCGGGATTAAATTCATATTCAAGCAGTCTGTGAATTGTTCTGGCTTCATACAAGGTGGATTCCGACATTCTTTTGGCTGCACGCCCGGTGGGAGCTGCAAGTGTGAAAGAAAGACCTATGGTATTGAATATTTTTATTATTGCACGGATTATGGTTGTTTTTCCGGTGCCGGGTCCGCCTGTAAGTATGTAAAGAGAACTTGTAAGTGCCTCTTGTATTGCTTTTTTTTGTTCCGCAGAATATTTTATACCGTCTGTTATTTCGATTTGACTTATAAGCTCGTCGATATTGACGAATCCCAAGTCTGCCGAAAAATTCGATATATCAGTTAATTTGCGTGCAACATACAATTCGTTTTGATAGAACTCGAAAAGTGAAATTCCGTGCTCTTTCTGTGTCTCTGTAACCGCTATTTCTTTCTTTTGTGCAAGTATTGATATTGCATCGGCAATATTTTGCTCCGGAACTTCCAAAAGGGTTACGGCGGCTTCGCACAATTTTTTCAGCGGAAGATGAGTATGTCCGTTACTGTAAGCATTATACATCAAAATGTATTTAATTCCGGCTTGTATTCGGTCGGGTGAGGTATTTTTAATGCCTAAAGATTTAGCTATTGTATCTGCTTTTTCAAAACTTATTCCCGAAATTTCGTTGCACAGTCTGTATGGATTTGATTGAACCAATTCTACAGAAGAGCTACCCCATTTTTTATATATTTTCGAAGATAAAGACGGGCCGAAATATTGTGAGAAGAAAATCATTACGCGCCGCATACCGAATTGTGCATTGAACGATTCACATATTTCAACGGCTCTTTTGAAAGATATTCCCTTAATTTCGCTTAACATTTCCGGTGCGGTTTCGAGTATTTCAAAAGAAGAGTCGCCGAAACGGTCGATTATTCTCTGTGCAGTTTTTGGTCCCACTCCTTTAACGGCTCCGGAAGCGAGATATCTAAGCATAGAGGCGGTATCCGACGGCATTTCATTTTCAAAAGTTGTGGCTTTAAACTGTTTGCCGTATGTTTGGTGATTAACCCAGATACCGCTCACCTTAATTTTTTCACCTACAAAAATGTTGGGAACTTTTCCGGTTACCGTCACGATTTCATTTTCCGTTTCGATGTCGAAAACAGAATATCCGCTGTCTTCGTTTTGATATGTTATGTCAAATATTTCCCCGGAGATAATCACGGTATCGTTTTCGGTTTTGTCAAACATATTTGTTTTCCTTTTCGACATTTTTGCTTTGTAAAATTTCAATTTTGGCAGATAAACGGAGCATTTTTTTTAATTCATCGGGATTTTCGATAACTTCGCCGGAATTGTTTATTATTAAAATTTTATCGATGTAACGAGAAGCGTAAGTTTTGTTGTAAAAGTCGGAAAAATTTACAAGTTCTTTAATCGGATAAAGCGTTTTTTCGGAAATTGTAATCACTGCCGTAACACAGGTTATTTTCTTTTTTCTCGTTATAAATGCGTGTAAATCGTATGTTAGGTAAGTTATTCCGACGCATGAAAAAAAGCAGATGAGAAGTTGCAATACGGTTTTAAAAATTTGCGACAATTAAATCACACCTTCGGTTATTGAATAAAATACAAGTATAACTGTATTCCATTGAATTAGTATATGTGATTTAATTGATTTTGTTACATGAGTCCTTTTTGAAGCATCGGAACGAGATCTCTGCGTTCCCATAACACTCCCAAGTCTTCTCGTCCCATATGACCGTAAGATGCCAGCTGTTTGTATATCGGACGGCGTAAAGAAAATTTTTCGATTATTTTCATAGGTCTTAAGTCTACGGAATTGCGAATTAAAGAAGATATGCTTTCATCGGAGACGATACCCGTTTTGAATGTATCGACCATAATCGAAACGGGGTCTGCAATTCCTATTGCATAAGCCAACTGAACCTCGCATTTTTTCGCTAATCCGGCGGCTACAACATTTTTCGCAAGATATCTTGCGGCATATGCGGCAGAACGGTCAACTTTGGTGGGATCTTTGCCTGAGAAAGCTCCGCCACCGTGACGGGAGTATCCGCCGTATGTATCAACTATTATTTTTCTTCCGGTAAGGCCGGAATCACCACATGGGCCACCGACTACAAAGCGGCCTGTCGGATTAATGTGTATGATGGTATCTTTATCTAAAAGTTTTTCATCTATTACAGGAATGATAACATTCTTTATCAGATCTGCACGAATTGTTGCAATGTCAACATCGGGAGAATGTTGGGCGGAAATGACTATGGTGTCGATGCGACGCGGAATTCCGTCTTCATATTCTACGGTTACCTGCGTTTTTCCGTCGGGACGCAGATAATCAATTAATCCGTTTTTTCTGACATCGGTTAGCTTTTTTGACAAAGAATGTGCCAACGAAATCGGCAAAGGCATGAGTTCCGGAGTTTCGTCACAAGCAAATCCGAACATCATTCCCTGATCTCCGGCACCTTCGGCATCAACTCCCAATGCGATATCCGGCGATTGTTCGTGTATTGAATTGATTACGGCACAGGTGTTTGCATCAAAGCCGAATTTTGCCCTGTTATATCCTATTTCGTTTATAGTATCACGCACTATCGTTTGAACATCTACATAACCGCTCGTGGTAATTTCACCCATTACCATTACAAGTCCGGTTGTGGTTGCCGTTTCGCAGGCGACTCTTGCGTTCGGATCCTGCATTAATATGTTATCAAGAATTGCATCGGACACACAGTCACATATTTTATCGGGATGTCCTTCTGTTACGGATTCTGATGTAAATAAATATTTTGCCATTTTTAATCTCCTGATTTTTTATAATTTGTTCTATGTATTTTGCTTCGGAAAATTATATAAGTGCTTTGAAAACTTCCGGAAGAAAATACGATATAATTGACATGATAATTCCGCTTGAAATTACGCCTCCCGCAATACACAAAAAAGATTTTCTGCTGTCCATTTCGATTATCGATGCGATAACCGATCCTGTCCATGCCCCCGTGCCAGGAAGAGGAATGGCTACAAAAATAAATAAGCCCCATGCGGCGTAATTTTTGATTTTGTCGGCTTCTTTCACTGCTTTGTTATGTACTTTTACAAAAATTTTTCCGATAATAGGCCAATTTCGGAATTTTGTGAAGAAGAATTTAAAGAAAAGTATAATGAAGGGCACGGGAATTATGTTTCCCAATACGGCAATCGGTAAAGCATGATATAACGGAATATTATATAAACTGGCAATGGGTATCGCACCTCGAAGTTCAACTATCGGTACCATAGACCATAAGAATACTATAATATATTTTTTAAGTGACATCTTTGATATCCTTTCGTTAGCCTGTTAAATGCATTATACATGATTTTACATAAATTTTCAATATAAATCCAATAAAAACTTAAAAAAACCGTATTTTTGTCTGTTAGTTGAATGTGACTGTTTTATTCAATATAATCAAACAAATTTATTTGCGTATTTCGGAACAGGCGAAAATGTAAAATAAAAGTAAAATTTCAAAAAAAACGAAAAAAATTCTTGATTATAACGAAAAAAAGTTTTATACTAAACAGAAGTGTGAAAAATACACTAATTAACTGTTTTCAAAATAAGAAAGGAAAAATGAATGATAAAAAACTTTGCAAAGTGTATAAGAGAGTACAAATGGCCCACGATTTTGACATTGATTTTTATCGTCGGAGAAGTTGTCATAGAAGCTGTTATTCCTTTTAAAACGGCAGAGCTTGTCAACAATATCGAAGCGGGGGAAAACATTAAAGTCATAGTAAATACAGGCTTGATTTTGGTGTTGCTTGCGATTTTGTCTCTCATGTGCGGAACCATTGCCGGATATACCTGTGCCAAAGCTTCGGCGGGATTTGCCAAAAACCTCAGACACGATGTTTTTGAAAAGATACAGAAATTTTCTTTCGAAAATATTGATAAGTTTTCGTCGTCTTCTTTGGTTACGCGTATGACAACAGATGTTTCCAATGTACAAATGTCGTACATGATGCTGATAAGGACGGCAATAAGAAGTCCGCTATTATTGATTTTTTCTGTTATAATGGCTTACATAATGGGCGGTGCACTTGCAACAACTTTTGTTGTCGTAATACCCGTGTTGGCTTGCGGACTTTTTCTTGTAAGCCGTAAGGCAATGCCGGCTTTCCGAAGCGTTTTCCGTAAATATGACCGCATGAATGAATCCATCGAGGAAAATGTGCGGGCTATAAGAGTTGTTAAAGGCTTTTCCCGTGAAGATTACGAAAAAAATAAATTTTCCGCTGCTGCCGACGACATAAGACGGGATTTTACGAAAGCCGAGCGTATAGTAGCGTTTAATCAGCCGCTCATGCAACTTTGTCTGTATTTTAATATGGCATTTGTTTTGATTGTCGGTTCTAAAATGGTTATTAACGCTAAAATAGGCGTGGGACAAATTTCGGCAATGCTCACATACGGAATGCAGATATTAATGTCTTTGATGATGCTTTCCATGATTTATGTCATGATTACAATGTCATTCGAATCAATTAAAAGAATTGCCGATGTTTTGAACGAAACTCCCACACTTGAAAATCCGGAAAATCCGATTATGCAGGTTGAAGACGGCAGTATCGATTTTGACGGAGTGAGTTTTAAATATTCCGAAAAAGCTCGCAGATTTGCACTTGAAAATATTAATTTGCATATAGAGTCCGGAATGACTGTCGGGATAATCGGTGGAACCGGTTCCAGCAAGTCTACACTTGTTCAGCTTATAGCCCGTCTTTATGACACTACAGAAGGAAGTGTTAAGGTTGGGGGAGTAGATGTCAGAGAATACGATATAGACACACTTCGTTCAAGCGTCGCTATGGTTCTTCAGAAAAATTTACTCTTCTCCGGTACCATCAACGATAATTTAAGGTGGGGTAATCCAAGTGCGACCGACGAAGAAATCAGAGAAGCTTGCCGTCTTGCACAGGCAGATGAATTTGTTATGTCGTTTCCGGAACAGTATGATACATACATAGAGCAGGGAGGAACCAATGTTTCGGGTGGACAAAAGCAAAGACTGTGTATAGCGAGAGCATTGCTCAGAAAACCGAAAATTCTTATTCTCGATGATTCGACAAGTGCCGTGGATACCAAAACGGATGCTCTGATTCGTATGGGATTTAAGCAATTTATTCCGGAAACGACAAAGATAATAATTGCACAGCGAATTGCTTCGGTTGAAGATGCCGATATGATAGTCGTGCTGGATAACGGCTCTGTCGCTTCCGTCGGAAAGCATGAAGATCTCATAAAATCAAGCAACATATATAAAGAAGTTTACAACCAGCAGATGAAGGGAGGAAAGTAAATGAATACCGCAGAAAAAAAGCCTAAAAAGAAATTGAATTTAGGCGTGTTGTCGGAAATCATAAAACTTTTGTTTAAGTTTTACCCAAAACTTGTTCCCTTGATCATCTTTTGCATTTTGTTTTCCGCAGTTACTTCGGCAATACCGTCTTTATTTATTCAAAAGATAATAGAAACTCTTGAAAATTGGCTGGAAAGCAACCCGGGTGATTGGGACGGAGTAAAGTCTGAAATTGTTTCGAAGGTGCTCCTCTTGATAAGCATTTATTTTCTTTCGATTGTCGCTATTGTACTCCAAACACAGCTTATGGCATATTTGACTCAGGGATTTTTATCCAAAATGCGTTGTAAAATGTTTAACGGTATGCAGAATCTTCCGATACGGTATTTTGATACCAATAAGCACGGAGATATTATGAGTCATTATACCAATGATATCGATACATTGAGACAGCTTGTTTCTCAAGCTTTTCCGGCGTTGCTGAATTCCTGTGTTATCGTGTGCGTTGTTCTTATTATAATGCTCTATTTCAGTGTACAGATGACGGCTTTGATACTTGTCGGCGTCTTTGTCATGATGTTACTTTCAAAAAAGATAGGCGGTGGAAGTGCAAAATATTTCGTGCGTCAGCAAAAATCCATAGGTCGTACAGAAGGATACATTCAGGAAATTATGAATGGGCAGAAGGTCGTAAAGGTTTTTTCTCACGAACCTCAGTGTCAGGAAGATTTCGATAAAATAAACAATGACTTGTATGAAGATACATTCCGTGCCAATGCGTATGCAAATATATTGGGCCCGGTAATAATGAATATGGGCAATATACTTTATGTGCTTGTTGCGGTAGTCGGCGGATTGTTTTATATTTCCGGAATGAAAAATATAAGTATTTCCGGTCAGGCTTTCGGCATAAGTATGCTTGTACCGTTTTTAAATATGACAAAACAATTTACCGGCAATATAAATCAGGTGTCACAGCAATTTAACTCAATTGTAATGGGTATGGCAGGAGCTGAAAGAATTTTTACGCTCATGAACATGGAGTCGGAGTCGGATGACGGCTATGTTACCCTGGTTAATGCCGAATTTGACAAAAACAATAATCTCAGAGAGACAAACGATCGTACAGGTATTTGGGCGTGGAAGCATCCGCATCAGGATGGAACGGTTACATATACTCGCTTAACCGGTGATGTTCGCATGACGGAAGTGGATTTCGGATATGATGCCGAAAAAACCGTATTACATGATATTTCTCTTTATGCCGAACCCGGGCAGAAGGTAGCATTTGTAGGTGCTACGGGAGCGGGAAAAACAACGATTACAAATCTAATCAACCGCTTTTACGATATAGCCGACGGTAAAATCAGATACGACGGCATAAATATAAACAAAATAAAGAAGTCGGATTTAAGAAGATCATTGGGAATCGTTCTTCAGGACACAAATCTTTTTACCGGATCGGTTATGGAAAATATTCGTTACGGGCGGTTGGACGCTACCGATGAAGAGTGTATAGCCGCTGCGAAACTTGTCGGAGCAGATGATTTTATTGCGAGGTTGCCCGGAGGATATGATACGGAGTTGTCAAATAACGGTACAAATCTTTCTCAGGGGCAAAGACAGTTGATTGCTATTGCAAGAGCTGCGGTCGCAGATCCTCCCGTAATGATAATGGACGAAGCGACATCGTCGATTGATACCAGGACGGAAAGAATAGTCCAGCAGGGTATGGATAAACTCATGGAGGGGAGAACGGTGTTTATTATCGCACACCGTCTGTCAACTGTTATGAATTCCGATGTAATAATGGTGTTGGATCACGGACGCATTATCGAGCGGGGAAATCACGAAAAACTTATTGCAGATAAAGGTGTTTATTATCAGCTTTATACCGGAGCCTTTGAACTTGAATGAAAGATTTGGAATTTTGTGTTAAAATTCACAAATATTAAGTTTAAATTTGAATTGGCTTACGGCATGATATTACATGATATTAATTATTTTGTTATTGAAAAAATAAAAAAGATAAAGCAAAAATCAGGAGAACTATGTTTCTCCTGATTTTCGGGAAGGAAATAATATGAAATATACCTTACAAAACGATATTTTAAAAGTCGGAATTTCCGACATGGGAGCGGAGCTTGTATCGGTTTTTAATCGAAAAAACGACACGGAATATTTGTGGCAACCGAATCCTGAATATTGGACTCGGCAATCTCCTGTTCTTTTTCCTGTTTGCGGAAGATTTTTTGATTTGAAATATACATATAAGGAAAAAACATATCCGCTCGGCTGTCATGGATTTGCGAGAAAGAGTGAATTTTCCGTAATTGAAAAGAGTGATAAGAAAATTGTTCTTGAGCTTACCGATAACGAAAATACCTTTGATGTTTATCCGTTTCACTTTTCGTTCAGAATTACTTATGAAATTTTGAATAATTGCGTGTCGTGTATATATTCTGTAAAAAATACGGGAGACAACAAGATGTATTTTTCGCTCGGTGCACATCCCGGATTTAATATTCCGCTCTCTTCAGATGAAAAATTCGAAGATTATTATATCGATTTCGGACAGGAAGTTTCACCTGAGATTATTCATAATTTTCACGATAACAGCGGATTTGAACCCTACAATCTGGTTGACGGAAAAACGCTTTCGTTAAATCACAGTCTGTTTGACGAAGACGGTATATTTCTCAGAAATGTTAAAAGCGGTTTTGCCGCTTTGAGATCAAGGAAAAGCTCATATGCCGTTGAGGTCTTTTTTGAAGATTTTTCATTTGTCGGTTTTTGGCATAAACCTCTTTCAGACGCAAATTATGTGTGCGTTGAACCGTGGTATTCTTTACCTTGCTCAAACGGAAAAATTCCCGATATAGAAAAAGATGTCGATATGATTTCGCTTGAGAGTGATGAAACATACGCGATCGGTTACAAATTCAAAATATATTAATTTTGAGATAATAGCGAAAATACAAATAAATTGTATCACGGTCTGTTATCTCAATTACGACATTTTTTTTCAAAAAGTCCCTTTAAATTAATGGTCCACTGTTCGTTGCTTTTTTTGAATCCGAGCATTTTTGCGATTTTTTCGTCGTGTTCGTTTTTGACGGCGAAAAAGCAGGTGTCTGTTTTTATGATATCCAGGAAATTCAGAACCGCTCTTCCCAGGATAAACAATGCTTCTATGTCTTCATCGGTATCCGAACACATTTGCAAATCGTATATTATTCCTCCGTTTGAATTGACATCGAATTGAGAAACGGCAATAACTTTTTCTCCGTCCTTTTGACTGTATGCAAATGCATTCGGACGATACGGTATATTGCAGATGAGACATAATCGTTCCTGCTCTTCTTTGCTTTGTATGGGACTTGCAGTTAGCATAATTTTTACTCCTTTGCCTTTTTTACAAAGTATATCACTTTTTCGTTTTATCTTCAATGCTTTTTTGAAAAAAATAAATTTAGTATTTGTTTGAAAATACAAAAAATACATATTAAAAAAATGACAAAATTTGTAAAAA
>CAZLEX010000015.1:0-39693 GCA_964558655.1 uncultured Oscillospiraceae bacterium | reverse complement strand
GAGCTTATTGCCCAGTTTATTGTTCCTTCGCTTCCGCTTCCTATTTCTGTGGAAGATTTTTCACCGACGGTAACAACGAATGTTGCACTCTTCGTGCTGTATTCGACCGTCACCGTTATATTTCCTGCAACGGTGAAAGTCGAAGGACTTACCGTTGCGGAATCCGTCACATCTTTTGATGTTCCGTTGGCATAATTTGCCGTAACGGTCATACCTGTTGTATCGAGTTTATCCCCTACAACATATTCGGTCTTGGTAGGTGCACTTACGGTGATTCCCGAAAGAGCAGGAGCATTAACGGTAATTTGAAATGCTGTTGAAAGCTGTCCCCATGTAAGTACAACATTTTTTACTCCTTCGGTATTCATATCGGGCGGTGTTACCGTATAATCCGTCACCGAAACAACTGTCCCGTCAGAATATTCAACGCTCACGCTCATTCCGTTTGAGAAAAATTTCTGACCTGCGGTATAAACCGTTTTTGCGGGAAGCTTTGTAACGATCAGCTTTTTCGGAACAATTTGAGATTTGGTGTATGAAAAGGAGCAAGCACTTCCGGTTACAATTTTATATGTACCGGCCTGAGAAGCATTTATTTTTGAAAATTCAAGACTTACCGTATCACCGCCGGAAAAACCGTCGGAAACGGTAAATAAAAGCGTTACGACAATATCTCCGTCATTGAGTGCCGGAGAAGAAACTGTTCCTTCGTCAACCAAAGCAATCTTGACCGTACGGTTATCATTATTCAAAACAGGTGTCCAAAAATCCCACCCGTCTGGCTTTACCTTTACGGAAGCCGAAGAAAAAGTCAGGTTATCGCTGTATGTAACAACATAATCAAGCGACTCTATTCCGCCTTGCACCGCAATATCGGACACGGAAACATCAATACTGAGTGTGTCTCCGGGATTCACCTCCTCGACCGACGAACAGGAAAGGCTAAATCCGTCAGAGGCATAAACCGTTGTAAACACAGCACAAACAAGCATAAAGCTGAACAATACTGAAAGAAGAACTTTTTTCATTTTGGACTCCTTAGCTATTTTTTATACAATACTACATTCTACATTATAAACAAATTATCAAAAAAGTCAAGTACGGATATCAAATGTTTTTATATCTCACCGAATATATGATTGATACATTTTGTATATTTCAATAATATTTGACAAAAAATCATCTATATGTTGTATATATATCAAAATTAGTGCTTCGTTGCCGTCGCGTTTTGACATATGTTTTGCACTATAAAGTATAAAATTTTCAAAAAAACAAAAGGAAGGTCCAAATCATGAAAAACACGGTAAAGGAAGAGATTAAAAGAGTTGAAACAGGAAAGATGCGGAACCTTAAAGCATTTACGGTTTCACAGCGGGCAATAAAGCAAATTCGGAAATTGGAAGACAGTTTTTTTTCAAAATACTCCGATATGCTTCGGGAAGAAACAGGGCAAAAACCGGCTACCAAATCAGTCGAGGCAAAAAGATGCATTGCAAGTATTATGTTAACGGTTCTGGCAATTTTCCTGTCATGTGTAGAAATGGGGCAAGACGCCTATCCGCTTTCCGTTGCAATACTGTGTGCGTCGGGAGCAAAAAAAAGAGGAGCCCTCTTCTCGCCCAAGCTTATAATATCGCTGTCGCTCAGCGCGGTTATTATATCCACCATGTTTATGAATACGGCGGGGGTACTGTATTTTGCTATATTTCTGGCAATTTTCGTTATACGAAGCATACTTACATCGGCATCGTACAATGAACGCATCTCTTTTAAAGTAATGACATCTTTTTTCGCATCGTGCGTAATAGGCGGTATTCTGACAATCGTTTCGGACTATTCTCTGCTCTCTCTGGTAAGTTTTGCAACCCTCGCTACAGTAACTCCCGTATTTACATATCTGTTTGCCTGTCTTTACGGTGCAATAGGCGTAAAAAGAATTACTGCAAAGCCTTCCGAAAAATTCAAAGCCGGAGTACTTTCCGTAATGTTTTGTATCCTGTATGCAATATCGGACATATATTTTATCGGTTTATCGATATCCGCTCTTACGGCATTCTGCATCAGCATTGCCGTCGCAAAAAAATACTCATCGATTGAAGGAGCGATAACTGGAACGGTTTTGGGTGCCGCTTGTGCTTCTCCCGTATTTGCGGCAGTATTCGGCGTAAACGCACTGTTATGCGGACTGTTTTTTCCGTCTGATTTGTATGCACTCTTAACATCCGTGCCCGTATGTGCGATCTTGTCCGTGTTTCTCGGAGGTTCAAACGGATTTTTAAGCGTAATGCCGGAAACGGTAGCGGGATTTCTCATTCTTTGGCCGATTCTGGCGAAAATAAAACCTGTAAAAAGCGATATAGAACGGGAAAATATCAAGCGTCCGCTTTTGCAATACAACGGCATTAAAAACAATTTGGAAAAAATATCCGGAACTTTCTCCGGATTATCCGAAATATTTTTTGCCGTTGCACAAAAAAATAAGCCTCTAACTTCCGACGAAATTTATACATTCGTCGAATCCGCCTGCAGCGGTATATGTGCTTCCTGCTCCGTGTCGGCTATGTGCTGGAGCAAAAAATGGAACGACACGCACGAAGCTCTTAACTCTGTATCAAAAACACTTATCGAAAAAGGCACTGTGACACCCGACGATTTTCCCGAATACTTCAGCGAACAGTGCAAAAAAACCGAAAGCCTATGTTCTGCGGTAAACAGAAGTATTTCCGGATATTGCTATAGCCGAAACAATGTCAATATGATTGCCGGCGAATACAAAACAGTATCAAAAGTGTTGAAAAGTACGGCTGAAAAATTTGCAAACGCGCCTCAAAAAGATGAAAAAACCGCAAAGAAAGTCTCGGAACTTCTTAAAAAGCTCGGCATTTCTCACAGATTTGTCGAAGCTTGGGGAGGAAGAAACACCGTTATCGATGTGGCGGGAGTTTATCCGGAAAAAATACATTATTCCACGCTCGATTTACTGTCGGCACTTGAAAACATTTGTTTTGTAAAATTTGAGGAGCCAGAGTTTATACAAACCGGAAAAGAATATGTCATGCGTTTATGCAGACGGCGGGAAATAAGACTTGAATGTGCAAAAAACACATGTGCCAAAAGAGGAGAACACTCCAACGGTGACACAATATCGTTTTTTGAAAGTGACGCAGGTATGTTCTATTCCCTCATTTGCGACGGTATGGGAAGCGGAAGAGAAGCCGCACTGACATCAAAACTTGCCTCTGTGTTTCTCGAAAAACTGCTCTCCTGCATGAACGACAGAGGAATAAGCGTTGAAATGCTCAATCAAATGCTTATTTCAAAGGACGGAGAAACTTTTACAACCGTCGATTTGGCCGAAATCGATCTGTACGAAAAAACAGCGACTTTCATAAAAGCCGGAGCGTCCCCGTCTTTCATTCTTCGCGGCGGTAAAATTTATAAAATCAATTCAAAAACTCCACCCGCCGGAATTATAGATAATTTTTATGCTGAAGAAACCCGTATTAAAATTCAGGACGGGGACACAATAATACTCGTTTCCGATGGAATTTTTGACAGTTCCTCAACATTTCCGCTTGCGGAAATTATAGCCGAAAACGCCTCACTCTGTGCTTCGGAGCTTGCCGAAAAAATACTTTCTTCCTCTCTTTCTCATTTCAAAGCTCACGATGATATGTCGGTAGTAGCCATAAAAGTATACTCCGACTGATAAAAAGGCACGGTGAATTTTTTTCACCGTGCCTTTTTATCCTTATCGGTAATATTTTTTTCTCTCAATTCCCAAAACGCAAGTGCCGACGCGGCGGCAACATTAAGTGAATCCACTCCGTGATACATGGGAATTTTAACAACATAATCACACCGGGAAATTGTATACTCTGAAAGGCCGTCTCCTTCCGTTCCGAAAACAAGAGCAAGTTTTTTCTCCCCCTTAAGTCTTTCATCGTCAATACCGATACTGTTTTGAGAAAGAGCCATTGCAACTGTTTTAAATCCGTATTTATTTATCATCTCAAGTCCTTTTTCGGACCAAAAAATCACATCGTCGGAAATATATGCCCACGGTATCTGAAAAACCGTACCCATACTCACCCTAACACAGCGGCGATTGAGCGGATCGGAACAAGACGGAGTAAGTATAACGGCATCAATTCCCAAAGCCGCTGCCGAACGGAATATGGCACCCATATTCGTAGAATCCGTAATATTTTCCAAAACGGCTATACGGCTTCTTGACAAGGCAATGATTTCTTCGGGATCCCGCACTTTCGGCCGTCTCATCGCACACAGCACACCGCGTGTCAAAGTATATCCCGTAAGCGAAGCCAAAACCTCACGCGGAGCCGTATAAACCGGTATATCTCCAACCCTGTCCAATATTTCCTTTGCGTCTAAATCCATTCGTTTTCTCTCACACAAAAGCGACACCGGCACGATACCCGCATCAAGAGCTGTTTTTATAACCTTCGGACTTTCCGCAATAAACATTCCTTCCCGAGAGTTTAAACGGTTTCTGAGTTGATTCTCCGTGAGGCGAGTAAATATTTCAAGCTCCGGTAAATCTATAGACTTGATTTCTTCGATATATGCCATTTTTCTCTCCCGTTTTCGTTACTTTTTCATAATATGATCGCACATATTAAATCTGCCGGCATGCCATTTTCCGTCATAAAAAAGTTCACTCACAGATGTATTGGGAATATGCCCGATTTTTTGAATATTTTCAAAATTGCCCGTTTGCAAATAAGCCTGCATTGCACGCACAGGTGTATAATGAGTGGCTATCAAAACAGTTTTATCCGTGTTTTCGTCGGCAATTTCCGTAAGAGTTTTCAAAACACGCTCACTCATTTCCAAGATGCTTTCTCCTCCGGGGCAAACGCAACGCGAAATATCGTATGACCAAACATTATATTCTTCGGGGTACTTTTCGCGAATATCGGAAAAAGTCATTCCTTCCCATTCTCCCGCATATATTTCCGAAAGTCCTTCCCGTGTCTCAGCATCAATATTCAAAAGATGTGCACAGCATCCGCCCGTCATGCGTGCTCTTAAAAGAGGCGAGGTATACACTTTGTCTATTTTGTAATTGTTCACAAGCCATTCGGCACATCTTTCAGCCTGCTCTATTCCGTTTTCGGTTAACGGCGGATCAAATTTCGCCCCCGCGAAAATATTTTTTATGTTGGCATCGCTTTCGCCGTGCCGCACCATGAGTACAGTAGTCATTGTATCCTCCCGAATATCCGAAATAATCTTCCCTTTACAATTTTAACATATCGATTTAAAAACTGCAATTTTTAACTTTATGTAGTTTTGTTAATTTTTTCTATTCAATTATTATACGGTATATTTAATTTATCCAATGCTTTTTTAAAATCTCCGACAACATCATTATTGTTTTTCATTTCAATATACGGAATATTATTACTGCTGAATTGATTTTTATTTTGTTGGCTTAATGTATCGGCTATAAATAATTTTGTATCTCTTGCATAAATAACATCGGCACTTTCGGGATTGCCCCGTCCCATAAGTTTAACCTCAACTCTAATATAATTTTTATTCCTGTCATACAATTTGTAATCAACTTCTCTATCATAATCAAGTTCCATATTTTTAACAAATATACTATTATCCATATTTTCTTTCGGGACACCGCAAATATCACATAATTTAGTAACCAACGGCTTTTCAACCTTTTTCCCTATCGAGCTCCAAGCACCTCCTCTAATAGCGGCTTTTTTTGTTGCCAAAGCATTTATGACAAGCAAACTTTCAGCCAGATTAAGTTCAACATATACATTACGGTATGTTAATTTTATTGATATACCAATTTCATCTGTAGTATCCTGTTTTAATTCATTAATCATAGAAGCCAAATAATCAAAATTTGTATTTGCAACATCTAAGATAACATTTTTTGTTGCTCTTCCGTAAATGTTAGTAATAGTTTTTTTATTCACTCCGGCATAAATAGCATTTTCAACCGGGTTAAAGCCTTCGTTGTTTATGAAATGGTCTTTATACCATTCAAGACTAATTTCTTGTGAATTAAGTTTGGCTGCGACAATTTCTTTAAAAAACGAAATGGCAAAATCAAAAAAATTAGCATTTATAGAATTAACGACTTCCTCTCTGTAATCTTCTCCTTTTAGTAATTTATCAACCGTATTGTCAATTACCTGGCGTTGAAATGTCATCATAATATTTTTCTTCCTTCATAACATTTATGTATTTTTCGTTTATTTCACACATAACGGGAATTCGTCCCATTTTATAAGCAACTCTTCCGAAAGTTCCTATACCTGCATATGGATCAAGAACGACGTCTCCTTTAAAAGAGTAATATTTTAAAATCCTTTTGCATAATTCATCGGGAAATACAGCAGGGTGATCCTTACTGCTTGCAGGTGCGATTTTCCATATGTTTGAACGGTCGATTTTATCGTCGTTTGGCAAATAATTTTCTTTTGATGTATATTTACTTATGTTTTTATCAAGTAAAAAATCGCAATTTTTTCTATATACCATAATGCTTTCGGTAACACAGTTGGGTTTATATGCTAAAGGGTTTTTCGTTTGGACATATCCTCCAATCCTATTAGGAACCGAAGGCTCCGGCTTTTCCCATATTATTTCATCAATAAAATGAAAACCTGCCTCTAATAAGACATTATGTAAATCAAAATGGATCGGATAACGGATAGAAGCATATTCGCGTCCCGGCCTTTTTGTAATTACGGGCGAAACATCAACAATAATAAACCGTCCATCTTGAAGAACTCTGTTACACTCAATAAAAACTTGTTTTAAATCATCTAAATATTTTTTATAATTTATATATCCGCTATATTCGCGTGCATTGTAATAAGGTGGAGAAGTAAAAATTAAATTTATATCTCCGTCTTTTATTTTTTTCAAATTTTCCAAATTATCTCCGATTAGTAATTTAGGAGAAGTAATAGAACTGTCATGCAATCTGTTTTTATCAAATCGTGATGCAAGTTTATATTCATACATTTTATCCATAATTTCATTTTGATAATGCGATTTCATTTTTTCGCACAACTCTTTAAATTGCGGATACTTGTCATAATATACAAGAGTTGTCCTAAACATTTGATATATGATGTCCATATAATTTTTTTCAAACATATTTTTTTTAATAAAATCATATATTCTTTCAATATCGTTTTGCCTTCCGATAGAAGAAACAATCTCTCTTTTTTCTTCCACAGAAAAAGAATCGTCATTATACATATGAATTAACTTATCAAAGTTTTCATCACATTTATTTTTACCTAATTTTTTTATTTCTTCTATACTCATTGTAAATACTCCTTTACCGCATCTCATTTTTTATTATACCATAAGTAAAAATGCTTGCTTGCAAGGGCATTTTTACGCAGCCGTCAATAACGCAGTGTGTGCGTAAGCACACAAAGGGTGAACCCCAAAGACTTGCTTCGCAAGACTTTCTGCGTGTATTATACCATACTTTTCTTATTTTTTAAATAAAAAAAATAAGAGCATTAATATTTTTTGTATTACACTCTATGTTTTAGTTTTAAAGATTATTTAAGTGAACACGGACTACAAGCACTATCCTGCGTAATGGCGACAACTCGGACGGGGTTTGTATCTGTACGGAGCACTATTTCGGGAACATTGACAGTAATAATCGGCAAATAATCAAAAGCATAATGTCCAAATCCCAAAAATAACGGATATGACATTTAACGCATTATGCAAAAAGGTTTTGACTTTGAAAAGTCAAAACCTTTTTTGCTTAAGAAATCCAATAAATTTTAATCAGCTGATTTTCGGAAGAGATGCCGCAGCAACAGACTGACCTACACGACGGGCTTTTTCGTCGGGAATATGAAGTTGAACCTTTTCGGAAAGTTTCGGAAATTCACATTCAAGAACTTTTTGTGCCTGCTCAAGAAGGATTTGTCCTCCGCGTCCGGAAGTTACGCGTCCCATTATGAGAACATGCTTGATATCGTAAAACATGGAATAATACGCGATGGTATATCCGAAGTAGGTACCGATTGTTTCATAAATATCGCAGGCTCTTTCATCACCGTTTTCCATGAGCGACTGAACAACTTTTAATTTTTCTGCGGGAGAAAGACTTTCGTCAAGTTCTATACCGGCACGGGGTGCCAATTTGATAACAGCGTCCTGTGAAAAATATTTTACTCCGCATCCGTAATCTCCGCTCCACTCATCGACCATAGCACCGCGGTTAAAATCGACAGGTGCAAATGCCAATTCGTTAAGCCAACCGGTAATATTTCCTTCACTGTCAACATAACCTGCCGCTTCGGAAGTACCCATTGCAACTCCGATAACATTGTTATCCTCAAGGCTCATTGCTCCGGCAAGTGCCGTAACATCACCGTCGTTTGCAACTTCAACGGGAACATCACCTATTTCTTTGGCAACATTTATATACATATTTTTAACTGTTTTCTCAAAATCTTCATCGGAAACTTTAAGAAACAAAGATGCAACCATGATTTTATTGTCAATATAAACGCCCGCCGAAGAAACACCGATAGCGTCAACTCTGGGCATATGACTTGCCGCAGTCTTCATGGCATTTAATATTCCTTCATAGTGATACATGGGGTCGCTTTGAAGTTTCGGGAACCAAACGACTTCTTCCGAATAAACCGTTTCTCCGTTGACGACTGCCGAAACTTTACGGTCGGATCCGCCCGCATCAAAACCGATACGGCAACCGTCTAAATGACGGCCTATGGGTGAAGAAGAATCGTTTGCGGCTGGAGCGTCTGCCGTATTCTCTACATAAACGACTTCAAAAGGTCTCTCATATACTCTTGCCATAAAGTTAAAATCGAATTCGCGTGCTCCTCCGATTCTGTAATCGTCGGCAATGCGTTCGTAAACATAGCGTGAACCGGCAATATAAACTTTAAATCCGCCTTTTGCCCAAAGAAGAGTTTTTATAATTCTTTCGGCAATTGCATAGTTTTCTTCGTCATGTCCTGTGCCTTCACGGTAAATATCGAGCGGATATTCGGCAACAAGTCCTTTTGTTCTCTCAACGGAAATAATAATTTTCTGCGGGTTTTCGGAAGCCGCAACAGCCTCCTTATAATCGTTTATTACTTTTGCCATCGGCATAAATTCAGGTTCGAGTTTTGCGGTAATCATAATTTTTCTCCTTATCTGTTATATCTTATCTGTCCTGCGAGTATTGTTTTTTCAATATTGAATTTTTCGTCGGCAATAATCAAATCGGCTCGTTTGCCTATTTCGATTGAACCTATTTCATCGGCTTCACCGAGTACTTCGGCGGGATTAAGGCTCGCACACCTTACCGCTTGCCATACATCGAGATTGGTATTCGCCCAAAGATTGTATACAGCCTTATTGAGAGTAAGCACACTTCCCGCGATAGTTCCGTCGGACAAAAGGCACTTAATTCCCTCTTTGTGAACAATCTGTCCGCCTAAATCATAATCTCCGTCAGCCATTCCTCCCGCTCTTATACAGTCGGTTATAAGACAAAGCTTATCTCCTTTGAGTTTCGCAACAAGTCCGAAAAGACCTGCATTTACATGGAAAGTATCGGCTATAAGTTCTGTGGAAACATTATCGTTTGCAAGTGCCGCACCGACAACTCCGGGACTGCGGTGAGTGAGTGCGGTCATAGCATTAAACAAATGAGTAGCGTGTCTCACTCCCTTTTCAATTCCGAGATTTGCCTGCTCGAATGTAGCATTGGTATGCCCCATTGAAATAAGCACATCGGTTTCTTTTGAAACTTTTTCAATACATTCAAGAGCTCCGTCAACTTCGGGTGCAACCGTAAACAATTTAACAATGTCCGAATGACGCTTTATAAACTCCCCGTCCGGACGCAAAATATGCTCTTCGGCCTGTGCACCTTTTTTTGAAGGATTGATAAAAGGTCCTTCACTGTTGACACCCAAAATTCTTGCACCGTAATATTCTTTGCTGTTTTTCAATGTGCGTGCAACATCGAATGCTTTTTCGATATCGGCTTTTGAAACAGTCATTGTGGTCGGGCACCATGCGGTAACACCGTTCTTGATTATTCCTTCCGCCATTACACGCATTCCGTCAACATCTCCGTCGGAAGCGTCTCGGCCGAGATATCCGTGAATGTGCATATCAACCAGTCCGGGAGCGACAAATTTCCCGCCTGCATCGATTTTTTCACAATCGGAAGAAACTTCTCCGGCAGAGCATATCTTTTCGATTTTTTCATCGAAAACAACTGCAAGATCCTCAGCAACGCGATCTTTCAGAACGACCTTTCCGTTCACTATACACTTCATACAAACAACTCCTTTTTGCTATTTTTTTGCATATTCGCATACATTTGCGAACTCTATCGCATTTTACATTAAACATTGGTTAAATTATACCATATATTTCAAAAAATACAACATATTTTTCAAAAAATGTTTCATTTTCGATGTAATTGACATAAAAAATCCGAACTCTCTTTCACAAGAGTTCGGATTTTTTTATATTTCCAAATTTATGATATCTCCCGCACCCATAATCACGAGGAGGTCTCCGTCTTTAAGTTTCTTCTTAAAATATTGTGAAATTTCGGCAAATGTGCCAACATACTTTCCGTTCGGAGTTGCTTCGGCAAGTGCTTTTGATGTTATCTCAAAAGTATTTTTCTCACGGGCGGCATATATGTCGGCGAACACAACTTCGTCGCAATCGTCAAACGATTTTGCAAAATCGTCAAACAAATCGTGCGTGCGTGAATATGTGTGAGGCTGATAAGCTACAAACACGCGGCGGTATCCGGCACTTTTTGCCGCCGCAAGCGTTGCCCGTATTTCATCTGGGTGATGTGCGTAATCGTCACGGATTTCGGCACCGTTGAAAAATTTTCTCAATTCAAATCTTCTCGCAACTCCCGTATACTCCGTCAAAGCTTTTTCCACATAACACGGAGCAATGCCCGAAATGTATGCAACACAGACAGCCGCAAGAGCATTTTCGACTTGAAATTTTCCGAAAACGGACAATGAAAGAGAAACAAATTTTCTGCCTTTTATTATAACATCAAATGACGGTTTCCCTTGATTGAAAACAATATTATCCGCAAAAGCGTCGGCGTTTTTGTCACGGGACGAAAAAGAAAATACCTTTCCGGAACACCTTTCGGCACAGTCTTTCGCATTTTCATTATCGTAATTGACAACCGCAACTCCGCCACTGTCGGCAGCCATATTCATAAATTTAAGAAAACTGTCTTTCATCTGACGAATATTTTTAAAATAATCCGTATGATCAAGTTCAACATTCAGAACAACCGATATTGTGGGAAAAAAAGAAAGAAACGAATCGCGATACTCGCAAGCTTCAAAAATATAATCTTTTGTGTCACCTGCTCTGAAACCGCCTTCAAGCCCCGAAAGTCCCGCGCCTATCATCACAGTCGGATCCCTTAAAGCCTCCATAAAAACGGACGCCGTCATACCGCTCACGGTTGATTTCCCGTGTGTTCCCGATATTCCTATACGGTTTTCAAAGGATTTCATAAGTTCTCCTAAAAACTTCGCTCTTACCACACATTCAATGCCGTTTTCGCGAAGTCTGCGAATAATCGAAGAATCCTCCCGTATGGCAGAAGTATATACGGCACAGCATATATCGTCCGTGACAATTTCATCTTCCGAAAATACAACCGGTATCGAATGTGATATGACCAAATCTGTAAAAATGCCCGGCACGGCATCATATCCGCATACGGCACAGCCTTGTTTTTGCAGCATAAGTGCGATTGAAGACATACTGACACCGCCTATGCCGAGTATCAATATTTTTTTTTCGCTTTTTTCAAAAAAACGAATAAATTTACGCTCTGTTAACATTTTTTACCCTACCATGTAAAATAATATGAGTATAATCACCGATATAAAACAACAAAGGAGAAAGGAAAATGCAGATCACAGATATCAAAATCAGAAAAGTATTTGAGGACGGGCCTATGAAAGCGGTGGTCTCTGTTACCTTTGACAATCAATTTGCTGTTCATGACATCAAAGTTATCTATGCAAATGAGAAATTCTTTATTGTGATGCCCAGCAGAAAGAATGCCGACGGAACATACCGAGACATTGCCCACCCCATTAATGCGGAATTTCGCACACAGGTTGAAAAGCAAGTGCTTTCAGCATATTTTGAACAACAAGCGGAAATCGAAACAGATGCACAATAAAATCGTACCTAAAATCCATGCGAACATTTGTCGCATGGATTTTTCTTATTTCTCAACATAATTATACACGAATAACATCGGTTTGTCCACACTTTTAAAAATATTGTTTCATAATACTGTTTTTAACACGGTATACTTACCGTCAATCCTGCGAATTATTCCGGAGGGACACACTTCGGCACATTTACCGCAATTGTTACACTTCGCGTAATCAATCAAAGCCAATCCGCCTTCGGCTTTTATTGCCGAAACATCACAATTTTTTTCGCACAGTTTACAGCCCAAACAGCCTGCATCGCAATATTTTTTCGTAACAGCACCCTTTTCCTTATCGGAACAGGAAACGGCAAAAACGGATTCATACGGCAAAAGCTTTATTATTTTTCTCGGGCATACCGCAACGCAGGCTCCGCACCCTCGACAAAGCTCTCTGTCAACAACAGCACAGCCGTCAACCGTTTTCAATGCACCGAATTTGCAGGCTGAAATGCAGGTGCCCAATCCAAGACATCCGCTAATACAAATTTTTTCACCGCCGAAAAGTTTTTCTGCTGCCGAACAATCCGGAATACCTTCGTAAATGTATTTTTTTCTTGCGGAATTATTCGTTCCGACACACATAACATGGGCACAAAGCCTTTCTTTTTTTTCTGATTTAATACCCATAATCTCGGATATTTCCTCAATACATATGTCGTCTGCGACAGTACAGTCTTTCGGAAAGGCTTTGCCTTCGGCAATACATTCGGCCATTGCCGCACATCCCGCTTTCCCGCAGCCTCCGCAGTTTGCGTTCGGCAATTTATTCATTATTTTTTCAATTCTCGGATCTTCTTTTACAGACAAAAATTTTGCGGCAAAAGAAAGTGCTACTCCGAGTATTCCTCCAAGCAGTAAAAACCACATGACAGCCGTTATAATTTCGTTCATCAGTACCTCCCGTTAAAGAGAAATTCCCGAAAATCCGGAAAACGCCATGGCTATAAGCCCTGCGGAAACAAGCAAAATCGGAACTCCGCGAAAAGACTTTGGCGGTTCGGCAAAACGCAATCTTGCACGGACTCCCGCAAATATGAGCATAGCGACCGTAAAACCGACAGCGGCGGAAAATCCGAAAGTTACCGATTGCAGAAAATTATATCCGTTTTGAATATTGAGCAACGCCGCACCGAGTACCGCACAATTTGTTGTGATAAGCGGAAGATACACACCGAGTGCATGATACAAAACAGGTATAAACTTTTTTAAAAACATCTCTATGATTTGGACAAGGCTGGCTATAATCAGTATAAACGCCACTGTTTGAAGATACACGAGGTCACGAGGCAACAAAACATAAGTGTAAACCACCCATGTAAGAGCCGACGAAACCGTCATAACAAACATTACCGCAAATCCCATACCCAATGCAGTCGAGGGCTTTTCGGAAACTCCCAGAAAAGGACATATGCCCATAAACCTCGAAAATATGAAATTTTCCGTAACTATTGCGGCAAACGCAATAAGCAAAAGTTCTTTTACAGCCATATTCTATTTCTCCTTTCCGTGCTTTTTTTCAAGCAAAGAGAGTGCCTTATTTACCGCCGCAATCACAAACGCAAGAGTGAAAAACGCCCCTGCCGATGCGGCAAATATTTGTGCCGGTTCAAATGAAAGAGAAAAAACTCTTTTACCGAAAAAAGTACCCGCACCGAGTATCTCGCGTATTGCCGAAACAAGTACAAGTGCCATTGTAAATCCCAGCCCCATAAAGAGTCCGTCGAGAACCGAAGGCAAAGGTTTATTCTTTGAAGCGAAACTTTCAGCACGGGAAAGTATAATACAGTTGACCACTATAAGCGGAATAAAAACTCCGAGAGTTTCGTTTATTTCGGGCAAAAAAGCTTTTATAAGAAGTTCCACCGCCGTAACAAATCCCGAAATGATAACGATATAAGAGGCAATTCTAACCTCTTTGCATATAAATTTACGCAAAAGAGATATAAAAAGATTTGAACACACAAGCACAGCCGTCGTGGAAAGTCCCATCGCTATTCCGTTTTTTACCGAAGTCGTTGTGGCAAGTGTTGCACAGGTTCCGAGCAGCTGAACGAGAATGGGATTTTTATACAAAATTCCGTCGGAAACAATTTTTTTAAGTTGTTCTTTTTTCATCACTTTTCCTCCGTAAGCATACTCACGGCAGTACAAGCCTCGCTTATTCCGAGTTTTACGGCCTTTGAAGAGACGGTTGCACCGGAAATCGTATCGACCGTATCTACGCTTTTGACATCTTTGAATTTTTCAAGATAAGAGTCATCGGTTGCCTTCGTACCAAATCCGGGCGTTTCCGATGACGAAAGGCAAACGGTTTTTACAATAGTTCCGTCAAAATCAACTCCGACAATCATGGAAATGCTGCCGTTAAGTCCGGTCGGAGATGTTTCGGCGTAATATCCCAAAACATTTCCGTCAAAATCAAAAACAATTCCCGCATCGGACACGGTGGACGGATATGAAGGATTTTCAACAGATTCAAACTTCGACATGGACGGAAAAATCATCTCTATCGCCTCAAGCTTCTTTTGAACATTGTTTTTTTCAATCCTGTCTGCTGTTATGAAATTTACAAAGGAAAGCAAAAAAGCACTCATCAAAGTTATGATAACGAGAACAAGAGCCGGTTTTAAAAATTTATATTTTTGCACTCTTTTTCCCTCCTCCGAATTTTGTCGGTTTAAAAGCTCTGTCGAGATACCAAACGAATAAATTCATAATAAGTATCGCAAAAGATACTCCCTCCGAATATCCTCCGAAAATCCGAATAAACACGGTAATCAGTCCGCACCCGATACCGAAAATTATCTTTCCGCCTTTTGTTACGGGGGAAGTTACATAATCGGTAGCCATAAACACAGCTCCGAGAATCAGTCCTCCGGAAAATATCTCATAAAGCATGAATTGTGAAGAAGAAACTGTGCTCGGTGCAAGCAAAAACGACAAAACCGCAACCGTTGACACAAACGATACGGGAATGTGCCATGTTATCACCCTACGAACCAAAAGATACAATCCCGCACAAATTATCAGCGTTGAAGATACTTCCCCGATGCAGCCCGGAGTCTTGCCGACAATCAAATCGGCAAGAGAAATTTGCGGAATTGTTCCGCTTTTAAGTTCGGCAAGTGCCGTCGCTCCCGATATTGCATCGGGTGAAGAAGACACCGCACCGAAAGAAAAAGAATTGACTTTTGTTTGAGTGTCGGGAAAAGCACCCGCACCCATATATGTAGGCCATGAAGAAAAAAGAAAAATTCTCGCCGCCAAAACGGGATTTACTATATTTTTCCCTATACCTCCGAAAAGCCCTTTTACTACAATCATAGCAAAAGCTCCGCCGACAACCGCAAGCCATGCCGGAGCGGTTACGGGAAGATTGTATGCAAGCAAAATACCGCTGACAACCGCCGACAGATCCTTCAATGTCGAAGCTTTTTTCATGAGTTTGTTGTATATTCCCTCGCTTAATACGCAGGAAAGAACAGAAACCGCCGTCAAGAACAAGACACGGTATCCGAACATAAAAACACCGAAAAAGAGCATGGGAAGAAGTGCAATGATTACATCTCTCATTATCGATGAGGTTGTATCCTCATGTCTGATGTGCGGTGAAGAAGTAACTTTCAGCAATGACATATGATATTCCTTTTCCTTTCACATAGACTGTTTAACTTTACTCTTGGCGTTCCTGATGTATTGAACAATCGGCACACCCGCAGGACAGCGGTATGTACAGCATCCGCATTCAACGCAAGACATAACATCGAATTCCCTAAGAGAATCTATATCGGAATTTTGAGAAAACATTGCAAGATAGCACGGCATAAGACGCATTGGGCAGACTTCGACGCATTTTCCGCAATGTATGCAATTGCCGTGAGGCATTTCGGGTTCATTTTCGGTCATAACGATCAGAGAAGATGTGCCTTTGGAAACAGCTGTGTTTTCGTCCCAAACAGCCTGCCCCATCATAGGTCCTCCGCTGATTATTTTTTTCGGAGTTCCTTTATATCCGCCGCAAAAACCGATTATATCCGAAACTGAGGTGCCGAGAGGGACTCTGAGATTTTTCGGAGAGACAACTCCTCCCGTAACCGTTATTATTCTTTCAATTAAGGGCATACCCGTTAAAAAAGCTCTGCTTATCGCTGCACTTGTTTCTGCGTTTATAACAATGCGTCCCACATCGGCGGGAAGCTTTCCGTAAGGAATTTCGATTTTGTCAAGTGCGTAAATGAGCTGTCTTTCGTCTCCCTGCGGATATTTTGTTTTCATTGTGCAAATTCTTATATTTTTGTGCCGCCGTGCTTCTCTCTCCATTTTCCTAATGGCATCTTGTTTGTTATCTTCAACGGCAATATCGCACTTTTTGAGTTTTAACGCTCTCATTACGATTTCGGCACCGCCGATTATATCCTTCGGACTTTCGAGCATAAGCCTGTGGTTTGCCGTAATATACGGTTCACATTCACAGCAGTTTATTATCAGCTTGTCAACTCTGCCCTGTGCACTTCCGATTTTGAAATGCGTCGGAAACACCGCTCCGCCCATTCCCGCTATTCCGCAATTTCTTATATGGCTTACAATTTCCTCACAGCCGACTTCTTGCGTTATTTCCCCAAATGGTACAACAGACGATGCAAACTCTTCCTCGTAATCATTTTGAATTATTACATATTTAACTTTGGTGCCGTTAAAATTTACTCTGTCTTCGATTTTTACGACAGTTCCCGAAACACTTGAGTGAACAGGACAGGAAAGACCTGCATCGCTGTCTCCTATACACTGACCTTTTAAAACTCTGTCTCCGACTTTTACCGTCGGTGTACACGGTACGCCGATGTGTTGCGACATTGATATTGAAACAACATCTGGAGACGTCATCTGTTCTATGGGGACTTTTGCCGTAATTTTATTTTCTTCCGGGTGAAGCCCGCCTTTGAAAGTAAAAGTCAATATGTTCACTCTCCTTTACATAGACATTATAGCATTTTTATGTTTTAATTTCAACAAAAATTTAAAAAGCACAAAATTTTGTTAACGAAAAGCAATATAATTTACCCGTTCAGGTCGCAATTAAAGGAAAAAAGCAAAAATATTTAAAAAAGTATTGATTTTTTATGCAGTTATGTTGTATAATTATGCTCGGTGGAAACCAATACATATTTTGAAAGGGATTAATCATGAAAAGAATTATAACACTTTTATTGGCACTTTCATTTGTTTTGACAGGTGTGCTTTTCCTCGTCTCCTGTGACGATTCAGACGATACAAAGCTCATCATGGCAACAAATGCAACATTTCCTCCTTACGAATATAAAGAAGGCGATGAATTTCAGGGCATTGATATCGAAATTGCTAAGGCAATTGCCGACAAGCTCGGCCGTGAACTTGTAGTTGAAGATGTAGACTTCGACTCCATTATAAACGGTGTCCAGACAGGCAAATACGACATCGGTATGGCAGGTATGACTGTTACCGAAGACAGACTTAAAAATGTCAACTTCACGGATACATACGCAAAAGGTATTCAGGTTGTTATCGTTAAGGAAGACGGAGATGTTCAATCTCTTGACGATATAGGCAACGACGGAGTTAAAATCGGAGTTCAACAGGGTACGACAGGTCATATTTACGCTTCGGATACACCGAAAAACGGTGGTTACGGCGAAGACGCGGTTATTGCGTACAAGTCGGGAACAGAAGCTGTCGAAGCTCTCAAAACGGGAAAAGTACAGTGCGTAATTATTGACAACGAACCCGCAAAATCTTATGTTAAAGAAAACGAAGGACTCAAGATTCTCGACGCAACATGGGCTGATGAAGATTACGCAATAGCAATTTCCAAAAATAACTCCGAACTTCTCGACGAAGTTAACAAGGCACTTGCGGAATTGAAAGAAGACGGAACTGTCGACAGAATCGTCAAAAAGTATATTCCCGCCGAATAATTTTCAGTGTGATTTTACAGGGACATCTTCAGTCCGAGGATGTCCCTGACTTTGTAAAAAGACAAAATATTTGGAAGGACAGATAAACAATTAATGAAATCTCTGATTGATTCCCTCACAAAAAGTATAAATTTATGGATTAGTGACTTTAAAGACGATTTTTATCAAAATTTTATAAAAGCTGACAGGTGGAAGTCGCTTGCAAAAGGCTTGCTGGCAACAGTTAAGATAACTTTCTTTGCTCTCATAATAGGTATTGTTATCGGAATTGTGGTGGCGGTCGTTCGGTCAACTTACGACAAAAATCACGAAGAGCTTAAGAAAAAAGGCGGTGTCGGATATTTCTTTTTAAAATTTTTCAACGGAATATGTCAAATATATTTAACGGTTATAAGAGGTACGCCGGTAGTTGTCCAGCTTTTGATATTTTATTTCGTTATATTTGCATCGTGGCGAAACGGGCTGGCAGTATCCGCCATTGCCTTCGGTATAAATTCCGGAGCATATGTGGCCGAAATATTTAGAGGCGGAATTTTATCGGTCGACAACGGTCAGTTTGAAGCGGGACGCTCGCTCGGATTTAATTATACGAGAACGATGTGGTACATAGTTCTACCTCAGGCATTTAAAGCTATTCTTCCTACTTTGTGCAACGAGTTTATAGTACTTTTAAAAGAAACTTCCGTTGCCGGTTATGTAGGTGTTATGGATCTTACAAAAGCGGGAGAAATTATACGGGGAAGAACTTTTTCGGCGTATATGCCGCTCATAGCCGTTGCTCTTGTATATTTGGTAATAGTTATGGTACTTACCTATTTCGTCAGACTTCTCGAAAGGAGACTTCGCCAAAATGAACGCTGATAAAGCCCTTATCCGTACAAAAAATTTAAAAAAGCATTATCTTAACGGCAAAGTAAAAGCACTTGACGGAATTAATGCCGAAATTAACAGCGGAGATGTCGTGGTTGTGGTCGGCCCGTCAGGCGGCGGAAAGAGCACATTCCTGCGATGCCTGAACTTATTGGAATCCCCGACATCCGGCGAAGTTTGGTTTGAGGGAAAGGTAATAAACGCCCAAAATGTAAACATAAATAAAGTCCGTGAAAAAATGGGTATGGTTTTCCAGCATTTCAATCTTTTTCCGCACCTTACCATCATGGACAACATTACTTTGTCTCCGGTAAAATTAAAACTTGCGTCAAAAGAAGAGGCACAGGAAAGAGCCAATTCTCTTTTAAAAAGAATAGGTCTTGCAGACAAGGCTTTTTCGTATCCGTCACAGCTTTCGGGAGGACAAAAACAGAGAATTGCCATAGTGCGTTCCCTCGCGATGAATCCCGATGTTATGCTGTTTGATGAACCCACTTCGGCTCTTGATCCCGAAATGGTCGGAGAAGTTTTGGAACTCATGCGTGAACTTGCCGGCGAGGGAATGACAATGGTCGTTGTAACTCATGAAATGGGTTTTGCACGCGAAGTCGGTTCCCGTGTATTTTTCATTGACGGCGGTCTCATAACGGAGCAGGCAACTCCCGAAGAATTTTTCAACAATCCGCAAAATCCCAGACTTCGAGAATTTCTGTCAAAAGTTTTATAAGCAAAAAATATGCAATTTTTAAAAAATCGGTCTTTCAAAGAAATTATTTTTTCTTAAAAATCGATGAAACATTTTTGAAAGGGCATCGAAAGAAAGACGAAAGTCTTTCTTTCGTTTTTTACAAAAAGGAGAAAGAATGGGACTTTTCGGGAAAAAAGAAAATTCAAAAAAATACAAACTCGCTCAAGCCGAAAAATTTAATAACCTCGTTATAGAATCCGTTACGGAAAGAATCGAAGGTGAAGAAATACTTATAGGCAAATCCGGAAGTATATCGATGAAAGACAATCTGTTTATCCTTTGCTGTGAGGGTAAAACGGTTTTTCAAGGCAATGTATATGAGATAAATATTTCCGAACTTATGAGCAGAAACGGTATAATAATACGCGGTACGGATATCGAAACACAAAGGGACAGATGTGTTGTTGCACATTTTTCCTATTACAGAAAACTTTCCAAAGAGGTATAAATTATGTACAGGCAAATAAACAGAGAATTACTTGATTTTATCGAATCGTCTCCTACCTCGCATTTTGTTATTCATAACTTAAAAAGCCGTTTATTTGCAGAGGGGTATGAAGAGCTTTTCGAAAACGAACAGTGGGCTTTGGAAAACGGCGGACGCTATTTTGTAACACGGGACAATTCTTCGCTCATTGCCTTTCGGGTTCCGGAGGCTGAAAGCGTTTCATTTCACGCAATACTCTCTCACTGCGACAGTCCGTCATTAAAATTAAAGCCTGATTTCAAAGAAGAAACTCTCGGAATAAAGAAACTTTCGGTTGAAAAATACGGAGGCCTCATCTCCGACAGCTTTTTCGACATTCCGTTAACGCTTGCGGGAAATGTCGTTTTGTCGGAGGATTACGGAATTTCCGAAAGACTTGTAAAAATTGACAACTTTGGCATTATTCCGCGTATTCCGCCTCATTTCTCAACAAAGCAGGAAACAAATCCGTCTGTCGATATGTATCTTATGTACGGATTAAAAAATTCTTCCGATGCTCTTTGTCGTATTGCAAAAAGTCTGTCGGTCATGCCGGAAGAAATTCTTTCTCACGACTTATATCTTGTTCCGTACGGAAAAGGTACGGTCTGGGGAGAAAACGATGAATTTATATCCTGTCCGAGACTTGATAATTTACAGTCGGTATTTGCATCGCTTGCCGGATTTTTAAACAGTGACGAAAGTACGGCTGTTCCCGTAATGGCTGTCTTTGACGGCGAAGAAATAGGCAGCGGAGGGACAAGCGGAGCCGCATCGGATCTTCTTTCAAACACTCTCGAACGCATAAGTTTTGCATTGGGAAAAACCGGAGAGGAACATTTTTCTTCATTGGCACAAAGCTTTTTTGTAAGTGCCGACGCCGCACATTCTCTTCACCCAAATCACCCGGAACTTTTTGACAAAAACACCGCACCGCTCCTAAATGAAGGGATAGCTATAAAATACAATTCTCAAAAGCGTTATACCACGACGGCACTTTCCGCGGCAATCTTTTCCGAAATTGCAAAAACAGCTCAGGTACCGTGTCAAATTTATGCTAACCGTTCCGATATACCCGGCGGAACGACTCTGGGACATATTGTTCAGGGAAAGGTTTCGGTTATGTGCGTTGATGTAGGTGCGTCGGTTCTTTCGATGCATTCATCGTCGGAAACTGCCGGAGCGATTGACACAGAGTATATGTCGCGTGCTTTCGAAATGTTTTACAGCGTTTCAATCGAAAAAAGTAAAAACGGATATTCGATAAATTAAAAATAAGGGGCAAACCGAAAACTTCAGGTCTGCCCCTTATTTTACCGGAAAGTTATCCGAATAATACCGTTCTCCGCTTTCGCATACCCACATGGCACAAGCATCGGGGAATTTTTTCAACAATTCTTCGCTCTCTTCATACGGGAGCACAAACAGTGCGGTAGAAAGCATATCGGCTTCGGCCGACGAGGGAGATATAACCGTAACCGAAATATAATATACCGGCGGAAAAAGCGTTTGGTGAGATATTATATGATGATACAGAATTCCGTCAAAAAGTCGGCCTCTTTCGTAAACTCCGCTCGTAACAACCGACATATCGCAAACTTCCACAGCCGTAAAAATTCCTCCGTCGGGATTTTTTATTCCTATATTCCAATCCGAATTTCCGTTTGAGCCGATAGCAATGACATTCCCACCCAAATTCACCAAAAGGTTTTCCACTCCGCGTTGCTTGAGAATTTCTTTCAATCGATCGGCTGCCCAACCCTTAGCGACCGCTCCCGCATCAATACGCAATTCCGGATCGCTCAAGGTTACTCTGTACGGATTTTCCTGTAAAATAACCGTATCAAAATCAGCGTGTGAGGCACACTGCTTGAGAAATTCAGTCGTGGGGACGGTATCGCTTTCGCCGTTTATAAAGCTTTTCCAGGTGGCTGTAACCGTTCCCATCGACGGTGCACACGCTCCGTCGGTCTTTTTTTCGGTATCTTTCAAAAAAAGCAAAAAATCATATAAATCTCCGTTTATTTCCAGCGTCTCTCCACCGCTTTCGTTTACCGCTTTTAAATTCGTAATATCACAATCTTCATAGGCGTTTAAAAGAGACGAGTAATAGTACAAGGTATCATATACAAGAGAAGATATTTCTTCAAATTTTTCTTCGGACTCAAAAGTTCCGTCAATCTGTACGAAAGTATCGAACAGACCGTAGCGACACTCCGAATAGTTTCTTTTCCCGCAGGAAAAAAGCGAAGAGAATACAAAAAGCGAGAGCAACAGCAAAAACAGGAGCTTTTTCAAACTAACCTCCGATTTTTTCAAAATAAGGCAAAGTGTATTTGACAAGCAGGGCATTCAGTATACCGAAAACAATTCCGGATATCAAAAGTATCGGAGAAAGTGAAAAAACGCCAAAACTTCCCCAAAGAAAAGCGACACCGATAAGCTGTCCGATGTTATGAAAAACGGCTCCGAATACGCTCGTACAAACAAGAGATACATTTCCTTTAAAACACTTTTTAATTATATACATAACACTTACGGACATTATTCCTCCGAAAAAGCTCAACAATCCGGCACTGACACCTCTTGTTATGAAAGCAAAAACAGATTTTGAAACAACAAGACTCAGCGTCACGGAAGGCGTCAGGCATAAAAGAGAAAACATAACGGGAAGATTTGAAAGACCTATTTTAATTCCCGGATATACCGAAAGAGGTATCAGTGTACTTTCAGCAAAATTCAAAACAATACATAATGCAAAAAGCAACGATGTCTGTGCAAGATGCAAATTCTTTTTCATCTCGGTACTCCTCATTCAAGAACTTTTAAAAAAGTCTTATTGGGAAGACAGGCAGCCCAATCCCCACTGTGAGACAGATGCCCCATGCCTATGCAAAGTTTATCCTTACAATCCGATTCCTCAAAATATACGCTTTTGCCGTCGCATACGATAACAACCCCGTTATCAAGTTCAAAGCGTCCCTTTTTGTAAATACTTTCTTTTACAACCGTTTGAGAATCTACGGAAACGACAAAAACATTTCCGTCCTCCCTTGTCTTGAAAAAGAAAAACAACACACACGACACGGCAAAAATAATAAATATTATCACTATATCTTTTTTGCAAAACAGTTTCATATTTTTCTCCGGATAAATATTACGGCCTGAATTTCAATATAATTTTATTCAAAGAATGAATTTTCTGTCATTTTTTACTCACAATTCAAATACAAGAATATTATAAATAAAAAAAGACTGTTTGTCAAACATAAATCCTTTGACAAATTATATCGAATGGTGTATAATCTATTTTGGTTGTGAGGAAATACGGAGGTGTTTGTATTGCATAATGTTTTAACGGCGTTTTTTGTCGGGATTTTGGAGGGAATAACCGAATGGCTTCCGGTAAGTTCAACAGGGCATATGATACTGTTCAACGAACTTTTTCCGTTAAAAATGAGCGACAGTTTTTACGTAATGTTTTTGGTGGTAATACAGTTTGGCGCAATTCTTGCGGTAATCCTTCTGTATTGGAACAAACTTTTCCCTTTTTCATTCAAAAAAAACCAACCTTTCGTAAAAAAGGATATCATAAATCTTTGGTTTAAAATTGTTGTCTCCTGTATTCCCGCCGCAATTATCGGAATCCTTTTTTCAGACAAATTCGATGAACTGTTTTACAATTCGTCATGTGTTGCGACGGCACTCATTGTATTCGGTGTGTTTTTTATTCTTGCCGAATACCGAAACAAAGGAAATACCCCCAAAAAATCAACCGTTGCCTCAATTACATTTACCGATGCCGCAATTATCGGACTGTTCCAGTTGCTCGCTGCAGTATTTCCCGGCGTTTCCCGTTCCGGTGCAACGATTTTAGGTGCACTTCTCATAGGAATTTCGAGAACAGTCGCAGCGGAATATACATTTTTCCTTGCGGTTCCGGTAATGGCAGGAGCAAGCCTGCTTGAAATATTCAAATTCGGTTTTTCTTTCACCGAAGAAGAGATTGCCGTTTTGCTTGTCGGAATGATAACATCGTTTGCCGTTTCGATATTTTCAATCAAATTCCTTATTGATTATGTTAAAAAACACGATTTCAAAATTTTCGGTGTTTATCGCATCATTCTCGGCTTTGCCGTACTTATACTTTTAAATGTGTTTAAATAAAAGTCTATAAAAATTTAAGGAGATTTGTATGAACTACTACCCTATGACCATTGCGGGCATTGAAAGAAAGCTCCCCATCTGTCCCGTATCAGAAGATTTGTACATCGGAGCGTTTGTAATTTTCGGAGATGTCGAATTAACAAGTGCAGCCGCAGAAGCCTTACTTAAAAAAGCTCCCGAATACGACTACATGATTACCGCCGAAGCAAAAGGTATCCCGTTAATTCACGAAATGGCACGCCTTGCGGGCGATAAAAAATATCTTCTTGCCCGTAAATCCCCGAAGCTTTACATGACAGGTGTTTTTCAGGCTGAAGTCAATTCGATTACCACCGCGAAAAAGCAAACTCTTTACCTCGATATTGCCGATGCCGAACTGATGAAGGGCAAGAAAATACTCATAATCGACGATGTAATTTCCACCGGCGAATCACTCCATGCACTCGAACTTCTCGTTGAGCGTGCCGGCGGCGAGATTTGCGGACGAATGGCTATTTTGGCTGAAGGAGACGCAACAGAGCGTGACGATATAATTTATCTCGAACCTTTGCCTCTCTTCAATCCCGACGGAACGGTAAAAGAATAAAAATCAAATTTTTTAAAAAATATATTGACAATTAGTTAATGTTTTGTTAATATAAAGATAAATCATAGACTTTCCTGTCGAAAGTACGATGATAGAGGTGCAACAGACAAGAGTACTTTTCTTTAATGCAAAGGAGCAGAAGGTAAGGAAAGGGAATGTTGCCGAAATTCAAGAGGTGTCCTTTACCCTTTTGAATTGGTTCGCTTGCAGAATATGCGGCGGACTGTCACAAAATTGTGGAGTGCTATCATTCTCGATATGAGCGAAAAATGTGTCGTGGGTGTATAGCTCCGCGACACATTTTATTTTAAGGAGAAAACAAATGACGAAAAAGAAAAAAATCGTTCTTGCGATTGCGGCAGTTGTCATAGTTGCACTTCTCGTGGCGGCATATGTTACCGAAGGTGCGATGGGAACAGTTGACTGTCCCGACTGTACCGCCGAGACTATGGCAGACTGTGAAACTTGCGGCGGCGAAGGGTCCGTACGCGGCACATGGTGGGCACTTATTCCTCCGTTCATTGCAATCGGTCTCGCACTCATCACAAAAGAAGTATACAGCTCCCTATTTATAGGTATAGCAATCGGCGGAATACTCGCATCGAACTTTTCCGTAACGGGTACCGTCGACAGTATAATAGGTCACGGTCTTACCGAAGCGGTTGCAGGTACTGCGGGAATTTTCATATTCCTTGTTGAACTCGGAATCATAGTTGCTCTCGTAAACAAATCCGGCGGGTCTCAGGCTTTCGGAAACTGGGCAAGAAAACATGTTAAAACCAAACTCGGTGCACAGCTTGCAACATTTGTGTTAGGCGTACTTATTTTCATTGACGACTACTTTAACTGTTTGACCGTAGGCTCGGTTATGCGTCCCGTTACGGACGAAGCGAAAGTTTCTCGGGCAAAACTTGCTTATCTCATCGATGCCACTGCGGCACCGGTGTGTATGATAGCACCGATTTCTTCATGGGCTGCGGCAGTTTCCACTTATGCACCCGAAGGAGAAGGTCTCAAACTTTTTATCCGTGCTATTCCGTATAATTTCTATTCACTTTTGACTTTCGTTTTCATCATAGGAATTGCTTTTATGAAAGCCGACTTCGGTCCTATGAAGAAAGCTGAAATTTTAGTGGCAAAAGCAGACAATACGGACAGTAAATCGGAAAGCGAAAATTCCAAAGGAAAAGTTATTGACCTCGTTTTCCCGATTGTACTCCTTATAGTTATCTGTGTATTTGCACTTATCTATGTAGGCGGTTTCTTTGATGCCGAAAGCGGATTTAAAGGAGACATTGCAGGAGCATTCGGTAATACAGACGCTACAGTCGGACTTCCGTGGGGAGGACTTGTCTCACTCATTATTATTCTCATATATATGATTGCAAGAAAAGTATTTGATTTTAAGACCTGTATGGAATGTGTACCGCAAGGATTTATCGCCATGGTTCCGGCAATTCTCATTCTCACTTTCGCAACTTCCCTTAAAAACATGACGGCAGTGCTCGGAACAAAATATTTTGTCGGAGATCTTATGATGAATTCCGCACAGGAACTTGATATGTTCCTGCCCGCTGTTATATTCATCGTCGCTTGCATACTTTCATTCGCAACAGGTACTTCATGGGGTACTTTCGGTATACTTATTCCCATAGTTTTGGCAGTATTCCCGGAAGGCGGCGTAATTCAAACAATCGGTATGTCAGCTTGCTTGGCAGGTGCCGTTTGCGGAGACCACTGCTCACCCATTTCCGATACCACCATTATGTCAAGTGCAGGTGCCGAATGTGACCATGTGGAACATGTAAACACTCAGCTTCCGTACGCCATGACCGTTGCGGTAATTTCGTTCGTATGTTATATTATTGCGGGATTTGTGCAAAATGCGTGGATTACCCTTGCAATCGGTGCATTTCTTATAATTGCAACTTTGCTTGTTATCAAAAAAATCTCAAGCAAAAAGGCAAATGTGTAAAATAAAGCAGTCAATCACCGCAGGTTCATATGAGCCTGCGGTGATTTTTAACCATTCGAAATGTTTATTCTAAAAAATACTTGACAAAAAACTTATTTTATAGTAGAATACATAAGCTGTATTTCGGCATTTATCCGGAGGGATATCGAAGTGGTCATAACGAGGCGGTCTTGAAAACCGTTTGGGTGCAAGCCCACAAGGGTTCGAATCCCTTTCCCTCCGCCAAAATTGACAAGTCTCTGTTGAGACTTGTCAATTTTTATTTATTCGCTCCTATCTGTTCACTCTTCTGTTAATCCAAATCTCTTGAAAATTTTCTTTAAACAATCCGTTTTTTACTATAAACTTTTAACAAAAAAATCTTAATTTTTTTGTCTGATTTTTTTCGATTAAAACTGTTGAAATTTTCACCGACATATGATATATATAAGTTACTTACCTTTGAAAAGTCGATTTTTTGCAAATCGCAAAAATTTAAGGAGGATTTTATGGAATTTTCAAACAAGTTCGTCTGCGAAGATATTGCATATTCTACTTATCACAAAAATATTCCCGCACCTCTTTTCAGAAAAAGTTTTAAAATCGAGAACTCTGTGAAAAACGCCGAAATACTTATATGCGGTCTTGGATTCTACGATTTATTCGTAAACGGTCAAAAAATCACAAAAGGATATTTGGCTCCTTACATTTCAAACTCGGATCACATATGCTATTATGACAATTACAACATCACAAAATACCTGACTGTCGGAGAAAATGTTATAGGAATAATGCTTGGAGACGGGTTTCAGGTCGGAAAAACTTACGCATGGTTTTTCAAAGACAATATTATAAATTCCGCACCGTTGCTTGCCGTTTCGGTAAAAATCGAAAGTGAAAAAGATACTTTAACTTTTGAAGCCGACGACTTTAATTGCAAAAAAGGTCCCGTTTTGTTTAACGACTTGCGTTCGGGAGTATTTTACGATGCACGGCTTGAAGAAGATGGGTGGTGCTATCCCGGATTTAAAGAAACAGGTTGGCACAAGCCCATATGCGATGCATATAAACCGAGAGGATATGCAAAAATTTGCGAAGCGGAACCCATAAAAATACAAAGAGAAATCAAACCTATATGTATTAAAAAAGGCGGTCTTGTAACTTATATTCCTCAAAGAGAGGTAGAAGAATCTCCCTTTGAAAATGCACCTAAAAGGGACGGCGGTTACATTTACGATTTCGGAGAAAACAATGCCGGAATATTCAGACTCAAAATCAAAGGAAAACGGGGACAAAAGGTCAGTATTCAGTGTGCCGAGCAAATGATAGGCGATAAGCTGGATTACAATAACTGGGTTTTCTTCACCGACGGTTTTGTTCAGAGGGATATATATTACTTAAAGGGTGACGGTGAAGAAGTTTTTGAGCCGATGTTCACTTATCACGGCTTCAGATATCTTTATGTTTCGGGAATTACCGAAGAACAGGCGACCGAAGATTTGCTCACATATCTTGTCATGAGTTCCGATCTGGAACAAAGAGGAACTTTTGAATGTTCCGACGAAATTGCCAACAAAATATACGAAGCCGGTAAAAGAAGCGATTCGGCAAACTTCTATTATTTTCCGACGGACTGCCCTCACAGAGAAAAGAATGGGTGGACAGGAGATGCCGCAGAGTCTGCTGAACACATGATAATGACTCTCGGCGTTGAAAAATCCTGGAGAGAGTGGCTTTTCAATATACGGGCAAGTCAAAAAGAAAACGGTCAGCTCCCCGGTGTTGTTCCCACTTCGACTTTCGGATATAAATGGGGAAACGGTCCTGCATGGGACAGAGTTTTATTCTATCTCCCCTACTACGCTTATAAATACAGAGGAGAAACCGAGATAATAAAAGAAAATGCCCACGCAATGCTTCGCTATTTAGAATATATCGCAAGCCGTCGGAATGAAAAAGGTATAATTGCGATAGGGCTTAACGATTGGGTCCCGGTCGAAAGAACTGACGGCGGTAAAAATTCAAATGCGGACTTAGGTTTTACCGATACCGTAATGACATATGTCATGTGCCGAATGAGTTCGGAAATGTTCGAAAAAATAGGTCTGAATTTGAGTAAAGACTTTGCCGATAAACTCGGGATTGAGCTTTTGGAAGCAATTCGCAGAGAATATATCGACTTAAATACTTATACCGTCTCCGGAAGATATCAAACGACACAAGCCATGGCAATTTTTTATGATATTTTCAATGAAGAAGAAAAGGCAAAAGCTTTTGAAGTTCTGAAAGAAATTATAAGAGAAGACAATTACAGTATTACAAGCGGTTTTCTCGGGCTGAGAGTTATATTTCATGTTTTGTCGGATTTCGGCGAAGCGGACACAGCCTACAAAATGATTACCAAGCTTGAATATCCGTCTTACGGATATTGGATTAAACAGGGAGAAACTTCTTTACTTGAGCAATTTTGTCCGTACGATGAAAACGGATTTTACCGTCACTCCAAAAACCATCACTTTTTGGGAGATGTTGTCAACTGGTTTATGCGTTCGCCCGGCGGTATAAATGTTATAAATTCGCACGAAGTCGAAATAAAACCGCATTTTATAAATCAGCTCAGTTGGTGCAAAGCGTCACACAAACTGCCGAACGGCTCCGTTTCGGTCTTTTGGGAAAGAAAAGACGGTAAAGTCAAACTGACGGTGGAAACTGACGGTGACATAGAATGTCGCGTCATATCGGGTGAAAAAATTCTCGAAAAGAAAGACGGCGGGAAATACATCTTTAACTAATCAAAAAACATTTAAAATGAAACAAAGCAAGTTTTCTTCGCGAAAACTTGCTTTGTTTTTCGTTTGCAAATAAATATGTCAGTTTTTCACGGATTCGATTTCAGCCCACGGTTCCGACACTTTTTTATACTTTCTTGTGCGTCCTTCATATCTGCAAAAGACTTTAAAATCACACCAATCACAGCATACGGTATTATCCACCTCCAAAGGTGATGCCTCTATACACCCTTTTTGAAGTTTTGACGCCAAATTGGAAAAAACCTTATCCGTATAACGCTTAAGGGCTCCGAACTGTTCAAGTGTCGCAAGAGATGACGATGAATTATATCCTCCTTTTGAATTCTTTTTTATGGGAACAACTTTTCCCAAAATACCGTGTTCCATAGCATTGAGAACCTTTTCATCAAGCAAAAAGAGACCTGACCTTTTCATCTTTTCCTCCCGTTCGTCTTTTTCGTTTTCCGCAACCTTTTTGCCGTCAAGCCGAATAGAAGGGAGAGACGCCGGCATATACATTATTCCCGCAGGATAAGAATCTCCTTTTTTGCCGTTCTGCCAGATGGAAAAAAGATACACAAGCAACTGAAGATTAATCCCGTTTATAACATCGTTTAAATCAAACTTTTTTCCTCCGAGTTTGGTTTTGTAATCTACAACACGCAAATATTTCTTCCCGTCATCATCCTCAAACAAATCAACTCGGTCGACGCACCCGTAAAAAATTAAGCTCGAACCGTTGGGAAGACTGACTTCATACGGCGGAAGAACCCCACCCTCTTCCATATTTTCTTCAAACAGTACAGGCGAAAAATCCGAATTTTCAAATTCCTCACGCATATTCTCTATAATATACACCGTAAAAAACACAAGGCGGTTTACAAGATACTTAAAACGCCTTGAAGTATCGGATATTTCGGGAGCGGCTTTTTTCAAATATTCGTTTGCACATGACCGTGCAAGACGCTCAACCGTCTTTGAATCGGCATCGCAAATTTTTTTGTTCTCACTTGCAAGAAACGAAAGCACTTCTTCAAGCACCTTATGCACGAGACTTCCGATTTCTGCAGCTCTGAATTCGGCCCTTCTGCTTTTTTTGAGAGAAAGCATATAATTCGAATAATAAGCAAAAGGACATCGAGAAAAAGAATCAAGACGGGCTTGAGTCATATTGATTTTATCTGAAAAAATTTTCTCCGGGTTTTCAAATGACAAATTTTCCGCACAAAAATTACGGCTGTTCAAATTATTACAAATCTTTAAGTAAAAATCTTCATCTTCTTTTTTGACACTTACCAAAATATCACTGATATTTTCGGCGCTGCGATAAGACAGCAACCGTTCCGTCAGTTCTTTACGGCAAACCGGAGGAGCCGTTTCGGCATCAAAAATATTAATTTCAGCGTCGGTGTAAGACATAATTATCGGTGCAAAAAATGAAATTCTGTCATCTTTTGATTCCGATGAAGAAGTATGATAAACAAAATTCAGCGAATCGCACGGAATTGAAAAAGCAATCAACAGATTGAAAATTTCTCCGTACAGCTTCATATCGCTGCAATTCGATTTATAACAGTCACTGAAGCGTTCCAAAATTCTTTTTTCATTCTCTGTAAATATACCTTTTTCCTCCGGAATCGGAGGAAAAATTCCTTCATTAAACCCAATCAAAAACATATGCTTTATATCACTGCTTCTGACAAAACCGATATTTCCTATTTCAACTTCATCAACTGTCGAAGGAATACGGCCGAAATCGGAATCCCGAAACATTATGTGCATATATTTAACAAATCTCTCCGTCGTCACCTTTCTGTTGCCTGCGGTTTTACACAATAAATCAAGCGAAGAAAGAGTTAAATTCCATATATCAGCTTCATCTCTCGAAGAGGAAAAATCTCCTTTTTCAAGATTTTTTTGAGCACGGCCGATTAAAGTTTCCTTGATTCCGGTTTCCTCCAAATAATTCCATACCGCCGTAATTTTTTCCTTTACCGTCTCACCTTTTAACCCTTCGGCAAGATGTGAAAGAGGCGTATACACCGCTCTTCTGGCACTGTTCACCGTTTCAAGCTCTTCCTTTTCCTCTTCGGATATTTTTTCCGTATAACCTCTCGGATTCATTACCCAATTATTTTCGCTTTTCCATAAAGATGAACCTATATTCCAGGTTTTTATGTAATTCGTCAGTAAAAAACGGCTTTCCCTGTCAATCGGTAAAAGAGCACTCTCCAAATAACGTCGAACCGTAGGAAGATAAAAATCATGTGTTATGACCGCGAGCGAAGAAAATATAAAAGAAGCCAACGGCTTATCAATAAGCTTTTCTTTTTCTGCAAACAAAAATTTTATTCCGTATTTCTCAAATACATCTTCTATCATACCGCCGTATCCGGAAATATCTCCCGCACACACGGCAATTTCACGAAATTCGATGCCGTTTTTCACAAGTTTTACGATTTCTCTCGCCACATATACGCACTCGTCGAACAAACTTGAACATTCGGTAAAAGTTATGGCATTTCCCGATGATATTTTTTCTCCGAATTCACTCATGTCTTTTCCGTCCGTTATCCGTTCGGCAACAAAAGAAATCGGGTATGCCTGATTTTTGCGTTTTTCTTTCAAAAAGGCAGTTTTTATGTTGCAATCGGCTTTTTCGGAAATATCAGTCAGCTTTTTGAGAGCATCGGATGACCTTATAAAAACATTTTCCGTGTCGTTTTCGATGAGAGGGAGCGTTATATAAACATCATCCGAATATTTTATCATCTGTTTTATTATTTCGTATTCGGGATAGGTGAAATCATAAAATCCGTCAATAAACACACATGAATTTTCAAAAAAATCGTACTCCTCCAAAGTCTTTGCAAGCCGGCTCAAATCATCAAGTACATCGGTTCCGCCGTTATGCTTAAGTGCACCTTCATAAAGGTCGCAGATATATGAGAGCTGCAACAGTTTTTCGCTCAACACACCGGAATTGACTTCTTTTTGTGAAATATCATGAGAAATTTCCTTAAGCTTTTCAGAAGTTACTCCGCCGAGCCTGAGAGTGTCAAGTTCACAGCGAATACTTGATATAAAGTTTTCGTCTTCAAAAGAATTTTCAAACGAAGACAGTTCTTCTCCGGCATCTTCCGCTATCATCGAAAGTATTAGGTCTTTACCGCCGTTATCGGCGTATTTGTATGTAATTCCGCCGGCTTCCCTGAATACACGGTTGGCAAGTCTTGAAAAATTCAGTATTTCGAGCCGTTCGTTTATCGAATTCCCGAAATATTCCAATACGGATTTTTCGGCTTTAACGCTTTCCTGTTCGGGAACAATTACAAAGAGCTTTTTTCCAAAATCGGAAAGCTTTTCTTCGATTATCTTGTAAATCTCATAGGTCTTTCCGTATCCGGACGGACCGCAAATAACTCTTAGCAAACAAATCACTCCCAATACTTGAATTAATGAAAATTTTATGATATACTTACCGTGAAAAATAAAACCAAAAATATTTTAGCACAATTTTGTCAAAAGTGCAACAACATAAAGGGGAATAAATGACTCTTCAAAATTACTTAAACAAAACGGAAAAATACTGTCGTGAATATTTTGAAACATTTTCATTTGACTTTATCCGTCCGAAAGAACTCAAGTTAGGCACCCTCGAATACTTCAAGCGAGGCGGAAAGCGTCTGAGGCCTGCCGTATTAATACTGTCAGCGTGTGTTGCCGGCGGTGAAAAGTATGAAAAAGCCGTTATTCCCGCCGCCTGTGCGACCGAACTTTTCCACACTTTTACCTTAATACACGATGATATAATCGATAACGATCCCGTAAGACGAGGCGGAAAAAGCGTACATACAATGATAAGCGATATGTTTTCGCAAGAGGGATATTCAAAATCAAAATGTGACGAATACGGAAGAGATGTTGCCATACTTTCGGGAGATATGCTTCATTCTTTAGCGGTGAATATGATGCTGAAAACGGCGGATTGTAAACTTTTTTCTCCGAAAACCGTTATCGGAGTCACACAATTGATGGAAAATGAATGTCTTTCGGAAGTATTGGAGGGAGAAACTCTGGATACCCGTGCGGGACTTATGGAAAAAGACTTTTCCGTATCGGAAGAAAATTTTGGCAAATACCTGACAATAACGCAAAAGAAAACCGCGGTTCTCTTTTCCTACGCCGCAAAAGCCGGAGCTATGCTCGCTCTCGACTGTACAGATGAAAAAAACGGATTTGTATCGGCTCTAAGCGATTTTGCCTATCTTTGCGGTGTGGCATTTCAGTTACAGGATGATATTTTGGGAATAAATGCCGATGAAAAGAAACTCGGAAAACCGACAGGTTCCGATATACGAGAGGGCAAAAAAACTTTAATTTTGCAAAACGCTTACAACCGATGCGATTTAAAAGAAAGAAAACTCATCGAAAAAGTCGTGGGAAACCGCAGTGCCTCAAACGAAGATACGGAAAATGTAAAAAAGATTTTTGAAAAAACAGGTGCTATCGAAACCGTTAAGTCTCTGGCAAACGAATACACCGAAAAGGCACTGAAAAAACTGTCCGTTTTGCCTGATTCGTCTTATTTGGAGACATTGAAAGAGTGGGCTCTTTTTATGTCGGAAAGAAGTTTGTAATATGAAAAAATACCCCCGTCTTATTTCGATATTTTTAATACTGTTGATTTTAGCTTTTACTCCGGCTTCAATAGCAATGTATGACAGAGCCGATGATTTTTATTCGGAAAATATTTACATGGAGAATTTGGAAACGGGAAGAGTAATCATAGATATCGATTCCCGTGAAAAAGTATATCCTGCATCTCTTACAAAAATATTGACCTGTTTAATCACAATAGAACATTTCTCGAACTTAGATGAAACTTACGAAATCCCTCAGGGAATATTTGATGACATATACGAACAAGGCGGCGCAAACATATCGCTTAAAGCCGGTGAAATTATAAGTGTGAGAGATCTTCTTCATGCAACACTTATACGCTCTGCCTGCGACAGTGCAACCGCTCTCGCCTGCTGTGTTTCAGGCTCGGTCGAAGAATTCGCAAAAGAAATGAACCGTAAGGCGTCCGAGTTGGGTGCTACCGATTCGCATTTTGTAAATGCACACGGACTTCACGACGAAAATCATTACTCAACTGCACAAGATCTTGCAATTATTGCAAAATTTGCCTTGCAAAATGAAACTTTTTGTGATATCATATCTAAGTGGAATTACACAATTCCCGCAACCAACAAATCGGCAGAGCGTTATTTTGAAACGACTATGGACATAGAAAATCCTACAAGTGACAGTTACTATGCCTATTGTACCGGAGTAAAATCAGGTTTCACCGACGAAGCCGGCAGATGTCTTATAACTCTGTCCCAAAAAGGCAATGAGAGTTATTTGCTTGTTACTTTGGGTGCGAACAAAGATAAATATTATCTCTCGAATATGGCTTATACCGATGCGGTTAATCTTCACGAATACGCTTTTGCGAAGTTTTCTTTAAAGTCGCTTGTGTCCCCATCCGTACCGCTTACGGAAATTGCCGTTGAAAACGGTGCGGTATCTCAAGTTCAAATTTGCTCATCGGAAGAACTTACTTATCTTTGTGCGATTGACGAAGAAATAAAAATCGCATACAATATCCCGGAAAGTGTAAAAGCTCCGGTTACCGCCGGAACTGAGCTGGGAACTGTTTCGGTTTCTGTTTCGGACAAAGATTTTGTACTGCCTCTGTATGCAGTTTCAAGTGTCGAAGCCAAAAAGACTTCTTCGGTTATTTCCGACAATCCTTTTTTAAGCTTTCTTAATATTACGACTATTGCCGTATATGTATTGACAGCATTGGTTCTCGTCTTTTTCTGTATCATTTTTTTCAAAAAAAAGAGTAAAAAACATTAAAGTGCCGTATCCGGCACTTATATCCACCCTTAGCTCATCTGGATAGAGTGTCAGATTCCGATTCTGAAGGTGACAGGTTCGAGTCCTGTAGGGTGGGCCAAAGCCCAAAGAGCTTAAATGTTCTTGGGGCTTACTTTTTACCTCTAAACTCTTTTTGCTCCAAAACACATCGGAGGTGAATATATGACAACACTTATAATAGTCCGACACGGACAAAGTCAGTCAAATCTCGAAAAAACATTTGCCGGAAAGAGTGATGTTAAATTAACGCCGTTCGGACTTCGGCAGGCTGAAAAAACCGCAGAATATTTAAAATCTTTTCATTTTGATGCCGCTTATTCAAGTACACTTTCACGGGCTTACGAAACGGCTTTTGCAATTGTAAAAGAGCAAAACATTAAAATTGTTCAATACGCCGATCTCGATGAAACTTCTCTGGGAGATTGGGAAGGAGTAAAAATCGAACAGCTGAAAAGTGAATATGAACTGTGGAAAAACGATTTTAAATACACACCTCCTCACGGAGAAAATGTATATTCGGTCAGAAAACGGTTTGGGAAAGCACTCGACAGAATTGCAAAAAAAAACGATAGCAAAACCGTCCTCATTGCGACTCACGGCGGCTGTATAAGGCTTATTCCTTCATATTACAACAACAATGACGACAACATCATACATGACACTCCGATTCCGTCGAATGCTTCGGTTACCACTCTTATTTGGGAAAACGGAAAAGGCAAAGTCGCACAATACGCATATGACAAATTTCTCGGAGAAATGATCACCCGATTTGAGAGTGAAAAACCGATATGATTTTTCAGAATAAACAGCGTATTTTATGCGTTTGTTAAAAACCTTTTTAATCTATTGACATATTTAAATTTTTGTTGTAAACTATTTTCAATGAAAATACAATTTACCGATAATTTAAGGAGATAAAAGAACATGAAAAAGTCAATCAACGCATGGGCATTTCCCAACAGTTACACTTTTGAAGAAGTTTTCGCAATGGCGGAAAAATTAGGATTTGAATGTATCGAACTCAATCTTGACGATGAGAACGCATTGCACAGCTTCAATTTTAATTCAGACGAAAAAACATACGCAAAAGTTCGTGAACTCATAAAAAAGCACGGCGTTGCGGTTGAAAGCGTTTCAACCGGAAAATATTGGTCATGCGGTGCTTTTGCTTCCGATGATCCGCAAAAATCGGCTCAGGCTGTAAAAGTTATGAGAAAGCAAATCGAAATAGCTCGCGGAATCGGTGCCGACACGATTCTTGTGGTTACAAGTCTCGATCTCGATGCAGGATATGAAAAGAGTTTTGAAAATACGATTAATCTGTTCAGAAGTATGGAAAACGAAATTAAAGAAAACAATATAAACATAGGAATAGAAAATGTTTGGAATCAGTTTTTCCTCTCACCGCATGACGCAAAATATGTAATCGAAGCAATAGACAATCCTCTTGTCGGAATTTACTTTGATGCGGGCAATATGCTTGAATTCGGTCGCCCTGAATGGTGGATTGAAGTTATCGGAAAATACATTAAAAAGGTTCATGTTAAAGATTTCAAAAAAACATCGACTTATCATTTGGGCGGAGAATGGTGCGGACTTTTTGAAGGCGATATGAATTTTGAAAAAGTAATTCCCGCACTAAAAAAAGCAGGATATGACGGTCCTGTTTCCGCTGAACTTTTCAATGCCGATCCCGATAATGTACCGGCTGAAGATTTTATCGCTCACATTTACGACGGTATGGAAAAAGCTCTTTCTTTTGCAAAATAATACTTGAAAATTTTTTAATTTTGATGTATCATAGCAGTTATGCTATGATACATTTTTTTAGAGGAAATAATGAATACATTAAAACATTTTATAAAAAACAATACGGTTGCGTTTATTTCTTTCATTGCCGCACTCGCAACATCTTTTGTAATTGTTCCCGACAGAGAATGGATTTCTTATTTTGATTTCAAAACACTTGCGTGCCTTTTTTCCGTATTAGCAGTTGTATGTGCTCTTAAAAACATCAACTTTTTCGCAATTCTGGCGGAAAACACAGTAAAAATAACGGGAAATTTAAAAAGTGCCGTCTTGACTCTGTCTCTTATTACCCTGTTCGGATCCATGCTTATTGCAAACGACATGGCTCTTTTGACTTTCCTTCCGCTCGGTTATTTTGTTCTAAAAAGCACTGGGCAAGAAAAATATATGGCTCATGTTTTCATACTGCAAAACATATCTGCGAATTTGGGCGGAATGTTAACTCCTTTCGGTAATCCTCAAAATTTATATCTTTACACATATTTTTCCATACCGACAAAAGATTTTACACTGACAATGCTCCCGCATTTTCTGCTTTCCATTGCAATAATTGTTTTACTGTGTCTTATAATAATCCCTTCGAGAACTCTGAGCATAACTTCTCAATCTCACAAATTGGATAAACGCCGTGCACTGATTTTGGGTGTACTTTTCTTCCTTGCCGTCTTTTCCGTATTCAGAGTGATACATTGGGCAATTGTTTGCGTAATCGTAACGCTTTCGCTTATAATAATCGATAAAAAAGCTCTTCATGATGTTGACTGGGGACTTCTTTTCACTTTCGTTTGCTTTTTTATTTTTTCGGGAAACTTATCCCGCATCGAACCCGTCAGAAATTTTTTTGAACTGTTGCTTTCAAAAAACACCCTTATATTCAGTGTTCTTTCATGTCAAATAATAAGCAATGTTCCCTCAGCCATATTGCTTGCAAACTTTACTTCAAATTGGAAAGACTTACTTATAGGTGTCAACATAGGCGGACTCGGAACTTTAATTTCTTCTCTTGCAAGCCTTATTACATTCCGAGAATACACATCTCACAATAAGCACCGCACTCTTTATTATCTCGGACTTTTTTCGGCTTACAATTTCTCAATGCTTTTAATTCTTGTACTTTTTGCAAGTATTTTGTAAACAAATTTTCCATTTATTGAATTTTATTTTTTTATAAGTATAATATTATAAAAAGCACGGTGAACCGAAAAGCGTTTTGCCGTCTGCTTTCTAATGTAACGGAAAAAGAGGTATGGAAATGAATAGGCTGAGATATAAGCTGGCAACATTTATGCAAGGGAGATACGGACCTGACGATCTTTACAAAGGCTGTATGATTTTTTATCTCATACTCCTTATTGTTCAATTATTCTTCAAGTCAAGAATTGTCCTATTTTTGCTTTCCGCAACACTGATTTGGACATTTTTCAGATTTTTTTCAAGAAATATTGCCGCAAGGCAAAAAGAAAACGCCTTCTTTCTTTCAATGAAATTTAAAGTTAAAAAAGCCTTTTCTTCATTTAAAACCCGTCTTTGCGACAGAAAACACATATACCGAAAATGTCATGAGTGCCATGCGACTCTCCGCTTTCCGAGAAAAAGAGGAAAACATACGGCAAGATGTCCGAAGTGCGGTAAAGAGCTGAAAATAAACATACTGTTCTAAGCAAAAAATGGGTTGTAACAAAATAAAGATAAAAAAATGAGGACAATTACAATTGTCCTCATTTTTTTGTATCGTTATTTTACATCTTATCCGAAATGCCTTGCCTTAAATTTGCTGTTGATTTTTTGTCGCATTTCGTCTATAATACAGATAGAAGAATTTGTATAAAAAGGAAAAAAGTCCTTTTTATAGAACATATGTTGGCGTATAATACAAACAAAAACCTAAATTGCCAAAGAAAGTTCGGATTTTGGGGGTTACTCTTAAGCTATTTCCCCTAACTTCACTCTTCATTTAAACTTTGTGAAAATATTAGAAAAAGGAGATTTCCAAAATGATTGATAATAGAAAAGAACAAGAGCGTGCGGAGCTTCACCGCACAATATGGAATATAGCAAACGATTTGAGGGGTAGCGTTGACGGTTGGGATTTTAAGCAATATGTACTTGGCTTTCTTTTTTATCGTTATA
>CAZLEX010000014.1:0-39952 GCA_964558655.1 uncultured Oscillospiraceae bacterium | reverse complement strand
ATTCGAACCTGCGACATCCTGCTCCCAAAGCAGGCGCGCTACCAACTGCGCTACATCCCGATTGTGACAAGTATAGCACAGTCTTGCGAAAAAATCAAGATAATTTTATCAAAACTTTCACTTTAATCTTTACAGTATAATTCTCAAAACGAACCAATCGTCTTTCAGAGAGAACTGACAGTTTCCGCCGAGCTTTTCGGTGACATAGCGGATACTTTGCGTGCCGAAACCGTGTTCTTTACGGCTTGTAAGCGGTATTCCGCCGGACATTTGCGGTTTTTCGGCAAAAGTGTTTTTACAGGAGATGAGCAGTTTTCCGTCGTTCATTCGCATATCAAAAACAATATGCCTTTTTTCTTCTTCAAGAGGTAGTACGGCGTGAAGAGCGTTTTCAAGAGCGTTTGACAGGATTGAGGTCAAATCGACATCGGAAACGGTAAGCTGACAGGGAACTTCGACAAAACAGCGAAAATCAATACGGTTTTCCTCGATTTTTGTGCCGTAAGAGGAGAGAATCATGTTGACCGTCTCGTTTTTGCTGTATTTGCGTATGGCGGTTCTGTCGGTGTAAGAGACAACTTCGCTTATGTAAGTGCAAGCTTTATCATACTCTTTATTTTCCAATAAAGAGGAAATATTGGCAAGAAAATGTCTCATATCGTGACGGAGAAGTGAGACGGCGTATTCCGAGCGCTTGATTGCCTCTATTTCTTTGCGTGATTGTGCCTGTTGCATTTCTGCCAGACGGTTTTTCTGTTCGGCTTTCCGCTTTTCCTCATACTGCCTGAAATATATAAGCAGAAAGAGCAGGTAGGCAATGCACAGAGCAAATCCCAAGAATTCGGTGACGACAGCCTTTCCGGAATAGAGTAGTGCCGTGTAAACGCCTGTTGCGTAATCGAAAATGTAGTAAGTAAAGGGCAGGAGAGAAAAGATGAGCAAATCTTTTGAAGGTTTTTGCACAAGTTCCGCCGCCGCAGTCGATACGAAGCGTATGAGAAGTACAAACACCACGAGAGTTGTAATTATGCGTACGGTGTAGTATACAGCATGCAAATGTGTTATTTCCTCTGCGGCAAGCCCTACCCATTTGCTTATCTGACAGCACATATAAGCCACCGACACCGAAAGCGTACAGCACAGTATTTTGTACCTGTAGTAAAACGCAAGAAAAAGTATAAGAGGCAGGTGAACGATAAGCGGGTAAATCCTTGCGGTGAAATCGGCTTGAAAAAGCAGGAAAGACAGAGCGTACATTAAGCCAGATCCCGATGAAAAGGCGAGTAGGGTTAAAATGTTTTTTCGGTTCATTATTATTCCCAAAAAAGCCGAAGATATGAACACGCCGAATAAAAGCGTCGAGGCATTGTGAATTGCAACAAGCACCGTCATAAAAGCTCCTCCTTCAGTCTTTGAACATTGCCGAAAAATAGGCGTCACGCAGTTGAGCGGCACATCCTCTGGCAATTGGCACTTTACGCCCCGATTTTGTGATTATCTCGGTTTTGCCGAAACTGTCGATATTCGGCAGACAGACGAGATAGGAGCGGTGGCATTTGAAAAAACCGTCACTTTGCGTAAAAATTTCTTCGAGCAGGTGCAAAGGTTCGGCAGTTACCAGCGTTTTCCCGTTTCTGAGAAAAACGGCCGCCTTTTTATTCTGTGCTTCCAAGTATTCGATATCGTGAAAAAAGACTTTTTGATACCCGGATGCCGTCTTTAAAACGGCGTTTTTCGGTTCTGTGTCAAAAGCAAGGCTGCACTCGTCCAGCGTTTCCTTGAGCTTTTCGTATGTTGTGGGTTTGAGAAGATAGTCCGAAGCTTTTACTCCGTACGATTCAAGGGCAAATTCTCCCGACGAGGTTAAAAAAACTATTTTCGCGGCGTTGTCATGACGCCGTATTTCTTTTGCGATTTCAATTCCGTTTTGCAAAGGCATTATAATATCCAAAAAGATAATATCCATACGGACGGTGCGAATCTTGACGATAAGGTCTTCACCGTTGTCAAAACTGTATATTTGCGTCGGTATTCCGCTTTGTCGGGACCATTGTTCGATAAGCTGTGTTTCTTTTTGCAAAAAGTTAAAATTGTCGTCGCATACGGCAATGTGCAGCATAAATTTTTCTCCGTTTCGGCATTAAAATACTTTATACAATATTCTAACGCATTTTTATTTTTTTTTCAACATTTTCGATGTGCAATTCACGCCGAAAAATCAACATTTCGTTCCATAAGCGTATTCCGAACACAAAATGTAGTAAAATATAGCATATAATAAACTTGTAACGGGAGGGAGCATTCATATGACTTTTGCACTTTGCTGTGACGATTCGGAAAGCGGCGGCGGAATAAAAAGACGGCTGGAAGAATTCGGTAATGTTACGGCTGTGGTCTTTTGCAATGTTTCGGAGTTTATCCTTGCGGTAAGCGATAATCCGGACGCCGTGATGATGATTGCGCAAAAAGGCTCGCAGAGTACCGAGACGGCTATGATGGCAAGGGAACATAACCCGCAGGGTAAGCTTGTATGGTTTTGCGATTTGGATTTTGCACTTTTGTCTTTTCGTCTCAAAGCAACTTACTTCGGCTTGCTGCCGGTTGACGATGAAAATCTCAGGACTGCTCTTGACCGGTGCGAAGCGGTATTGTGACATAATTGAATTTATATGACGGAGGTATTTTATGATTGAATTGAAACGGATTTTCGGGAAAGCCGTTGCTTTTACGCTTTTCTCGGCTTTAGTCCTTTTGGGAGGGGTTATGGCGAGTGCATCGAACAGTGCAAAAGTTACGGTATCTTCTCCTGTGGCAGAAGCGGGAGACAAAGTGACGGTTGATTTTGTTCTTGAGGAAAATCCGGGAATATGGGGAATGAAGCTTCGTATATCTTATGACGGCTCAGTCTTAACACTTGAAGATGTCGAATCGGGTGATGTTTTTGAAAAAGGGGAACTTATGCTGTCGCAGGATTACAGCAAAAATCCTTATGTTGTTGTGGCGTCGGGAAATTCGCTTGAAAACAAGACGGCGTGCGGAAGCGTAGTTACTTTGACTTTTAAGGTTGGTGAAAATGCCGAAACGGGCACCTATCCGATAAGCGTCGAAGTCACGCAAATAAACAATATCGAGGGAGATAAAATAGGTGTGAATACTCAGGACGGCACGGTTACGGTAGTCTCCTGCACACATAAGGAAAAAGAAACCCGTGTAGTGAAAAAAGCACTCTGCGAAGAAAGCGGAGAAGAAGCTTTGATATGTAAAAAGTGCGGGAAAACTTTTGAAACAAAAGTTGTAAATCCCACCGGTCACTTAAATACCGAAATAAGAAATAAAGTTGAGGCGACCGAAACTCATGAGGGATATACGGGTGATACATATTGCACTTCCTGTGAAAAACTCATAAGCAAAGGCAAAACGGTTGAAAAGATAAAAATTTCCGAGAGCGTTTGCACACACGAAAAAGTGTGGAGCGTTACAAAGAAAGCACTCTGCGAAGAAAGCGGAGAAGAGGCTTTGGTGTGCAAAAAGTGCGGTGAAATTTTTGAAACAAAAGTTGTAAATCCCACCGGTCACTTAAATACCGAAATAAGAAATAAAGTTGAGGCGACCGAAACTCATGAGGGATACACGGGGGATACATATTGTACCTCCTGTGAAAAATTCATAAGCAAAGGCAAAACGGTCGAAAAAATTCTTTCGGATTCTCCCGATACTTCGGAGGAAGTTGTCGTACCTAAGGACACTTCTCCCACGATAATAAGCGGAGCCGATGCACTTTTTATCAAAGGTTCCGGAGAATCGCTTGTGTTTGTGTCAAGTGCCGAATTTGACAGTTTTATCCGTGCCGAAATAGACGGTGAGACGCTGGACGGGAGTGATTACGCCGTAAGACAGGGAAGTACGGTCGTTAAAGTAAGTGCCGACCGTCTTGAACAACTCACTTCCGGCACACATACTTTCACTGTTGTTTCGGAGAGCGGGAGTGCCGTGACAAGTTTTACCGTTGAAGATACAGCCAAAATTCAGGACACGCCTAATGACATTTCGGAGGAACCTGTGTCGGACAAAAAGAGCAAAACCGCCGCAGTGATTGCGATTATAGCACTTACTCTTTTTGCGATTGAGGCCGTTGTGTTTTTTGTATTTCGGAAAAGGAGAAAATTGAAATGACGAAAAGAATACTTGCTTTCCTTCTTGCCGTAATGTTTATTTTGGCGGTAGTGCCGACAGGTGCGTTTGCCAAAACGAACGGCATTAAATACGGTGATGTAAACGGTGACGGCGAGGTCGACCTCAACGACGCACTGATACTCAAGCGTTACATAGCCGAGCAAAATCCGTACGGATTTAACACGGTAAATTCAGATGTAAATATGGATAACGAGACCGATATGAGCGACCTTTTAATGCTCAAAAAGTATCTTGCCGAATGGAATGTCCGTTTGGGCCCGGAGATTCTCACCGTTCGTTTTTATGACGGTGACACTCTCATTGACACGCTTGTTGCCTATAACGGTTATCCCTTGTCGGAGTTGCCCTCATCTCTGAAAACTTCTAAGGCAAATGCCGTTTTTGAGGGATGGTATACCGACCGTGCCTGTACGGTTCCCTTTTATGCCGACGCACCCGTTACAGAGAATATGAGTGTCTGGGCAAAATATGACGAACTTGAAGGCACATCTCTTACGGTTACTTCCTTTGCACAGACGGATATCGGCTCTGACGCCGAATTTCAAATTGCGGGAGAGGGCGATATAACAGCCGTCACGCTTGTCTCAAAAGACGGTTCCGATCCCGTCGCACTTAGCATTTCGGGAAACGGTCTCTATACAGTCAAGGCGAAAGACGGCTTTAAAAAAGGTGCGTCCTACGAACTTACGCTTCCCGAAGGATTGAATTTTATAGGCAGTGACGGCAATGAAATGCCAGACACCGTTCGCACGGCGTATTTCACCGTCGCAAAGGAAGCTGTTAATAACATAAAGATTAGCGAGGGTGTTCACTATGTAAAAAATACCGATCCTTCAAACTTGAAAGACGGCGACAAAATCACGCTTGACGGAGTTGCGGCGGGAGAGGTTATATGCTTTTATAAAACCGTCAACCCGAAAGACAGAGATTACAAGACGGGAAACGCTTATACCGACGATCCTGAAACCTGGTTTAAGGCGGGAGAGGTTTCGGACGGGCTGGTAACTCTTAAAAAACTTGAAGAGAGCGACAGTGAAAAAATATATGATGTTCCCGATAATTTTCCCGTAATCGGTGCATTGCCTCAGGAAAACGGCGGAACGCTCACGCTGGCTGAAGACGGCGACGGATATACGCTCGATGTCAATCTTTACGCTTATATGACAGAAGAAAAAGACGATGCCACCGTTGAATATGCAAACAGCAGAGTGAGCGTGGGAGACTTCGTTTCGATTTATGTGTCAAGTAGTGAAATAGACGCTGAAGAAGACATTTATTTCGGAAAAATTACATCTTACGATGAAACAAGCGGAATTATCACATATGTAAAATCGTCGGCTGAGGAAATCGAAGAGTCAATGGACCTGTATATTCAGCCGGTGCTCAAAGGCGAAGACCTTCTGAGCGAAAGTGCAAGGCAGGAGATTGAACGGAAGGTTCTTTCTCAGGTGAGTGAGAGCGGTTTTGCAACGCAAGCGGGCTTTGTATTGGCAGAGCTTGCCGCAAATACCGACAGTTTTCGCAATATGGAGGGTGTGCAGGTACTCTTTTCCGACGAAAACGGAAATGAGCTTTCCGACGACGAGATTGAGCTTCTCAATATAGGAAAATCTTTTGAACTGAAAGACGGAGTTGACCTGAAGGTCGAGATAGTCACATCGGGAGAACAGCTTCACTACCAAGATAAAGGCTCCGTACAGCTTAATGTCGGTATCGACGCCGATTTTGAGGTTGAAACGGACGACGGCGGAAAGGTCATAATCGACCTGTCGGCGTCATTTACGCAGGAACTTGCAATAGGGATTACAGCCAGCGGTGAATTGGTGAAAAAGGAAATTTTGTTTATTCCCGTTCCCGTCGGCGTTAAAATCGGCTCGGCAGTTGACTTGTTGAGTTATACGGGCGTGAGCATGAGCGTACACGCTTATACAGTTGCCGAAGAGGACGAACCTATTTGGGAACAGCTTAAGAGCGTTGCCGAAAATCCCGAACAGCTTGCAGATGTACTTCCGAACAGCGACAGATTTGCCGAAGTCAAAAAAGGTTTGGAGACGGTCGGAGATGTATTTGACAAAATTGATGAGCTCGGCGAGAAAATCGAGCAGGTAAGGGACAATGCCGAAAAAACAATTGAATATACCGAAGACCTTGCGACTCTCTGGGAAATGGTCGGTGAAATGGAAATAGACGGCTTGCCCGACGAAGAACAGTGGAAGGAAATGGGCGAGGCACTCGGCAAGACAAATATATCCGAAGATTTGGCTGATATGCTTGATATTTCTTCCGAAACCGAGCTTAATGCGGGAGAATGGGAGAGAGGTCTTGAGGGACTTCTCGCTCAGTACGGCGAAATGCTGGAGAATGAGACCGACTGGGTAAAACTTGTTCAGGAAGAAATGTGCCGTGCCGAAGTTAATATTTGCGGTTTGGTTATCTATGTGAAAGCCGATTTTGTCGTTCGTGCCGATATGAATATCGTCATGGGTGCCGACCTTAGTTATCAGGTGGGCAGACGGTATAATTTCTGGATAAAGGTAGGTCTTTTCAAGCCCTCTGCCGGAAGCAGTACAATGGATTTGACAGACGAGGAGTTTGCCCTCCGCTTCTATGTCATGGGTAAACTCGGTATCAAAATGGGTGTTGAAGCGACTGCCGGTTTTGCTATCGGTTCGGCTGATGTAGCCCGTGTCGGCGTACGCTTGGAGATAGGTCCTTATGTAAAGATTTACGGATTTTTCATTTACGAATATGAACGCTCAAGAGAGGCAAATACATCGGAATGGAATAGTGAAGAGAGCATGGCGGGAGCCTTGTATCTTGACTTCGGTCTGTATCTTGTCTTAGGTGTTGACGCTTCGGCTTTGGGTGACCTGTTTGAAGTTTCGTACGATTTTGTCGACAAAGAATTTCCGCTGTTGGAAGCGGGAAATAAGAAATATCCTTACGCTTTCCTGTGTGAGTTCGAAGATGACGAAAAGATTGTAATTCGCGATGAGGATGGGGACAGCACCAACGGAATAACGGCTTCTTTACCGGAAGAATGTATAACCTTAAAGTGCTGTAATTTGGACAGCGGTATACTCGGCACTGTCGTTTACGGCATTGACAGTTACAACTTTACTTTCTCAAATCCGAAATTCAAAATGGACGGTGACGGAGTAATTACAGTCGATGTTCCCGACGGCGTGAGATATCTTGAATGTGAGATGAGAGTTACTTATAAATACGGCAAGCTGGCGTTCAGTAAGTATGATATGCAACTTATCGTTCCGCTTGTCTGGACAAACCTTTCGTCCGATGAAATCGGAGAATATTATACGGCGTCCGTACGCGTGGGCAACGAGACTGACGGATATGAGACGGTATGGAGCAAGCGTGTAGTTAAAAATCAGGAATTTACATTGCCGACAGAAGAAGAGATAAAGGAAATTATCGGCTATGACAGTGCGAAATACAGCAATTTTGAGTGTTTCGGCACTGCCGGCACTACAACTTCGATTATAGAAAACACTTCCTTTGACTGCAATGTCGAATACACGCCTTATTCGGTTACCGTAGATAATATTTACAATGCGGACGGTACCTGTGAGAGCAGAACATTTACAACCCGTTACGGCGAGGCGTTCGACTTCACTTCTTTGCTCGACACGGGAATAAACATTTCGAATGATGATCCTACTGTGGCGAAATTCACGAAGTTTTCAAAGGTTGTGACAAATTCCACCGTTACGGTAGGTACAGATAAAGACGGGAATGCCATTACGGAAGTTATCGATTTGACACAGCCGGTTACGAAAAAAACGGCAGCTGCTATTGCCGACGGAAATGTCAGGGCAACTGCCGAATATACCGACGACTCGGTTCTTGTCACATACACATTTACCGGGGCACAAATACCGGAATATTCGGAGCGTATAAGAAAAGGTACACTTTCCTCTTACGATTTCAATAAGACTGTTGCATGGTACGGTATGATGGTTAAGAATATCTCCCCCGATATAAGTCCTGTTTACTCTGCCGTAACCTATAATGTCGAATGTAGCGATATAGTAGGCGAGAAATATACAATATCTTTCAATGAAAACGGCGGAAGTCGTGTGAGTGAAACAGAGCGTATCGTGGGAAGTCTGATAGGGACTCTGCCGACGAGCGAACGCGAAGGATATACCTTTAAAGGCTGGTATTCCGACGAAATGCTGACGGTAAAGTTTAACGAAAGGCTCATGCCCGAAGAAGATGTGCATTTGTGGGCAAAATGGGAGGCAAATACATATAAGATTACCTTTAATGTAAACGGCGGAGATGCGTGGACGGACGAAGATAACGGTACAAAGACCGTTACCTATGACGGTATTTATCAGGACTTGCCACTGCCGTCGAGGTCGGGATACGGATTTATCGGATACTTTACAGCCCGTGAGGGTGGCACACAGGTAACTTGTGACACAAAGGTAACCGTTACGCAGGATACAACTCTGTACGCCCGATGGAAACTTTTAAAAACAATTCCGAAGAGCGTGTTTGATTTCGGTGACGCCGAAAAGGCTACTTATTCAAAAGGTGTGTCTCATGAGGTGCTTTACAGTTTTGCCGCCGAAGAAGGCGAGAGCTACGGCTTAAGCGACTTTACATTGAAATATATGCGTCAGGGCAATTCCGAGTACGAGGAAGGTCTGCCCGTTAATGCGGGCACTTACGATGTTGTTGTCAGCCGTCCTGCCGACAACGATTATGCAAAGTTCGAGCAGATTTACACTGCTGTCATCACTGTTGATAAAGCGACTCGCTCGCCTGAAGCCTTTGCGAACGCCGACCTCTTGACCTCTTCGTTAAAGAGCGGACTGAATTACATTGAAATGCGTCTTGATCCCGACAGCATTGACGATTTTGACGCTGAAAATACTAAGGTCGTATTTACTGCATCAAACATACAGGGCAACATTGTCATTCTTTCCGAAGGAGGAAAATCACAGGCAACATCGGCGAATAAAAACGCCCGTATAATCAATCTTTTGCCCGATACGGAATACGCACTGACCTTCACGGTTACGGGAGATCCCAACTATTATGATTATACTCATACAAAGTATCTGTCCGCAACAGTTCGGACGATAAAGAACGACACATCTGAATTTTGGACAGACCACGCGGAAGCGTTTACCGTAAACGAAGGGAACAAGACCGTTACGATAGAAAACGAGGCACAGCTCGCTTATCTTGCCAAAACGGTAAATGCTTCCGGCGGTGCAGTGACATATGAAGGATATACATTCACTTTGAGCCGTGATATGTACTTGCTTGATTACGCATGGAAACCGATCGGTGCCGACGGTTATTTTGCCGGTATCTTTGACGGTAACGGCCACACTGTTTACGGAGTGCATACTTCGGAAGATGAATACGCCTCAGGTCTGTTTGGCTTTGTTTATTACGGCGAAATTAAAAATCTGACGGTAGCCGAGTCATATATTTGCGGTTCGGTAAAAGTCGGTGCCGTTGTCGGTTGGATCAGAGGAAATGTGACAAACTGTGTAAACTATTCTACCGTTGTCGGCAGATGTTCTTACAATCAGAGCGGCGGAGGAACCGGCGGTATTGCAGGTGAATCGGAGGGATACAGTGCACTCAAAATATCCGGTTGTGTAAACAACGGCAGAGTGGACGGAGTTTGTCAGACCGGCGGTATTGTCGGAGCTCTTGACAGCAATATTGCGACAAACAATTTAAACAACGGCACGGTTAAGGGAACAAACAACCATACCGGAGGTATAGCGGGAATTGTAAACAATGCCAATGTTATGAACAGTGTTAACACCGGTTCCGTTACAGGCGTTAACTGCGTAGCGGGTATTGTCGGACAGAATCAGGAAAAGGGCTATGTTCTTAACTGTTATACAACCGGAACCGTTAATGGTACAGGCGTATATGTCGGTGCCGTTGTCGGAAGAAATTACAAGAAGTGTACAGTACATCAGTGTTACTATCTGTACAATTCCGCCTCCTGCAACGGTTCTTATCGCAATGCGGTTGGAACTGAAAAGGACTCTATGGAAGACGGAAAAGACGGCACATCGACAGCTTATTTTACCTCTGCTACAAGCTCTCTGAGCCGCAATGCAGACTGCGGAAATACAAATCTGCTTTCAGCTCTTAACAACTGGGTTGAGTGGTGGAATGATTATAACTGTAACGCTGTATGGACTGCGGGAGAGGACGGATATCCTCTGCCTAACGGCAATATCAATACCCAAACAGGTACAAAACAGTAAAAGTTTTACAGGGCTTCCCTTGCGGAAGCCCTGTAAACAAGGAGCCAATTTGTGAAAAAGCTTTTATTTTTTCTTTTATTCATGCTGTTTTTGACATCCTGTCATGTAAATTCCGATGACAGAAATGTTTTGACGGGTGAAGATTTCAAACCCGTAAAAATCGCTCTGCTGGATACGGGAGTTTCGTCTCTTGCCATTGACAGTACTCATATTCTGGCGGGTTACAACTATGTTACCTATACTGAGGACACGGAGGATTTGGTTAATCACGGCACGGCGGCGGCAAGCGTGATTTTGGGCTCGGAGAGTGCCGGTGTTACGGGTATCGCACCGGATGCGTACATAATTCCTCTTGTTATTGCAACGAAATGTGAAGGAGATGTACAAAGCGTCTCCCCCGAAGTGTTGGCACGGGCAATCCGTGACAGCATTGACATTTATCACGCCGATATTATTAATGTCAGTCTCGGAATTCACAGCGATGACAGTGTCTTGAGAGCGGCGGTCTCTTATGCCGAAGAAAACGGAATTCCCATAATTGCTGCTGTGGGAAACGGCGGTGAAAACGGCAGACCTTATTATCCGGCGTCTTATGACAGTGTGCTTGCCGTAGGTTCCTGCGACAAAAACGGAAACCGTTCTTATTTTTCACAGGATACGGCACAGGTACTTGCTCCCGGAGAGGACATTATGCTTTCTTCAAAAAACGGCGTTCCTTACGGTACAAGCGGCACTTCTTTTTCATCGGCTTATGTCTCGGCTTTTGCGGCGAAGATTCTTGCCGAAAAGAAATGTACTCCCGAAGAGCTGTACGCTGAAATTATTACGGAAGCAGAAGATTTTTTCTTTCCGAAAAATTAACAGTCCGCAAGTTGCAACTTGCGGACTGCTCTTATTCCGGGAGCTTTGTAAGCCTTTTGAAAAAGCTTAAGTAAAATTTTATCAGGCTTGTCGGTTTTTATTAAAATGCCGTATAGACAAAAGGTGAAAAAAGGAAATAATACATTAATTGTTTCTCAAGCCTTTCGGGTAGTGATTCTTGGCAATGCTCAAGCTTATTTTCGCACCGCCGAGAGAGACGCCGTCGACGCATACGGCAGACCAGGAGTTTCCGGAAGAGACGGGGAAAGCGTCTCCGTGAAGATACATCTGCATTTCGGGTGCGTCATAGGAAAAGTCAAGTCTTTCGGCAAAAAGAGAACCGAGTGAAGAAAATAAGTGACGGTGCGGGTGAAAGATACCCTTTTCTATCCGTCCCAAAGATACTCCGCAAGAGTAGGTGATTTTTTCGGGAACGGGGAGATTTTCGGGCAGGAGCACGAAAGTGTCTTTGAAGCGGGCGATTATTCCGTCGGGACGGCAGGTGAGATATTTGTCGAAAAAGCCGTCGATAATTTTCATTTCTTCACCGGACGGTTTTTGAAGAGAAAATTTTATCTTTGGAATATAGGGAATACCTGAAGCACTTTTTTGAAACAGTGCGAAAAACTGTCCCTCACCGCAGAACTTGTGCGGCATAATACGGCGTGCGTAAGTGTGCGTAAAACTTTCGCAGGACGCCGAAAGAGCACGGGCGGTGGGAGAAACAAGAGAAAATTCAGGGTGAGAGGCGAGAAAGCGAGATACATTGTCCTCATTTTCTTCAAGGGAAAATGTGCAGGTGGAATAAAGGAGATAACCGCCTTCTTTGACGCAGACGGAGGCGTTGTGCAGAATATTCGCTCCCCGTGCGGCACAAAACTTTACTCCCTCTTCGCTCCATTCGCTTACCGCAGCAGGCTCTTTGCGGAACATTCCCTCTCCCGAACAGGGAACATCGGCAATCACCAAATCGAAAAAGGAACCGAATATATCGGCGAGAGTTTCGGAATCGGTACAGGTGACGACAGCGTTTTTCAGTCCGAGCCGTTCAATGTTTCCCGAAAGAACTTTTGCACGGGGGAATACGATTTCGTTGGAAACAATAAACCCGTCCTCCAACCTCTCGGCAACCTGAGTTGTTTTTCCGCCGGGTGAAGCACATACATCGAGAACACGGAAATTCGGTTTGATGTCAAGAGCGTTTACAGGAGTCATGGCACTCGGTTCCTGAACATAGATAATGCCCGCATGATGATAGGGGTGAAGCCCTATGGAATCGCAGGAAAAAGTGTATCCGCCCTCCTGAAACTCAAGCGGCGACATAAGATAAGGCGAAAGGACTTCACGGTGACGGGAGGTCGCTTTTTTCGGGTTAAAACGGAGAGCTCGCACGGGAGGGGAGGAAAGGGATTCCAGATACTCCCCATATTCTCCGCCGAGCAGGTCTTTCATTCTTTTAAGATACAGTTCATTGGGCAGGACAGTCATTTTTCTTTTTCCTTTTGTAAGTTTTTACGGTACATACGGTAACAAGTATAACGAGCGTGACGATTGAGGGAATAAAGCCGTATTTGACCGAAGATGTGTGATAAACGGCAGTTATGGTGCATTTTCCGCTCGGACAGACAACTCCCATGAGAGAGTAATTTACCTGTATTACTTCTGCTTTTTCGGAATTTACCGTTACCTCAAATCCATCGTCATATGGAACGGAGAAAAAGACAATATTATCGGATTCGAGAGTTATTTCGGCTGTAAATCCGCTTGAAGTCCCGACAAAAGTGTCGCATGTGCAACGCCGTCTTTCTTCGGAAAGTTCTTCAAGGGATTTTTCTGTTCCGAGAGAAGCGGCTTTATTGAGATACTTTGCGACAGTGTCTTCATCTTCCGGTTTTATTGCGAGGGAAGACAGGAGTGCGTGAGCACGCTCGGTTGTGTCAAGTTCGTCTACAAGACTTTCCAAAACATAAGTGTCGTATGTCATACCCATCGGTATATAATTGTTGTTTTCCCAGATATCGACGCCGTTTTCATTTCCTATGTATGTGTAGTATTGGCTGTCAGGGGCACAGTTTGTGTCGTAATCATAGAAATACTTTACACTGAGAAGAGCATTTGAGTATTCGGCTCCCTCAGCGGGCGTTAAAAGGATAGTGTCCCAAATTACTTCACCGATACCCACTCTTTCGGCAAAGTACGCCGATGAGGGATTTTGCAGGCTGTTAAAATAGTTGACGCTCGCCTTGTTTTTGAAAAGACCGTAATTTCTTATTTCGGAGGGGTGGTCAATTCGGTATTCAAAGCGATATTCCGCCTCCTCTTCATCGGTTGAGAGCGTCTTTTCGTAGTACTGTGCATTGGAATAGTAAGCGCTGTCGGCTTCGTGTCGGTCGTAGTTGAGAGCATTGTATACGGCAAAATTCAGAAAGCAGGCGAACAAAACCATGACGGTAAGGGTGGAGTGCGAAATGTTTTTCGCCTTTACTATGTACCAAAGCCCCGCAAAATTCAGAGCGGTAAGGGCAAGAATTGTGAAGAGCGCAGGATATCCCATGAAAAATTTCGTGGTGCAGGCGTTGGCAACGGGAGAGGTAAGATTTATTCCGAAATAGTAAAGAATGTCTATTACAGTTGGGAAAATAAGTATGACTGATGTAAAAATTGTGTATCCCGAAAGCATTTTTTTGCTGAAAGGGGGAACCCCTTTTTCTTCGGCACTTTCAAGAGAGACGGCGGTGGCGAGTGAAAACATGAGAGCCATACCGTGTAACCAGCGTGTGTAATAGGTAGATGTATAAAGGGAAAAAGCCGAGTTGAGTGCCGGCACAAAATAGCAGACGGTTAAAAAAATACAGGTAAGCGAGATGAAGTTACGCTTTTTGACGGCGTAATACAGAGCGGCGAACGATCCGAAAATCGGAAGATATACACCGGTCGAACTCCACAGACTTCCGTTGTAGAAGAGGTGGTGCATATTGCTTTCTACGGGAGAGATGAGAGTGCGTATATGGTCGAGAAATTTCTGTGCCCAGAAAAGAAGTTTAATTTTGACGCCTATACTTGAGGCGGCTTTCGGAGAACGCAAAATAGCCTTGAGCGACGGAAAGAGTGCGAAAGACGACAGTCCGAATCCCGCAAGCGTGCAAAGACTTATTGTGAGCAGCGGACGGAAATTTGTCTTGAAATTTCTTATACGCCAGAGCTCCAGGCGGAAAAAAACATAAATCAGCGTTATCAGAGCCGAACAGATGAACATATAAAAGTTCATCGAGAGATTTACGAATATTGCCGCAATGTAGGGGATAAAGCTTTCTTTATTAATGATTTTTTCGATACCCCAAAGAATAAACGGGAACAGTGCGATGACATCGACGAAAAAGTAAAAATATGTATTTACGAAGGTAAATCCCGAAAAAGTATAGAGGAACGCTCCTATGAGTGCGTAAGCGTCTTTGTTTGTGAAACGGCGTATAAAGAGGGTTGCCGAGACGGTTGCAAGAGAAAATTTTAAAAGAGTTATGCCCAAAGTCACCCACAGAAGATACTTCATGGGGAAGAGTGCGGCAATATATGCGAACGGATTAAAAACGGTGTAGTAGGAATACGCTTCTACAAAACTGTCGCCCAAAAAGGAATTCCAGCTCCATGACAGGTCTCCCGAAGCTATCATTCGCTTGAGTTCTTTTATGAAGGGGACGTATTGAATAAAATAGTCACCGTATTCGACATACTGCCCGTTGTGATGAAGCGTTATCGGTAAAAACGCCAAAAATCCTACGAGTGCCGACAGTAAGGCACCGATAACGAGAGTCTTGCCCGACGGCGAATATTTCTTTTTATTTAAGTTTTCCATGATTTTTCCTTTGCAGTAATATAATAATAGTCTTTATAACGGTTTCAAGTGGTATTATACCATAAACCCAAAGGCGATAGCCTTTGAAGTCGGCGTAGCCGTCGTCGCACCGCAGTGCGACCGGTTTAATGATACAATGTTCTCAAACAAAATTTGAAAATTTTTAAATGCGTTAGCATTTCGACGGCGTTCCACCGCGTCGGTTTGAGATTATTATACCATAATTTTGACAAATTGTAAACATAAATGTAGAATATGGAATTTACATGTAAAAAATAACAAATAGTGAAATTACCGCATAAAGTATAGATTTTTTAACAAATTTATGGTAAAATATCTTTTAAGAGTTTTAGCAAAGGAGAAAAAAGATGAATTATTCGGAAATAACACCTTATATAAGAGATCTTGCGTATCTTTCGGATACGAATAACCATATAATTCCGGAAATGTATGTTCAAAATGATGTAAAAAGAGGTTTACGGGATATTAACGGCAACGGAGTTGTTGCCGGACTTACGGAAATTTCAAAAATAAAAGCGAAAGAGAAAGACAAAAACGGAAGGGAAGTACCGTGTGAGGGAGAACTCTGTTACAGAGGGATAAACATTCGCGATATCGTTCAGGGGTTTATAGACGACAACCGTCCGGGCTTTGAAGAGACCGTATATCTTCTTCTTTTTTCGGAGCTTCCGAATACGCGGGAACTTAAAAAATTTTGCGAACAACTTTCGGTTTACCGATCCCTCCCGCCGTCGTTTGTCCGCGATATGATACTGAAAGCTCCCGGAAAAGATATGATGAACATTCTTTCGCGGTGTGTTCTTGCTTTATACGCATACGACGAGAATCCCGATGATATATCGACTCCGAATGTTTTGCGTCAATGTTTGCAGCTTATAGCACGGTTTCCTCTTTTGGCGGTATACGGATATCAGTCATATCAGCACTATCACAACAATAACAGCCTTTTTATTCATTACCCCAAAAAAGAATTAAATACGGCGGAAAATCTTTTGTACATTCTTCGCGAGGACGGAAAATATTCTCCTCTGGAAGCGAAAATTCTCGACCTTGCTCTTGTTCTCCATGCCGAACACGGCGGAGGAAACAATTCGACATTTACAACTCATGTCGTCTCTTCTTCCGGAACGGATACCTATTCTACAATTTCGGCGGCACTCGGTTCTCTCAAAGGACCTCGACACGGCGGCGCGAACATTAAAGTTATGCAAATGTTCGACGATATGAAGTCAAAAATAAATGTCAAAGATAACGGTGCCATCAAAGATTATCTTGTAAAATTATTAAACAAAGAAGAATTCGACCGTGCGGGGCTGATATACGGAATGGGGCACGCCGTTTATTCTCTGTCCGATCCGAGAGCCGATATTCTTCGCACATATGCAAAAATGCTTTCGGAAGAAAAGGGAATGGAAGAAGAATTTAAGCTTTACGAAACTGTGGAAAAACTCGCTCCCGAAATAATCTCGGAAAAGAGAAAAATGTATAAGGGTGTAAGTGCGAATGTCGATTTTTATTCGGGTATGGTCTATAAAATTCTGGGACTTCCGTATGAATTGTTTACGCCTATTTTTGCGGTTGCGAGAATAGCTGGGTGGAGTGCACACCGAATGGAAGAAATACAGAATTCCGGAAAAATTATAAGACCTGCTTATACCAGCGTAAAGGAAGAAAGAATATATGTTCCTTTAAAAAACAGATAAAATTTTAAAAGGATTCACTGTGTACGGTGAATCCTTTTTTCTTTACATATCCAATTTGTTTTTCGGTATTTCCGTCAGAATAACCGGATTCGCCCGCCCCGCCGTCCGTGTAAGCAGTCGTTTCATCGTTGAAATTCATTCTGTCTGACATATTTTTTCTCTTTTATGCCGTGATGCGAGAAAACAAAGAGCGTCTTTAACTGCACGGAATTTCAGACCGTTAAATCAAAGCAGCCTTGTCCAAACTATGTTAAATTCGTTTGTAGCGGATTTTAAATAATTTTCCCAATATGGTATTGTATTTAAGCTGTGAATATGTTACAATTGTTGCGGGTGAGCACCTACCGACAGTCAGGCTGATTTTCAGCTTGACTTTTTGTTTTAAGGAGAGAAAAATGGAGTTGAAACAACTGTCTGTTAAAGACAAAAACATGATTATGGAAATAATAAGCGAAGCTTTTTCATCTGAACCCTGGAATGACAGGTGGGATAATCCGACGGTGTTTGAAGAATATATAAACGATATTGTCGGGAACAACAATTCTTTGGCACTCGGAATGTTTGACGCAGAGACGCTTATCGGTATTTCAATCGGCAGACTTAAGCATTGGTTTAACGGCATCGAATACTGTATAGACGATTTGTGTATTAAAAAATGCTGTCAGTCAAAAGGATACGGAAAAAAACTTATCGGTATGATAAAAGATTATTCGGTCAAAAACGGTTTTTCGAGAATTTCGCTCAAAACTTCAAAGAAAGCCGACGCATACCGTTTTTACAAAAATAACGGATTTTCAGAATCCGAAAACGATATCTTTTTTGAAATGCATCTTTAAAAAGAATCAAGTGATTTTATTACATTTTTTTGAATATAAACGGATTTTGTTAAATACAAACCACATTAAAAACGGAGCGGTGTAACAAACGGCAGCTCTTGCTGTGATGAGTATTCCCATGTCGCTTATATTTAAGCGATCCATTAGGGACTGTATAATCTGTAAAAACAGACAGTGAGACAAATAGACGGTAAAAGAAGCCGAATAAATAAACGAAAGAATCTTTTTTAAAGTAAAATAATTTTTTTCGCAAATTGCAATGCAAAGAGCGAGAACAAAAAACACGGTTATAATATCCGTCATGAGTTTAAGCGTATTTCCGTTGAAAATATATACATTTTCGCGGTATTGCCAATACATGAGAAGCACATACAGAAAAATCGGAAAAGAGAGGCACATAAATGCATGGAAATGCTTTTTGATTATACTTTTGACAGAATCGTAATATTTGCCGACATAAAGTCCCGTAATCCAAAAGAATATATAAGTCGGGAAAATTCTGTCACGCCATAAGAATTCTATTCCGAAATATGCCAGAAAATTTTCGAAATTCAGCATTGCGAGCGAAATGAGTGCCGAAACGGGAATTGCCGCAAAAAAAGGTATTTTTTGCACCGCTTTTTTCCAAACGGGCATCAAAAGGTAAAACTGCATAACCAAAACGATATAATAAAACGGGCTGGAAAGGTCTCCCACAAAGAGATACCTTAAAAAGACATCAAAGCCGGGTTCTACCCAGCCGATATTCAGAAAATAAAGATAATAAATTCCTACCCACAGGCAGTACGGGATATAAATTTTTAAAATTCTGCGAAAAACATATTGAAAATAACCGATTTGCTTTTCACCGTCGAAAGAGAGAGCCATTTTGACCGCACCCGAAAACAAAAATGCGGGAACGACAAAGCCGGCAAACTTCCACGGAATATAAATGAGTGCAAGTTGAAAGGAATCGTTTCGAAGATAAGATATTCCTATCGAAAGCACATGTATCAGTATTACAAAAAGGCAGGAGAGTGCATTAAAGTAATTAAGTTCGAAATACCGTTTCTTTTCAGACATATAAAAACTCCGTAATTTTTTTATTATTCAGATTATAACATTTTACAATGAATTGTCAAGGTTTATTAAAGCCATTTTAAATTAAGTGCCGTATAAGTTTATAAATAAAAAACAGCACGGCAACAGCAGTGTTACCGTGCATATTAATCAAATCGTCGGATATCCTATTTCGCTTTCGAATTCCATCATTTTGTCAAATTCACGCAGTCCGTCAACAGAATTTTTTTCCGTAAGACTGCAAGCCGCAGCGGCTCCCGCAACTCGAAGGGAATATTCGGGATCAAATTCACGGTAGAGAGAGTAAAGCATACCGGCACAAAAAGCGTCTCCCGCACCGACCTTGCCCTTAATCATTTCACGACTTAAATTGAGCGACGGTAAAAAATAGACCAAATCGTCTTTTCTTGCATACCAGCCGCCTTCGGGTGAATGGATACATACAACTTCTCTTACACCTTTGTCAAACAAAGCGTTTATCGCTTCTTTAACCGCACCGTGAGAAATTTTACCGTTCTCTTCCCGCACTTCAATTCCCGTAACGCTTGACGCTTCCACTTCGTTAAAAATCAGGTAATCGCAGTGCTTAAGACATGGAGTTATGACTTTTGAAAAGCGATCGGAAGCTTCCGAAACGACATCAATGGAAGTTTTTATTCCGCGACTTGACACTTTGGCAAGTGTGCGTGCCATGACGGTACCGTATTCGTCATCGGGCAAATCGAACTTGTCAAGCAGAAGTGCGTAACCTATATGAAATATGTCGGCATCGAGACTGTCAAAATCAATGTCGTCCGGCCCGAAGAGTGCGTTGGCACCGCGTGCCTGAAAAAAAGTACGCTCGTTTGTAGACATATCCGACATTACATCGGAAAAAGATGTGAAAGATTCATCGGTGGTGATAACCGAGTCCAAATCAATACCGAGCGATGACATAGTGCTTTTTATATAATCTCCGTCTGCGTCCCGTCCCACTTTGCCGATTACTTTAACATTTATTTCGGGATCGATAATTGCTATATCGGCAGCCGTATTGCAGGCACAGCCTCCTATACCTTTATCAACCGCTCTGATGTTTGTAAGCATACCGGGAGCGGGATAGTTATCGCACATTTTCACATGGTCAACAAGCAAATTTCCGGCAACTATAATACCTTTATTCATAATAAACCCTTTCACTTGCACATACAATGTTTTCAAATGCACAAGCATTTCGACGGCGTTCCACCACCGTCGGTTTGAGGTTATTATACCATAAACCCAAAGGCGAAAGCCTTTGTATCGGCGTAGCCGTCGTCGTCGCACCGCAGTGCGACCAGTTTAATGATACAATGTTCTCAAACAAAAATTGAAAATTTTTAAATGTGTTAGCATTTCGACGGCGTTCCACCGCCGTCGGTTTGAGGTTATTATACCAGATGTTGCGGTATTTTGCAAGCGTTTGCGAATAAAATCCGCAGTTTCGGAAATTTTGCGGTGCAATTAACTTATTACAGTATTCAAAAGTTTTTTAAATATATCAAAGAAGTCTGCCTTTTCGACGGTTTCGCAAGCTGTGATTTTCACACTTGCGATTTCTTCTTCACCGTAAATCCACTTTATTTCTCCCACCGTTTGCCCTTTATCAACCGGAGCAGTCAGAGTTTCGGCAATTTGTATTTCGGTTGTTATTTTGTTTTCAGTCCCTTTTTTTACCAAAACAGGTGACATTTGTGCCGAAATACTCACAGAATTTTTCTTTCCGCCCTTAACCGAAACAGAGGTTATGTTGAGGGATTGGGGGTAATACAGTGCGAAATTTGCAAATCCGTAGTCGAGAAGGCTTTTCGCATCGGAAAAACGCTCTGCCGAAGTCGGTGAGCCGAGAACTACGGCAATCAGTTGCATACCGTCTCTTTTTGCGGTGGCTGAAAGACAGTATTTTGCTTTTGAAGTCGAACCCGTTTTAAGACCGTTCGCGCCTTTATAGAAGCGTATAAGTTTATTGGTGTTTGAAAGACCGAATTCTCCGTTTCTTATCGAATCCGTCCATATTGTAGTGTAGTTAAAAACGCTTTCGTGGGATATAAGAGCTTTCGACATAATCGATACATCTCTGGCAGTTGACATATGTACTTCCGAATCGTCAAGACCGGTACAGTTGACAAAACTCGTGTCGGTCATGCCGAGTTCTGCCGCACGCTCGTTCATTCTACGCACGAATTCATCTTCGCTTCCGGCAAGATGTTCGGCAAGTGCCACCGCTCCGTCGTTACAGCTTGAAACGGCTACCGCTTTTATCATTTCATTAACGCTCAACACTTCTCCCGGTTCCATCCACGCCTGACTTCCGCCCATTGAGGCGGCATTGTCGCTTACCGTGACGGGATCGTCAAGCTTTATTACTCCGTTGTCAAGTGCTTCAAAGACAAGCAATAAAGTCATAATTTTTGTGACGGACGCAATCGGCATTTTTTCGTCGGCGTTTTTTTCAAAAAGCACTTCTCCCGTTTCGGCATTGATTAAAATCGCACCTTGAGCCGTCGGATTCAGTGCGGTTGCCGCAGCAGGCATGGCAAAATCCAAAAATTCCTCATCTGTAAGATAAAGACTGTTTTCGTCGGAAAGCCCCGCATTTACCGTAAATGAAAATAAAAATATAACCGTAAGAGCAAACACTGTTATTTTTTTCATATCTGTCTCCCAATATTTTTTTGTACATTTTATGAAAATTATTTTTTTCTATGACAAATATCAGTACCGAAAGCTATTGACAAAAGCCCGATTTTTGTTTAAAGTAATAACAGATAATTTTGCGTACTGTGAGGAAAAGAGATGAAAATTTTTATTTATAACGAAGGCCTTCACGATAAAACAGACGAAATAAAAGCCGTTTACCCAAACGGTATTCACGGTAAGCTTGCCGAAATACTTCGCTCCGACGGGCATGAGGTCGTTGTTGCAACGCTTGACAATGTTTCCGAAGTTTTTACACAGGAGGCTCTTAAAGACGCCGATGTTATTTTTTGGTGGGGACATGTTTGTCATGACGCTGTGCCCGACGAAGTTGCCGATATTGTACATAAAGCCGTGCTGTCGGGTACGGGATTTGTGGCACTTCATTCGGCACATCTTTCAAAACCGTTTGTGCGGTTAATGGGTACAACCTGCACACTTGCCTGGAGAGAGGGTGACAGAGAACGCATTTGGACATCAATAGGGGAGCACCCCATTACAGAAGGGGTACCTGCATCGTTTGAACTCGAAAACGAGGAAATGTACGGAGAATATTTTGATGTGCCCACACCTGACGAGATAATTTTTATAGGGTGGTTTGCCGGCGGAGAAGTTTTCCGTTCCGGATGTACTTGGCGACGCGGTTGCGGGAAAGTTTTTTATTTCCAACCCGGACATGAAGAGTATCCGACATATTACAATGAAAACATACAGAAAATTCTAAAAAATGCTGCCCGCTGGGCAGGTAAAACGGCAAAAAGCAGAAATCTGTCATGTATACATCAGGTTCCGTCACCCGAATGTAAATAAAAATAAAACCGAATCGCCTGAGCGGTTCGGTTTTTATTTTGAAAAATCAGTTGTTGTAGCTTGCGAATATCATATACTCTCCGTCGATAAGGCGTGCGAAATATGTGATGTCGGTATAATTGCGGTAATCTTCACTTCCGTATTTTTTCAGTATATGCGTAAAGCTTACACGCATCGAGACTGTATTTTCGTCATATCTGAAAAATTCCGAGACTTCGACATCTTCAAAGTCGTATCCGTTATGGTCCCATACAAACGCGGTTTCGGCATACTGTATACGCGAATAAAGATTGGTGCCTTTTTCAAAGTAGGGATACACAGACGACTTAGCAGCATCGTTTTGCATACATTTTGCGTACTGTTTCGCTCCTTCGACAATTCTCGAAGCTACCTCTTCTTCAACGGCGTCGTAGTTTATTTGTTCCTTTAAAAGTTCCGTCTCCTGTGAAAGTTCCGACAGGTTCCCGTTGCGGTCAATCACTTTTATTTCCGGCTCAAAAAGGAAATCTCCTATTTCGTAAGTTATCCACTGCGGAGAGGCAACGGTATCCGGAAGATATTCTTTCAATTCATAATCTTCGTAATTTGAAGCGTATTCTTCGCCGACCTCAATGCCGTTTATATAAAGACGGCTTGACGAAAGTATTTTTACTTTGTATTCGTATTTATCGGGAAGATAAATTTTCACATTTTTAACAGCCCAATTTCCGTCACTGTCTTTTTCCAGAGAAAATTCAGCCGTTTTTACCGCACCGGATTTAACGATATATTTTTCAACACCGTCATCTCCCGACGAAACGCTTGTATATGACATCTCTTCGGCGAAAATTTCCGAAATTTTTTCGACTAAATCGGCATCTGTTTCAAAATCATTGGTCAAATCCGTCACATATTCCGATATTTTGCCGATGTCTTTCGTCTTGAATGTGTCGGAGTAAAATCTTTCCGAAACGGTTTCCGGCAGCGATTCGTTATAGCGTGAAACGGCACCGTTTAACCATGCGAGAAAAATTATGAGAGAGGCGGAAAAAAGTATCAGAAGCGAAAAATAAACAATATAAAAACGGGAGAGCTTTTTTTTCATTTTTTACACCGCCTCTCTTGAAACACATATATAAGTCGGCAGGCGTCTGGGCGGAGTAAAGGCTTTATAGGAATTTACGAGTCCCTGTTGCTGATATTTATCCAATTTTGATATGTCGTAATTGTATTTTGTATAATAATTTTCGTAATACATGAGGCTTGAAGATCCTCCGTCAAGCATGCCCGCAGTTACCGCTCCGTATTTTACCATAATGTCAATTACATCGTTCTTTGTCGCACCTATACTGCTTGCGGTTCTTCCGTCTGTTACCAGAAGAATGACAGTGCCGTCGGCACACTGACCTATGGCGGTGCGTTGTGCCGTTCCGGTATTGTAATCGGAGTAATGAATCACAATTTCGCCGTTTTCCGATGTAATAAGCGTATTTCCGTTTTGAAAACTTACTCCGTCCCTTATACCGAGCTGTTCGGCCTCACTTTTCGTCATGGATTCCGTTACGATAAGTTTATTGTTTTCATCGAACCCGATAAAAGTCCGCTTTAACGAATCTTCCCATACCAACTCTCCTTTGGAGTAGGTAATTCCCATCGGATTGTTGCCGGTGCCCTGTCCGCCGGGATCGGCAAACTCTCCGGCATTTATAATTGCGACGGCGTCCTCTTGGGCTGCCATGTCAAAAATTTTCATACCGACCTGATTTGATTTAAAGTCGCTTGAAGTACCGACATAAATTCTCGAAGGGTCTTTAACGAGTAAAACATAGCCCGTGAAAGTCGAACCTTTTACCGTTTCGAATATCATACCGTCTATGGCATTATCCCATTTTTCCGTACTGTCCTGAGAGGGCGTATTGTCTTTATCGGACAAATAATCGTCCAAAGATATTATATCGGTTGTGACAAGATAACTTTTTTCGACTATTTTATCCACTTCGCTTTGCGGCATAAAGAGTGATGGGAGCCATTTCGTAGCGCTTGCCTGTGTTGCCGATAAAACCAGCCTTTCGCGAAGAGGCTGACAATCTCCGTTTACAACAACATATAAAGTGGAGTATACCGCCACAAGCAGAAAAACAAGGACGGTAAAAATACTCAAAAGTGTACGCCTGATAATTTTTCCGGCTTTTGATTTTGCACTCTTCGGCTTGAATTTATTTCTTGAATAACGCATTGTTCAACCTTTCCCGAATATCCATTTTTTCTGAATTTTGTAATTTACGAAAAACAGGACCGTATCAACAAGTATTTTAACGAGTGTAACATAAAACGAATTTCGAGGGACGCTTAACAGAGATGAAATTCCCTCTGTGCCGAATGCCGATACCAGCATTGTCGGAATTGCGGCGGCGTAATATTTTAAAAGCGAGATTATGACGGGAGAATTGCTTTTAAACACTACTTTTTTATTTACGGAAAAATTCAAAGCGGAAGAGATGAGTCTCGCAAGTACCGTAGACGGTAAAATTTTAAGACCTGCCGGCCCGTGCAAAACGAAAAACGCAAAAATGTCCGTAAGGGAGGATACGGCTGAAGAAAGAAGATATTTAATCATCTGTGCGAATATCTTTACCGTGTCGTGAAACGGACGGAAGTGAGAGCTTTTGTTTTCGTCGAGATATACCGTGTCTATCTTTACTTCGGTATATTCCGCCTTCATTGCTCCGAGTTCGAGGAGAACATTTGTTTCATATTCAAAACGGTCGCCTTTTACTTTGAGCATATCGTCAAACATATAAGCGGGAATACCTCTGAGTCCCGTTTGGGTATCGCTTATATATTTCCCCGAACATATTAAAAGGGCAAAAGAAGAAAGTCTGTTGCCTATACGGCTTCTTGCGGGAACATTTTCGAGCGAAAAGTCGCGTACTCCCAAAACAAGCTTGTTTGTCTTAATCAATTCCTCTGCAACCCGCTTTGTGTCATGAGCCGTGTGCTGACCGTCTCCGTCGCAGGTAACAACGCCTACAATGTCTTTTCGGTTTTCGCTTATATACTTCATTGCGGTTTTTAAAGCGGCACCCTTGCCCAAATTCTTTTCGTGCTCAAGCAAAACAATTGAAGATGACTTCGGGAAAAACGCCTTGTTTTCGGGCAAACTTCCGTCATCTACAAGAACGATATTTTCAAAGCCCTCATTCTGTAAGTTTTTTACGACTGTTTCAAGCCGTCTGTCCGGATTTAAAGACGGAATGATTACACATATATTTTTCATTTTTTCTTCCTTAAAGAGATGATTATAATTACAATGACAATAAACAGTGCTAAAAAGGCGATATAAATCGGTTTAAACTCTTTACCGTTATCGGTGTCGGGTGTTGACGGCGGATTATCCGTAACTTCGGTGTCGTCCGGCTTAAGTCCACAGGTGATATCGTCGTCGGATTTGTCCTCTTCCTGTGCCTCCGATTGCTTTTTTTGTTCGTACTGCTCGGCGTATGTGACAATGTTTTCCAACATATCGTTTTGACCGCTGTCACTGCCGACGCTCGTAAAATAAAGTCCGTATTCGGCGGGATTGTAGGAATTTATTTGCGTGGATTTCGTTATCGGAAAATTTTCGCCGTCCGAAAGCTCTTTGCTTGTGCCGTAAAGCCATGAGTAAAACCATGTCCAATGCTGTGACAGGTGAAAGCCGAAAGCTTCCTGAGACACATTGAAAGCACTCTTTCCGTCAAAATAATCAAGCGGTGTGTCTATATCCAAAGTAATCGTATTTTCCGAATAAAGATGAACATAAATTTTCTGCGGGACATACCCCGAAGAATTTTGCACGGTTTCCAAAAAACTTTGCGTTGAATGTTTATGTGCACCGTGTCCGTATTCGCCGTTGAAATCGTGAAGAACCACTACAAGCGGTTTGTAGTTTTCCAAAAGTTTTGTATGAAAAGCCGTTACATCTTCGTCTGTTATTGCGTGCTGTTGCAATATGCTTTTTGCCTCTTCTATTGTGGTTGAATAAGCGTCGGGGAATGGGCTTATTTCGGGATAAAACTTTATACCGCAATGCCATAATCCGTCAAGCAATTCGTGAGTGCGGTTATATGTGTCGTAATGGTTAATGAAGTACGCAACCGCAACGCTCACATTTTCGCGGGAAGCATAGAGAGGCAGGAGACCTGCAAAAAAGAGCTGGTCGTCGTCGGAATGAGTCGCAAGCAAGAGAATGTCAACGCCTTCCGGAATTGGACTCCAACGCTGAACATCGGCGGGAAGTTCTTCCATGTCGTAAACGGAAATATCGCAAATGTCGGCAAATTCGTAAGAAAATACCGCCTCGTACGCTCCGTTAAGTTCTATATATTCGTGTAAAAAGCCGTAGGTGCCGATAGGCGTCTCTGTGTTAAGCATACCGCCTCTTGAGACACTGTTGTACTTAATGTAAATGCCTTGCATCGGGACGGTGCTTGTAACGGTGAATGTAATGTTTTCGCCGCCGTCGTGCGTGTAAAGATTCCGGTCGAAAACAGAGCTTTTGCTAATTCCGTCAATCGTTACGCTTTCGGTAATATCGGCGGCGTTTGCAACGGTGAACGAAAGGAGGAAAACCGCCGTAAAAAGCAATATTTTTTTAATAATCTTTAAATACATCTTTGAATGTCTCCGTTAAAAATTCTTCGGAAATCGTATTTTTCGCATAGCCTATGAGTCTCTCGAATGTGAGAGTATGCCCGTAATAGCGGGATACTCCGTGAAGATTTGCGAGTTCTTCGGTATAATCTTCCATATAATAAACGATATTTGTGTAAAAATCACTCGAAAAGTGAAAGACCGTCGGATTGAAAATCACTTTATCAATGTACGGACGTGATGAGTCTTCCTTCTTTATGGTAAGCTCCAAAATTCCCCCGACCATGTTGATGTCGTAGTCCTGCTCTGCCACAAAATTCCCGAGAGAATAAACGCAAAGAGTTTTATTGCCGTTTTTTCCCTCAAGCCATTCAATCGGCTGCAATACATGAGGGTGATGACCGATTATTGCGTCAACTTCGCAATCGGCAAGAAGCTGAGCGACACGCTTTTGATTTTCCGACGGAGTGAAAGAGTTTTCTTCTCCCCAGTGAATCGACACAAATACAAAATCGGCACATTCATGCGCGAGGGCAGTCTGACGGATAATATCTTCGTCGTTTATGTAAGGAATTACGATAGACGATGAGGAGTCTTTGGAAAGTCCGTTGGTGTGTTCCGTATAGGAAAGGAAAGCAAATTTAATGCCCTTTCTTTCGATTATTCTTATATTGTCGAAATCTTCTTCGTCTTTGTATCCGCCTATCGTCACAACATCAAGTCCGTCCCAAAAATCGATGGTGGAAGCAAGACCGCTCGCACCTTTGTCGAGCATATGATTTGTCGCAATATTGATTACGTCGTACCCAAGTTCAACGAGGTCGTATCCGAGTTCCTGAGGTACATTGAATCGCGGATAATAAGAAAGAGCGTACCCTTCGCCTGCCATAACACACTCCTGATTTATAAAAGCTATGTCGGCTGAAGCGATTTTTTCGGCAACCTGTGCGTACTGAGGCTTAAAATTCAGGCTTCGTCCGCCTTCGACAGCTTTTGAACGGGCGTCTTTTGTGCCGTATGTTATGTTGTCTCCGCAAGCAATAAACGACACTTCCACAGGTTCCGCTTTTTCCGTAACGGGAGCGTCGGGAACGGGCTGTATTGTTTCGGGCAATACGGTTTCGCTTATACCGTCGTCTGCCGGAGGAGGCGTCTTTTCCGTTTTCGCACATGAAAACAGTGTCAAAACAAGAATAAACAAAAAGGTTAAAAATATTTTTCGCAAAGCTTTTCGCACTCCTTTCTTATTATGTGCATTTTTTTTTCGTTTACAACATTTTTTTACGGCTCAAAAACCGAATTTTCTCATTGAAAATATTGTAATACAAAGTGTTCCTTTAATCAAGATGTTTTCACAAAAAATATAAAAATTTTTCATTAAAAAAGCAATAAGAAAAAGTACCTTTTGCATATGAGCCAAAGGTACTTTAAATGTTTTCTTTTATTCCCAAAAAGTAGTCAGCCGAAACTTTGTAATATTCGCACAGCTTTATCAAATGGCGGATGGGCAGTTCGTTTGCTCCCCGTTCGTACCGTGCGTACATCGTTTGAGAAGTCCCCAGAATGTCGGCAATTTCCTTTTGAGTTAAGTCATGGTCCTCTCGTAAATCTCTCATTCTCTTAATGTAAACTTGCTCCAATTCGCACCACCTCGCCTAAAGTTTAACATAGTAAATAAATTTACTATTGACTTTAGTAAATATTTGTACTATAATTACTGAGGTAGCAAATATTAACAATCAATTAAAAGGAGACATTTGACATGAAAAGAATTATTTCCCTATTGCTGATTTTATCAACGCTGTTTTCCTGCGTTCTGCTGTTTGCGGGCTGTGACGAGGGCGAAAAAACAGAGCTTGGCAGTGACAATGTTGAAGGAAACAAAAACGACACAGACAAAAAGAATGAAAAAGTGACGCTGGAAGAACAGGTTTTAGTTGAGCGTGACGGCATTAAAATTACGGCAAAGGAATTTATCACGGATTCATTCTGGGGGGACGGCGTAAAACTTCTCATTGAAAACAATTCCGACGAATCCGTGTCAATAGGCGTCAATACGCTTATCGTGAACGATTATATGGTTTCGGATTTGTTTTCGGAAGGCGATATTGCCGCCGGCAAAAAAGTAAATTCCACCCTGTATCTGTACAACAGCGAATTAACCAAAGCCGGAATATCCGCTGTCGGAAAAATCGAAGTATATTTTAAGGCATATTCTCCCGATACATATAAAACGATTTGGGAAGCCGATCCCGTCACGATTAAAACAAGTGCTTTTGACGGTTATGACAATGTTGCCGACAACGCCGGTGCAGAACTGTATAACGAAAACGGAATAAAGATTTCGGCACAGTATGTTAAGGAAGAAAGTTTACTGAGCGGTGCGAGTGTAAGACTTTGCATTGAAAACAACACCGACGGAGAAATCACCGTTCATGCCGAAGAGCTTTCCGTAAACGGATTTATGATAAACTCTTACTTCTATTCAAATATCTTTGCCGGCAAAAAGGCCATTGACGATATTTATTTGTCCTCTACATCTCTTGAGGAAAACGACATCGAGAATATCGAAAGCATTGAACTTAAGTTTTCCATTCGCGACGAAAATTATCACGAAATCGTTAAGAGCGAGACTATAACGATTAATCTCTGATAAAACAAATTTTTATTAAATCCGGCAAATCGGCATATTGCTTTTTAAGCGGTATGCCGATTTTTCTGCAATATTGACAAAAAAATTCGACAAAGTTTTTTATTTTTTACAAAAATGTTAAAAAAATTTAATTTTTTCCAAAAAAAGCATTGACAAGTGACGAAAATGTGATATACTGTCATTACAAAATGTGTTTGGAGTATTCAGATGCCGTCATATTCCGCTTTTTCCGACGAACAGCTCGCAGATAAGCTGTCGAACGGTTTCGACGAGACTTTTTTTGAGTTGGTGCACCGTTTCGACGCACTGCTCCGCAGTCTTGCAAATGTCGCGAATGTCGATGAGAGCGAGAAAGAGGATCTTTATCAGGAAGGCTTGATAGGGCTTTATCAAGCGGCACTTACTTACGATTCATCAAGAGGCGCGTCTTTCCGAACATATGCTTATCTTTGCATTAAACACAGTATCTATTCTTCATTAAGAGTTTATTTCAGCAAAAAAAACAATCCTGTACGCACCGGAGCCGTTTTGGACGAGTCTCTTGCGTTACAATGTCCTGATTCATGTACGGAACCCGAAAAACTTTTGATTGAACGGGAAAATCTGCGTTCGGTCAAAAAACTGGTTGATACTTCTCTTTCGGAATACGAGAAGAAAGTTTTCAAGCTTTTCCTTAAAGGTCACACTTACGACTCTATCGCAAAGCTTCTTTCGACCTCGCCGAAATCTGTCGACAACGCAATACAGCGTATCAGAGGCAAGCTGAAAAGATTTATTGAGTGATATTCTTAAGTTAGCAAAAATAAATCAGCAAATATGTCCGTGTAGCTTAATAAAAGCACGGTTTCGGAATGGCGGTGAGAATCCGTCCGCGGACTTATGCCGAAGAGGCGCATAAATTATTTAACCGGAGAGGTAAAAAAATGTACGAAGACAAGACATTGGTTTGCAAAGTTTGCAACCAGGAATTCACTTTCACAGCAGGTGAGCAGGAATTCTACGCAGAAAAAGGCTTGACAAACGAGCCCCAGAGATGTAAGGCATGCCGTGACGCAAGAAAAGCTAATGGCAGAACTTCCAGAGAATTATTCACAGCAGTATGTGCTAATTGCGGCGGAGAAGCTAAACTTCCTTTCGAACCCAGCAACGATCGCCCTGTATATTGCAGCAAGTGCTATGCTGAAATGAAGGAACAGCAGTAATATAAGTTTTTTCAGTGAGTAATTGAAAGGTGTGACTTTTGTCGCACCTTTTGTTTTTTTGTAATTTTATGGAAAATTAAATAAAAATCTGTACAAATTGATATTTTTATGTTATACTGTGAAAGAGGTAAAAAGTATGGATAAAAATGTTTCTTTCAAAAAACGACAAAATTTTGTACACTCTTCTTTGCGGGAAGAAAACGAGGAATGTTCCGATAATATAATATGCGGGCGGAATGCCGTTCTCGAACTTTTGCGTTCGGGAAGAAGCGTGGATAAGATTTTTATAAAAAAAGATACGGAAGGTGCTCTTACTGTCATTCGCGGAGAGGCAAGAGCACGAGGCGTTCCGATAATTGAGGCAAAACACGAAAAGCTTGATATGCTGGCAAGCGGCGTTATGCATCAGGGAGTTGTCGCTTATGCGGCCGCCAAAGAATATTCGGAAATATCGGATATACTGAAAATAGCCGAAGAACGCGGAGAAAAGCCGTTTGTCGTAATTCTCGATTCGATTAACGACCCGCATAACTTCGGAGCGATTATACGCTCTGCCGACGGTGCGGGTGCTCACGGCATAATTGTTTCAAAAAGGCACAGTGCACCTTTGTCGCCCGTTGTATCGAGAGCGTCGGCAGGTGCCGTAGAACATATGGCGATAGCGAAGGTTTCAAATCTTAACTCTGCCATAAAAGAATTAAAGGATCACGGTTTATGGATTGTCGGTTGCGAAGCCGACGGAACGCCTTACGAATCGATTGATTTCGATATGCCTCTTGCTGTGGTTATGGGCAGTGAGGGAAGCGGTATTTCCGAACTTGTACGCCGCAACTGTGATTTTATCGCATCTATTCCGATGCACGGCAAAGTCAATTCTTTGAATGTTTCCTGTGCTTCGGCGGTTATACTTTTTGAGGCTGCAAAGGCAAGAAGAAAATAAGAAAGGATATCGGACATGGCAAGCTATAAAATAAAGGACAACAAAATTCCGGAATCTCTGAAAAAATACTTTCCGAATTCGCAAATCGGAGAAGCTTCTCCTCAAAAGCGTGAGGGAGCCTTTTTTTCGGGAGAAGAAGCCACTAAGACAATAGATACGAAAGCTTTTAAATCCGACGGATTTTTCAATCCGTTTATTGACGACGACGAACCGAAAAAGAAGTCCCGCTCGACTCTCAAATCTTTTTTGGGCAACGGAAAAAAGGTCAGAGAGACTTCGGACGAAGTTCTCGATACCGTTGATGAAATTTATTCGACTTCCACTACCGTTATGGAAATCGACCGAAGCATGAAAGACGACGGCCGTTTGGACATCATGGATGTTTTTTCGGATAAGAAAAAGAAGGAACGCATAGGCGATGACAAAGACGGGGAAAACGACGAATACGAAATAGAAAATTCCACCATCGAATCGATTTACGACTCTATCGAAGAAGATGACGAGGAAGACGACGAGGACGACGAGTTCTTTGTTTTCGGAAAGAATACCGTGCGGGAAAAACGCGAGTATCTCTCTCCCGACGAAAAAGAAGAATTTTGCGAAAATTACAAGCGACGCAGCCGAAAGGCTTTTATGTCGGTGCTCTGTGCCTTTGCCATTACGGTTTTGCTTTTTATGCACGAATCTCCGTCTTTTCCGCACCCGGTATGGCTCACTCGCGGTAAATACGGTATACTGTACCTCTTTTTCGACTTACAGCTGTTATTGCTGTCGGCGGTATGTATTTTCGACAGACTGCAAAAAGGCGTGAAGTCGCTGTTTGCATGGTCGCCGACAAAAGACAGCATTTCTTTCGTTCTGTTTTCCGTATCGGCATTGCAGGTGATTTTGCATCTGATTTTCGACAGATACAGTGAGACAACGGTTCTGTTTTCCTCCGTTTCGGCTCTCTGTGCTTTGGTTAATGCAATTGCGAATTATCTTGACATTCGCCGAGAAGCGTTGACATTTAAACTTGCGGCAACCGAAACTCCGAAACATGTTACAACCGCAATTTCCGAAAATTCCGAAGAGTATTCGGCGTTTAGTGAATATCTTCCGGAAAATCCTATTATGTATTCGCTAACTCAGACAAAATTCGTTTCAAAGTTTGTCAATACTTTCGACAGTCCTTCGGGGTTTAACGAAATATATAAAATCATCTTTCCTCTCGTTGTTTTCACCTCAGCTCTTTTTGCGCTTATCTCGAACATTATGGCAGGTGCTCCCACATTCGGAAAGACGGTTGACAATTTTGTGCTGGCAATTATGATTTCCATGCCCATTGCGTCGATTTTCACCGTATCGCTTCCGTTTTTCAAAGGTGCTTTGAAGCTCTCCCGAAGAGGCTGTGCCGTTATAGGCGACGCTTCTCTGGAAAAAATATCTTCCACCTCCGTTATATCCTTTAAAGACACCGACGCATTTCACGAAAAAGGGATAAAAATCACATCGGTGAAAACCTACGGAGAAACAAGGATTGACACCGCGATTTTAACTGCGGCAAGAGTTTTCAACATAACGGGAGGTCCTCTCAAAGCCGTATTTAATCGTTCGATAATAGATCCCGGTTCTTCGGGTTCTTCGGAAAACGATGAGGTTATGCAGATACTGCCTTCTTCAATTCTCTCTATAATAGACGGGAAGAAAGTTTTACTCGGAAACAAGACCTGTATTCAGTCAATGGGAATCGATTGCTCTCCCGACGGAATAGACGATATGTTTGAAAATTCCGGCGGAAAGATAATGTACATGACGATAGACGATAACCTGGCGGCGAAGTTTTACATAAAATATACTTTGGGCAAAAATTTCAAGGCCATTTTGGATTCCTTTTACGATCTCGGAATATGTATGGCGATAAAAAGCTGCGATCCCAATCTTGACACGGAATACTTAACAAAGCTTTTGCATGATGAAAATTATCCCATTGTAATTCTGAAACTCGAAAATACGGATACTACGGCACTTGAACATGTTTCGGAAAAAGAAGTAACCGGTGCAATATCAAACACTTCCATTCCGAATATGCTCCGCACGGTTATATGGTGCGACAAATGCCGCCGCATTATCGGCCTCAATAATCTTGCGAAGTATGTGGGCATAATTCTTTCGGTTATAATTTTAATATTCTGCCTTTTCTCCTCCGAAGCTCACGAAAAAATAACTCCGATTACGGTTTTGCTCTACCAGCTTATATGGTCAATTCCGATATTCGGCACATCTCTTTTGCAGTAAAAGAGTAATTTCCGATTGTTTTAAAACATAAAATCCGATGTACCGCTTTTTCGGTACATCGTTTTTTGTTCCGAAGAGAATTTTGAAAAGAAGATAAAAATTTATTTTCGGCATTATAAAACTTTTGTTGACTTATTGCGACTTATATGTTAAAATGTTCTTAACATTTTAAGTTCTAAGATTGGAGAAAAACAATGTCAAGAGATCGTTTGGGAAGCCGTCTCGGCTTCATACTTCTCAGTGCCGGATGCGCTATAGGATGCGGAAATGTATGGAAATTTCCCTGGATGACGGGAGAATACGGCGGCGGGGCCTTTGTTCTCGTTTATCTGATTTTCCTGGTTATACTCGGACTTCCCGTTATGACTGTCGAATTTTCGCTCGGACGGGCAAGTCAGGCAAGTCCCGTAAAACTTTATCAAAAGCTTGAAAAGCCCGGTCAAAAATGGCACATTCACGGTTATGCGGCACTTATCGCGAACTTTTTGCTTATGATGTTTTATACATCTGTAACCGGCTGGATTCTTTACTATTTCGTAAGCTTTATAAAAGGCGATATGACGGGAATTACAGCCGAAGAATCCGGAGCACTCTTCGGAAATATGCTTTCAAACCCTGCGATTATGGTCGGGTTTATGGCGGTAGTCGTTATTCTCGGATTCCTCGTTATTTCTTTCGGCGTACAAAAAGGGCTTGAAAGAGTAACAAAGTACATGATGCTCGCACTTTTTGCACTTATTATCGTTCTTGCCGCTCATTCCTTTACGCTTGACGGCGCAAAAGAAGGTCTGACTTTCTATCTTAAGCCGGATCTTTCGAAAATCAACGGCAAGGTAGTTGTCGGTGCAATGAACCAGGCGTTTTTCACACTGAGTCTCGGAATCGGGTCGATGGCGATTTTCGGAAGTTACCTCGATAAAGACCGTTCGCTTCTCGGAGAGTCGGTAAATGTAATTGCCCTTGATACATTCGTGGCGATTTTTGCGGGACTTATAATATTCCCCGCTTGTTTCACTTACAACGTTGAGCCGACTGCAGGTCCGAGCCTTCTCTTTGAGGCAATGGCAAGTGTGTTCAACAACATGAACGGCGGAAGATTTTGGGGAGCTATGTTCTTCCTGTTTATGACTTTTGCGGCAATGTCTACCATTATAGCGGTATTTGAAAATATTTTGGCGTGCTTGATGGAACTTACCGGTTGGTCACGCAAGAAAACCTGCGTTATAGGCGGTGTCGCAATTCTTATTCTTTCAGTACCCTGTGCGTTGGGCTATAACCTTTGGGACGGGTTTGTTCCTTTTAAATCCGGAACATCTTTCCTTGATCTTGAAGATTTCCTCGTTTCAAACTGTATGTTGCCTTTAGGTTCTCTTTGCTATGTGCTTTTCTGCACAGCGAAAAAGGGCTGGGGATTCGACAACTTCTTAGAAGAAGCAAACACAGGCCACGGAATGAAGATGGGACGCTGGATCCGTCCGTATATGACATATGTACTTCCCCTTATAATCGCGGCACTTTTTGTAATAGGAATTGTTACCTTTGAATTTGCCGACGGTTTCACGATTTGGGGCTGGGTAAAAGGTCTTTAAACAAAAAATCGGTTATTGCGAAATAAACGGAGTATTTACTCCGTTTATTTCTTTATGGTGCATATTTTGTTCTCACTGTGCCGAACAAACAAAAATTTTCTTAAATTAGGCTTTTTTATCGCCGTTTTTTAACTTTTGAGCTTTGCCTATTGACAAAAAAATCATAGTATTGTATAATTGTATACAATACACATATAGGAGGCAGAATTATGGTAGAATTATCGTCCAAAACAAACCTGCTTGAACAAAAAGCATATAAATACTCTCTTCAAGATGTAGCCGAACCGAATTTGTGGAGAGACATATACAATTACGAGGAAGTTCCGAAACTTCCCTTCAACCACCGCCGTGTTCCGATAGGTATGCCGGAGCAAATATGGATAACCGACACTTCTTTCCGTGACGGTATGCAGTCTCAGGCACCCTATACACCGGAGCAGATAGCACACCTTTACAAACTTCTCTCGCGTCTGGGCGGTCCCAAAGGGATAATCCGGCAGACAGAATTTTTCGTTTACAGCGAACAGGACAGGCGTGCTATTGAAAAATGCCGTGAACTCGGTCTTGAATTTCCGGAAATCACAACATGGATAAGAGCAAGTCTTAACGACTTCAAGCTTATTCGGGACATGGAAATAAAAGAGACGGGCATACTTGTGTCCTGCTCGGATTATCACATTTTCAAAAAACTCGGAATGACTCGTTCTCAGGCATTGGAACATTATAAAAAAACCATTTATGCGGCTCTCGAAATGGGAATATATCCGCGTTGTCATTTTGAAGATATTACCCGTTCGGATATTTACGGATTCGTAATACCCTTTGTCAACGAACTTCAAAAAATGTCCGGAGAAGCGGGTATTCCGATAAAAATAAGAGCCTGCGACACAATGGGATACGGAGTGCCTTTTTCGGAGGTCGCACTTCCCCGAAGCGTGCCCGGTATAATTTACGGTATTCAGCATTACGCAAATGTACCCTCCGAAATGATAGAGTGGCACGGTCACAACGATTTTTACAAGGGAGTTGCAAACGCAACATGCGCGTGGCTGTACGGTGCCTCTTCCGTAAACTGTTCCATGCTCGGTATAGGAGAGCGTACGGGAAATGTTCCGCTTGAAGCAATGGTAATGGAATATGCTTCTCTCAGAGGAACTCTCGACGGAATGGATCCCACCGCAATAACGGAAATCGCCGAATATTTCGAAAAAGAAATAGGGTACAGAATTGATCCGAAAACGCCGTTTGTAGGTGCCGATTTTAACTCCACGAGAGCCGGTATACACGCCGACGGACTTATGAAAGACGAAGAAATTTACAACATTTTCAACACCGCAAAAATTCTCAACCGTCCCGCACAGGTCGCTATAAGCAACACATCGGGAGCCGCAGGTATTGCCTATTGGTTAAACGCTCACTATCATTTGTCGGGTGAAAACGCCGTAAACAAAAAAGACGCTATTGTCACCGATATGAAAAAATGGGTTGACGACCAATACGCAACGGGGCGTCAAACGGTTATGAGCACCGAAGAACTTGAAAAATTCGTTATAAATTACAGAAAGGAAAACTGAAAATGGGACTTACGATTGCACAAAAAATCATAAAAGAACATCTTGTTGAAGGAAAAATGATTGCCGGAGAAGAAATCGCTCTGAAAATCGACCAAACATTAACACAGGACGCAACCGGCACAATGGCGTATCTCGAATTCGAATCGATAGGTATTCCCCGTGTGCGTACGGAACTTTCCGTAGCGTACATCGACCACAATACCCTGCAATCCGGATTTGAAAATGCCGACGACCACATTTACATTCAGTCAGCCGCCAAAAAGTACGGCTTGAGATTTTCAAGGCCGGGCAACGGCATTTGCCATCAGGTACATCTCGAAAGATTCGGAAAACCGGGTAAGACTCTTATAGGTTCCGACAGTCACACTCCGACAGGCGGCGGTATCGGTATGCTCGCAATGGGCGCCGGAGGTATGGATGTTGCGGTCGCTATGGGTGGCGGAGCTTATTACATTACAATGCCCAAAATGATTAAAGTAAATCTCACGGGCAAGCTTAATCCGTGGGTAAGCGCAAAAGACATAAGCTTGGAAATTCTCCGTATTCTTTCGGTTAAAGGCGGAGTCGGTTCAATCATAGAATGGGGCGGAGAAGGCATTAAAAATCTTACCGTTCCTCAGCGTGCGACAATTACCAATATGGGTACGGAGCTCGGTGCGACGACATCTATCTTTCCCTCCGACGAAATTACAAAAGCTTTTCTGGAAGCTCAGGGCAGAGGGGAAGATTACATACCGCTTGAAAGCGACGCCGATGCGGTTTATGACAGAGTTATAGACATAGATTTGTCATCGCTTAAACCTCTGCTTGCCTGTCCTCACAGTCCCGACAATATCAAGAGTGCCGAAGAGCTGTCCGGAATTAAGGTCGATCAGGTATGTATCGGTTCCTGTACAAACTCTTCTCTTGCCGACCTTTTGAAAGTGGCGGCAATTCTCAAGGGACACACGATAAGCGAAAGCGTCAGCCTTTCCGTTTCACCCGGCTCAAAACAGGTATTGACAATGCTTGCCGATTGCGGTGCGTTATCCGATATTCTGGCGTCCGGAGCACGCGTTTTGGAATGTGCCTGCGGTCCGTGTATCGGAATGGGATTTTCACCCAACTCAGCGGGAGTTTCGTTGCGTACATTTAACAGAAATTTTGAAGGACGGAGCGGTACAAAAGACGGACAGGTTTACCTGGTGTCCCCCGAAGTTGCGGCAGCTTCCGCACTGACGGGGTATATAACCGATCCGAGAACGCTCGGCGACTGCCCGCAAATAACCGTTCCCGACAAATTCAAAATCAACGACACGGCAATTGTGCTTCCCGCCGATGCCGAAGAGGCGAAAACTCTTGAGGTTAAACGCGGTCCGAACATTAAGCCGTTCCCCGAAGGACAGCCTCTCGAAGACAGAATTTGTGCGAAACTCACTTTAAAAGTCGGAGATAATATAACTACCGACCACATTATGCCGGCAGGTGCGAAAATTCTGCCTTACCGTTCCAATATTCCTTATCTTTCAAAATTCTGCTTCGGCGTCTGCGATGAAAGTTTTCCCGAGCGTGCAAAGGAAGCCGGTTCGAATATTGTTGTCGGCGGAATTAACTACGGTCAGGGTTCCTCGCGTGAACACGCGGCTCTTGTGCCTCTTTATCTCGGCGTGCGTGCCGTAATCGCAAAGAGCTTTGCGAGAATTCATGCGGCTAACCTTATAAATGCGGGAATACTTCCGCTCACATTCGCCAATGCCGACGATTACGCTAAGATAGACCGTGACGACGAACTTGAGCTTGCCGATTTGCATGACGGAGTTAAAACGGGGAATTTCGTTTTAATCGACAAAACCCAAAATATCAAAATTTCATGTAACGGTATTTTCTCTTCCCGTCAGCAAAAAATCCTGATGGCAGGCGGACTTCTCAAATATACAAAGGGAGATAATTAATATGGAAAAAATAAAAATGACAACGCCTCTCGTTGAAATGGACGGAGACGAAATGACCAGAATTCTCTGGAAGATGATAAAAGACGAACTTATTCTTCCGTTTGTCGACTTAAAAACGGAATATTACGATCTCGGCCTTCCCGAACGGGAAAGAACGAAAGATGCCGTAACACATGAGGCAGCGGAAGCGAATTTAAAATACGGAGTTGCCGTAAAGTGTGCGACAATAACTCCCAATAAGCAGAGAGTTGAAGAATATAATCTTACGGAAATGTGGAAGAGCCCCAACGGTACTATCCGTGCCGTACTTGACGGGACCGTTTTCCGTGCACCTATAATTATCGATTCTATCAAACCGGTAGTTAAAAACTGGAAAAAGCCCATAACTATTGCCCGTCATGCTTACGGCGATGTTTATAAAGCTACCGAATTTCGTGTTCCCAAAGGCAAAGCCGAACTTGTTTTTACCGACACCGACGGAAAAGAGACTCGCGAAACCGTTTACGATTTTGAGTGCGACGGTGTGCTCCAGGCACAGTACAACAAGGATTCTTCCATTCGCTCTTTTGCACATTCCTGCTTTAAGTATGCTCTCGACACCAAACAGGATTTGTGGTTTTCGACAAAGGATACAATATCGAAAAAATACGACCAAACATTCAAACTGATTTTTGAAGAAATATTCGAAAACGAATACAAAGACGCTTTTAAAGCTGCGGGAATTGAATATTTCTACACTCTTATAGACGATGCGGTAGCCAGAGTTATAAGAAGCGAGGGCGGATATATATGGGCTTGTAAAAACTATGACGGAGATGTTATGAGCGACATGGTTTCCACCGCATTCGGTTCTC
>CAZLEX010000013.1:0-40786 GCA_964558655.1 uncultured Oscillospiraceae bacterium | reverse complement strand
TCGCAGGGTGACGGCAATATGCCCTCCATGCCAGGCGATTCCTCGCAGGGTGACGACGATATGCCCTCCATGCCAGGCGATTTCTCACGGGGTGACGGCAATATGCCCTCCATGCCAGGCGATTTTTCGCAGGGTGACGGCAATATGCCCTCCATGCCAGGCGATTCCTCGCAGGGTGACGGCAATATGCCCTCCATGCCAAGCGATTTCTCGCAGGGTGACGACGATATGCCCTCCATGCCAGGCGATTCCTCGCAGGGTGACGACGATATGCCCTCTCACAAAAATAACGATTTTTTTGAGGGAGAACGAAAAGACAACCTCTCAAAAGGAGACTTTCAGCTGCAAAACAACGAAAAAAACACAGATGAAGCAAAAGCATATATAACATTGCTTGCCGTATCTTTTGCTGTTCTTATTGTGGGAATTATCATTGCGAAAATTTACCGCCGAAGAAAATAATTCTTTTCAAATGTACAAACGGTTTTATGAAAAATCTAAATGACGGTCTTGAATTTTTTCAGGACCGTCATTTTCATGTATATAAAAACGGAGAGGCATCTTTTAGAAGCCTCTCCGCTTGCAGTCAAAAGACACCGGATATAAAACCGATAAACTTGCAATTTTAAATTTTTATTTCTTACCCCAGATACATTCTTCGGCGAACTCTTCGGCGATAACGCCTTCGGGACGACCTGTTTTTTGAGACTCGGTAAGGATTCTCTCGATAGTGTTATAAATATTATAAACTTTCTTCAAAACCTCTTCCTCGTTATAATTTCCCGCAGCCTCACCCGCAGCATTAATTACACCGCCTCCGTTAATAATAAAGTCGGGAGCGTAAAGAATACCGCGTGCTTTAAGTGCTTCTCCTGACGCCAAATCAAGTATAACATTGTTAGCGGCACCGGCAATGGCCTTACAGTTGAAATTGGGAATTGTCGTCGGATTTACAACCGCACCCATAGCACAGGGAGCAAGAATATCACATTCCTGAGAAAGAATTTTATCGGCGGGAACTATAGTCGCACCGAATTCGTCACGGAGCTTTTCGAGAGGTTCCATATTTGTGCGGTTTGCCACATAAAGTACGGCACCTTCTTTTGCAAGACGGCAACAAAGATCATAACCGACCTTACCAATACCCTGAACGGCAATCTTCACACCGTTGAGGCTGTCTGTTCCGCTGAGAATTTTATTTGTTGCCTTGATACCTTGCCATACACCGATAGCGGTATAAGGAGAAGGATCTCCGCTTATGTGAGGCAAACCGCAAATGTACTTGGTCTTGCGTGCCATAATGAGAGCATCGTCACAATCTGTGTTTACATCTTCTGCAGTTATGTAACAACCGCCCAAAGAGTTTACCGCTTCGGCAAAAGCTTCAAACATAGCTTCTGTCTTCTGTGAAGGATCTGCAATTATTACGCCCTTTCCTCCGCCGAAATCAAGACCTGCGGCAGCATTCTTGTGAGACATACCTCTGGAAAGACGCAGAACATCAAAAAGAGCATCGTCACTGGAAGCGTAAGGATAAAGTCGGCAACCTCCGATTGCAGGACCTCTCACTGTATTGTGAACGGCAATTATCGCCTTCAATCCCGCTTTTTCATTGTTCACGAACAGAACCTTTTCATGTCCGCGTTCGCACATGGTTTCCATGAGCTTCATAAAATCACCCCTAAAAAATAAATTACATATCCACGCATGACTTTCAGGTGTTCCGGCCCTTGCCATACTAAAATATATCGGTATTTTATCACAATGTTTTTTCAAATGCAATATTTTTTTTGCAAAAAATATGTCATTTTTTTAAATTTTTTCAGACTTTTTAAAATGTCGGGAAACGCACACATCAAAATCCGAAATACTGTCATCTTTGATTCTTTTCGCATACTGTATCAATTCATTGTGAGAATTCGGCAAATCGCCTCGAAGAACCTTATTAAAAAGCGTTTCAAGCACCCTGCCTATTTCGCTCCCCTGTTTAAATCCCATTGATATAAGGTCATCGCCGTTTATTAGCATATCTTTTTTTTGCACACACATTTTTTCGCTTACAATCCTGCCTACCAAATCAGCCGAACTTTTATCTCCTTTTATTGCAAAGACGGTGCTCAGAGTTTCCGCCCCGAAAACCGAAACGGCTTTTTTTATATCGTATTGAGTCTTAGGAAAAAACGACAAGTAAAGTTCTCTCGCATTTTTCAAAAATTTTCCTTCAGATGCGGAAAATTTTAGCTTGTCTATACACACGCCGTCGGTAAGAGCGAAAAACAGCACTCTCTTTTCGTTATTCGTCAAGCCAGTACAAAGATTGGAAAAACCGTCAATATCGATTTTGCCTAACAACATTTCGAAAATTTCACGGTAAGATTTCAAAACGGCACAAACATTCTGCCCATCAATCAATTTTAAGAGTTCTTCTCTGATTCTTTCGGTGCTGACAAATTTCAAAAGGTCTTTACAATCAAAAATCGCATCTTCGGTATTTTTTTCGATTGTAAAGCCCAATGTTGACGAAAAGCGAAGCGCACGCAAAATACGCAAAGCATCTTCGCTAAACCGCCTATCAGGATTTCCGACACAGCGAATTATCCTTTTTTTCACATCGTCAATACCGCCGAACAGATCAACCGTACCGAATCTTAAAGAATAAGCCATAGCGTTAACCGTAAAATCGCGGCGGGAAAGATCGTCGTCAACCGTTCGGGAAAAATCAACTTTTTCGGGTCTCCGGAAGTCCGAATACTGCCCGTCACGGCGGTGAGTCGTTATTTCAATCTTTTCCGTGCCGATAACAACACCTACGGTTCCGTGTTTTTCTCCCTGAAGAAAAACCGGAAATCCTTCAAAAACTTTTTTTGTTTCATCGGGAGTTGACGGAGTTGTAATATCGTAATCGTCCGGGATTTTTTCCATCAGAAAATCCCTTACACAGCCTCCGACCAAATAAGCGTCATAACCCGCACGCTCAAGCATAGAAAGTGCCGTCATAACGCTCTGCGGTATCAGCATTTTTCAAAATGGCAAAGAGCTGCACCTATTACCGTTCCGTAACGACTTCTTTCCGGAATAACGAAACGCAACGAATACATTTTGCCGATAGTGTCAAATACCTGCTTGACTTCCGTATTTCTCGTAAGAGAACCTATAAGCACTATATCTTTTATATTTCTGTTTTTTGCGGCAAAAACGGCAACCATACCGACTGTTTCAAAAACGAGATTTATAAGTCCTTTCGCAATGTCGGACGGCGTGGCAAGCTCTGAAAGCTTCCCGAAATTTGACGCCGTAGTTCCTGCGGAAAGCGTCGGAGAAATATCTTTTTTCGTGATATCGCATATTCTGAGATCGATGTTATTAAGGTCACCGTCTCTTGCAAGCGAAAAAAGTGTTTCCGTATCAGATACTCCTAAAATCTGTTTCGACAGCCCCAACAAAGTACCTCCGCCGACACCTGTTCCGCCGTCGTAAACAATTTCGTTTTGAGAAGCGTATACCATGGCAGTACCCGTTCCCATACTTACAACCAACGCTTTATCAAGTCCGGACAGATAAAGAGCCCCCCGTCCGTTAGCGTCAAATTCACGCACATGTTCACACGGAATCGAATAAAGTTCTTCTCCCATAAAAGTCGATCCGACTCCGGTTATCATAATGCGTTCGATATCCGAAAGTTTTATGGAATTTATATCGGTAAATTTACCGAAAGCACCGTAAGCCGAAGTTTTCTGATCGTTTGCCCTGACAAACATAGGCTCGATTATCTTTTTGTCAGAATCAAATCCCACTATTTTGGTTGTGCTTCCTCCGATGTCTATACCTATAATTACACTCATTTCAAATTTCCTCTCATGATTTTCTAAAAAAAGTATAGCACACAAATACAATAAAATCAAATTTTTTTGTTCTTTTCATATCCATAGTACAAACCGTCGATAAGATCTTTTAAATCTCCGCCCCACATTACCGTTATTATATCCCTTCAAATACTTTTTGTATTTTTTTTATTTCGATTCTGTTAGAGTTCGTCCTAACGGAGAGCAAACACCATTTTTGTATTCATGAATATGAAATACAGGATTAAATTCTCGATATCTTACAAAACTGCCATTTCTATCGGTAATATATATGCGTTGCTACTATGTGCTTCTTCAGGTAAATTATGCTTACCATTTATGAGCTACACCATTATCTGTATAACCTTGAAACCAAAATTTTTATGATCAAAAACGAAGGCAATATCCTGTTCGGTATAAATTATATCTATAAAGTCACGCGGATTACCATTAATCGTAATTTTAACCCATTAAAGTACTTTCTATATTTTTCTATCATCTCATCGGTCAAAGGCTTTGCCTTTGATCGACCACCGGAACCAATTTTAGTCTTACTAAAACTTTCATCGTAAGTGTGGTAATGCAAAATCTTTGTTTGTCCTTCTCCGGTTAACTTTCTTTCTGCATGGTATCCGATCTCAAGATATAAACAATGGTTTTTGCCATTATAACTTTTGTTACCTCTCTGATTCTTGCCTTTGGTGTTTCCGAAAGCGTGGCAACAGAGGTTGTACTTTGGGTTGGTAGCAAAAGTAAGAGCCGCAAATTCCCATTGACACTTATGTGTGATACCTTCAGTGTCATTTATTTATTCATCTCTACAGCTTTTTTCTCAATACTATTGAAATGAAATTAAGATATTTTCCTCCGCCTGCTTCCATTGCTTTTCTGTCGCCAACAGCATATTCATTATCCTGCATCAGCCAATCAGACCATACTTCCTCATTGCTTTCCATTTCTTTAACTGAAAGCACTTCTGCACCTTTGCATTTACTTACTATTTTAGTCCAATAATCAATATCGTGCATATAATCAAGCTGTTCTGGTGTCCAAGATAGCAAAAGCTCTGCTGGCAGATTATCGTGGCAATCCTTTTTCATACCGGGGATTGCAATATAAATATATCCGCCATTCTTAACAAATGGCAAAAGTTTATCATCAAGATAATGCTCATCTCGTCCAAAATAATTATATGAGTCTGTACTTATAACTGCATCAAAAAACTCTCTTTCAAACGGTAAATTTGTGGCATCGGCTTTAACAGGGATAATCCGTTTCCTATCCAATCCCATATCATCAAAAAAATTGCGGTTTTCTTCTGGATTACTCCATAAATCGGCTGCATATACAGTAAAACCATATTCTTTTACAAGGAATACGCTTGTTAAGCCTTGTCCGCTTCCTAAATCGCAAACAACAGCCCCTTCTGGAATATTATGATTGATTAGTAATTCTTCCTCTAATTTAATTGGATTTGGACCCATTATTTTTTTCTGCAACGCAGGTGTATTATACTTTTCGCTTTTAATATACTTCATTTTCAATTCTCCTTTACCTTTCACGGGCAGATTTATTTATCTTAGCAATATTTTTGAATTTTTGATTTTTCTCCACTAAATATTCATTTCGGTTCTCAGCATAGCTATTTTCATTCTTTAATTTCTGATATGAAAACCATCTTTCTTCTGAAAGCTCTCCATTAAAAATAGCCTCTCTGATTGCACAGCAAGGCTCATTGGTGTGACTGCAATTGCGAAATTTACACCCTGCTGCCAGTTCTTCAATATCTGCAAAAGATTTATCCAACCCCTGCAAAAAGTATTCTTCCTGCTACATATTCTTTTTCATATTCCTTTACAAGAGCTAAATATTGGTTTAACAAACCAAATTCTGCCATATTTATATTTTCCATTACTTCTCATCTCCTTCAGTAATGTTGTTGTGAAAAAATCTTTGAATATGGGTATTCAGCAATTCCAGCAGTTTTCCCTTATCCTTTGAAGTATCCGATACATTTATCAGCAGGTACATTGGGGCATAAAATTCAAAAGCAAGTTGCTTAGGGTCTGCTTTTTTTAACTTGCCTTTTAATATCATTTCACGGAATATATCTTCCATATATGCAACAGGACCCAAAGTAATACAATTGCTATATAATTCTGCCATTTCAGCATTTCGGTATTGCTCCAATGTCAACATCTTACGAAAGTTTGAAGCAAAATCATCTTCTGTCCAAAATATAAATTGAGCAACCGTAAAATTCTTAATACTATCCATAGACACATTCTCATAGGCTTTCGATGTTACTTCATACTTTTCCTCTGGTACTTCGTATTGTCGTGACCGTTCCGCATCAAGTTGATACATTCTCTCCACTATACTATCAAAAATGTCACGTTTATTCTTATAATGCTTATACAATGCACCTTTCGTCATACCAAGCTCACCTGCAATGGTACTTACTGAAACGGCTTCATATCCATCTCTTGCAAATAAGCGAAGTGCTGTCATCAAAATTCTTTCCTTTGTGTCAGTCATACTGCCACCTCCATAGTAAACGCTCGTTTACTAATTATTATAGTGAACGAGCGTTTACTTGTCAATAACTACAAAAGATTTTTTACATATTTTTTAAAAATAATTAGTATTTAGCTCTATATCCTCTTGCAATATGAGATTATATATCTTATCACAAGGGATTTCGCATCGTTCAATAAAAACTCTCATTTCTGTCAAATATAACAGTAGGATTTTACAGACTAATGCGGTGAGTTTATGGACGCAAAAACAACGATTTTTACTTCGATTTTACGCCGGATAGGACAGGAAATCAAAAAAGCAAGAACATCAAAAGGAATGACCAAAGATGAGCTTGCTCGTATTATTGATTATGACCCAAGATATTTGCAAGCGATTGAAAATGGGGAGCAAAAGCCAAGTCTGCTTTGCGGTTCCACCCTTGACAAGAGTCATATTTTTTTATTTTTATAAAAACTGTCACCTATCATTGATAATTGAACAAATTAAATATTGAAATTTATAAAACTCCGTTGATTTTAGGCTCAATATTATGGGATTACCGTGATTATGATTTGAATATCGACAATCTTCTGCTCAAGGGTGAGATTGCAAGAATTGCCGAAGGTTATTCTGAATTTGAAGCATACTTAGGCTTTGAATAATTGCAACTTCTTGAAAAATTCGACCTCTCTTTTGTTAATGCTTAAAAAGCACATTGACGGAAGTGAGGTATTTTTTTGCAACAACCTTACCATTGACAACTTCCGGTGTTGCACTCGGCGTAAAACAGTCAATAGCATAGCTACCCAGTCACTTTGCACATAGATCAAGATAGCGTTTGCTCTTCATCAGGGTTATATCAAACCCATAAATATTATACTAATATTAAACGCTCTATGTCAAGAGCAGTAAAACCGACTGACAATCCAATAATTGAATCCTTAAACGAATGGATAACATTGACAATTATGTTCATTACTTTAATAACGAAAGGCTATCATACAAATTAAATTACCAACCCTCTGTTCAGTACAGAACTGAACAGAGGGTTGAATAAACTGTGGTTTTTAATATCTCTTTTATTTGATAAGTTCATTTGATGGGTGGTTATGATAATGTAATAAATGCGACAGGTCGGTTTAGGCTGATTTTAAAGCTCTATAACTTTTCCATTTAAGTCGCACGATTTTATTTCCGCCAGAGCAATTTTTATGGTATTCATTGAATCTGTGGGAGGATTTACCGTGTTTTCGGTATCATTGAGAATTGAGTTTACAAAATACTTAATCTCGTTGTAATATCCCAAACCGGAGACAAATTCGGGAGTGACTTCATTTTCGGCTTTAGCCATGAAAAGATCATATTCAACTCCGGCTTTTTCGTCGGTATATACATGAAATCCGGTTGAATCATAGTAAATGGTGGCTTTTTCGAGATTAATACGGAATTCCATCTTAAACTCAGGTGTGAAGTTCATCCAGTCATCTTGAGTTGTTACAGCTTTTCCGTCATCATAGATGTAATTCGCGGAAACAATGTCGTATCCCGAACCGGGTATGCCAACAGCACCTATTGCCGATACTGCACGAGGCATACCGAACAGCCAGTTAACCATGTCGACATCGTGAATGTGCTGGTCAAAGAGAGCACCGCCACCCTTATGGCGTTCGAAGAACCAAGGAGATGCAGGATTTTGACCGCCGCGATAAAAGCGGGCACCGATAACTTTACCGTATTTGCCACTGTCGATAATTTCTTTTGCGGCAACATATTCACCCCAAAATCTGAGGCACTGACCTACCATAAGTCTTTTGCCGTTCTTTTCGGCTGTGTCAATCATGATTTTGCAAAGCTTGTCCGAAAGAGCCATCGGCTTCTCGCAAAGTACATGAAGTCCGTGATTGAGAGCATAAACCGTAATTTCATAGTGAAGAAATGTCGGAACAACTACCGAAACCATATCCAAATTTTCTTTTTCAATCATTTCTTCATATTTTATGTAGCAACGGTAAGGAGAAAAATCAACTTTGCTGTCTTTGAATTCTTTTAAATTTGTATCTTTGTTTTCCGTTGACTCGAATTTTCTCCCGTCCATATCGCAGAGTGCGACCAATTCAATCGGGAATCCCTCATTCATAAGTTGAACATAAGTATTGAAATGTCCCATGCCCATGGCACCGAGACCGATAAGACCTAAACGAATTTTTTTCATAATCTTTTCTCCTTTATTAAAGTTCTACAACTGCACCGCCGTTGTCGCAGGATTCAATCTCCGCGAGTGCCAGACGGATTGTATCCATGGTGGATTCCGGTCTGTTTTCCACAGGAACGGGTGTGTCGTTGATAACGGCATCAAGGAGTGCTTTTATCTCGTTGTAATACGGGCTGTCTAATTTAACATCGGGAGTAATGTCGGTTGTGTCTTTTGCAAATACTCTGAAACCGTTTTCGTCTCTGACGATTGACGCTTTTTCAAAAGTAAAGCGATAACCGGATTCAAAGCCGAGTTTATAGTCAATCCAGCGGTTTTGTGCGTTTACCATGATATTGTCGTCGTAAATATAGTTGGTGGATACAAAATCGTATCCGTCACCTTGAATTCCGACAGCTCCCACCGACTGAACCGCACGAGGCATACCGAAAAGTTCATTTACCATATCTACATCGTGAATGTGCTGATCGAAAATCGCACCGCCTCCGAGCGTAAGGTTACGGAACCACATCTTTGTAACGGGAGAACCGCCGCGATAAAGAAATGCTCCCAAAACTTTGCCGAAAGTTCCTTTATCAATACATTCCTTTATGTAACGGTAGTCTTCCTGAAATCTGAGGCACTGACCTATCATAAATTTTTTGCCCGATTTCTTTGCCGCTTCAATCATGATTCGGCAATGGTTGAGGTTGTTTGCCATCGGCTTTTCGCAAAGCACATTTATTCCCGCATTAAGACATTTGCAGGCAAGGGAATAATGCTCATATGTCGGAGCCGCGATTGAAACAAAATCAAGATTTTCTTTTTCAATCATTTCGTCTACATCTGTGTAGAGATGGAAATCGCTGAAATTGAAATCGTTGTTTTTCTTGAATTCATCAAGATTTGTTTCGGTAGTTGCCTGTTCGAACTGTGTTTTGTCGATATCGCAAAGTGCGACAAGTTCGACCGGATAACCCTCTTTCATGAGTCTTTTGTAGACCATGAAATGGCCTCTTCCCATTGAACCCAGTCCTATAACTGCTGCTCTAATCATTTTTTTGTTTCCTTTCATGTGTATTTAAAAAATTTTTTACTTTTGAATAAATTTCAGAAGAAATGTCTTCTCTGTCCCTCATAATACCGTCATTTGTACAGTGAACGGTAATCCAGGAAAGTTTTTGTGCCGAAAACAGAGCCGCTGAATACGCACGCTTTAAATGAGATGAGTTTTCGTGTATGTCAATTGTCCGTCCGGTGTCATTATGCCTTTTTTCAATAAGAGCAAGGCTGGTTTCTACCGGTACCTCAAGAAAAAAAGTCATATTCGGTGCAGGCAAAGCCAACTTTCCGAATTCAAAATCGCAGAGCCACGAAAGAAATTCTTCTCTTCTTTCATCGGGAAGTTTTGTAAGCTGATGTATGGCATTGGCGGTGGTGTATCTGTTGGCAATTATAATTGTTCCGTTATCCCAGTCCCGTTTCCAATCCGATGCAAATCCCGCGTATCTGTCTACCGCAAAAAACGACGATGCGGCATAAGCGTTAACGAAATCCGGATCTTTTGAAAATTCTCCGCTAAGATACATTTTTACCAAAGAACTTGAGGGGCTTTCATAATTCGGAAAAGATATGAGCCGTGCTTTAAAACCGTCGAGTTTCAATTTTTCAAAAAGAAGCTCGGACTGAGTTTGTTTGCCCGAACCGTCAAGTCCGTCAATTGTGATAAGTATTCCCACTTTTTCACTCCTTTTTTGAAAAAATCGTTGAAATAAGGAATTTCGGTATGTTCATCATACGGCCTATCCTTTTAGGCTCTTTGATTAGCCTGTAAAACCATTCGAGATTGAGCTTTATAAATATTTTCGGTGCCCTTTTCACAACACCGGCAAATACATCAAGACTCCCTCCGAGACCTATTATCAGCTTTGCCGAAAGTTTATGACGGTTTTCATATATCCAATATTCCTGTTTCGGTACTCCGAGACATACAAAAACCGCATCGGCACCGCTTGAATTTATTTTTTCAATCAAAGCGTCTGTCTCTTCAGGCTTGATATATCCGTCACTTGTGCCGACAATTTCGGCATAAGGATATTTTTCTATAAGTTTTTCCTTTGCGGTTTCGGCAACACTTTTACCGTTGCCCGCATCAGGAGAAGAACCGTAGAAAAAAAATTTAATACCGCTTTTGTCAGACCTCGCAACGAGATTTTCCGCAAGCTCCACACCCGCTACTTTGGATTTTAACTTCTTTTTGAGTATTTTTGAAGCAAGTACTACTCCGGCACCGTCAGGAACGATAAATTCCGCAGAATTTATTATTTCTTGAAAATTTTTGTTTTTCAGAGCCATTTGAACTATTTCGGCGTTTGGAGTAAAAACGGCTGCCTGAATGGAATTTTTGACAAAATTTTCGCAAATTTCGACCGCTTCCGTCGGTGTAACATTGTCAAAATTGATACCTCGTACGGTTATTTTGTTCATATGTACCTCTGTAAATGTAACACTTTTTCTGTTCGGTACTTTATATTGCCTGTGTTTTAAAGCTAATACGGCAAGCTTCTCACCCTTACATTATAATACCGAAACAAATATTTGTAAATAACAAATTTGCTATTTTTTGAAATAAAATTTTCGATAAATACTTTTTATTTTCCGCGTATTATGTCTCCTTGAGAGAGCTGAATATCCGTATCTATTTCAAAAAGCATATTCGCGTGCGGTGTAGACTCGATTTTTTTTCCGCTTCCGTCATAAATTGCATTTATTTTGAGAGATGATGACAGCTTGCCGGGAGAAACCAGTTCCACGCTGTCGTTTTGGCACATTTTATTTCTTTGACGGCAAAGAGCACGGTGCGTCGACGGATTGTAAGATTCAACGGTTGCCAGAAATGCTTTTTCCCTTTGATATCCCGGATCAGACGCAATGTTGGATTCTGTTTCGGGTGATGTAAACCAGTAACCCGTACAATACTCTCTGTGCGATACGGAATCGAGTTCTGCTTTAAGTGCACTTAAAAGTTCGTCATTCAGTGTTCCGTTGTACCACGCATCGAGAGCGATACGGTATGAATTTGTAACGGTTGCAGTGTAATAGGCACTTTTCATTCGACCTTCGATTTTAAACGAATCTATGCCCGTTTCCGCCAATTTGCCGACATACTCTATCATATTCATGTCTTTGGAACCGAAAATATAAGTACCTTCCGGATATACCATTGCCGTTAAAACATCGTCCGGACGCTTTTCTTCCGCAAATTTGTATATCCATCGACATGGCTGTGCACATACGCCCCGGTTTGCATCCCTTCCGGTGTAATACTCCGATAGCATACACCTTCCCGAAACGGAGACACACATGGCTCCGTGTACGAACGCTTCAAGCTCCAAATCTGCCGGAGTTTTTGCTCGAATATCAGCAACATCGTCAAGTGACAGTTCGCGTGCAAGGACAATACGCTTTGCTCCCAATTCATGCCACATACGGCAGGCCGCCCAATTCATGCCGGCAGCTTGCGTGGAAATATGAATATCCGTGTTTTTCAAACGCTTGCGGACTATATTGAAAACACCGAGATCGGCGACGATGACCGCATCTGTATGTGCTTCCTCTACCGTTTCCAAAAATTCTTCAAGCAATGATATTTCCGATGAACGAGGCATTGTGTTTATTGTTATATAAGCTTTTTTTTGACGAGCATGAAGATAGTCGCAAGCCCGACAGATTTCATCTTTGGAAAAATTGTCGGCCATGGCACGCATTCCGAAGCGTTCACCGGCAAAATAGACAGCGTCTGCTCCGTAAAGTTCGGCAAATCGTAATTTTTCAAAATTGCCCGCAGGCGAAAGTATTTCCGGCTTTTTCATCGTTCACAGTCCTTGAAAAAAGCCGAAATCGCTTTGTAAGTTTCATATATATCTATTTTGGAAACCGCTTCACATGGAGCGTGCATGGAAAGAACCGCGACGCCGAGATCGACGGTATCGATGTTACGGTTTGCAACATATTTTGCAACCGTTCCTCCGCCTCCTATATCAATGCGACCGAGCTCACCGGTTTGCCAAAGTATTCCGTTTTTGTTGAAAATGCGTATTATTTTCCCCATAAATTCAGCTGATGCGTCTGATGTTGAACTTTTGCCTCTGGCTCCCGTATACTTTGTTATTACGGTTCCGCAGTTGATATACGAGGAATTGTTTTTTTCGTAAACTTCAGCGTAATCCGGATCGTAAGCAGCATTAACATCTGCCGAAAGGCAGGAGGAACGCTCGAAAACTTCTTGAGGGCAAGCACCGTGTTTATTTGCGAGAACGGTTATAAAATCGTACAGATAATTGCTGTTAAGCCCGGTTGTGCCGTCACTTCCCGTCTCTTCTTTATCGGTTAGGCATACTACGGAAGTGCGTGTCGGAACGGTATCGGTTATCGCACGCAATGCCGGATATGCACATACTCTGTCGTCATGTCCGTATGCTGCGATAAGACTTTTGTCAAATCCGATATCTCTTGCTTTGAGAGACGGAACCAAAGAAAGTTCGGCACTCATAAAGTCTCTTTCCGTAATTCCGTAACTTTCGTAAATTTTAAATAAAGTGTACAGTTTTACCCGTTCGGAACTCTCCCCGTTACATCTCGATGTGCCTATGATCGCATTCAGTGTTTCTGCCGGTATTGCTTCCGACAAGGTTTTCTTCATTTGATCAGCCCCAAGATGCGGTAAAAGATCTGTAATGTAAAAAATCGGATCGCTGTCATTTTCTCCGATACATATTTTAACGCTTTCTCCGTTTTCTTTAATAACCGTACCGTGAAGTGCAAGGGGGAGGGTTGTCCATTGATATTTTTTTATTCCGCCGTAATAATGTGTTTTGAAATAAGCTATATCGGACGCCTCGTACACAGGGCAGGGTTTAAGGTCAAGACGCGGAGAGTCGATGTGTGCCGCAGCAATATTTATCCCTTCGGAAATCGGCTTTTCACCGAAACACACGAGAATTATGCTCTTGTCACGGTTTATCTTATAAATCTTATCTCCTTCTTTATAGCTTTTACCGCTGTCATATTTTTCAAACCCGTTGAGTATGGCAATCTTTTCACTTTCAGCCACCGCTTCACGCTCTGTTTTCGACGAGTCAAGAAATTTTTTGTAATCTTCCGAAAATTTTTCGACGAGTGCCAATTCTTCTTCGGCAAGAACATCATATCCGTTTTTTCTCTTGTATGCGAGCTTTTCTTCAATTTCTCTGTATTCCATATTATTCCTCCGTTTTTTCAAGAATTTTTATGTATTCCGCTTTTACTTTTCTGATTTTTTCAACATATTTTTCCGTACTTTTTATGGGAAGAGATTTTATTTCGGAATTTTCATCAAAACCGATTTGTCCGTTTTCAATCCAGGTTATTACATTTCCTATACCTGCATGATACGCCGCGTGTACAAGTTCCCACGAAAACACCATGTCTTTATCGGTTAAAAAATCCTGAAGTGTGTTTTGCAGATATTTAAGATATTCCGCACCGCTTAAAATATTTGTTTTCGGATCGTACAATTTTTGAATTGCCTGAGTCTCATCGCATGTGTCATTCGATACTTCGATGTATGTTGACGGCAAAATCTGCATGAGACCGACTGCGTTTGAAACTGAAATTGCATTCGGATTGAAAGAACTTTCGCAGTAGATGACCGCATACAGTGTCGCTTCGTCAATTCCGGTTTGAATACTTGCGAGACTGACCTCATCGGAATATTTCAACGGATAAGCATCTTTTTTAAAAAATGTATTTTTTATTCCGTAAAAAAACAAAAATACAATAAACAGCACAATTGTCCATATGACAAGTTTAGGCACTGTTCGCAGTTTTCTTTTACTCAAGTTTATTCTCCTACTTTACATATAAATTCTGAAATTTTCGATTTGAAAGATGCAAGATCACCGTCGTTATATATTACGCAATCGGCAAGGGCTTTGAGGGTTTCTTCGGATATCTGACGGTTTATTCTGGCAAGTGCCTGTTCTCTACTTATATTGTCACGCTTTATTATCCGTTCAACTCTTGTCTCGCTTTTTGCACATATTGCGAGCGTGATTTCACAAGCTTTGTCAAGACCGGATTCGAAGAGCGTCGGAGCATCGATGACGGTTGTTCGGCAACCGTTCAACTCGAATTTTTCAATACAAGAGAAAATTTCCGACAGTATATATTTATGGGTTATGCGATTGAGTTTTGAAAGTTTGTCCGGAGAAGAAAACGCAATACCAGCGAGTTTTTGCCGTATGAGAGCACCGTTACTGTCGGTTATGGCAGTTCCGAAAGCACCTGAAAGTTCCGCAATACAGTCGGAGGCGGGTTTCATGATTTCTTTTGAAATTTTGTCGCAGTCAATAACGGCAAAACCCGCTTTTTCAAATTCGGCGAGAGCTGTGGTTTTTCCTGCACCGCTTTGCCCGCAAAGTCCTATTATTTTCATATTTTCTCCGGATCTATCACTGTGTATCCGCACGCTTTGAGAAGCCTGTTTACAACAGCGAGATCAAGTTCGCTTTCTTCTGGGATTCTTGTGTAAATTTTTTCGATTTGCATTTTGTCAAAGGCACGGAGCCTATCAAATAAATTTCTGGCATGAGCGTTTTTGTCAGTGCGAGAACCGAGTGTCATTATATTTTTGCACACGAAAAGTTCTTTTAAATCTTCATCGAAACAAAGAATCGCGGCCCCGGATTCAGTACATTGCTTTTTCATATATTCGAGCACTTGGCTTTCTTTGCCCCGTACTCCGATAAGAGGAGCTTTCGGAGCATAGTGACGGTATTTCATGCCCGGCGCCAAAGGCTTGATATCACCCTGTACCCGATTCAATATGCACGGATCGTACTCGATTTGTCCGAGAACGCTGCGTAACATTTCCGGCGTTACTGCACCCGGTCGTAAAAGTTTGGGAACATCTCCGGAAATGTGTACAATCGTGGATTCAACCCCTATTGAACATTCTCCTGAATCTATTATCATGTCGATTCGTCCGTCCATGTCATCGATGACATGCTGTGCACGGGTGGGACTCGGTTTTCCAGAGAGATTTGCAGACGGTGCGGCAATCGGTACTCCCGATGCGTCAATAAGAGCACGAGCGACCGTGTGTACCGGAAATCTTACGGCAAGAGTATCAAGTCCCGCCGTAACCGTATCTGGAATAAAATTGCGTTTTTTTTGAATTACCGTAATGGGACCGGGAATAAATGCTGCGGCTAAAGAGTTAAACCATTCGGGATTATTTATTTCACAAAATTTTTCAAAATCCGAAATCTTCGATACATGGGCTATGAGTGGGTTGTCTGAAGGTCTGCCCTTTGCTTTGTAAATTTTTTCGGAAGCGTTTGGATCAAGTGCATTTGCTCCGAGACCGTAAACCGTTTCGGTGGGGAATGCGACAAGGCCTCCGCTTTTTATGATTTCGGCCGCTCTTTGTATTTCTTTTTCGTAATCATTAACCCTTGATGGATCAATGTGTACAATTTCGGTTTTCATATAAGTTCACCTTCTGCGAGAAGTTTTGCTCTTTCTGCGGCGGCAAGCTGTTCGATAATTTCGTCCAATGATCCGTCCAGGATATTTTCAAGATTGTAGAGTGTAAGACCTATTCTGTGATCGGTCACACGCCCTTGAGGGTAATTGTATGTTCTTATCCGCTCGCTTCTGTCGCCTGTCCCGACTTGATTTTTTCGAGAAGAGGCAAGAGTTTGCGCCTGTTCGTTTTTTTTCATTTCGTAGAGTTTTGATCTCAAAACTTTCATCGCTTTTTCACGGTTTTTGTGTTGGCTTCGTTCGTCTTGACATTCAACCACAATGCCTGTCGGCTTATGGATTATTCTAATTGCGGAATCGGTTTTGTTTACATGCTGACCGCCAGCACCTGAGGCTCTGTGAGCTTCTATTTCCAGGTCGGCGGAATTAATTTCCACCTCTACATCTTCGGCCTCCGGAAGTACCGCAACGGTAACGGTCGATGTGTGTATTCTCCCCTGTGCTTCGGTTTCGGGGACTCTTTGCACGCGGTGTACACCGCTTTCGTATTTAAAACGGGAAAAGGCACCTTCACCGCTTATCATAAAGGAAATTTCTTTAAATCCCCCAAGCCCCGTTTCGTTTGCCGAAACGGTTTCACATTTGAATCCCGACGAAATTGCAAACATTGAATACATTCGGTAAAGTACCGCACAAAAAAGAGCAGCTTCCTCACCTCCCGCACCTCCGCGAATTTCCACGATTACATTGCGGTCATCATTTTCATCCTGCGGAAGAAGTAATAATTTAAGCTCGTCTGTAAGCCTTTCACATTCGTATTTGGATTTGTCCTTTTCTTCTGCGGCAATGTTTCGTATATCCGGATCGATTTCCGTATCAAGAGAAATTTGTGCCTCTGTACCGATATTTTGCCATTTTTTGTATTCTTTGAATTTTTCGACAATGGGTGTCAGAATTTTGTATTCCTTCATAATCTTTTTATATAAATTTATGTCGGACATTACATTTTGGTCGGACAATTGTTCTGAAAGCTCAGCATACCGTCTTTCCGTTTCTTCGAGTCTTTCAAACATTCGGCGTGTTTTTCCTTTCCTCTCCATCGGGAGTTGTAATTTTTTTTATTGAACGCTCAAGCTTAATTCGCGGCACTGTAACTTCATGTTGACATTTCATGCACCTTATTTTTATATCGCTGCCAACGCGTAAAACCATAAAAGAAACTCCGCCGCAAGGGTGCTTTTTTTTCATGTCGATTTTATCTCCGACACGCAGTATCATTAAATTCACTCCTTCAAGAAAACAATTATCGCACATACTTGTCTTATTTTATCACAAAAATGTACAAATGAAAAGGGTTTTGAGAAAAATATTGGAATTTCGTTTTTCGGCATCCGGCAATAAAAGTATTGACAAACGAAAAAAAATATGGTATCATCTCACCGTCGCTTGAATTTGCGTCTTAAAATTTCGGAGGCATAGCTCAGCCGGTTAGAGTACTTGCTTGACATGCAAGGGGTCAGTGGTTCGAGTCCACTTGTCTCCACCAAAGCTCTCGTTTTTTAAAAGCGAGGGCTTTTATTTCGTTACAAATTCAACAGTACGGCACCTTTGGCTTAGAGGCAAATCTGTTTGAGCAAAAATTCGATGAAAAAAATTCCAAAAAGACTTGATTTTTTGAAAATATGTGGTATAATGTTGCACAGTACAATAAACTGTGAAAGGAAGAGAGTGGTTGCCACTCTCTTTGATTTTTGTAAAAAGGAGTTAAGTATGGCGAAAAAAGAATCACTCAGACGGAATATTTCCGATCGTGTTTCGGCCTTGATAAAAGAAAAAATCGTCGAGCTCGGTTTTATTCTTTGGAATGTCGAATACAAAAAAGAGGGTTCCGAATATAATTTGATAGTTACGATTGACAGCGACGATCGTGAGATAACAATTGATGATTGCGTCAATGTAACCGATGCGGTAAATCCGATTCTCGACGAAGCCGATCCGATTTCAGACAGCTATTGTCTTGAGGTTTCGAGTGCCGGTCTTGAACGGGAACTTACAAGAAATTTTCATTTTGACAAATATTCGGGCGAAGAAGTGGAAGTAAAATTGTTTGCTCCGCATGAAACATTTGGCAAAAATTTTTCTTTGCCTCTTGTTTCGTACGATTCTTCCAATCTGTTTTTCCGCAACGGAGAAGAAACGGTGTCACTTGAACGCTCAAAAATCGCATCGGTCAAAACCGTTGTCGATTATGATAAAATTTTCGGTAAAAATAAAAAAGATTAAGTATTTTTGAAAAGGACGATGTAATCATGAACAAAGAATTTTTTGAAGCACTTGACCAACTTGAAAAAGAAGGTATTCCCAAGAGCTATATGCTTGAAAAAGTGGAGGCGGCACTTCAGGCGGCTTTCAAAAAAGAATACAACGGTCAGAACAATGTCAGAGTGATGCTCGATTGCGAAAAGAAAGTAGTTAGGGTTTTTGAACAGTGGACTGTGGTTGAAGAAGTCGAAGATCCGAATTGCCAGCTGACAGTTGATGAGGCGAAAGCGATAAAAAGCAAGCTGAAACTCGGAGATGTGTATGAAAAAGAGATAAAGACGAAAGATTTCGGACGCATTTCGGCTCAGGCGGCAAAAATGGTCATAATTCAAGGCATCAGAGAGGCAGAACGCCAGATGCTTATAGACGAATATGAAGGAAAGAAAAACGATATCGTAACTTCCAGAATAGTGTTGATTGATAAAAATACCGGTAATGCGATTTTGGAAATTGGAAAGTATCAGGCAACTCTTTTGAAATCCGAACAGATACCGGGAGAAATTTTGCGTTCGGGACAGGCTCTTAAAGTTTATGTAGCCGATATAAAGACGGATACGAAAGAACCGGTAATTATTGTTTCAAGAAGGCATCACGGGCTGGTCAAGAGATTGTTTGAACTTGAAGTTCCGGAAATTCAGGACGGGACCGTAATTATTCATTCAATCGCCAGAGAAGCAGGTTCAAGAACCAAAATAGCGGTATGGAGCCGAAATAAAGATGTTGACGCAATAGGTTCGTGCATAGGCGTTAAAGGAATGAGAAAAACTAATATAACCAATGAAATAGCCGGTGAGAAAATCGATATCATAGAATACAGCGAGAATCCGGAAGAGTTTATCAAAGCGGCACTTTCTCCGGCACAGGTAATAGATGTTACTCTTTCCACTACCGTAAACGAAGACGGAAGGCTCGAAAAAGGCTGTACTGTTACAGTACCTCAAGATCAGCTTTCTTTAGCTATAGGAAATAAAGGTCAGAATGCCCGACTTGCCGCTAAAATTACAGGATACAAAATAGACATCAAATCACAATTTTAAACAAGGGACTGATATCTGAAATGAAAAAAATACCCGAAAGAAAGTGTCTGGGGTGCATGAATTCTTTTCCGAAGCAGGCACTCATAAGAATAGTTAAGGCAAAAGACGGAAAGATATCTCTTGATCCGACAGGGAAGAAAGCCGGAAGAGGATCGTATATATGCAAAAAAACAGATTGCTTAAAAAAAGCGATTAAAGCTCATCGGCTTGAAAAAAGTTTTGAATGTACTATTCCCGAAGAAGTTTTGCTGTCTCTTGAGGAGGAGCTGAAAAATGTCTCGGAAACAAAATAAATTCTTTTTGAATTTAGGACTCGCACATCGTGCGGGAAAAGTCGTAATCGGAACGGAACAGGTAAGAGATGCCGTAAAATTCCGTAGAGCAGAGCTCGTTATAGTTGCTTGCGATGTATCGGAAAATACAAGAAAAGAAATTCTCGATACTTGCACATTTTATGGAGCTGAAGTAATTGTAAGCGATTTTACAATGTCGCAATTTTCGGAAGCTTTGGGAAAATTGCGAAATGTTGCAGGTGTGGCGATTACCGATATCGGTTTAAAAACTCTTGTAAAGAACAGCTTGGAACACCAAGAAGTGTAAACGATTGGAGGAACAGTTTATGTCATCATCAAATAATAAAATTAAAGTGTCTTTGCTTGCGAAAGATTTTGATGTCAAAAATAAAGAAATACTTATGCAGATTCCCGAAAAGGCAGATCGAAAAGCGACTCTGCTTTCCGAAGAGGAGGCAGACCTTGTTATTTACAGGTTCGCATCGTTGTGCACTCCGTATGACATTGATAAATATATAAACGGAGAAATTATTCTTGCACATCACAGCGATTCCGAACACATTGCCGATGAAAAGCCGTCGGCACCGAAGGTTGAAGAAAAAGTTTCGGCTGAGGAAAAAAAGGAAATTCAAAGCCGGCAGGGCGAAACTCCGAAAGTTTCTCATGCCGAAAAAAAAGATATTTTCAAAGAAAAAAATGCGGTTTCTTCAAAGGAAGAAAAAAATCAGCATAAAAGCAAAGAAACATTTGCACATAAGTCTGAGAAAAATTCCGAAGTTAAAAATTTTAAGAAACATGAAACAAAACCCGCACAAAAGCAGGGCGGAGTAAAACTTGAAAGAAATGTAAAAACGGCAATTGGTATGTCGGATTCTTCCTCAAAGAAAGAAATTCGTGTAGTTGATACAAGAGGCACATCAAATGTGGATCTTTCAAAGTATGACGAAAAGCTTCTTGATTATGTACATGACGGTGCAAATGAATCCGGAAAGCAGAAATTCGGCAAGAAGAGCGGCACGAAACCGGGATTTGATAGAAAAAAAGGCAAAAAGCCCGAGCCGCGTAAAATACCCGAAAAGCCAAAGATTCCCGAAGTTGTTAAACTTCCGGAAGAGATGATTGTATCCGAACTTGCAAAAGAACTTCATATTACTACAGCCGAAGTAATGAAAAAACTTATGGGACTCGGCATGATGGTTACTTTAAATCAATCGATTGATTTTGATACGGCGGCAATAGTTGCCGATGAATTCGGTGCAAGAGCCGAAAGAATAATTGTCGTTACGACCGAAGAAAAACTTATAGATTCGTCTGAAGACCAAAAAGAAGATCTTGTGGAGCGTGCCCCTGTTGTTTGTGTTATGGGCCATGTAGACCACGGTAAGACTTCTCTTCTTGACGCAATAAGGCATGCCAATGTTACATCGGGTGAAGCCGGAGGTATTACACAGCATATAGGTGCATATCGGGTTAATGTGAACGGACATGACATTACATTTTTGGATACTCCCGGTCACGAAGCATTTACGGCGATGCGTGCAAGAGGTGCACAGTCTACGGATATTGCGATTTTGGTTGTTGCGGCAGATGACGGAATAATGCCTCAAACCGTTGAAGCTATTAATCACGCTAAAGCCGCCGGAGTTTCAATAATTGTCGCAATAAACAAAATGGATAAACTCGGTGCAAATCCCGATAATATAATGCAGGAACTCACAAAATATGATCTTGTTCCGGAAGAATGGGGCGGAGATATCATTTGTGTTCCGGTGTCGGCAATTACAAAAGCGGGAATTGACGATTTGCTTGAGTCGGTTTTGCTTGTTGCAGAAGTGTCTGAATTAAAAGCAAATCCCAATCGTGAAGCACGCGGAATTGTAATTGAAGCAAAACTCGACAAAGGACGCGGAGCCGTTGCTACAGTGCTTATTCAAAACGGAACACTCCATACGGGCGATTATATAATCGCCGGTACAACAGTAGGACGGGTTCGTCTTATGCTTGATGATAAGGGTAGGTCCGTAAAGACCGCAGGCCCCAGCGTTCCCGTTGAAATTCTCGGTCTCTCAGATGTTCCTGCGGCAGGTGATATTCTTAACGCCGTAAAAGACGAAAGAATGGCGAAAGCACTTGCGGAAGAGAGACGCTCCGAAGAAAAAGAGCGTAATTTCACTGCCAACGGAAAGGTAAGCCTTAATGACTTTTTCAATCAGGTTAAAGAAGGAATAAAAGAGCTTAACATAGTTGTAAAAGCCGATGTACAGGGGTCTGCCGAAGCTGTAAAGGCATCGCTTGAAAAGCTTTCAAACGATGAAGTAAAGGTTCACGTTATTCATAATGCGGTCGGCGGAATTAACGAAAATGATGTCATGCTTGCCACTGCATCGGGAGCAATTATCATAGGATTTAATGTCCGCCCGGATAAGCGTGCTATAGATGCTGCATCAAAAGCGGGAGTGGATATGCATACTTACCGAATTATATACGAGTGTATAGAAGAAGTTGAAGCGGCGATGAAAGGCATGCTTGCTCCTACCTATCGTGAGGTTGTTATCGGTCATGCCGAAGTGCGTCAAACGATAAAAGTTCCTAATGTAGGTGTGATAGCCGGATCGTATATACTTGACGGTAAAGTTACAAGGAACTCTCAAATACGCGTTGTGCGTGACGGAATAGTAATATTTGAAGATAAAATTTCTTCTTTGAAGAGGTTTAAAGATGATGCCAAAGAAGTTGCTCAGGGATTTGAGTGCGGTATCGGTTTGGAAAAATTCAACGACATGAAAGAGGGAGATATTCTCGAGTCTTTCGTCATGGAAGAAATTAAAAATTAAATCACGGAGAAGAAAAAATGAATAAATTCAGACAGGACAGGATTAACGAAGCCACAAAGCAGGTGCTCGGAGAAGCGATGAGAAGCGTTAAAGATCCGAGAGTTTCGGGTGCACTTGTTACTGTTACCGCAGTCCGTGTTTCCCGTGATATGAAATTTGCCAAAGTGTATTTCAACTGTATGGGTGCCGATTTCAAAGAAGTGAAAAAAGGTTTATACAGTGCACAGGGATATCTTAGATCCTGCCTTGCAAAAAATCTCGATTTACGCATAACTCCGGAATTGACATTTGAATATGACGACTCGGCACAACAGGGAGCGAAAATCGAATCTATTTTAAAGCAGCTCGATATAAAGACCGATGGAGAAGAAAAAAATGAATAGCATAGCCGAAGTTGCAAATTTTCTGAAAGAAAGCGATTGCATTGAGATTTTTACTCATACGAACCCCGACGGCGACGCAATCGGTTCGTCTTCGGCACTTGCGTATGCGTTGAAAAAGCTTGGAAAAAGAGTTTGTGTAACTGTCGCAGATGCTGTTCCGAAAGATTTTGATTATATTTATGAGAATATATCGTCATATTCGAAATTTGAATCTCAAATTACATTGACTGTTGATGTTGCTTCGCGTACTCTTCTGAAAAATTTTCCGGAGTGTAAAAAAATCGATCTTGCCATCGATCATCATTTAAACAATACCGTCGGAGCCGAAAGAATATTTTGCGATCCTCACAGTTCGGCTTGCGGAGAGATAATTTTTGAACTTATCGATGCACTGGGAGTAGAAATTGATTTGTATATTGCCGAATGTCTGTATACGGCAATAGCAACGGATACCGGCTGTTTTAAATTTTCCAATACTTCTTCCAAAACATTTGAAATTGCCTCTAAACTTTGTAATTACACGGAAAACGGTAATTTCGGATATATCAATACACGGTTATTTATAACAAAAAGCCCGAAAAAAATAGCTCTTGAGACTGAAATTTTGCAAAATTTGGAGTATTATTTTTCGGGAAAAGTAGTAATTGCCTGCCTTACCGATGAAATTCTTCATCGAGTAGGGATTGAAGAAAAAGATGCCTGCGGTGTGGAACAGCTTGCCAAAATCCCGGAAGGCGTTTTGATTGGAGTGACTCTCAAAGAACGCCAAAACGGATTTAAGGTATCGATGAGGAGCGAGGAAAATTACGATGTTGCTAAGATATGTGCCGATTTCGGCGGCGGTGGTCACCGCTGTGCTGCCGGGTGTTTTATTGAGGGAAGTAAGTCTGAAGTAATAAATAAACTCCTCTGCTATATGGAAGGGGAAAATATTGTATGAGTGAAAAATATTCGGGGGTTGTTGTTCTTAATAAACCCGCCGGCATAACATCTCACGATGCAGTAAACAAATTGCGAAAAATTTTTAATACGCGTAAGGTAGGGCATACGGGAACTCTCGATCCTATGGCAACAGGTGTACTTCCGATACTTGTGGGAAATGCGGTGAAAGCCAGCAGTTTTTTGGTTTCGGATTCCAAAAGTTATAGAACGCGTATGATTTTGGGCATTGAAACGGATACACAGGATATAAGCGGGAATGTAATCTGTAAAAAAGAACCATGCCTTGAGGCGTCACAAGTCGAAACGGCAATAATGTCTTTTTTAGGCGAGGGGTTTCAAATTCCGCCTATGTATTCGGCACTTAAAGTAAACGGTAAAAAATTGTGTGATCTTGCCCGAAACGGAATAGAGATTGAGCGTGAAGCAAGGCCTGTTTTTATTGAAAAAATATGGAATGTGGAACGGGTAAGCGAGGCGGAATGGGAATTTTCGGTTTCTGTTTCCAAAGGTACTTACATAAGGACACTTGTATCTGATATAGGTAAAAAAATCGGATGCGGAGGCACAATGAGTGCTTTACAGCGGATTAAATCCGGAAATTTTGAATTGTCTGCGTCTTACACGCTTGAAGAATTACAGCAGCTTGCCGAAGAAGATATATTGGAAAAAGCTGTTATAAGCACGGAAAGTCTTTTTACCGAACTTGACGAAGTGTATCTGTCTTCCTTTTATACACGGCTTATAAAAAACGGTCAGCCGATTTATTCAAGGCGTGCAAAAATAGCACTTCCTCCGTTAGGTTGCCGCGTAAAATTATTTTCCGATGAAGAAAAATTTTTCGGGCTCGGCGAGATAATCGAAATTGACGGAGAAAAATGTGTAAAATCAATAAAACTTTTTGTTGACACTTCTGAAAAAATATGATACATTAATCTTAGTAAATAATCTGAAAGAGAGTGATATTTATGTTTTGCACATATTGCGGGAAACAAAATCCGGAAGATGCGTCCTTTTGTACTGATTGCGGCAAGGCTTTGAAAATTAATGTTTCAAGTGTGCCGGTTGCCGAGAATGTAAGTGCTGAAATGCCGAATGTTGAAGAGACAACTGTCGAAGTACCTGTTGCCGAGAATGTAAGTGCTGAAATGCCGAATGTTGAAGAGACAACTGTCGAAGTACCTGTTGCCGAGAATGTAAGTACTGAAATACCGAATGTTGAAGAGACAACTGCCGAAGCACCTGTTGCCGAGAATGTAGGTACTGAAATACCGAATGTTGAAGAGACAACTGTCGAAGTACCTGTTGCCGAGAATGTAAATGTTGAAACACCGATTGTTGAAGAGATAGCTGTTGAAGCACCGAGTGTTGAGAATGTAAGCAATGTAGCACCGAGTGCTGAAGAAGTACCTGCTGAAACTGTTTTAAAAAATGACGAAAATGTAAAAAAAGATAAGCATATTGATAAGAAATCAAAAAAGATGCAAAATTCAAAAGAGGGTTCGGGTTCCAAAGTATTTTCATGTGTGCTGTCCGGGTTCCTTTCGTTTTTCCTTATGCTGTTTCTTGTTGTCGTATCTGCATTTTGCGTTATTCGTTTTTCGTTAAACGAAAAGAACATCGAAGACACTATTAAAAAAATGTCAGATGTCGGAGGGTTTATTTCCGAAATTCCCACATTAGGCGATGATCAAAGTTTTCTTCAGACTATTTGTGATGAAATCAACGAGCATACCGATATATATCGTGAAGTTACACCCGATGAAATAGAGTCTTTGATAAAAGACACCGATATTAAAGATCTCATCTCGGAAAAAGTGGGTAGTGTAGTTTCTTCTTTTGGACAAGGAGATGCCAAGATTAAAATTACGGCTGATGAAATAGTTGATTTTGTAAAAAATAACGAAGATGTTATTGAGGAAACGCTTGGCTGTACCATTACCTCGAAAGATTATGACGATTTGGAAAAAATCGAAATCGAGGCTTTTTCGGCTGAGGATATCGGCGTTAATCTGTCTGTTTTATCTTTCTTGTCCGGCACTGCTGCACTTATTATTTCATTTGCTGTAGTACTGATTTTCGCAATTCTTATTTTTATAACAAACGGTGTGAAGAAGATAAGTTCTTCTTTCTCCTGCATCTCAACTTCTTTTCTTGTTGTATCGCAAATTTTCTTCTTCGCTCTCGCATTTATTTTGTCGATAGTGCTTACAAGCACATATTCTTTGGCAGTTTTTGCGGCTTCGGCAATTATTGAAGTTTTAGCACTTGTCACAGGATCACTTACGGGAATGGGTATTTTGATGAGAATCGTCTCATGTATAATAAAGAGAGTGAAGCGTAGAGGGTTGTCCCAATAAATCAGAGCTTGAAAATTATACAAAACTAATTTTTTTAAAATGAGTTCGGCATTTAAGCCGAACTCATTTATTTAATTCTTTGTGTACTGATTTAAAAATTCAGTAAAATATTTTTTGTTATGTACATTTGGGAAGTTATATTTTTAAAAACTTTAAAATTTATCTTTACGCAAAATGAAATGAAATTGAAATTTTCTATTGATTTTTTTATTTTAAATGATATAATATTAATGGTATTTGAAATGCCAAAGCGTCTCCGATGGGGGCGTTTCGATTTTTTCGGAGGAATTATGTATAAAATCGGATTTGACAATGATAAATATATTTCCATGCAATCTCAAAAAATCAGAGACAGAATTAACACATTCGGCGGTAAACTGTATCTGGAATTCGGCGGTAAACTTTTTGACGATTTCCATGCATCGCGTGTATTGCCGGGATTTGAACCGGACAGTAAGGTCAAAATGCTTTTGGAACTTCGTGATTCGGCAGAGATTGTAATAGTTATAAGTGCCGATGACATTGAAAAAAACAAGCGACGCGGAGATCTCGGAATTACATATGATCTTGATGCGTTGCGTCTTATAGATGCGTTTCGTGGTATCGGGCTGTATGTCGGAAGTGTTGTTATTTCTCATTTCCGTTCACAGCCGACGGCAATAGCATTTGAAAAACGGCTTGAGGCTCTCGGAATAAAAACATACCGTCATTACATAATTCCCGATTATCCCGCAAATATTCCTTATATTGTGTCGGATAAGGGATTCGGTGCAAACGATTATATCGAAACCGAAAGAAGTTTGGTGGTTGTTACGGCACCGGGTCCCGGCAGCGGAAAAATGGCAACCTGCCTGTCTCAGCTTTATCATGACAATAAAAGGGGTATTTGTGCGGGCTATGCGAAATTTGAGACTTTTCCGATATGGAATCTGCCTCTCAGTCACCCTGTCAATCTTGCATATGAAGCTGCAACTGCCGACCTTGACGATATAAATATGATAGATCCTTATCATCTTGAGGCATATGGAGAAATGACGGTTAACTATAACCGTGATATAGAAATATTTCCCGTACTTCGTGCCATGTTTGAAAAAATTTTCGGAGAATGTCCGTATAAGAGTCCAACCGATATGGGTGTGAACATGGCGGGAAATTGTATTTTTGACGATGAAGCGGTATGCGATGCCGCGAAGCAGGAAATCGTCCGCAGATATTACAGCGTTTCGTGCTCTCGCAGGCAGGGAATGAGCGAAGAATCCGAAGTGAAAAAATTGGAACTTATAATGAATAAGCTTTCGATTTCAAAAGATATCCGTCCTGTTGTCGACAAAGCAATTGAAAGATCCGAACAAACCGGAGCTCCGGCACTTGCAATACAGATGCCTGACGGTAAAATAATTACCGGAAAGACTTCTTCTCTATTGGGAGCATCAGCGGCACTTATCCTTAATGCTCTAAAACATCTTGCCGGAATAAGTCATGATATTGCACTTATTTCTCCGGCTGTTATAGAGCCTATACAAGAACTTAAAACAAAAGTTATGGGAAATCACAATCCGAGATTGCATACAGATGAAATATTGATTGCATTGTCTATTTCTGCGGTAACCAACCCGGTAGCCGCTCTTGCCATGAAACAAATCGAAAAGTTGCGTAATTGTGAGGCACATTCGACGGTTATTCTTTCTCGCGTTGATGAAAATGTTTTTCAAAAACTCGGAATCAATTTAACTTGTGAGCCGAGATATCAAACGAAAAAATTGTATCATTCGTGAAAGATGATATTTTGGAGTTATCAAGGTAAAAACAAACACCGAAAATTAAAATTATAAAGCCCTTGTTCAATTCTACATCGAACAAGGGCTTTATGATTTATTAACACAGTTTTTTAAAAATGTTATGTTTACAAACCGTCAATATATCTTACGGCAGAAAGTGCACTTACAGCACCGTCCGACACAGCGGTTGTAATTTGCCGTATTGTCTTTGTGCGGCAGTCTCCGGCAACAAAAATTCCGTCGGCCTTTGCCGTGCAACTTTCATCACTGATTATATATCCGAATTTATCAAGAGAAACTACGCTTTCAAACGGCTTATTTTCGGGAACGAGTCCTACTGCGATAAACATTCCGTCACAAAGAATTTCCTCACATTCACCGGAAGAATTCTCAACGATAATTCCGGAAAACTTATCATCACCGATAATTTTTTTAACAATCGTATTGAAAATTGTTTTAACATTATGCTTCTTTTCAAGAATTTTTACCAGGCGTTCTTCGCCTGTAAATTTTTCAAGATTTTGAATCACCGTTACACTTTTACAAAGCTCCGAAAGCAATATTGCTTCCTGAAGTGCGGAATTTCCTCCGCCGATAACCGTCACATTTTGATTTTCAAAAAAAGCTCCGTCACATACGGCACAAAAAGATATACCGTTGCCTTCGAACTTTTCTTCACCGTCAATCCCGAGTTTGCGGTGACGGGCTCCTGTTGCCAAAATAACCGCTTTACATTCATGTCGGGACTCGTCGGTAACCACAATTTTTCTGTCTCCTAAATCTTCAATGCCAACAACTTCTTCGAGTTCTATTTCAACTCCTTGCTGCAAAACTTGCTCCACAAGTTTGTCTGCAAGTTCGGCACCGGAAATTTCGATACTTCCCGGATAGTTTTCTATTTTCGGAGAAAAATTTATCTGTCCGCCGAAAGTTGCTTTTTCAAGTACAAGTACGCTTTTGTTTGCACGGGCGGCATAAAGTGCTGCGGAAAGTCCGGCGGGACCCGCACCGACGATTATAATATCTTTCATAAAAACCTCTTTTCTGTAACTGTCAAAAAGCCTTTTCATAAGAAAAGGCTTTTTTATAATTAGCTTTAAAGCGTTGCGATGTATTCTTTTATAGCCGAAACTCCGGAGTATTTTGTTACGTTTTCCCCGTCGAATGTCACTAAGGTAGGTGCCGAACGAAGTTCAAGTGCTTTTGCAAGCTCAACATTTTCGTTTGAATCAAGAATTTCTACCTCAACACCCGCACGCTCCAACATACTCTTTGCCACTTTACAGTTCGGACAATTTTGTTTTGTAAACAAAGTAAGAGGCGAATCAAGCGTAAGTGTTACAACTTCAGTCATTTTTTCACATTCGCAAGTCTCTGATGTTTCGGAAATATCAGCCTTTTTCATTTTTGATGTTGCCAAATTATATTCACGGCGGTCACGGTATTCCTGGCTCTTTCCGGCATTCCAGTTTCTTACCGGGCGGTAATAACCTGTAATACGGCTGTACACTTCCGTCTCTTCTCCGCATTTGTCGCAAACGAACTTTTCTCCTGCTATATATCCGTGATTGCGACATACGGAATATGTCGGAGAAAGAGTATAATAAGGGAGTTTGTAATTTTGCGCGATTTTTTTAACTATACTTGCGGCGGCCTTCCAATCCGGAAGTTTTTCTCCGAGAAAAGCGTGAAATACCGTACCGGAAGTGTAAAGCGTTTGAAGTTCGTCCTGAATATCAAGTGCCGTAAAGAGATCGTCTGTATAACCTACCGGGAGATGCGAGGAGTTTGTATAATAAGGCGTATCATCTTCGGATTTTGCCGCAGTGATGATATCGGGATAATGAGCAACATCATGCTTTGTGAGACGGTAGCTTGTCGATTCGGCGGGAGTTGCTTCGAGATTGTATAAATCTCCGTACTGCTCCTGATAATCCGAAAGGCGTTCTCTCATATGATTTAAAACATCTTTGGTAAATTTTTGTGCTTTTTCATCGGTGAGATCTGCTCTGATCCATGAAGCATTTCTGCAAGCCTCGTTCATTCCGACAAGACCAATGGTTGAAAAATGATTTTCAAATGTGCCGAGATATCTCTTCGTATACGGATAAAGTCCTTCGTTGAGAAGTTTTGTTATTACGGTTCTCTTAATTTTCAGACTTCTTGCCGAAATATCCATCATTTTGTCAAGACGCATCCAAAATTCTTCCGGAGTTTTGGAAAGATATGCAATTCTCGGGATATTGATTGTTACAACTCCGATAGAGCCGGTAGATTCACCGCTTCCGAAAAATCCGCCGGATTTCTTGCGTAGTTCTCTTAAATCCAGACGAAGACGGCAACACATACTTCTTACATCTGACGGTTCCATGTCGGAATTGACATAATTTGAAAAATAAGGAGTTCCGTATTTTGAGGTCATCTCAAAAAGCAATCTGTTGTTTTCGGTTTCAGACCAATCAAAGTCGGAAGTGATGGAATATGTCGGTATAGGATATTGAAATCCGCGACCGTTTGCGTCGCCCTCTATCATGATTTCGATAAATGCTTTGTTTACCATGTCCATCTCGGCTTTGCAGTCACCGTAGGTGAAATCCATTTCTTTTCCGCCTACAATTGCCTTTTGATTTTTGAGATCGGCGGGAACAGACCAGTCAAGAGTAATGTTGGAGAACGGTGCCTGAGTACCCCAGCGACTCGGCGTATTTACTCCGTAGATGAAAGATTCGATACACTTTTTTACCTGGTCGTAAGAAAGATTGTCTACTTTTACAAACGGAGCAAGGTAGGTATCAAACGATGAAAAAGCCTGAGCTCCTGCCCATTCGTTTTGCATGATGCCGAGAAAATTTACCATCTGATTACAAAGCGTGGCAAGGTGACTTGCCGGAGAAGAAGTAATTTTCCCCGACACTCCTCCGAGTCCTTCCTGAATAAGCTGTTTAAGACTCCAGCCAGCACAGTAACCCGTAAGCATTGAGAGGTCGTGAAGGTGAATATCGGCATTACGGTGTGCATTTGCTATTTCATCATCATAAATTTCAGACAACCAATAGTTAGCTGTAATAGCACCGCTGTTTGAGAGAATAAGTCCGCCTACGGAATAAGTAACCGTTGAATTTTCTTTAACTCTCCAGTCTATTTCTTTTACATAACTGTCAACAACATCTTTATAATCCAAAAATGTGTTTTTGAGATTACGAAGTTTTTCGTGCTGACGGCGATAAAGAATGTAGGCTTTGGCAACATCTGCATAACCCGCCAAAACGAGTACATTTTCAACGCTGTCCTGGATATCTTCGACTGCAATCAGTCCGTCAACGATTTTTCTTTGAAAATCAGATGTAACTTTCAGTGCGAGGAGATCAAGGACATCTTTGTTATATTGCTTTTCACAGGCATCAAACGCATGTTCAATGGCGTTTGTGATTTTTGCGATATTAAATTCGGAAATTTTCCCGTTTCTTTTTTTTACCTGATACATGATTTTACCGTCTCTTTCTGTCTTATATTTTGTTTCGATGCCGATATATGTCAAACACCGTTTTTTCTTAGCTCTCATATGTTACCACAGTATATTGTATTTGTCAATAGAAAAATCGCAAGATTTTTCTACATCTTGCGATTTTTTAAAATTATTTTCGGTTGAGGCACAATATATAGTGGTCTACATTCCGCGAAGTTGTGCGAATGGCACATACTTGCGTGCGGATTTTAAGCAATTTTGCATAATTTCGTCCGATAACGGCGAAAGACCTTCTGTAAGCAGTTCACCCGAATCAACAAACTTTTGCAAAAAATACTTTTCTTTGTTTCCCAATTGCATGGCTATTTTTTCAATATCATCTGTAGTATGAAACTCTTTCACCAGCGTCGTACGAAATTCATGATCGATTTGTGAATTTTTAAGTATATGCACGGACTTAAGTACAGAAGATACATCAATGTTTTCAATGCCTGTTGTAAAGGCATATTTTTCCGGAGTGTTTTTTATATCCATTGCCACATAGTCACACAAATTGTTTTTTAAAACGCTTTCGAGTTTTTCGGGAAAAGTTCCGTTTGTATCAAGTTTTACAAAATAACCGATACTGCGTATCTTTAGGAGAAATTCTTCGATTCCGTCATTAAGCAAAGGCTCTCCGCCCGTTACGCATACTCCGTCCAAAATGCCTTTTCTTTTCTCCAGGTATGAAAAAAAATCGTTTTCGGAAATTTCGTCAAACCCTCTGTTTTCAACCAACCTTGAGTTATGACAAAAAGGACATCGTAGATTGCAGCCCGAAAGAAATACGGTTGCGGCGGTTTTTCCCGGATAATCAAGAAGAGTGAGTTTCTGAAGTCCCGATATTTTCATGTCACACCTCAAGGTATAAGGGCTTCAAAGAGGCCTCTCAATTCCAAAACCTTTTCTTTTTCCACATAGAACCGACCGTCTGAATTTAAAGAGTAAAAACAGTTGACGGCGGAAACCGACTTAAAGCTGTAATCGAGAACTTCTCCGCTCTTTAAAGAAATTTTAATATTCAGGATTTCTTCGGTTTCACCCGGATTTTCTCCCCAATTAACGACATAAATGTACATAAGCGCCTGATAGGTCGATTTAAAATCTTCTGACGAAACGCTTTGAGAATTACAAACAACTTCAATATCGCTTTCTCCGGAAAGTTCAAACAGTCCTCTCTTCGAAGGCGTGATTATTTCGATAGTGTCAACTTCAAATATATCCATAAGGTATATTTCGCTTGACACCCACGAAATAAGTTCCCATTCAAGAAAAGAAAATGAAGATTTTGACGCAATTACGACAATATTTTTTTGTTCCGAATATATGATATAATTGTCACCGTTTTCAACAAATCGTAAAGAAATATATTGATCGGGATATTCGGCAATAAGAGATTTTTGACATATAAATTCGCCTGTTTCGTCAATAAATCCAAGCTCACGCAGGGCATCTGTTGTTAAATTGTCTCCGAACAGTAAAGTCTTTTCACCGGAAATTTCAGCCATAGTTTCAAGAAAAGCGGAAAAGTTTGTAAGACTCGTAGCGTGTCCGGAAAGTGGAAATGTAAGCCGGTGAAGTGAATTATTGCCCATTGTTAAAGCGTCGTGTGACTCTTCTATTCTTAAAAACAGATCTTCTCCGTTGTATATTGAAAGACGCTCAAGAGAAGAGATGTTTTCTGTAGAAACGGTATCGATAATTTCCGGATTTATATAATCGTTAAGAGTCAGCAAAACGCTTTCTTCAATTCCCGTATCAAGCACATAAAGTGCTTCCCTTCCTTCAAGCATTGCATAATAACCTGAGTTATCGGGAGTTTTGTCGCCGATAAGTATACGCAAAACACCGTTTGTATGTTCGAGCTCAAACCACACGGTAGGATTTTGTATATCGATTCCGTAAATGCTTTTATCCGTAAGATCGGCACTCTCGACATAATCAATACTCAAAAGATACCTGGTATTCGTGCGGAGCGTCGGGAGAAGTTCTTCGTTGGCGGTGTAATTTTCCGCACCTTTAAATACCCAGCTGTCACCGTCATGAATTAAGGTGTAGTCGTCGAGAGTATTGTGTATGTGAATTGATTTTATATCACTTACCTCTATGGGATCTACAATAAAGTGTCTTCCGTTTTTCATAAGCACACCGAAATCGTCTCTTTGTTCGGCGGTATCCGAAGTTTGTTTTTCTGTCGAATCACCTTTGAAAACAAATTTGAAAAACGAAAGTTTTTCTTCTCCTTCGGCTGCGTCGAAAGTTTCTTCGTATTCTTTGTATTTATTCCATTCGGTTATGCCGAAATATACAAGGAAAAGAACAATCGCACAAATCAGAACGCCTCCGGAAGCAATAAGCTGTTTTTTTAATTTTGACATTATAAGTGTCTCCTTCTGAGATATACAACAAATGCTACCGCCAAAACAATCATCGGGAGAACAGTTATCATGGAAATTGCGGCATTGCGACGCTGTTGAGCATTTGTTACAAGTGATGTGTCGTTGTATTTTTTATAATCAACATCAACTGCCATTTTTTCATTTGTGAGTTTGGAAACTATATTGCGGAAAAGTTTTGAATTTGCAAATACTTGTGCCTGAGTTTCAAGAGAATAATCGGAAATTATTTCGGTGGAACCGCTTACCAAAAGATAATTGAGGGTTTCTCCGTTTTCACTGTCATACTCTCTTCGGCAGGAAGCGGCAACAAGCGTTTGAATATCGCTCTTGGAACTTGATTCTCCGGGAACATAGGCACTTGAAGAAGATATAATCAAAGGGCTTGCCGTTTTTTCGGTGCCTGCAATATTGCCGATTTCTATGGGAGATGCGTGTGTAACAAGAACGGGAGTGCTTTCATCGCTTATGGAATTGGTAAGAACCGATATTTTGGATTCGGCAGTATCATATCCGGCATAAAGGGCATAAGTCTGACCGTAATAATTGACATCGTCGTGAACAACATAACCGTGTTTTACGATAAGTCCCCATGTAAGTAGAAATTCGTCAAGGTTTTTAAGCTCCGGTGTATCGGGATTCATAAATATCATTGCGTCTTTTCCGCTTTGCAGATACTCTGTGAGTTTTGTTATCTCGCCTCTGCCGGAACCTCCGCTGACATCAAAATCTTTGATGGGATCTACGCTGATGAGTATTTCGCAAAGAGGATCGATTTCTTCACGCAAAAGGTCTATGGTCGTTACCTTAAATCCTGCTTCTTCAAAAAGTTCTTTGAATTTTTGAGGTACATCTTCTCCGTGATTTGTTATAAAAGTAACAATACTTTCGCTTTCACGGGTGGCTTTTAAGATTGCCGATGTAAATCTGTATTCGGCATCGAAAGCAAGAATTTCTTCGGAGTCGGAATCCGTAATGAAACAGTCGGTTACATCAAATCCGGCAAATTTCCCCGTTTCCGTGCAGGAAACAATCACGGAATACTCGTTGAGCGAATATTCGGATTTAAAGTTTCTCGTAAGTGAAGGGTCCCCGAGCAGATCTACATATTTAACGGTTATGTTATCGTATTTTTCCGAATATTCAAGTGCCATTGTTTTTACACTTTTTATGTATTTGTTGGAATCAAGTTTATCAAGGGGTTTAAAGAATATGATTTCAACGGATTTATCATTGTTTGCAAGAAGTGCGTCGGTTTTTTCGGAAATTGTAAATAATTCTTCACTGGTAAGATCTACATAAAGATTGAATTTTTCGGTGAGAGTGCCGGCAATAAGGTTAATTGCTAAAACAAGAAGTACGAAAACGACTGTCCATACAACAGAAGCGGCACTGTATTTGATAACTTTTTTATTTAATTTAATCATTATACCCACACCCCCTTACGACCAACGCCGTTTTTCGAGCACCCTGACACTCAGAAACATAAAAACAACACAGAGTGAAACATAGTACAGTATGGAAGAAAAATCAAAAAGACCGAAACGGAAATTGACATATCTGTCGAGTACCGATATCCATTTTACAACGGTTCGTATAAAATCGTTTGTGATAAACTGTGAGAACAGATACAAAATCAATGTTGCCGTTATGGAGGCTATGGAAACGATTGCGGCAATAAATTGGCTCTCGGTAAGCCCTGAAACAAAAAGCCCGATGGCGATAAGCGCGGCTGCGATACAGGAGACGCCGATAAAATTGGAAATAACTTCGGCTGCGTTGATTTTTCCGTATGTGGTAATTGGAAGAAGATTTATCAAAGAGAGTGCAAAAGTAACCTCAAAAAGCGTGTATGCCGCAAAAAACTTTCCGGTTACAATTCCGAAAAGGGAAACGGGAGATGTAAGCAGAAGCTGTTCCGTACGACTTCTTCTTTCTTCCGACAAAAGTTTCATGGTAAGCAGAGGTATAAGTATTATGAAGAAAAATATCATTATGAAGAAATAATTGGCAACCGATGTGGTCCCAAAATAAAATGTACTTATCCATACCATACAGCCGGAAAGTGCGAGAAAGACCGCAACAAAAATGTAACCTATGGCAGAAGTAAAATAAGCCGTAAGTTCTCTTTTGAAAATCGCTTTCATTTGCTTGTCCCCCTTTGTGTAATTTTAAGAAATATATCTTCGAGCGTCAGACTTACGGGTACAAGTTCCAAAATACATACATTCGCTTCACTCAAAACCGAAAAGAGAGTACGCCTTGCGTCATGCGAAAAATCCGACTCAAATTCTATTGTACACGCTCCGGGTTCGTGGCACTCGGCGATTTTTACCGATTTTACGCCGTCTGCGGAAGATACAAGCTTTTTCCCTCGAGCTTCATCGCAAAGAAGTGTTACTCTGTATCGCTTTACCCCTGCTGTTTTATCAATCAGTTCATCCGTTTTTTCGTCGGCAACTATCTTTCCTTTATCTATTATTACGATTCTGTCACATACCGCCTGAACTTCCGAAAGTATGTGAGTTGAAAGAATTACTGTATGATTCCTTCCGAGTGCACGGATGAGCTCTCTTATTTCGATAATTTGTACAGGATCAAGTCCTACCGTGGGTTCGTCAAAAACTAAAACTTTGGGATTGCCTATAAGGGCCTGAGCAATGCCGACGCGTTGCCGGTAACCTTTTGACAAATTTCGTATAAGACGGTTCTTTACATGGTAAATTCCCGTTTTCTTACATATTCGGTCTATGTGTTCGGCTTTGTTTTGACGGTATTCTTTGATATCGCAAACAAATTTAAGATATTCCTTAACGGTCATATCTATGTAAAGGGGCGGCTGTTCCGGAAGAAATCCTATATTCTTCTTTGCCTGTGCCGGATCTTCGAAAATATCGACTCCGTTAATTTTTACATTTCCGGAAGTTGCCGAAAGATATCCTGTAAGTATATTCATGGTTGTGCTTTTTCCCGCACCGTTAGGCCCGAGAAATCCCATGATTTCTCCGTCCTCAACCGTGAATGACAGATTATTCACCGCAACTTTATCGCCGAAAGTTTTCGTGACAGAATTTAAAACAATCATTTCTTATTCCTTTCAAATTTTACTTTTTTGAATACCAAAGAGCATTTTAACATGAAAATATAAATAAATTTTGTACAAACGCAACATTTTGTCAAATATATTATACTATCGAATAAAAAATTGTGCAATATATTTGACAAAATAAAAAATATGTTTTATAATAAATAATGTATATGATGTTATTAAAAAGAAGCGACTCTATCGGACGGTCGCGTAAGAGATGTCGAAAGATAATCTTATGAGGAAAGTCCGGGCTCCGCAGGGCAAGAATAACAGGTAACGCCTGCCGAGGGTGACCTTAGGGAAAGTGCAACAGAAATAAACCGCCGTTTTCGGTAAGGATGGAAAGGCGAGGTAAGAGCTCACCGGCATTGCGGAAACGCAGTGGCCATGTAAACCCTATTCGGAGCAACACCGCAAGAGAGGGGAACTATCCCATATTTGCCCGATAATCTCTCGAAGGTGGCATGAGGTGCGTGGCGACACGCATCCAAGATAGATGACCGTACATGAGAGTTTACTCTCAGGACAAAACCCGGCTTACAGATTCAGTCGCAGCTTTATAAAAAAGGTCAAGGAGGAAAATATGTCTGAAAACGGAAAAACACAGCAATTTCCGATATCTTCTTTAAGAGAAATGGAAATAAGGGAAATTCTTACGGCGGTATATGCGGCTCTCAAAGAAAAAGGTTATGACCCTATAAATCAACTTGTCGGATATATTCTTTCCGAAGACCCGACTTATATTACAAGTCATAATAACGCAAGATCACTTATCAGAAAGCTTGACCGCGATGAAATTATGACTTCTCTGATAAAAAATTACCTGAATATAAGGGGATAACGGAGGGAACATGGACAAAATTATTGACGGCTTTTCAACATACAAGGGCAAACCGATCGTAAGACGGGATAATATTATCTGTTACGGCGACCCGAAGGATTCGGCAGTGCTGATATTAACAGTTCTTTCAAATAAAAAAATCGGAGAAGAGGAAATTCCGGATTTGATTTTAATTCAGGTACAATCTACGGATAAATCTCTTCCTCTTGCCGAAAGAACTCTCAAGCAGGGAATGAAAAACGGGCTTTATCAGGCACTCGATTTCGGATCCTCATGGCTTGAGAATGCCTTGAAATAGCCTTTAAATCGGTGATTGTAAAAAACGGAATATCGCAAGCTTATCAAAAAAAGCTTGTGATATTTTTTTATTGATAAAAAATATGTAATAGGCTAACGAAGAAATTTTTCTTCTTAGGTACATTGGGTGAAAATGTTGTTTGAAATCGTCCGTTTTTTCTCCCAAAAAAGTAAATGTAATTTTTCGTAAAACATATTGACAAATTATATATTTTTGTGTATAATGACAATGCAAAATCACCATTGCAAAACAATCGTTATTAAACAATTTAAAGGAGGACATCAAATGAAAAAAATTCTTATTTTCTTACTTGTCGCAACAATGTTTCTGGTTTCCTGTTCAAAAAAGGATCATGACGGAACTCAGAATCCCGACAACAGCGGATTGCAAGATACGCCGGTAGAAGATAAAGATGATTCCGAAAAGTACGAAAAATTCGAATATTCCGTAACCGCACGCGAATGGAGTGAGATAGAAGCACTTCCTCTCAGCTTGAGAGCACGCGAGTTTTTGTCGGCTCTCTGTCTTAAAGACGAAGAGACGCTGGGAATGTATGTGAGCGGAGATTCGGTAAAAGAGTTTTTAAAAGCCGAAATTGACGCCGAAATCGGAGAGGCAAAAGAATCTCTTATCGATTACGGGGATGTTTCCCATGTTGTATATATCGCCGATGTCAAACTTACGGTAAATGAAAGTGCGAGTGAATTTTTGTCTAAAGGAACTTATTATTATTCCGTTTGTGTAACGGACGCAAGTCAGCTTTTTGTTGAATATTTCGGAGAAAAAACGAGATATGAAATTTTTGAAGGCTTAAAAATTCCTTCTGCCGATAATTCTCCCGAACAGTATTCCGCTTACACATTTATTGAAAATCTTTTCCACGAAACATCTCTGTTTTCCGAAGAGTCATTAAAAAACGGTATTCCGACCGACACTGCTTTTCATGCTGCTGTACATGACCTTATGTCAACCGGTGAAAATTACACTTTCGCACTTACTCTTGACGAATTCAAGGATTATATTCGCTTGAGGTACGGCTATACCGAAGAAACGGTTCTTTCCGATTTTGCCGAAAAACTTTCTTCGGCAAGTTATGCTCAATGTGACGAAAACGGTGTTTATACAGGTTCCTGTGCACATGGCTATTCTTCTTTGATGAAGGAACTTACAAATGTTGAAACGAATGATGATGTTACGGTTTTCACATACACACTGTTTGCCGATACGGCACACATTATTCCCTGTGCACAAGTATGTTTCTCTATGTCAAAGAATGAAAACAGCAATATCATGACATTGACAGATATTGAATATAAGTCGCTGAACGAACTCAATTTTGAAGTAATGTCAGTGTGAAAACGGATTTTAAAATTCTCGTTTAATAAATATGCAAAGTATGCACCTTAAGGTATGTCGCTTTAAGGTGCATATTTTATGCAAAAATACAAGCTGTTTTTTTATTTTGTATTGCATTATTTTTCAATATTTGATATAATTTTGTATGGACATTAATAAAAAAGCTTAAAGGAGATAAATATGGATATAAATCAGGAAAAGGAAAGAATGTCGGAACTCTATCCGGAACTTTCCGAAGAACAGTTGTGCCAAGTGGTTCTCGGCATTGAAGCCGGCATAGATGCGGCAAGTTATGCCTTAGTTTCTCTTACTCCCGAAGAAATGAAAAAAAGAAGAGAAGAGGCAATTCTTGCGAAAAAATGTGCGGTAACGGCTTTTGAATGTCGCTGTTTTTACGGAACCATCAAGTATTTTGAGCTATTTGATAATCCCCGCGAAATACTTTTTTCTTCTCTCATCGAAGAAAAAAACGGCGTGTCTTACCGTGACATTGAACGCTGGGCTTCTTCAAACGGTCAGCTTCAGGGAAAAATCACAAAGATATACGATTCTCTCGCACGCGGTTTGGAAATTTGCGATATATTTGAAACGGAACAAACTCTTCCGGAAAAATATGCGAATATAGTAAAAGGGATAAATGTTAAAAAAACCGTTTTGTCACTGGAAATTTCTCTACCGTTAAACGATACTTTCGACATTTATAAAGCTTTCGGTAAAGGAGAATACGATAAAAATCACAATGTGAGCGTAACTCCGGAAACAGCTTTTTCAATCCGTCCGAATTTAACTGCGGCACATGATTCTTATTTCACTTTGGCTCTCTCCGGCAAAGAATTTTCAATTTCCGTTTCGACGCTTCCGAACAGAAGTGCTACCAAATCCGATGCAGATGTAGCAATATGCATTAAGGACGCTACTCATATTTATTACGATAACGGTGCGAAATATTTTGATGTTTCGGCATTAACCGAAGGATTACGCAGTTAAAACAGCCGTCAATTCGTTTGTGCTCGCAAATTGTTAATAAATTGTAAATTGTAAATTCTTGTTCACAGACTACTTGAAAAAAATATTCAATTATGATATACTATATCGGCAAAAAAATACACACATAACAGATTGCACTTTCCGACGGTTCACATGGCTGTTTTACCGTGTGTTGAGGAAAAAGCTGTTATGGCGGACAAAACCGCAGGAGGAAAAATCATGTCAGTTATTTCTATGAAACAGCTTCTTGAAGCCGGTGTTCATTTCGGACATCAGACAAGAAGATGGA
>CAZLEX010000012.1:25122-45196 GCA_964558655.1 uncultured Oscillospiraceae bacterium | reverse complement strand
AGCGGCTGTTTCTTCGAGAAATGACGCCGGAAGATTTTGCTGACCTCTATGTGGTCCTTGCGGACTCCGACATCATGCAGCACTATCCCTATACCTTTGATGAAAGCCGTGTGCGCCGCTGGATCGACCGAAACATAGAGCGATACGCCACGGATGGGTTTGGTTTGTGGGCGGTGTGTCTGCGAGAGACCGGTGAAATGATCGGGGATTGCGGTTTGACACTGCAAAATATCAACGGACAACTCAAGCCGGAGATTGGCTATCACATTGCAAAAGCGCATCAGCGCAGAGGCTACGCCACAGAAGCGACACGGGCCGTTCGGGACTGGGCATTTGAAAACACCGATTTCGATATGCTCTATTCCTATATGAAAGCAACGAATTTACCGTCCATTGCCACGGCGAAAGGGAATGGTATGGTATTCATAGAAGAATATATCGACAGCGAGGCTGAGCAGACGGTCGTATACGGAATCAGCCGAAAAGATTGGGAAGGTGAAGTGTCATGAACAAATCATTGATTTTATACATTCACGGCAAAGGCGGCACTGCAAAAGAAGCCGAGCATTATAAGTCCCTTTTCCCACATTGCGATGTAATCGGCTTTAATTACAAAGCCGAAACGCCGTGGGAGGCGAAAACGGAATTTCCATCGGTATTTCAGAAACTTTCGACCGGATATGACCGTGTAATACTGATTGCCAACAGCATCGGTGCATATTTTTCCATGTATGCCCTACCGCAGAAGAAAATCGAAAAGGCATATTTCATATCCCCCATTGTGAATATGGAAAAATTGATTTATAACATGATGGTTTGGGCAAATGTATCTGAGGACGAGTTGCAAGAAAAAGGAACCGTTGAAACAACATTCGGTGAAACACTGTCTTGGAAATACCTTTCCTATATACGCAACTCTCCGTTTAGTTGGAATGTACCGACAGAAATACTATACGGTACGCATGACAATTTGACCGACAGAGAAACTGTCACCGCCTTTGCAAATACTCATAAGGCAGGTCTTACCGTGATGAAAAACGGCGAACATTGGTTTCACACGCCTGAGCAAATGGCGTTTCTCGACAATTGGATAAGAGAATGTGAGGTGTAAAAAGGCAATGCAAAAAAGTACAAAAGCAGAGAAATTTTTATTTTTTAGCTGTAATCCTTGACTTTCCCGAAATTCCGTGATATACTGTGTACACTGCCACCGGGCACTGTAATGCAAAAAGCATTCGTTACACATCGTTAGGTCTTTGAAGATGTGTGAGCGAATGTTTATTTTTTTTGGAGGAAAACATGAATACGGCAAAAAAATTTTCAGGTGATTTCACAAGAACAGAATACGGGATTTGGATAAGTTCGGTATCGGTAATAGTAATTTCGTTTTTGCTTTTCGACCGAAACGGATTTTTAACTTTATGTGCTTCGCTCATCGGTGCGACATCTCTCATATTTAACGCCAAAGGAAATCCGTTCGGACAGCTGTTAATGGTAATATTCAGCGTACTTTACGGAATTATTTCCTATTCATTCGCCTATTACGGAGAAATGATAACCTATCTCGGAATGACGGCCCCCATGTCACTGCTGGCACTTTTTTCCTGGCTGAGAAATCCGTATAACGACAACAAAAAAGAGGTGCGTGTAAACCGTGTAAAACGCTCCGAACTTATCTTTATGATATTGCTGTCGATTGCCGTTACAGCCATCTTCTTCTTTATTCTGAAAGCTTTTAATACCGCAAATCTTATCCCGAGTACGATTTCGGTAACAACGAGTTTTGCTTCCGTTTATCTGACTTTCAGAAGAAGTCCGCTGTTTGCTCTCGGATACGCACTTAACGACGCCGTGCTTATTTTTTTATGGATTTGTGCATCTCTTACGAACAGTTCCTACATTTCGGTAGTGATTTGCTTTACAATATTTCTGTTTAACGATCTGTACGGTTTTATAAGCTGGAGAAAAATCGAAAAAAAGCAAAATCTGTACAAAAAGGATTGATTTTTCGGCACTTGAGTGATATACTTACAAGAAACGAGGTGAAACAAATGAAGATAAAAGTTATAAGTTTCAACATCAGATGCTGCGATGACATAAACGGACATTCCATACCGGAGAGAGCTATGAGACTTAACCGAATACTTTCCCCTCTCGATGCAGATGTCATCGGCTTTCAGGAATTTTCCGAGCCGTGGGTAGAACATATCGAAAAATACTTTTCGGAAGATTATGAAATATTCAACAAATGGAGAGCTCAATCCAATCACGAATCGACACCGATTCTTTGGAAGAAAAGCAAATTCGACTGTGTGAATCGGGGCTGGTTTTGGCTTTCGGACACACCGGAAGAAGAATCGAGAGGCTGGGACGAACTCTATAACTGTTACAGGATTTGCGAATGGGTGACACTTTGCGAAAAGGAAAGCTCAACGCATTTCACATTCATGAACACTCACTTCGGTTTCGGAGACAGGGGACAGTGTGACAGTGCCAAGCTTATTTACGAATACAGCAAAAAGATTTCATCCTATCCGACATTCATCACCGGAGACTTCAACATGACGCCGAAAAGTGCGGGATATTCCGAAATGACGAACCGTTTCACAGATGTCAATGCCGTTACTCAAAACGATATGCGAGACACCTACCACGCATACGATCCTTCTGTTTTTGCGGATCAGCACATAGACTACTGCTTTACGGACAAAAATGTAATTCCGTTATCTCAAAAAGTTATTGATGACACTGTTGACGGAAAATTTCCGTCAGACCATTTCGGACTTTTGAGTGAACTTGAAATATAGATTTGCAGTTCAAAGCGGCTTTTTTTGAATAAATGCCGCTTTATTTTTTTTAACTTTTTTTGAAAAAAGTATGTACAATTTTGTTTTTTTATGATATAATCAGTCGATTTTTTTAACAAGGAGGAAAATAAATGTCAATTATCGAAAAACAGTCAATTGCTCGACAGACTTTTGTATCCCCTTTGTTTTTTGACGAATTTTCACGAAGCACCGTGCCAAGATACACAAGCCGAAACTTTACACTTTTATATTTTTAACTATTTTTTATTTAAGGAGAATTAATATGTGGTTTTGGTTTTCTGTTGCGGCACTTCTTTGTTGGTCGGGATCCGACTTTTTTTCAAAATTGGGCTGTCGCGACGCAAAAGATAAGTACAGTCATTTTAAAATGGTAACGGCAGTGGGAGTAGTAATGGGACTTCACGCCGCATTTGAAGTTTTTGTAGGCGGAGTGGAAATCAGTCTGAATGTAATATGGACTTATCTCCCCGTTTCCCTTCTCTACATTTTTTCAATGGCACTCGGTTACATAGGTCTGAGATATATAGAACTGAGCATTTCTTCGCCGATTTGTAACGCAAGCGGTGCTCTGGTTGCAATAGTTGCGATAATAAGCGGAACTGCCGAAAAAATGGAAGGTTTACAATATCTTGCAATCGCTCTGGCGTGTGCCGGTGTTATAGGGCTCGGATTCGTCGAAGCCTTTGAAGATGACGAACTCCGTGCGGAGCGTCAGAAAAAATCCAATTACAGATATGCGAAATCATGGCTCGCTCTCGCTTTACCCGTTGCATACTGTCTTCTTGATGCCGCCGGAACATTTGCCGACGACCTTGTACTTGAAACGCTCAACGAGGACAGTGCAAATGTTGCATATGAATTAACATTCCTTTTTGCCGGAATAATATCTTTCATCTACACCCGTGTGATAAAAAAGCAAAAATACACTTTAAAAGCGGAAAGGCCGAAGTATGTCGGTGCAATTTTCGAAACAATAGGTCAGCTGGCATACATAAAAGCTCTCGCCGGCGGAGAATCGGCTCTTGCGGCACCGATAATTGCGTCATACTGCATGGTGTCTGTACTGTGGTCGAGAATATTCCTGAAAGAAAAACTTTCTTTCAAACATTATCTGTGTATAGCCGTAACATTCGCCGGTATTCTGATTATGGGAATTTTCGATATGTAACAACAAATTTCGATTTCTTGAAAAATGTTACGATATATTTTTTTACATATTTATTTATATTTGTTTAAAATGTATATTGACAAAACACTTTTTTAAGTATATAATCTCATCGAAAAATCAATCCCCGTGTTCCCTTTCGGGAATACGGGGGTTTTAACTGAACTTTATAAGAGGTGTTTTTATGTATACGCTTTTAACATTATCTGTCGCTCTTTTTGCCGGACTTATGCTGTCCCGTCTTGCAAAAATCGTTAAACTGCCCGCAGTAACGGCATATCTTGTTGCGGGAATATTGGTAGGTCCGTATCTGCTCGGATCGCTCGGAATAAAAGGTCTCGGTTTCATAAGTCACGATGAAATGAATACCTTCTCTCTCATCTCCGATGTTGCACTCGGATTTATAGCATTTTCCATCGGAAACGAATTCCGCCTGTCACAGCTTAAGCAAAACGGCAAGCAGGCAACTGTCATCGGAATAATACAAGCGGTTACCGCAACGCTTTTTGTAGATGTGGCTTTGATAGGGCTTCATTTCATCATTCCGGACAAACTTCCGCTCCCGTCGGCAATTATTTTGGGAGCGATAGCCTCTGCAACCGCACCTGCGGCAACTCTTATGGTAGTCCGTCAGTACAAGGCAAAAGGTCCCCTCACCGATATTCTTTTGCCGATAGTCGCACTTGACGACGCGGTAGGTCTGGTACTGTTTGCGGTGTCTTTCGGTATTGCGAACGCTTTCATGGTAGGTTCCGTAAATATCGTTTCAATAATCGTCGAACCTGTTTTGGAGGTCGTTTTATCACTCCTGCTCGGTGCGCTCATGGGATATCTTTTCAGTTTTTTCGAAAAGTTTTTCCATTCCCGTTCAAAAAGACTTTCCATGTCCGTAACTTTCGTTTTTCTCACAGTCGCCCTCTCAAATCTGAAATTTGAAATCGGCGGTGTACATATTTCCTTCTCTTCCCTGCTTGTATGTATGATGCTTGGTACTATGTTCTGCAATGTGTGTGAATTTTCCGAAGAACTCATGGACAGAGTAGACCGTTGGAGTGCTCCGCTTTTGGTTTTGTTCTTTGTAATCAGCGGTGCAGAACTTGAACTGTCTGTCTTCAAAGACTGGGTAATAGTCGTAATAGGTATCGTATACATTATTTTCCGAAGTCTCGGCAAATATTGCGGTGCGAGATTCAGCGCTCAGGCGGTAAAATGCAACAAAAATATCATTAAATATCTCGGCATAACTCTTCTTCCTCAGGCAGGAGTTGCTCTGGGTATGGCAATAAAAGCAAAAACGCTCGGTGCAGAGGGGTCGATAGTCGCAGACATTACTCTCTTCTCGGTGCTTATATATGAACTTGTAGGTCCGTATCTTACCAAAATTTCTCTTCTCAAGGCGGGAGAAATCGAACCGGAAGGTGCGGTAAGCGCAAGAGATATCGCAAGAAAAGAAAAAGCTCTCAGAAAATAACACTTTCAGCCGTCCGCTTATTTCGGACGGCTGTTTTTTTATGCCGGCAACTTTATTTACTGTCATTTTACCGTACGGCAAAAATAAAAAAACCGTCTTTCTGTTAGGACTTACAAACGGATTTTAATAAATCCCGTCTTTTTTTAACAGCTTCTCCGAAACGAATTCGGCAATTTTCTCAATCTGTGTTTACTGCTTTTCGGCAATGTGGCAAAAATTTGTCTTTGCCTTATTTTTTCGCCGTTTACTCAAAATTAAAAAAATACCGTTCCCGTCATTTATCAAAGTGCTTTCTTCCGCATAATATAACAGTGCGTCGGCATTGTGGCAGGAGTGCCGTCAAGGACGGCGCCTGTTTCCCCTTAATGCCGCACAAATAAACAAAGGAGAAAACAGATGGCAACATTCACAAACCAAGCGTCCCTCACATACGGAAATATTACCCGTAACTCAAACATTGCAACGGGACAAATACGGGAAACTCTATCGGCAACAAAATCTGCGGTGACTACGGCATATACGCAAAAAGACAGCGTAACTTATGTAATAAGTATTATAAATTCGGGAAATACCCTGCAAAGCGGTATAACGCTCACGGACAATTTGGGCGGATATACATTCGGGTCAAGTACCGTTTATCCGTTAAAATATGTTGACGGTTCGGTAAAATACTATGTAAACGGAGTTTTACAGTCTACACCCACGACAACCGCAGGCCCGCCTCTGACGGTAAGCGGAATAAGCATACCTCAAAACGGAAACGCCATAATCATATATGAAGCGTCGGTAAGCGAATTTGCTCCGCTCTCGCAGGATTCCACCATTGTCAACACAGCGACAATAGCCGCAGGCACAAGTGCAACGCCGATTACCGTAAGCGAAACGGTCACGGCACGCAATGTGTCGGATCTGACAATTTCAAAGAGCCTGTCTCCGCAGACCGTTACGGAAAACGGAGAACTGACATACACATTCGTAATTCAGAACATGGGAAACACCGCAGTGGGTACAGCCGACAATGCGGTTATAACCGATACATTCAATCCGATTCTGTCTAATATCAGCGTCACTTACAATTCTCAAACATGGACAGAAGGAACAAACTACACCTACAACTCGTCAACGGGAATTTTTTCCACCATTTCCGGACAAATTACCGTTCCGGCTGCGACTTACACTCAAAACAGCACAACCGGAGCCATAACGGTAACACCGGGAGTTTCGGTTCTTACCGTCACGGGAACAGTCTAAATGCACAAAAATCCGTCCGCTTTTTCGGACGGATTTTTTTTTAATAATTTACACAAAAAATGTAGACAAAAAAGCTTTTATGTTGTATAATAAATTGAATAACCAAAAAAGGAAGGAAAGGTTTATGAAAAAATTATTTCTGGTTTTCGCACTGATTGCCATACTGTGCATTTCTGCTGCGGCTGACCTCAAGCAACTCGATTCGGATTTCGTCAAAGAGGGCGATTTCATCATTGCCTCCGTCAACTCGACGAAAAACTACATAACCGGATCAAAGAACACCGATGCGATTGACGACCTTTGTTATTGGCTCTCCGATTACGACGAAGTTTATAACATCAAGTTCGTTTCTTTCTTCGGACAGATTGCAAGTAAGTCCACCTACACCTATGCAAACACGGTAGTTGAAAAAGGCATGACAAAGGAAGAACTCAACAACCTTTGTGCTTCGGACAATACATGGAAAAAAGAATTTCAGGCACTTGCGAAATCTCTTGAAATCCTTACCGACGACAATGTTGCGGTAGGCGTGGGATTTTCGCTTCACGACCTGTTCTCAGACGGATACTTCAGAGACAGTTTTCAGTCGGAGGTGTTCCCTGTTGAAGACCTTCAGCCCGATGACGCTCCTTACACGGCTCACAACGATGAAAACTATTACACGGTAATCGAAAACAACGGTGTAAAGTATCTCATTGCACAGCTTGAAACATATCCCCGTGAAGAGACATTAAACTGGTTCAACGGCGTGCTTGAAAATAACCCCGACAAACGCGTAATTATTTTGACTCACTCTTTCCTCGACGCAGACGGTCAAATGTATACGCAGTGGGACTGGGCAAACGGATTTTCCTTTGAAGGCACTTCGGCTCTCAAGGGATACAACATTACCAACATAGGCAAGCCCCGCGACGGCGAAAGACTTTGGGAATACTCTTTCTCGAAGTACGACAACATTCTTGCCATTATATCGGCAAACAATATTAAAGACTCGAATATCAAAACGCTTAAGCTCACCAACGCCAACGGAGTTGATGTTGCCGCAGTTGTGGCAAATCCGTCCAACAACGGTTTCGATGTTTCGCACGATTCTCTCATTTTGATGACGAAAATCTCTGCAGACAACACGGAAATTTCGTTTTTCTACTATTCTCCCTACAAGGGATACCTTACAGACAGCGTACAGACGATAAAGCTCGATAAATTGGGCGAACTCGCCGATCCTATCGAAGTATTCGAACTTCCCACCATTGATACACAGTACAACGGTGCGAACACGTCCTACATTTTAGGATACGAAGAAAATACATTCCGTCCCAACGCAAACATGACGCGTGCGGAAGCCTGCACCATCTTTGCCCGCCTGCTTCTCGGCGTTAACGATATCCCCGACGGATACACGACAAGATTTACCGATGTCGAAGAAGGCACATGGTATTACAATGCCATCGCATACCTCGACCAATCGGGCTTCTTCCAGAGAAACACAAGCACCGAATACAAACCTAATGAACCGATAACGAGAGCTGAATTTGTCGAACTGGCAAATCTCGCTTCTTCCATTACAGGAAGCTCTACGATATCGTTCACCGATGTTCCCGAAGACCATTTCTACTATGACTCGATAGTCGCAGCGGCGGCTTCCGGGCTTGTAAACGGTTACGAGGACAACACATTCCGCCCTGACAACACGATAACCCGTGCCGAAGTGGTAACGGTTATCAACCGTCTTCTCGGACTCAATGTTTCCGAAAGAACAGTCAGTACAACCCAGTACAACATCTTCTCCGACTGTACCGAACACTGGGCCCTGTACAACATCATCATGGCATCCAACGACAATGTTCACGGCGACTACTATTTCGACGCTTCGCTTGACGGAGTTAAAGTAACATCAAGTACAGTTGAAATCGCCAACAAGCATTTCATGATAGAAGTTAACAAGAAAACCGGTAAGGTAACAAAAATCCTCAACCTTGCGACAAATGAAAATGTTCTCAACACATCGGTTTCTTCGGAACTCATCTATGTTACATCCCCTAATGAAACAAAGTCTCTCCCCTCCAATTTCGAGGTGGACGGCAACAGACTTAAAGTCACTTTCAAGAACAAAGAAGTAGTTTATCTCATCGTTGATGTAAACGACAACTTTATCTCTTTTGAAATCGACTCCGAGCTGTCAAGCAAGTCGGCTTCCGTAACATTCGCAAACTTCAATACTACGCTTGATCCCACAGACGAGAACAACGATTACCGTATAGGTTCGATGGCAATGGCGGCGTATGTAAAAATTGCAAATTACGGTTACGGCAATTACAAGAATACTTCGGCAAGTGCGTTCTCCAGATTTGACGCGGGAACGGTCGGTGCGAAAGTCGGCATTGTTCTTTCAAGTGACGACGACTATCTCGAATACATGAAAGAAGTTGCTCTCGCAATTGACAAGACAATAGGTCTCGTAAACACGACTGCCGGCCCATGGGCACAGGAATATCAGAAGAACTACGAAGATTATGTCATGATTGACAGATTTGAAGAAGGTACGGTCGACTACCTCATATCCAAGAAAGACGAATACGGATACGGTCTGGTCGACATTCTCAGAGGTGACAAGTCCTTCAAGCAGGGTGACTTCTCCTTCCCGATCGTATCTTCCGGCACAGCTGAACAGTACTACGAAGAAATAGGTTACAAATTCGACGAAGCCGGACTTGACACCGCTCTTCACTGTTACGCTTATTACATTCAGTACAACTCGACCGATATTCTCTCCAATCCCAAGTGGCAGAAACAGCTTGAGTATATGTCCGACACTTATACGCTCAGAAAAGATATTTCGGCAGTCAGAGTAAACATTCCGACGGTTGAAGACGCGTCCGGATTCGACTTGACGGTTTCCTTCTTCTACAAGAACAGCCGTTACATTCTCATCGACGAAGAAATAATCTATATAACACAGGCGGGTACTTCTTCAGGATTTATCGGAACAAGAAGAGGTCAGTGCGGTACGACTGCCACAACTCATAAAGCAGGTACTACAATTTATCACCTTTCCGGATACTTTAACGAGTTTGTACCGGTTATCGGTTCCGAACTTTTCTATCACATCGCTGACAGAATCGCCGATGCATACAACAAAGGCGGATTTGACATGATTTACTTTGATGCAATCGACGGACTTAACCGCCATGTCGACCAGCAAGACGTTTGGTACTACTGGCAAATGTTCATTCACAGAGTTGTATCTCAGTGTGAAAAAGATCCTATTGTCGAAGATTCTTCTAACTCAGGAACTCAGGTTTGGAATGTAAGAGCCCGTCAGGGTGCATGGGATACCGCAAACAGAAGTTACAAGAAGTTCATTGCAAACCATGTCGAAATAAATCTTTCTCTTGAACAGTACGGATTCGTAACCATGCTCGGCTGGTTCAACTTCTATCCCGATATGGGCAACGACCTCAAAAACACCATTACCAAGACACTTTTCCACGACGATATGGATTATCTCGGAGTACAGACAATAGTTCACAACATGACATCGGTTGTAAGCGGATTCCGTGAAGTAAACATAGAGTCCAATCCTTACTATGTAGATAATCTCAAGTATTTTAACGAGTATTACACAAAACTTCGTAACTCCAATTACTTCACCGATGAAGCAAAGCAAAAAGTAATTGATATCGGCGGAGAATGGAAAGTAATCGAAAAATCGGACGGAGAGTATGCGTTCCTCCAGATGTCCTACTCAAAGACCAATATCAACAACACGAGAGACGAACTTTTGAATACATTTACGGTTAACAACCCGTTCTCAGCTCAGACACCGTTCGTCAGAATTGAGTCAAGATATTCTACGGAGTTTACCGATCCTATCGTTCTCTGCGAATTTGACGAGACAAAGACGCTCGCCGAGCAGAAGCTCACGGGAATTTCTCTGAACCATATTAATCTTACAAACAATATGGCAACGACAATCCGCGTTAAAGGTACGGGACGCGACGGCGACGCCGCATTAATCTCGCTCACCGGCGGTGTTGTAACGGGAGAATCCAACGGAAGAACCGATTACTTCATTGACCTTAACTTCACAGGCTGGAGAGAGATAGTTCTCCTTGACCTCGACAATGGTGAGTATGATACCGACAAGTACAAGTTCGACAACATCGTAACAACCGGTTCAGGCTATGCAACCTACCGTGTCGTTACCAGTTTTGCCGATATTGTTCAGGTAACTGTACGCCTTTGCGGCGACACCGCATCAAGCGCACAATTCGGTGACCTTATAGCTTACGCTCACAACGATGCCGCAGTTAAGAATCCCACCGTCAAGGTCGGAAACAGCACTATGACATTCAACTGTGAAATCAAGGGCGGCGAATATCTCGAATACGATCCGCTTACAAACAAGGCTATTCTCTATCATGCAGACGAGCAAACAACGGAAGAAATCACCTTTACCGGAACACTTTCGGTTCCGAGCGGTAATTCTTCAGCCGAATATACGGCAACGGCACTTACAGACGCTCCCGTAAGAGCTAAAGTAGTGTTAGGTTTTTCGGGCGTTGAAGTAACAAACTGAAAAACGGTACTTGAAATATTTCCGGGAAAGCAAATGCTTTCCCGGAATATTTTTTATCACACAATTAGCGGTTAGCAATTTGCAATTCGTAATTCATAAATTTCTAATTCCAAAAAAGAAAGCCGGAAAACTTCAAAGTGAAAATATCATTTTTTAAGTATAAGAACGGCATTTTCAACGGTCAAAAATTTCTCTTTGTGACTTTTTCACATTTTTTTTTTTTCTTTTTGTGACTTTCGTCAAATCGCTCATTTTTTTCGGAAATTTAAAGAATTATTTGTTGCTTTTTATGCACTTTTATGTTAAGATATATACACCAAAAAAATCTTTATAAGGAGAACAAAGATGAAAAAACTTTTATCGGCACTTCTGTTCGTTTCGCTTATCGTTTCGGCTCTCTGCCTTACGGTATTTGCGGGCGATGCGGATTTCAACAACGATAACGGGTTTGTGATTGCCAGCTATAACGGCGTCAACACTTTCGTAAAAGACGACAGCCGTCTTTCCGAGATTGAAGACTCTACATACTGGATTGCCGAGATGAAAGACACTTACAACATCAAGTATGTTTCTTTTATCGGTCAAATCGCTACCAAATGTCAGTACAATTACGCAAACACCGTAACATCGCAAGGACTTACAACGGATCAGCTCACAAGTATGAGCTTAAACGATCCCGCGTGGAACGCTCAGTACAAAAACTTTGCTAAAGCTATCTCTTTTCTGAAAGATGAAAATCTTCCGGTCGGAGTAAGCGGTACAACAAACGACTATGTAGGTCAAGGATTTAACCGTAACAACCTTATCTCCGATTACTTATCACACGAAGAGTTAATGCCCGATGATGTTAACGGCGGATCTCTTGACGACAACAACTATTACACAATTGTCGAAAACAACGGCACGAAGTACATCATATTCCAGCTTGAGATATGGCCGAGAACAACAACGCTCGACTGGTTCAACTCGATAATGGACCAAAACCCCGACAAATATGCCATTATCTGCACTCCTTATCTTATCGACGACACAGGTGCTCTTTACACCATGTGGAGCTGGGAAACAACGGGCTTCCAGTCAATAGGAACAACAAGACTCCGTTATTTTAACATGACATGGTACGACAAGCCCCGTGACGGAGAGGAACTCTGGAAATATTCTTTCGGAAAATATGACAATATTCTCGCAGTCATAACTCAAAGCTATGAGGTAGACGGAATTGTAATGTCGAAGATAAAAAACGACCGCGGAATTGAAGTTGCCGCAATCAGTGCAAATGCAGACATTTCCATGAATAACAATAACGGCGTTACCCTTCTTCTCACAAAGATTTCAGCCGACAATACCGAAATCACTTGTGCGTGGTCGGTTGCGTTCAAAGGAATTATCGAATCGAGCGAAAAATCCGTAAAACTTTCTAAGATAGGAACTTTGACAGATCCGATTATTGACGATTCACTCCCCAAAATTTCCACTCAGTACAACGGTGCGAACAATTCTTACATTTTGGGATACGAAGAAAACACATTCCGTCCCAACGCAAACATGACGCGTGCGGAAGCCTGCACCATCTTTGCCCGCCTGCTTCTCGGCGTTAACGATATCCCCGACGGATACACGACAAGATTTACCGATGTCAAAGAGGGCGACTGGTACTACAACGCTATTGCATACCTCGATGAAACGGGTTATTTCTTCCGTAACAAGAACACCGAATACAAACCTAATGAACCGATAACGAGAGCCGAATTTGTCGAACTCGCAAATCTCACCTCTTCCCTCACAGGAAACTCTACGATATCGTTCACCGATGTTCCCGAAGACCATTTCTACTATGACTCAATTGTCGCAGCGGCGGCTTCCGGGCTTGTAAACGGTTACGAGGACAACACATTCCGTCCCGACAACACGATAACCCGTGCCGAAGTGGTAACGGTTATCAACCGTCTTCTCGGACTTAAAGTTTCCGAAAATACAATCAGCGAAACTCATCTCGAAAACGAATTTACCGACATAGGAACACATTGGGCTCGCCTCAACATACTCATGGCTTCAAACTCAAATGTTCACGGTGATTACTATTACGAAGCAAGTCTTGACGGCGTAACCGAAAACTCGGTTTCCTATAAGCTTACAAACAAGCATTTCTCAATGACAATTCTCAAGAAGAACGGAAAAATCTCAGAACTCATTAATCTTGACAACAGCGAAAATGTCGTTATGGGAACCGGTTCGCAGTTTATTTATATCACAACGGACAACGGACGCCAGATCAATCCGACAAAGCTCGAAACCGAAGGCAACAGAATCAAAGTTACTTTCAAAGGCGGCTATGTCGTATACCTGTTGGTTGAAGTTTGCGACGACTACATGACATTTGAAATCGACTCGGAGCTTGCTCCCGGCATTGCATGTGTTGTGTTCGCAAACATCGCAACCTCTCTCCCCGCCGCAACAGATGACAACAGCTACATGATAAACGCTATCGGTATGACGGCGTGGACAAACCCCGTTAACAAGGGTTACAATTCACAAAGTGCCACTCAGGTTGTCGCAAAAGCATATTCGATTTACGACGCAGGCACTATGGGGGCAAAATTAGGCGTTGTATTCGCAAAACGCGGCGACACAATCAAGTATTTGCAGGAAGTCATGGACGCTATCGATCCTACGGTAGGTCTTACCTCCAAAGCAGGCGGTGCGTATGCACTCGAATGGGAAGGAAACATGGGAGACTACGGTCTTATTTCCAATGTCAATCCTGACACAATCGACGATGTAATCGACCTCGCGTTTGAACTCGACCTTGACCAGCTTGACATACATCAGAGTGCTTCCGGTACTTTCCGTCAGGGTGATTTTGTATTTGCTTACACGGAAAACGGAACCGCAAAAGAATATTACGAAAATGTAGGCAAAAAGATTGCAGACGCAGGTATCAAGACAGGTCTGCACACTTATGCGTACTACATTGATTACAATGCGTCAACCATCACTGCCGATCCCTATTGGCAGAAACAGCTTGAAAAGCGTGACGATGTTTACACACTCCGCAAAAAGATAACAAAATTCCGTACGACTATTCCTACCGAAGAAGACGCATCGGGATTTGACAACACTTACACATTCTTCTATAAGAACAGCCGTTACATACTCATAGATGAAGAAATCATCTGGGTTCAATCCGGTACCACTGAAGGCTTTATCGGTGCAAAGAGAGGTCAATGCGGTACGGATGCGGTTGAGCATCTGCCCGGAGCAACGATTTATCACCTTTCGGGATATTTCAATATGTTCGTACCGGTTCTCGGCTCAGAACTCTTCTATCACATTGCCGACCTTACGGCACAGGCTTACAACGACGGCGGATTTGACATGATTTATCTCGACGCTATCGACGGTCTCAGCCGCCACTTAGCAGACGGTGAAGAAACATGGTATTACTTCCATATGTTCGTTCAGAGAATTGTTTCCCAGTGTGACCGCGATCCCATTCTCGAAACATCTTCGGGTGCTCCTCAGGAATGGAATGTAAGAGGACGCACGGGTGCGTGGGATACCGCAAGCCGTTCGCTCAAACTCTTCATAAGCAACCACATTGAAACAAACAAAGCGTCCATGAATAACAACATGGCAACAACGCTCGGTTGGTTCTCGTTCTTCCCCGACCAGTCGCCTGTGGCAGGACTTAAGAACACGATACAGAAAACTATTTTCCACGATGACTTAGATGTACTCGGTATGGGCGGAATTCTCTACGATATGTCCGTAGTTTTCAATCCGTTCTCAGTTGATTCGATAAAGAACAATGCGTTCCATTACAGCAACGCAAAGTACTACACAGAATATTACTCCAAGCTCCGTAAATCCGATTATTTCACAGACGAAGTAATCGAAAAAGTTAAGTCTATCGGCGGAGAATGGAAAGTAATCGAAAAATCCGAAGGCGAATATGCATTACTCCAGATGTACTACGAAAAGGCAAATCTCGGAAGTGCAAAAGACACGGTTCTCAATTCTTACAGCGGCTCCAACCCCTACTCATCGCAAACTCCGTTTATAAGAATTGAATCCCGCTATTCGACACTCTTTGAAAATCCCGTTCTTATCGCTTCGTTCAACGAAGAAAAGACACTTGCCGAACAAACTCTGACAAACATAACCGTAGACCATGTAGACTTAACTCCGAATATGGCAATGTCAATTCGCGTTAAGGGTACAGGCAAAGACGGAGACGCCGCTCTTATTTCGCTCGCCGGTGGAGTAACAAGCGGAGAAAGCGGAGGACGCACCGACTACTTCATCGACCTCAACTTCACAGGTTGGAGAGAAATAGTACTTCTCGATGCAGACAACGCCGAATACGATGTTGACAAGTATACATTCTCGGGTATCACAACAAGCGGTGCAACATACGCTACATTCCGTGTAGTTACGGCATTCACCGATATTGTTCAGGTAAATGTAAGGCTCTGCGGTTCTACCGCTTCGAACGCTCAATTCGGAGACCTGGTTGCTTACACTCACACCGACGCTCCGATTGAAAATCCGACCATCAAAGTCGGAAACAGCTCGATGACATTCAACTGTAAGATGAGTGGCGGAGAATACCTCGAATACGATCCTCTTACAAACAAGGCTATTCTCTATCACAACTCCGAACAAACAACAGAAGAAGTTACCTTTACCGGTACTCTCAATGTTGATAAGGGTGCGTTTACGGCAACCTACACGGCAGATGCCAAGACAAACGCTCCGACGCGTGCGAGAATTACTCTCGGTTTTGCAGGTCAGGAAATCACGAACTGATTTTCAAACATTTAAAGCACTAAACCCTTTGGGGAGAACATTCGCTGTTCTCCCCTTTTTTACGCAAGTAAACAAAAAAAGCTGAAAGCTCTTACAGCAAAGTATATCCGTGAAAAGCGGATAAGTATACCGAATTTTTAATCCGCACGGAAATTGATTTAAAAATAATACCTGTCTTCTCAAGCAAAAGGAAAGAGCCCGGTATTAAACCGAACTCTTTCTCAAATGATTGATATTAAATTTTTGTAAAGTGTTTTATTTAAAAGGCCGTACAGCTTCTAACAGAACAGGGCTGTAAATAAACAGTACATCGGCATCTTTGAAGTTCACAAATGCCGAATTTGAAAACATCATTGAGGAGACTCCCCGTAAATCGATTACGGTAGTTTTCTTATATCCCTGTGCAAGCAAAGGTGCAAGAGAGCTTCCGAAAGAGTCTCTGAAAATGATAAGATTTTTACCGTTATCGCAATTCGGATTTTCAATCACGGTTATATCACCCACAGCTCCCGACAGGAAAAAGTCGTACATGTCGTTTGAGTTGAGTTTATCAAAATTATAGACGACATCGTCGGCAAAAAAATCCTCAAAAGTTTTTGCGTCTTTGGCAAATTCATCAAAGGATTTGACCTTAAACGAATTTATCGTTTCGTTGGTAAGGTAAGTGATTCTGTCGGCTTTTACGGGAAGAAGAATATAATCGGCATAGACGCCGTAAAAATCTTTTTCCGTAGTGTTCGTAACATAGCTGTCGGGAATTTCAACGCCCATCTGTTCGGCAATTTTTTTGGCTGTTTCAATCAGTTTATCCTGTGACCAGTGCGAATCTGTTTTATAGAAAGAATCCGATGTGAGAGTGTCTTCGATATCAATGTATTCTGCCCACGAAGTATTATTTTTCACTGTATTTTCAAAATCATTAAAGTCATAAGAAAACCGTCCGGATTCTTCGGAAAAATAGTGATTTTTTTCGGGAATTACGGAAAAATACACTCCGTTCGGATTTTTATTTTCTATATACTTATCGTAAATTCCCGTGAGTGTTTCGAGGTTATCTAAAACCATTTCTTCGTTGAGTTCCCTGTTTTCTTCGACAACTGCGTCTTTCCAGATATACAGGTCGTTTACGGTATATATTTTCATTACTTTCAGTGCCGTAAACATTTTCAGCTCCCTAAAGCTGTCCCGGCAAGGAAACTGGTCAAGTCCGAATTCTTCAAAGTCACGCATGAAATCGCCCGAAAGCAATGTTTCTTTGGTGAGAGACGGCATTTGTTCAAGCAGGCGTCCCCTCTCCGACATACTGTATTCCTGAGGCTGTGAAAACAGAAGCTTGGCTCCGAAAAAGAAAATAAATCCGACAAAAAGTGTTGTAAGGGTAATATTTTTTATTTTATCATTCATAATATCACCTCATTAAAAATTAAAATAGATAAACGGGTTAAACGAACCGTCAACCAAATATCCGGTAACAACCGCAAGTAAAATAAGCATTACGGGTATTTCAAGTACATTAAAAATGCGATTTAAAGCCCGCTTTTCGCAAAGTTTTGCGTAGAGGTTTTTAAAAAGAGGCGTTGACGCTACAACGGCAATTAATACGGTGGGACCCATACTCTTAAAGTAATAGAAAAATTCATCGGAAACAAGAGGAATACCGCCGGCACCGAACATTTTTGCGACAGATGTAAATGCCTCTGTATTTGTATCGGAATAAAATACGACAAAACTTACAGACACAAAGAAAAGCACATATATATGTCTCAAAAATCCGAGTTTGTTCAAATATTTTGAAAGGAAAAATTTTTCAATCAAAAGAAGTACGCCGAAATAAACGCCCCATGCGATAAAATACCAGTCGGCACCGTGCCAAAATCCCGTCAGAAACCAGACGACAAAGATATTAAACACATGACGAAGCGGTTTTACACGGTTTCCGCCGAGAGGAATGTATACATAATCTCTGAACCAATATGAAAGAGACATATGCCAACGTCTCCAAAAATCAGTAATGCTTTTTGAAATAAACGGGTAATTAAAGTTTTCAAGGAAATTAAATCCGAGCATTTTGCCGAGACCTATCGCCATATCGCTATATCCGGAAAAATCGAAATAAACATGGAGAGATACGGCTATGGCATAAAACCAGAAAAGTGCGACGGATTTATCGCCTGAAGCTTTAAATGCACTGCAAAATTCTCCCAGAGAATTGGCAATAAGCACTTTTTTCGAAAGTCCTATTATAAAACGGCGTATGCCTTGCGAAAACTTTTCAAAACTGTGCGTTCTGCTTTGCAATTCCTGTGCGACATCGGAATATCGGACGATCGGCCCCGCAATAAGCTGCGGAAAGAGTGCAATGTACGCCGCCAAAGTAATCGGATTTTTCTGTGCGGGAACATCGCCGCGATAAACATCGATGGTATAGCTTAACAGCTGAAATGTATAAAAACTGATACCTATGGGAAGTGCAACTCCGAGTGCTTTAACGGATATCCCCGTTACTGCCGAAAAATTCGTAATGAAAAAATCCGCATATTTGAAATAGCCCAAAAAGCCCAATGATATAACGGCGGAGAGTATCATAAAAAACCGTGACAACGGTTTATTGCTTTTATACTTTTCGATAAGCAGTCCCAGCAAATATCCGCAGGTAACGGACACAATCATTACAATTACATAACGGGGTTCTCCCCATGCGTAAAACGCAAGACTGAACAGTAATATTACACTGTTTTTAAATAATTTCGGTACCAAAAAATAACACAAAAGAAATAGAGGTAAAAAAACATATAAAAATGTTACAGACGAAAACAGCATTTTATCTCCTTTTTCCAAAAAAACAGGGCGGAAAAATCCGCCCTGTTTTTTGTCAAATCAAAATCATTTTGCAAACGAATGTCTCGCCATACAGAAAAATACCGTGTTGGCGTTGAGCGACTGACAAACAACTTCTTCAGCCGACGAAAATTCCATCCAATTCAGGTCGGCGGCGGTTTTGAGGTTCGCTATAAATTCGGTTTTCACACTTTCCTCTGTGTCTTCCGCAAATGTAAACAGATAGAGAATAAACGGACTTGCAACCTGAGGCTTTATACATACCGCAGATTCAAAGCCGCTGATTTCCGATTTAAAGCCGTCAAGTTTCCCCGTCTCGACTTTTTCGGTAAAAAGGGCAAAAGGTATCAGTGAGCTTTCATTAACAAGCTCGGCAAAATACTGTGCATCTCCCTTATCCTTTTTTTCGTCGGCGTAAAGCGAAGCAAAAAGGGTATTGGAAACAGACGCCTCTTTTTCTTCATCGGCATCGGTTTTTGCCGTATTATCGGTATTGTTTGTTTTGTTCGATGTGGTTGTCTTATTTGTGTCGGAGGTTTTGACATCACCCTGTGTGTCGTCATCGGAAGCCTCGTCCTTACTGCAAGCAACCATAGCAAATACCATAATCGCAGCCAACATGAGTACTAAAAGTTTTTTCATAGTTCCCCTCTCCTGTGTTTAAAAAATTAATCTTCAAAAGAAAATTTTGCCATACAGAAAAATACGGTATTACCTTTTGCTTCACAAACGATTTCGTCAGCCTCAACGCATACCATCCAACGCAAATTGGCTTTTTCTTTAAGTGTATTCACAAAAGCTGTAACATCAGCATTTTCCTCAAGTTCAAATACATATCCCATGAAAGGTATAGAACCTATCATAGGTCTGAAAGTAGCGGCGGATTTAAAGCCGTGTATTTCTTCTCTAAATCCTTGCAACCAGCCCTCTTCGACACTGTCGGAAACCATAAAAAACGGAAGTATCGGATTTTGAGAAAGTGCTTCGGAAATAGCCGGTGCACTCTTGTCTTCGGCGGTATCCATAAGGTTTAAAAAGTCTTTAAGAAGAACATTGGCAGGTGTCGTATCAGGTTCTGCAGGTGTATCGGGTTCTGCGGGTGTATCGGGTTCTGCGGGTGTATCGGGTTCTGC
>CAZLEX010000012.1:0-25022 GCA_964558655.1 uncultured Oscillospiraceae bacterium | reverse complement strand
GCGGGTGTATCGGGTTCTGCGGGTGTATCAGGTTCTGCGGGTGTATCGGGTTCTGCGGGTGTATCGGGTTCTGCGGGTGTATCAGGTTCTGCGGGTGTATCGGGTTCTGTGGGTGTGTTCGGTGTTTCCGAATTTACATTGTCTTTTATATCACCGGCATCGTTATTTTTATCTTCGGAAGTACAAGCTGTAAAAGCTAAAATCGTAAGTAATGCCAAAATAATCGCAAATATTTTTTTCATGTTTATCTCCCTTGTTTCAATCTTTTTTTATAAATTTTACAGTACGCATCGTCTCATCGGGATAATGCTTGAGTATTACCTCATATTCGTTTTTCGAATCGGCAAGTGTCATCACGAGCTGTGATTCTTCATCGGGAACGCAATATGTCCAAACAATCAGTACATTTCCGTCTGCCTCATATTCACTGCCCGAAAAAAGTGCGGTACCGTCGGACGCAAAAAACTCAGCCGTTCCCTCGCTTACCGTAATTTTTGTTTTTTTGCCGAGTTCGATATTAAATTCGGCGGTGCACAGTTCTTCAGTTTGTGCGGTATACGCAACAACTCTCGGCAGAGCATCTGTTCCCGTTATTACAAGCGAAGTTTCTTCGTCGGTCAAAGGCGTTGAGCCGTTGATATAAACATTTAAATCGGGTCTGCGGGAAAACAGCACTATCCCGACTAAAATTGCCAACACTGCCGCCGCAGAAGCCGAAACTTCAAGGATTTTTATAAAACCGCTTCTTTTGCCTTTATGCGTTTTTTCCGAATCCGTCAGCTTTTTCTCAGCCGCAAACAAAATCTCGCCGGGAGCATGAATTTTTTTCCAAGCGGATTTTTCGCCGTCATCAAACACCGTTATTCTCCTTTCCGAGTATTTTCGAAAGTTCCTCTCTCCCTCTCATAAGCCTCATTTTTACGGCAGATTTTGTAAGAGAGAGCGACACGGAAATTTCTTCAACCGAAAACCCTTCCAAATAGTGCAAAACAATAACAGTGCGAAATTTCTCGGAAAGCTCGGATATTGCGGTAAACACACCGACCGAAACTTCATCTTCGGCACATAATTCGCAGATATCTTCAAGTGAGAGATGCTCGCGTATTTTTTTTCGCCTGTGCAAATCGCGACACTTATTGTCGAGAACCTTTATTAACCACGCTTTTTCTTCGATATCTCCGGAGTATTCGAAAGAAGCCGTAAGGTATTTGACAAAAGTATCCTGAACTGCGTCTTCGGCGTCGTGCTTGTTCTGCAGACGGACAAGGGCTATACGGTACAAGAGGTCCGAATACTTTGAAAAGAGAACAGCGAGTCGTTCCCGACGCTTATCGTTTTCCGTCATTTTTTCTCCCTCTCACTAATAAAAACGCACGAGCATATCATAAAGTCACATTTTTTTTGAAATTTTTTTAAAATTTTTTTGCCGTTGTTTATTGTATCATAGAGTTGTATGTTTGTCAAACAAAAAGTATCGGGCAATCAAAAATTCTCCGAAGCGTTCCAGAGTCTCGTAAACATTGTACACATCTGTGCACGCGTTACGGGAGAACCCGCACGAATCGTCCCATCATCAAATCCTGTAACAATTCCGGCATTCACAACTTTTTTAACGGCTTCAAACGCCCATTCCTGAATACTGTCTCCGTCGGAAAAATCAAACAAATCCGTCTCAGATGTAACTTCAAGCAACTTTGAAAGCACATACATCGCTTCCTCACGGGTTATATAGCTGTCGGAATCGAAAACGATACTTCCGTCATCAGCCGGCTTGCCGTTCATATATCCTTCGCTGGACAAAGCCATTATATATTCAGCCGCCCATTCCGCAATGGCATCGGCATCGGAAAAGTCAGTACCATACGATGAGTAACTTTTGATATCAAGACTTAAATAAGATGCGAGCATTTTTGCAAATTCGGCACGGGTTATATTGTTATTCGGCTTAAAGACAGTCTCTCCGTCTTCAAAATATCCGTCGACAATTCCCATATCGTAAAGCTGTATTATATAATCGTGCGACCATGTTCCCGAAATATCGGAAAACGGCTCTTCAGACCAACCGTAATGCGAAGCAAATGAATCAACCGTAACAACACTCTCTTTTTCGGTGTATGTCAAAGACAAAATTTCAATGTTGCCGTGAGTGTCTTCGGGTATCGCCGCAAAAAGCTGTACCCAGCCGGTAATCGCCGAATAATCTTTATAAATGCCGTAAGGGACAACATAAGTTTTTTCACTATCTCTTATAACGAGCGACAAATCTTCCGAATATGTTCCTTTGACAAAAACCGTGACATATTTCGGTTTAATATCAAGTTTTTTCGGCTGTTTGTACGAAAGTATTCCGGTTTTTGAATACAGTGCTTTTTCGGATTTGTATCCAGATGCCAAAGAAATATCGGAAGAATTTGCGAAATCATCCAAAACGGTTTCGTATTCAAAATCTTCGATAGTATCCGGTTCTTTCCCGAAATAAAGCTTTAATTTACATTCCTTATCCTTATAAGATATAACCAGCTCGGCTTCGGTGAAAACAGGCACTTCTTTGGCACTGACCGTTCCGTCGCTCGCAACGATTATGTAATCGTTTTCAAAGAGAATTCCGTCGGAAAGTTCGTAGTTCTCATCGGAACTGTCATCGGTTACGCTGTATACGAATACATTGGGAGAAGAAGACACGGGTATTCCGTATCTTGATACATTAAACGAAAGAGTAAAAGTATCTGTGCTTGCCAAAACCGCACTGTTTTCTTCAAGTTCCAAACTGTCAATAACATCGGTAACATTAATAACCCCGTAAGCCTCGACGGTACTGTCGGGAAATTCAAAATAGGCAGTGAAACGGTCGGTATATGTTCCGTCGGAAGAATAATATATTCCGTCATCAAAATAAGATGAAGAATTGGACGATGTATATTTCACATCGTAATACTGCAACCGCACGGCACTTCCCGAAGAGCTGAAAATTGTCGGCTGAATGTCCAATGAAGAACCCGAAAGAAGAAATGTCTTATATGTGTCAAAACTCACAAACGACGGATTTTCACTGTCTTCGTAAGCATTTATAAACAGAAACGCATTGGAAACTCTTCTTGCCGTTGTGTCTTTCGGGTTGTTTACTACCTCTATCGTATTTTCTTCCGGAAAGGATACAGCAACAGTCGATGAACCGCCGCCGTCAAGATTAAGTGCAAAAACGGCTCCCTGCGATATCATAAATTCTCCAAGCTCGGCAAGGCTCACTCCCCTGCCGTTTTTTCCGTCACCGTCGAATGTGAGGAAAAACACGCTACCGTCTTCCCGAACGCCTACCGCACTTCTTGCATTTGCGTACATCTCGTGAAATTCATTTACTGTTTCAGGAAGAAAATTTCCGTCCTGAACGAAAATATCTCCGCCGCCTATAGCCGTTTCGACTCCTTCCCATTCCTCGTCACATCTGACGGAAAGAGTAAGCGTATCCCCGACTTTTATTTTTTCAAACACGGAAAAATCTTTCAGAACTTTCGGAACCGTAAGTACAAAAGCTCCTTCGGGTATCGAAGTATTACCCTCTGTATCGTATATTTCCAGAACGGTAAATTTCACATCGGTACCTGCAACAATATCGGACTCGGCGGTCATGACAAATTCAAGACACTGAAAAGAGGATCCCGTGGAATCCGAATAGTCGGAGTCTGTCAAATATGCCGAATATACCGTAGGATATTTGTTAAAATGCACCTGAGATGAATATGACAAAGAGTGTCTGCTCTCATCTGTAATGTCTTGCTCACCGCCGTCACTTTCATCGGCGGTAAAAGACATATCCGTCTTTTCGGTATCTTCTTCCGTAACGCTCTCGGACTCTTCGGGCTTTTCTTCCGTATAGTTAAAGCTTAATTCAATACTCATATTCGGAGTACCTACGATAACGCTGCCGTCGGGATAAAAACCTATTGCATTATTTCCCGCATCCGAAGATATAACCTTACCGTCGGAAATAATCACGCTAAGGGGTATACCTGTATAAAAACTGTAAAAATCTCCGTTTATTCCGGCAACGGCATTAAGGGAATGTGAAAGTGTCTGTTTCATCATCGAAGATACGGTATTGAACGACATAAGTGACGATCCCCACGCCACATAAGGTAAAGTTCCGTTGCCCGAAGTATATTCGAGAATGTGAACGGTTTGTATATCGGCATCGGAATCTTCACCGTAATATGACACATAGTTCAAATCCGAAGTTATGGGCCTGAAAGTTTCAAAATATGTATTGTACAATCCCTGTGCCGAAGAAAAAATCAAATTCAGGCAAAAGAGAAAGCTTAATGCAAGAGAAATTATTTTTTTCATAGTATCACCGACCGTATTGAATTATCGTATTAATTATACACCCATGTAAAAAATGCGTCAAGTCATTTCATGTAAACATTAAATCTAAAAGAAACGCTTTTTTCCTTCATCATGACTTTAAATTTGCTTTTGCTATTGACAATATTTTAAAAAAAGTGTAAACTTGTCTAAGATTAAGTGAAGATTTTTTCTTCAGGAAGGAGTATATATGATTAACGAAATTATTGAAGCACTTTGCGAACAACTTAAAATCGATCCCAATGAGGTTAACGAGGACACCTCCGTCATTGACGATTTGGGAGCGGATTCGCTGGACATTGTTGAACTTCTCATGACACTTGAAGATAAATACGGTGTAGTTATCCCCGACGACGAGGTAACAAAGCTCAAAACAGTCGGAGACATTGCCGAATACATTGAAGCCAACAAATAAAAAATCGGCTTAACATAAGGAGTTATCATGCATATAACGGACATTTACGGGAAAGCTTCGTTCAACGATGATGCGATGAAAAAATATCTGAGTGCCGATGTTTACAAAACGCTTAAGGATACGGTCGAAAAAGGTATCCCTTTGAGCGTAGACATTGCCGACGATGTTGCACATGCCATGCAGGAATGGGCTACCGAAAAAGGTGCAACTCACTTCACCCATTGGTTTCAGCCTCTCAACGAGATGACCGCCGAAAAGCACGACTCTTTTTTGGGCTTTTCCAAAGACGGTGGTGCCGTTTGCGATTTTTCGGGTAAAGAGCTTATTCGAGGAGAATCCGACGCCTCTTCTTTTCCGTCAGGCGGACTGAGGGCAACATTCGAAGCAAGAGGATATACCGCTTGGGACTGCACATCTCCCGCTTTCGTTAAGGACAAAACTCTGTATATACCTACGGTTTTTTGCTCATACACGGGAGAAGCTCTCGACAAAAAAACGCCTCTTCTTCGTTCAATGGAAGCTGTAAATACACAAGCTATCAGAGTGTTGAGACATCTCGGAGACAGTGTTACAACCAAAGTAAGTGCGTCGGTAGGACCCGAACAGGAATATTTTCTCATTGACAGAGAGTTATACGAAAAGCGTTTGGATCTTCTCCTGTGCGGCCGCACTTTGTTCGGCGCGATGCCGCCTAAAGGTCAGGAAATGGACGACCACTATTACGGCAGACTTCGTTTGCGTATTTCCGACTATATGCACGATCTTGACGAAGAGCTCTGGTCACTCGGAGTTCCCGCAAAAACAAAGCACAACGAGGTCGCACCGGCACAGCACGAGCTTGCCTGCATATATGACACCGCCAACATTGCCTGTGACCAAAACCAAATTACCATGGAATCTATGCGTACCGTCGCAAAGAAAAAAGGGCTGGCGTGCCTTTTGCACGAAAAGCCTTTTTCAGGGCTGTCGGGTTCGGGAAAACATGTAAACTGGTCCCTCTCAACCGATACGGGAAAAAATCTCTTTTCGCCCGGAAAAAATCCTGCGGATAACACATCTTTTCTTCTGTTTACCGCAGCGGTCATTGCCGGGGTTGACGAATATCAGGACTTGCTTCGTTTTTCAAGTGCAACAGCCTCAAACGATACGAGACTTGGTGCTCATGAAGCTCCACCTACCGTAATTTCGGTATTTTTGGGCGACGAGCTGTGTGAAATTTACGATGCAATCGAGAACTCTCACAGTGTTGAAAAACGCACTTCCGAAAGGCTTAACATGGGCGTGGTTTCGGTTCCTTCCTTCAACAAAGACACCACCGACAGAAACCGCACTTCTCCCTGTGCTTTCACGGGCAATAAATTTGAATTCCGTATGTGCGGTTCGTCGGCATCGATTTCCCGCCCTTGTTACATAATCAACACGATTGTAGCTGAAGAACTTCGACTTATTGCCGACCGTCTTGACAAATGCGACGGTGACAAATCGGAGGAAACGGTAAACATAATAAGAGAACTTATTCACAAGCATAAAAGGATTCTGTACAACGGAAACAACTACTCAAACGAATGGAAAGAGGAAGCCGAAAGAAGAGGACTTTTAAATATTCCGACAACACCCGACGCAATTGCCTGTCTCAAACTGAAAAAGAATATTGACCTTTTCTCACGACACGGCGTTATGAGCGAAACCGAAGTGCTTTCGAGGCATGAGATTTGCTCGGAAATGTATTCAAAAGCCGTCAACATAGAATCTCTTACGATGCAAAATATGGCAAACGAACTTATCATTCCGGCCGTAATGGACTATTGCGGAAAACTCGCAAACAGCATAAACGAAGTATACAGAACGGGAGAAAATCCCGCTGTCATGAAGTCTAAACTGCGTAAAATTCTGAAGAGTCTGAAAAAAGCGACAAAAGCACTGGACGCACTTAAATACAATCACGAAAAGGCTTACGCCGTCAAAGATGCCGAAGAGCGTTCCGTAAGTTATAAGGAACTCGTCATTCCGGCTATGGAAGAGCTCAGGAATCACTGTGATACGCTTGAACTTTTGCTTCCCAAAAACGCATGGCCTATTCCGTCTTATACAGATCTCTTGTACAGAGTTTAAGGAGAAAATATGGAAACAAAAAAGATTTTCTTGCACAATTTTACCGATAAAGTTTACCTCGAAGTATTCTTGTGCGATGATGCCGGAGAATACTCTCACCACAAGCGTCCTTTTATGCTGGTATGTCCCGGTGGCGGATACGGATACTGTTCGCCGAGAGAAGCCGAACCGATTGCCAGACGGTATATGGGATACGGCTTTAATACGGCTGTACTCTACTATTCGGTAAACTATATTTTGGAAAATCCGAATTTTTCGATGACCGACGAAAGCAGTCGTCTCCCTCTGCCTCTCACGGAAGTCGCCACGGCAATTTCAATGATAAGAGACAATGCTGAAGAATGGCATACCGATCCGGAAAAAATCGCCGTTATCGGTTTTTCTGCAGGCGGTCATTTGGCGGCTATGTCCGGAGTACTCTGGAACAAAAAAGGACTTTCCGAAAAAATAGGCAAAACGAACAACCGTCCCGACGCAATGGTACTCGCCTACCCTGTTATTTCCGGAATTGATTCTCCGCACATACATTCTTTTTACAATTTACTCGGAGACGGTAATCCTTCTGAGGAAAGACTGCACGAATATTCTCTCGAAGAGCATATTGACGAAACAACTCCTCCGGCTTTCATTTTTCACACATTTGCCGATACCTGTGTACCGTGTGAAAATTCTCTCGCTTTTGCGAGAGCTTTAAAAAAGAACAATATTCCGTTTGAACTGCACATTCTTCCCGAACAGGAACACGGTGTATCGCTGGATTCCGGTGAGGTCGTCTCTTGCGAACATTCATATAATTCCCGCTGGGTAGACTGGTCTGTTATGTGGCTTAAAAACACTTTGAAAATATTTAACGAGTGAGGTATATACAATGGCTGTAAAACTTTCCGCAAAATATCTTGAAAATTTCATAAAAGCACACGAATACGAGCAAATCAAAAGTCAGATATCGACGGCTCACGAAACACTCATGCAAAAAGGCGAGCCTTCCGTAAAACCTACCGGCTGGATAGATTTGCCGGTAAACTACGATAAAGAAGAATTTGACAGAATTATAAAAACCGCCGAGAAAATTCGCAAATCCTGCGATGTCTTTGTTGCAATCGGAATCGGAGGTTCATATCTCGGAGCCCGTGCGGCAATTGAATTCACAAAAGGTAATTTATACAACACAACAAAAAAAGACGGTCCCGCCGTTTATTTTGCCGGCAATACAATCGATCCCGATGCACTGCGGGAACTTTTGTCAATTTGCGAAAACCGTGACATATGCATAAATGTTATTTCAAAATCGGGTTCAACTACGGAACCTGCCGCCGCTTTCAGAGTATTCAGAGAGCTTCTCGAAAAGAAATACGGCTCCGATGCCGCAAAAAGAATTTTCATAACAACGGATAAAAAAGATGTACCAGGCAAATTAAAACATTTCGCAATCGAAAAGGGATACGAAACTTTCGTTGTACCAGACGATATAGGCGGACGCTTCAGCGTTTTGTCGGCAGTCGGACTTCTTCCCATTGCGGTTGCCGGCTGTGATATCAAAGCCATGATGCAGGGAGCTCAAAAAGCCAGAGAAGACCTTTCCGTCTGCGATATCGACAAAAACGACGCGTACAAATATGCGGCTATAAGAACGCTTCTCATGAGAAAAGGCTATGAAATAGAACTTTTCGTATCTTACAAACCGGCATTTCAGTATACTAACGAATGGCTCAAGCAACTGTTCGGCGAGAGCGAAGGAAAAGACAAAAAAGGATTATTCCCCGCGTCTGTTATCTATTCAACCGACCTTCATTCAATGGGACAGTATCTCCAAGACGGTAGAAGGATTCTTTTTGAAACGGTTATTGATGTAATTAAATCGAACAGTGAAGTTTGTATTCCGTATGATGAAGAAAATATTGATAATCTCAATTTCCTTGCAAACAAAGATTTTCATTATGTAAACAAACAAGCTCTCAAAGGAACTCTTGACGCACATGTAGAGGGCGGTGTTCCGAACATCGTATTGGAACTTGACAAAATGGACGAAGAAAACTTTGGATATTTAGTCTATTTCTTTGAGAAAGCCTGTGCTTTATCGGGATATCTCAACGGTGTCAATCCCTTTGATCAACCGGGCGTGGAAGTATACAAAAAAAATATGTTTAAGCTTTTGGGAAAACCCGAATAAAATTCGGTGTTTTATAAAAAGCCGTGTATTTTTACACGGCTTTTTTATTTTAATGTCGTCATAAATATGTCATTTAATGTCATCAAGGCAGTATGCTAAAATCATTTTCGAAAGGAAGTGGTTTTATTTATGAAAAATCCGAAAGTACCCAAAAACGCAAAAGAAATGAAGAAAATGATTCAAGCCTATTTTTCATCTCACGAAAGCAATGTTTTAGACAAGAACGGCGAAATAATCTTTGACGAAAAAGGCGTTGCCCTAAAAAAAGTAACAGTCCCCTACACGCTTACGGGACTTGCTCTCGCACTCGGTCTTGACAGTCGTGAAGCACTTTTCGAATTTCAGGACTGTGAAATGAAAACGCTCATAAAAAAAGCCGTCATGAAAATCGAAGAATATGCCGAAGAAAAACTTTTTTCAAAGGAATCTTTTTCGGGCGTAAAGCTTTTTTTATCCGTAAATTTCGAGCGTTGGCAAGACAGAGGTGATAGCGGAACATATGAAGAGTACGAGTTTTCGGAGGATATAAAAAAATGGACGGTATAGGCGAAAAAAACCGTGCACTTCGGAACTTCATATCAAAAGTGCACCCTTACCCAAAGCAAGCGGAATTTTTCACGGCAAGTGCTCCGAGAATTGCTTACGGCGGTGCAAGAGGCGGCGGAAAAAGCTGGGCAATGCGTACAAAACTCGTTCTTTTGGCTCTTAATTACAGCGGTATACAAATTTTACTTTTACGCAGAACATTTCCCGAACTTCGCGAAAATCACATAATACCGTTGCAGAAAGCACTTAAAGGCATTGCACTTTATAAAGATTCCACAAAAGAATTTATTTTCAAAAACAGAAGCCGTATAAAACTCGGTTATTGCCAAAACGAATCCGATATTCTTCAATATCAGGGACAGGCGTACGAAGTTATCGGTATGGAAGAAGCGACGCAATTTACCGAACTTCAATACACGGCACTTACGGAATCGAACAGACTGTCGGGAAATTCTTCGGGATTCTCTCCGAGAATGTATTTCACCTGCAATCCGGGCGGTGTCGGTCACGGCTGGGTAAAGCGTTTGTTTATCGACAGAGAGTACAGAGGAGAAGAAAAAAGCGAAGACTACATTTTTATTCCGTCTACTGTTTTCGACAACCGATACATTATGAGCGAAAATCCCGAATACATAAAAACGCTCAAAAACCTGCCCGAATCAAGACGGCGTGCAATGCTTAACGGAGACTGGGACGCTTTTGAGGGACAGTATTTCACGGAATTTTCGAGAGAAAAACATACCTGCATCCCATTCACCGTTCCGGAAGACTGGACACGCTTCGCCTCGTTTGACTACGGTCTTGACATGACGGCGTGCCTATGGTTTGCTTTTCCGCCTTCGAGAAAAAAGATTTATGTTTACAGAGAACTGTATATGCCGAATTTAATACTCAGCAGTGCCGCCGAAAAAATTCTCGCAATGTCGAACGGAGAAAAAATCGCATATTATATAGCCAGTCCCGATCTCTCGGGAAGACGGCAGGACAGCGGCAAAACAGGGTTCGATATACTTGCGAATAACGGACTTAAAGGAATAATTCCGGCAAACAACGAAAGAATCGCAGGTTGGAGAATGATAAGGGAATTTCTGAAAGAAAAGCGGGACGGAGATGCCACTCTTCAAATCTTTTCATCGTGTACTAATTTAATACGAACGCTTCCGAAACTTATTTTCGACTCCAAAATTTCCGAAGATGTATCATCTTCTCCTCACGAACTTACTCACGCTCCCGACGCATTGCGTTACGCACTCATGTCATCAAGTTTCATTATCGGGCAGGAAAAAGTTTTACCGGAAGACAAAAGTTTTGATATCCTGTCGCTTTGGGACGGCAGAAAAAGCGAAAAGTCCTATGCGGACTTTCTCACTTCTTGATTTTCAATTTAACCGGTCGGGTAACCGAAATATCAATTTTCATTTTTGATATTTCCTCTTTCCCGACCTTTTTTCCGTTTATAAATCTTTCTACCTTCATTTAATCCCTCCTGTTGAAAGTATTGACCTGATTTTTTTAAAATATGCTTAAAACGGCTGTTTGTGTCAAGAATTATACAGAGGTGATAAAAACGGAAAAATATGCGGCACTCTATGCGAGAGTATCAACCGAAATGCAAGCCGAAGAAGGATATTCGATAGAGGCTCAGAAAAAGCTTCTTGAGGCTTGGTGCGTATCCCGTGAAATAAAAAATTTTGTTTTTTATGTTGATGCCGGTTTCAGCGGAAGCAATCTTGAACGCCCGGCAATAAAAAAGCTTTTGGAGGATATCGAAGAAAACCGCATTGGAACGGTTGCGGTTTACAAACTCGACAGACTGTCAAGGAGTCAAAAAGACACACTCTTTTTAATCGAAGATATTTTCAATCCTAAAAGTGTCGATTTCGTTTCCCTGAGCGAAAACATGGACACATCAACGCCTATCGGACGGGCAATGTTGGGAATTATGTCGGCGTTCGCACAATTGGAAAGAGAGACAATCAAAATACGAACAAGAATGGGCATGAAAGAAAGGGTGAAAAGCGGGCTCTGGATGGGCGGAGGGAAAATTCCTTTCGGCTACGACTACGACAGAGTGACGGGCACTCTTGTAAAAAACGAAGACAGCGATAAAGTGAAAAAGATATACTCCCTCTATCTTGAAGGATATTCCCCCGCATCAATTGCAAAAATGCTGGATTTGAAATATGAACGGCTTGTTGTGCAAGTATTGAAAAGGCGTACAAACTTAGGACTCATTCCGTACAAGGGAGAAGAATACAGCGGACTTCATGCTCCGCTCATAGATGAAGAAACATACTTGAAGACGGCAGAAGAAATGCGAAAAAGAGCCCGTATTCCGAGTACGAGCAAACATCTTTTATCCGGACTTATTTTCTGCGGACTGTGTACGGCGAGAATGAGATATCAGAAATGGGGTAAAAAAGGATACAAACTTGTGTGTTATTCGACGCAAAATTCAAAGCCGTATCTTATACACGATCCGAATTGTAAATCGGAACGGGTATGGGCAGACGAAGTCGAAGAAAAAGTAATTTGCGACTTGTTTTCAATGACGCTCAGGAAAAACGGAAAAGATGAAAAAACAGACGAACGGAAAATTGCGGAAGATAAGTCAAAAAAACTGAAAAAGAAACTTTCAAGGCTTTATGAAATATATTCCGACGGAGACGACACCGCACTGAATATGATAAAAGATTTACGGACGGAAATTTCAAACTGCGAAGAAAAAATAAGACAGGCAAAAAAGAACATCGAAGCGGAAAACAGAAAAAACAAGTTGTTTGAAAGTTCGGAGAATCTATCGGAGATTTGGCCCGCACTATCGGTTGCCGAACAAAAAAGAATTATAAACAGCCTTATTGAAAAAATCGTAATATTCCCTAAAAAAATTGAAATACATTATTTTTTTTGATGAAAAAGTATTGCTTTTTAAGCGACTTTCACTTATAATGAAAATACCCTAAAAAATTTTTATTGAGAGGAAAATTATGGATACTCAGATTTTTGAAAAAGCTTGTACAATTCACTTTTCAAACAAGCATGCCGAAATCGTTATTTCGAAAGAAAACGGTATTTTGCTGTCCCTTATCAACAAAAAGACACAGAAAGATGTAAAAAAAGAAGAAGAACCGTGCGAATTCGTTTATCTTTTCAACAAAGACAGATTCAATCCGGAAAAAATTCTTCCGAAATCTCTTGAATTAAAAGACGGTATTCTCATTTCTCATTTCGACGATACCGATGTACTTATCAAATCAGAAGTATTTGACGAATTTTTCACATTTGAAGTTATTTCTTCCGTTCCGAAAACTTACAGCGGACTTGTATTCGCACATCTCGAAACAAATGAACCTTATTCCGAAGATCCGGATTCCTTCCGCCTCGACGCAATCGGAATGAGTGCTCACACAAATCCGAAAAACTTCGGTTTCGGAAATTACAGACAGACAATTGCATACACATACCCCAGATTCCCCGAAGGCACAATGGGTGCTAAGCTCGGTGTTGTATTTTCATCTCTCGATGTTCATCTTGACCTTTTGAAAGAACTTACGCTTAAGATAGATCCCAAAGTAGGTATTGTATCGAAAAATGCCGGTGCATTTGCCCGCGACTGTAAGAAAAATTTCGGCGACTACATACTTACCCGTCACGCACACAAGGAAGAAGCCGAAGCGATGGCAGACCTTGCCCTGTCGGTAGGCGTCGATCAGATAGACATTCTTCAATGCTATGTAAACACATTCCGTCAGGGTGACTTCAGATTTATGACCGTACCGAGCGGAACTCCCGCCGAATTTGAAAAAGAAGTGGGATCGATATTCAGAAAGAGAGGTCTTATCACAAGTCTCCACACCTACGCTTATTACATTGATAAGACAGCTGAAGAAATTCTTGCGAATCCGAAGTGGCAGAAAGACCTCGAAACTGCCGAAACATACACTCTTGCCAAAGATATTTCCGAGACGGATACACAAATTTTCACCGAAGAAAGTGCCGCAGATTTCAACCTCATTCAATCTTTCTTCGTACACAACAGCTGTTCCGTCATTGTCGACGAAGAAATAATTTTGATAAACAAAGTAAGCGACGAAGGCTTTGTTCAAGTTGTAAGAGCTCAAGGCGGAACAAAAGCCGCACCGCATAAAAAGGGTGCAGTCATCAAGCATATGCTGGGCCTTTTCAATATGTATTCGCCCATTGTCGGTTCTCCCCTCTTTTTCCACATTGCAGACCTTACCGCAAAGTCGTACAACGAAGGCGGTTTTGACATGATATACATGGACGCAATCGACGGTTTGAACCGTCATGTGCCCGAAGAAGATATCTGGTACTGGTTCCAAATGTTCACTCACAGAATTACAAGCAAGTGCGTAAGAGACCCGATATTCGAATTTTCAAGCGAAGCTCCTCAGATGTGGAACGCAAGAGGAAGAGCGGGTGCATGGGATACCGTACATCAGGGATTCAGACAGTTTACCGACAGACATATTAAGAAAAATTTAGAAAATCAAGAAAACAATTTCGTTACAACGCTCGGCTGGTATTTCTTCCTGACGGACTGCGACAATATGCTTCTGAGAAACACTGTTTGCAAAACTCTTTTTAAGAACGATATCGACTATCTCGGATATCAGGCTGTCGTTCACAACATGACAATAGTATACAATCCTTTTGAACTTAATTTATTCGAACAATTTCCCGAATTAGAAGAAAATTCAAGATATTACAACAGATATTACAGTATTCCGAGAAAATCCGACTATTTCTCCGAAGAAACGAAGAAAAAGGTTCTCGCGTCGCCTTATGAATTCAAGATAATCGAAAAAGGCAAAAACGAGTGGGCATTCCTCGAACGCCACTACGAAAGTGCCAAGCTCGATCCGAATTCTTCCTATGAGTACTCAGGTAAAAATCCCTTTGAAAAACAGTCTCCCTACATTAGAATCGAAGCACGCTATTCCACCGAATCCAACGCTCCTCGTGTTCTTGCGAAATTTGACGAAAACACCGATATCATGCTTCAGGAAAGAGTGCGTGAGATGGAAAGTTTCGATATGTCCTCCCGCATGGCAATGAAAGTAATGGTAAAAGGAACAGGCAAAGACGACGATGCACTGCTTATTTCGCTCCGTTCCGGCTTCCGTCGCGGAGAATCCGGCGGTCACTCCGATTACTTTATTCCTCTCAATTTTACCGGCTGGAAAGAACATATACTTGTTGACACTGACAACGGTGAATACGACAGTGTGAAATTCCCGTTTGAGCATCTCCAAAAAGACGGCCCCGATTACCGTACTTTCAGGGTTTATCCGAATTACGAGGATATAATCTCCTTAACGGTGTATGCCTGCGGAGAATGTAAAGGAGCAAAAATCGGTGATGTTACGACTTACGAACATTCAAGTGCACCGATTAAAAATCCGACGATTACCTGCGGTTCTCAGTCAATTGTATTCAAGACGACGATTTCCGGAGGAGATGCCATCGAATACGATCCCGAAACTAACACCGCTTCCGTTCACAGACAGGATATGAGCCGTGAGCAAATTGATTTTGAAGGTTCAATCTCCGTTGACAAAGGCGACTTTACTCTCGAATTCAATACCGAAAACACGACTTCGGCACCTGCCCGCGTAAAAGTTGTTGCGGGATTTTCGGGTAAGGAAATCAACAATTAAGAACATTTTCAAAACTTTTGGTAAAAAAACACAAAAAAATTTATAAACGCTATTGCTTTTTAGAGTGTTTTACTGTAAAATATAAGTAGTGAGAGGCGAAAGACGCATGAATGTGCGTCTTTGTCTCAAACTCCGGCTACTGTCGGAAATTTACCCAGAGAAAGGCGGTTTACATTATGGTTAAACTCATCATAGGACTCAAAGGCAGCGGAAAGACAAAACATCTCGTTGAAATGGCAAACAAGGCTGTCGAAACTTCTCCCGGAAATGTGGTATGTATTGAAAAAGGTAACAAACTTCTTTTTGATGTTCGTCATCAAGTAAGACTTGTAGATACGGCTGTGTTCGGAATTGAATCCGCAAAAGAACTTTACGGTATGATATGCGGTATTATAGGTGCAAATTACGATATCAAAGACATATTTATCGACTCTTCGCTCAAAATCTGTTCAAACAACATTGACGAGTTTGTTTGGTTCATTGAGGCGTTGGACAAGCTCACAACGCAAAGAGAGATCAGTTGCGTCACGACATCTTCGATTGCGGTTGAAGACCTTCCGGAATCACTTACAAAGTACCTCATCTGAGTTTTTATCCGCAGTTGATGTAGGAACGCTTTAATGCGTTCCTACATTCTTGTTAAAGGAGACAACATGAATTGGACACGAATAAACATTACTTGCACTGAAAACTGCCCCGTGAATTTTTGCGAAGACATTGCAAATCTTTTGATTATCACGGGAGTGGAAACATTTACAACCGACGACTTTTCCGACCTCGAGGAAACGCTTTCTCAAGGCGGGATATTTTATGATTACATTGACGAATCGCTTTTGGCTCATACCGAAAACATTCCGATAATCCACGCTTTTCTCTCCCCCGACAGCGAAGGAGAGCAAATCAAAGAAGCTGTAACAGACGCACTTTCAGCATTGAAAGAGAATAACAAAGAATATTCCTCACTCACATGGAACTGCGACACGGTGCATGACGAAGACTGGGAAAACAACTGGAAAGAATTTTTCAAGCCGTTTCCCGTAGGAGACCGTCTCTATATTAAGCCGTCTTGGGAAGAAATTCCGACGGAAATAAAAGACAGCCGTCTTGTGATAGAAATAGATCCTTCTTCGTCGTTCGGAACCGGCACACATGCCACGACAAAACTCTGCCTCGAAACTCTGGAGACGCTCGATATTGAGAGGGCAAAAATTTTGGATATGGGCTGCGGAAGCGGAATACTTTCAATAGGTGCTCTATTGCTCGGAGCTAACAGCGTAACAGCGGTGGATATCGATCCCACAGCCGCAAGGATAGCAAAAGAAAATCTGGAAGCAAACGGATTTTTTTCTCCCCGTGCAAATGTATTATGCGGCAATGTACTTGATGATGAAAAGCTTGCCGAAGAGATAGGTAAAAACTACGATGTCATATGTGCAAACATAGTTGCGGGAATAATAATACAAATGTCACCGCTTTTTTACGAAACATTAAAAAAAGGCTCTTATCTTATCGCGTCCGGAATTATTTCCGAAAGAGAAGACGAAGTTTCGGAACATTTGAAAAAAAGCGGATTTTCGATTGAAAAAACAGTCTGTGAAGATGATTGGTCTGTAATACTTGCGAGAAAACTGTGAACAAATTAATAATTTAAGAAAATTTAAACAAAATTTTGCACTTTTTCTTTGACAAATAAAACAAAACGGTGTATAATATTGTAGATTATATACAAACATATAAAGTGTTTGTTTGATTACATTAGCTAAAAGGATTTTTTATGCCGAAATTTTTTATCAAAAGCGATAAACGGTTTGATACGGGCGAAACGATTACAATTGTCTCCGACGACGCGTTTCACATTTCTCACACGCTTCGCATGAAGAAAGGCGACCGTCTGACAGTTACCTCTCAAAGCGGAACCGATTACGAAACGGTTATCGATTCTTTTTCAAAGGACACGGTAAATCTTCAGGTTCTGTCAGCTTGTGAAAACAACAATGAACCGTCTGTTTTTTCGTCACTGTTTCAGGCGCTGACGAAGGGCGACAAGATGGATTTTGTGATACAGAAAGCGATAGAGCTCGGCGTCGGTGAGATATATCCGGTAATTTCCTCCAGATGTATCGTAAAAACAGACGAAAAATGGATTGAAAAAAAATCTGAGCGATGGAACAAAATTGCACGGGAAGCCGCAAAGCAATGCGGAAGAGGAATAGTACCGCAAGTACATTCCCCCATTCCCTACAAAGAAGCCCTCGACAAAATCAAGAGCAGTGATATTGGGTTTATTTGCTATGAATCCGCCGTTGAAAACAATCCGAAATCACTGTTTCAAAGCAAAAAATTCAATTCGGCGGCTTTTTTTGTCGGTCCTGAGGGGGGCATTTCTCCCGAAGAAATCAGCGAGGCAAAGAAGCGTGACATTCCCATACTCACTTTAGGCAAGCTCATATTGCGTACGGAAACGGCTTCAAGCGCCGTACTCTCCATGTTATTGTACGAAACGGAATTTTAAATTTACATAAAGGAGTTTTACCATGTCTAACAGACTTTTTCAGAGCATTGTGCATCAAGTTAAGGATTCTGTCAACAGAACCATAGGTGTTGTTGACAAAAACGGTGCCATTATCGCTTGCAGCGAACTTGTCAGAATCGGAGAGGTGCTTGACGGAGTCTCAGAAGAGCTTACCTTCACAAATGACGCTTTCCGTCTCAATTCTTACACATTTCACCCAATCAACAATCACGGAAAAATCGAATACACGGTTTTCGTCGAAGGAACAGATGAAACGGCAGATAATCTCGCCGCCGTTCTTAAAGTTTCTCTCGGCAGTATAAAAACACTTTACGATGAAAAATACGATAAAGCAAGCTTTATCAAGAACATAATTCTCGACAATATTCTTCCGTCGGACATTTATGTGAAATCAAAAGAACTTCACATAAGCAACGAAATTCCGAGAATTGTTTATCTTATTAAATTTACATCAAAATCGGATATAGTACCTCTTGATGTTATTCAAAATCTGTTTCCCGATAAGAATAAAGACTACATCATAAGCGTCGGAGAAAATGACATTGTTTTGGTAAGGGAACTCAAAAAGCCGGTCGATGCTTCGGAAATTGACAAAACCGCAAGAAACATTGTTGACACAATCAGCTCAGAATTTTACGCAAAAGCCGTTGTCGGTGTCGGAACGGTGGTAGAAAGCGTAAAAGAGCTTGCGAAAAGTTTCAAAGAAGCACAGATTTCCATTGAAGTCGGCAAAGTGTTCGATACCGAAAAGAGCGTAATCCATTACGACAATTTGGGAATAGGACGGCTTATTTATCAGCTCCCGAACACACTTTGCGAAATGTTTTTAAACGAAATATTCAAAAAAGGAGCTTTTGAGGCTCTTGACAGAGAAACTCTCATTACAATTCAAGCCTTTTTCGAAAACAACCTCAATGTTTCCGAAACTTCGAGAAAGCTTTTTGTCCATAGGAACACTTTGGTTTACCGTCTTGAAAAAATAAAAAAGTTAACCGGTCTTGACCTGCGTGAATTTGAGCACGCCATAACATTCAAGGTTGCTCTCATGGTAAAGAAATATCTTTCTTCAAAGCCGACCAAATACTGAAAATAAGTCTGTGTGCGGAAAGTCAAATAAAAAGGACAAAAAATTATGATAAAACTCACTAATGTCACCAAAACTTATCCCAACGGCACAAAAGCTCTTCACAATGTAAATTTAAAAATAAACGACGGCGAATTTGTCTTTGTTGTCGGTCCGAACGGTGCCGGCAAAACAACTCTCACAAAACTTCTTTTGCATGAAGAAACGCCAACATCGGGACAGGTAGAAGTAAACGGTTTCGATGTCGGAAAAATAAAGAAGCGTAAAATTCCTTATCTCAGACGCACTCTCGGTATAGTCTTTCAGGATTACCGCCTCTTCCCCAACATGACGGTCTATGAGAATGTTGCTTTTGCCATGCATGTTATAGGAGAGCCGAGAAGAAAAATCAAAAAGAGAGTTCACAATTTTTTAAAGCTCGTTGACCTTGAAGACCGTGCATATCATTATCCCTCCCAGCTTTCCGGCGGAGAGCAAAGGCGGGTGGCTCTTGCAAGAGCACTTGTCAATAATCCCGACACCGTAATCGCAGACGAACCGACAAGCAATTCGGATCCCGTTACGAGTGTAAACATGATGAATCTTTTGTTCAAAATCAACGAACTCGGAAAAACGGTCATTGTCATCACACATGACATACAGCTGGTTAATTATTACAAAAAGAGAGTTATTACCGTAAGTGACGGTACGGTTGCCGTTGACAAAGCGGGAGGTGAAGATAATGAAATTTAAGTCTTTGAAGCTTGGATATTACCTCAAGCTTGCTTTTAACGGAATTTTCAAAAACGGGGTTATGACTTTTTCTTCAATTTTCGTTCTCTTTTCCTGTCTTGTCATTATGGGAACTTTCGGACTGGTAATTCACAACATAAATGTAACTATAAACAATATTGACGACTTTTCAAAACTTGTGGTATTTGTAAAAAAAGATGCCACAGAAAAAGAAACAACCGATTTGAAAGCACAGCTCGAAGCAATTCCCGGAATTAAAAGTGCGGTATTCAAGTCAAAAGAAGACTCTTTGGAAGAACAGCTGTCAGTATATGAAGCCGACAAGACCGAAGAACTGAGAAAGCGTTACGAAAACGATAATCCTCTCAAAGATTCTTATATACTCACTTACGATTCAAATCTCACTCCGAAAGAGGTAAACACTCTTGACTTTATAATCGAAAACGAAAAAGAATTTCCCATTGTTGACGAATGTATATACGACGATTCAATCGTCGAACAGGTAGACAATCTCAAAAATATTTTCACGATAGTTGTTTCCTGGCTCCTTGTCCTTCTCTTTTTCGTTTCGATTTTTGTAATAATCAATACCGTTAAGCTGTCCGTGTTTGCCCGCCGTGACGAAATCGCTCTGATGCGGTATATCGGTGCAACCAACAGATTTATATCAACGCCGTTTCTTATCGAAGGAGTTATCATAGGACTTGTAGCTTCGGTTATTGCATTTTTCGCACAGTATTTTCTTTATGATTTCATTGATAAATTAATCGCCAACTACCAAATTATAACATTTGTTCCTTTTACACAGTTATGGTACATTGTTGCCGCCGCATTTGCCGCAGTCGGTATTATTATGGGATTTTTGGGAAGTTATATTTCTCTCAGAAGATATAACAAGGAAAACGCTTAAAAGGAGATACAATGAAAAAAAAGTTACTACGCTTTACGGGTGCGTTTGTACTGATATTGGCATCGGTAATAATTTTGACAAAAAACGCTTCGCCGATCAGTATAGTGTCATTTGCGGAAAAATCACTTGAGGAAAACAAGAACGAAGTAAAAAAACTTGAGGATACACTCGACAGTGCAAAAGACGAAATATCTATACTTGAAAATCAGATAAAAGCCGCAAAAGAAAATGTGGAGCAGCAATCTCAGGTTAAATATCTTTTGGATCAGCAAATCGAAAAAACAAAAGAAGAGATTGAAATTTCAGAAAAGCTTATTGTTAGCTACAACAAACAAATCGCACTTAAGGAAATTGAGATCGAACAGATAAACGCAGATATTGACGACCTTGTGGATTTAATCAGCGATAGGCTTATAATAGAGCATGAAACACTCAGTACAAAGCCTTTGTCCTTCATTTTGAGTTCAAAAGATTTTTCCGAGCTTCTCTCACGCATGGAATTCGTAAAACAGTTTTTTGAGCACGATCAGGAAAATATAAACAAATTAAACAGTGATCTTGCGGTTCTGGAAGCGGCAAAAGAGGAGCTTGAACTCGTTAAGCAAAAATGCGAAGATACAAAAAGCGAAATGGAATCAAAGAAAAACGAGTTGGAACCGCTTGCACAGGAAGCTTTGGATGTTCTGAACACACTAAAATCCAACGAGAGTTTTCTTGAGCAGGCAAAAGCGGCTAAAGAGCAGGAACTTATCGATATTCAAAACGAAATTAAAGAGCTTAACAACAAAATACAGCTTCAGGAAAGAGAAGATTATTCCAACCAAGAATTCCGTTTTCCTCTTCCCTACGATGCTTATTTCTATTGTTCGGGCGGATTCGGCTGGAGATATTGGGACAACGGCAGACAAACGGACTATCACAGAGGCGTTGATTTAGCGGCATATTACGGAACGGACATAATAGCCGCAAACAGCGGTGTCGTGACGATAAGCAGACTTTCTCCCAGCTTTGGCAATTATGTTGTTATAGATCACGGAGGAGGAATTTCTTCTCTTTACGCTCACGCTTCGGCAAGGCTTGTTTCCGTCGGAGATGTCGTACAAAAAGGCGATGTAATCGCGAAAGTCGGTAGTACGGGAGACAGTACAGGCAATCATTTACATTTTTCAATTCTTAAAAACGGAGAGTATGTAGATCCGCTGGATTACATAAAAATACCTTAAGAGGACAGCAAATGAACAAAAAAATTTCTTTCGGTGCTTGCACGGTACTGATAATAATTGCGGCAATTTTGACCTATCAGATAACGGTCATAACCGAAAAAGAAAGATACGAAAAACAGCTTTCGGCTTTCACTCTATCCCCTTCCCTGAGTCCAAAACTTACCGAAGTGATGGAAATTACCGAAAGTATCTTTGTCAAAGATATTGACCAAAAAGTTCTCGAAGATTCGACCGTTGCCGGATATATCGAAGGTTTGCAGGATAAACATTCCGTATATATGTCTCAGGAAGAATTCGAAGAATTCCGTGACAATTCTTCGGGAAATATGCACGGCATCGGGATAAATATTCTTTGCCACCCGGACACGCGTGAGATGGTCATTTACCGTGTAACAAATAATTCTCCCGCATACAATGCGGGACTTACCGAAGGGGATATTATAGTTGCGGTAAATGACAAGAGCTATGAAGAACTCGGATACGAAGGTTCTTACTATCAGCTTTTGGGAGATGAAGGAGAAAGCGTAAAAATAACCGTATCAAGAGACGGACAGGAACTGTCGTTTGACATTGTCCGCAGTGCTTTTGAACAGCAAACGGTTGAATACAGTTTATGTCAGTCGTCTTCTTCAATCGGATATATCAGGATATTCAGTTTTAACGATACAACTCCGGAACAGTTCAAAAATGCGGTTAATGACCTTATTCATCAAGGAGCCAGATCGTTTATCTTCGATGTCCGTCAAAATCCCGGAGGAACTCTGGATTCGGTACACGAAATTTTGGATTTTCTTCTGCCTGAGGGACCTGTCGTCCGTCTTATAAACAAAGACGGAAACATGACCACACTCACATCGGACGCATCGGAATTCGATTACCCCATTGTTACTCTTGCCGACGGCGATTCCGCATCGGCGGCGGAGCTTTTTGTGGCGGCATTAAAAGATTATCAAAAAGCAACTTTTGTGGGAACTCAGACATACGGAAAAGGAACCGCTCAATCCACGGTTGAATTAAGTGACGGAAGTGCTATAAAACTTTCAACTCAATACTATCTGCCGCCGTTCAGTCCGAATTTTGACGGTGTGGGTGTTACGCCTGACAGAACCGTCGAACTAAGCGAACACTCAAAACGGTATTTTGAACTCATAAGTGAACAGGAAGATGAACAACTTATGCACGCCATTGAAATTTTGAAAGATAAATAAACTTTAAAAGGGAGCAGCAAATATGAAAAAGACAATTGTAACCAAAGAAGGACTTAAAAAGCTTCAGGACGAACTTAACGAATTAAAAACGGTCACCCGTGTGAAAGTCGGAAACGATTTGAAAAAAGCACGGGCATTCGGAGACCTTTCCGAAAACAGCGAATACGACGAAGCGAAAAACGAGCAGGCAAAAGTCGAAGGGCGTATTATGGAGCTCGAAGAACTTTTGAAAAATGTTGAAGTCGTCGAGGGTACAGACAATAAAAAATCCGGAATAGGTTTCGGTTCAGCCGTCACGGTAATCGATGAAAACGGCAATGAAGCGGAATATACGATAGTAGGAACGGCGGAAGCCAATTTTCTCGAAAATAAAATCAGCAACGAATCTCCCGTAGGTGCCGCTCTTATAGGCAAAAAAACCGGAGATGTTGTTACTTTCGACACTCCCGGCGGAAAACGAACCCTTAAAATCAAAAAAGTAACGATAAATAAATAAAGGACAGAAAATTATGGACAATAATACATCTAATATCACCGAAATAAACGAAATAAACGAAGAAGAAAATTTAAACGACCAAATACTTGTTCGCCGTGAAAAACTCGACGCTTTAAAATCAGCAGGAAATGATCCTTATGTAATAACAAAATATGAGGTCAGTGCACACACGCAGGACATAAGAGATAATTTTGATGTTCTCGAAAACAGTGAAGTTTCCGTTGCCGGCCGTCTTATGAGCCGTCGCGACATGGGAAAGGCAAATTTCATAGATCTTCATGATACGCAGGGTAAAATTCAGATTTATGTAAGAATTGACGATGTCGGAGAAGAGAACTTTGCCGAATTTAAGAAATGGGATATCGGTGATATAATCGGCATTAAAGGCTTTGTTTTTAAAACAAAGCGAGGAGAAGTTTCAATTCACGCAAAAGAGGTTAAGCTTCTCTCTAAATCGCTTATTCCCCTTCCCGAAAAATTTCACGGTCTCAAAGATCAGGAAATACGCTACCGTCAAAGATATCTCGATTTAATCGTTAATCCCGAAGTGAAAGATACATTTGTAAAACGCTCCATGATACTCCGCGAACTTCGTGCTTATCTTGATTCAAAAGGCTTTTTGGAGGTTGATACACCGATATTGACACCCTTTGAAATAGGTGCATCGGCTCGCCCCTTTTACACACATCATAACACGCTCGGCATGGACATGGTACTGAGAATAGAAACGGAACTCTACCTCAAGAGACTTATTGTAGGAGGTATGGACAGAGTTTACGAAGTCGGCCGTATTTTCAGAAACGAAGGAATGGATCCGAAACATAATCCCGAATTTACAACGATCGAACTTTATCAAGCTTACACGGATTATCACGGCATGATGGACTTAGTCGAAGAAATGATGAAAACCGTTACACAAAATGTATGCGGAACGCTCATGCTCGACTATCAGGGTACGCAAATCGATCTCTCACATTGGGAACGGCTCACAATGGTCGAAGCTATTAAAAAATACAGCGGTATTGATTTTAGCGAAATTAAGACAGATGAAGAAGCAATAAAGCTTGCAAACGAGCATCATGTCGAACTTCCTCCGGTGCCGTCAAAAGGGGCGATTATTGCGGAATTTTTCGATGCATTTGTCGAAGAAAAGCTTATCCAGCCTACATTCATCTACGATTATCCGGTGGAAATCAGCCCGTTAGCTAAGCGTAAACCCGATGATCCCGCCTTTACGGAAAGATTTGAATACTTTATAAATGCTACGGAGTTCGGAAATGCATTTTCGGAACTCAACGATCCGATTGACCAAAAAGGTCGCTTTGAGCGTCAAGTTGCCGAAAGGAAAAAAATCGATCCGAATACCAAAGCACAGGTTGACTATGATTATGTCACCGCTCTTGAATATGGAATGCCTCCGACAGGCGGACTTGGATTTGGCATTGACCGTCTTGTAATGCTCTTAACAAACAGTGCCTCAATAAGAGATGTTCTCCTTTTCCCGACGATGAAGCCTCAAGACTAAAAAAGCCTTATAAATCAAGGGCTTTCAG
>CAZLEX010000011.1:0-46790 GCA_964558655.1 uncultured Oscillospiraceae bacterium | reverse complement strand
CATTCAAATTGGAGAAGTTTTCTGATTTTGTAACACATCATTGACAAACCGACATATGACGCATTTACCTCTTTACTTTTTTTTAATCTTATGATATACTGATAGATGTAAAAATTTATCTTTTTACGAATTTTTGTGATTAAAACAAAAAGGATATTAATATGAAAGAAAAATTACTTGCAAAGTTTAATAAACACTTTTCAGAAGTTCTCACTCTTATTGTTCTTTCTTTGATGACGGTAATAGGCGGTGCGTATTTCAACAAAAAAATGTTTGTTCTCGGGATTTTTTTAATAGCTGTTTATGTCGGTGCATATTTCCTTATCCGTATGTCAAGGAGAGGAAAAAGCACGAAAAATCATGAGCTTTTTACAAACATTACGGTTGAATTGCTTATGGAAATGAAGATGCCGGTTGCCATTCTCGATTCCGCCGGTGCGATTCTTTGGTATAATCAAAGCTTTGCCGACAAATGCGATGAAAAGACTTTATATAATACAAAGATTAACGATTTGCTTGAGACACGCTTAAATATAAATCATCTGAAGGAAAGTCTTGACGGGGAGAGCCTCGAAGCTTCTTTCTGCGGTGCAAAATACAGAGTTGATTCATACATGGTAAAATCCGGAATTGAAGAGTTTTACATCACTGTATGGCATGACAGAACCGAAATAGAAATTCTTAAAGAAAAAATAGACGCGCTAAATCCGGTTGTCGCATATATTTATGTTGATAACAGTACCGATGTTTCTTCTTATATGAACAGCAATTACCGTGCCGCAACGGCAAAGATTTCCGGAATACTCAACTCATGGATTTCTTCCATGAACGGTATTCTGCGTGAGTTTGACCGTGACAAATATATTGCACTTTTTGACAAAAGCTATCTGAAAAATATAACCGATACCAAATGCGAAGTTTTGGACACCGTGAGGGAAGTATCCGAAGATTGCGATATTGCGGTAAGTATTTCCATGGGGATTGCTTGCTTGGAGAATTCGACATTTTCCGAAAAGGAACAGGTTGCTCATCAGGCTTTGGATCTTGCTATGCAAAGAGGAGGAGATCAGGCTGTATTGAGATACGACGATTCTGCGGACTACTACGGCGGGCGGTTTAAATCGGTTCAGAAACGCACAAAAATAAGATCTCGTTTTATAGCAAACGAAATTATAAAATTGCTGAAAAATTGCAGTAATGTCATTATTATGGGGCATAAATTTGCCGATCACGATTCTGTCGGTTCCTGTATAGGTATGGCGGCTTTTGCTCTTGAATATTGCAAAAAAGTCAATGTCGTCGTCAACGGGAACGACGATAATGTGCGTGCGATTTTAGATAAAACGAAGAAAATTCCGAAGTTTGCGAATTTATTTATTGACGCCTCAAACGGACAGGATTTGATTGAATCGGGCACTTTGCTTTTAATATGCGATGTAAACAATCCGGCTATTTTCGAAGCTCCCGATATTTATAAAAATGTAAAAGATGTGGTAATAATCGACCATCACAGAAAAACGGGAGAGTTTATTATCGAGCCGCTGATAACATATATCGAACCGTCCGCTTCATCGGCGTCGGAGCTTGTTTCCGAAATATTGGAACAGGCGTTTAAACCCGGAACCCTTCTTAAAGAAGAAGCTGAGGTTCTTTTTGCGGGTATTGTCTTGGATACAAAGGGCTTTACGAAAAATACAGGCGTCCGTACTTTTTCGGCAGCTTACTATTTACGCGGCGAAGGTGCGGTTCCCGCCGAAATAGAAGAATATTTTAAAACTACTTTTGCCGACTTTAAGAGCGAGGCAAAATTTGAAAACAGTGTTGTGATTTACCGAGAACGCGTTGCGATAACAATGCTCGACGGTGAAGCTACTCAATCGGATAAGGTTAATGCATCGAAAGTTGCCGACAGACTTATGGGGATTGGGGGAATTGAAGCATCGTTTGCTTTATGTAAAATAGACGATACAACCTATATTTCCGCCAGAAGTAACGGTAATATCAATGTACAGCTTATTCTTGAAAAACTTAACGGCGGCGGACATTACGATGCTGCCGGTGCACAGGTTAAGAACGACGGAGTTGATGCCGTTCTTTTGCGACTGAGAGACGCAATAGATAATTATTTGGATAATATGTAAAGAGAGGTACAGAATATGAAAGTAATATTAACACAAGATGTAAAAGCACAGGGGAAAAAGGGGCAGCTCGTTGAGGTTTCCGACGGCTATGCGAAAAATTTCCTTATCCCGAAAAAGCTCGCTATAATAGCCGGAGCCAAAGAACTCAATGAGTTGAAAAACAGAGAAAGTGCTCAAAAATTCAAAATAGAGACCGAACAGAAGGAAGCTCGCTTGCTGTCCGAGAAACTCATGGGAGTTACTGTAAAAATCACAATGTCGACAGGAGCCGACGGCCGTTTTTACGGTTCCGTTACGGCAATGGATATCGCAGAGGCTTTAAATAAGCAGCACGGTATCGAAATAGATAAGCGTAAAATTGTCATGGGAGATCCGATTAAAGCTTTCGGAAACTATACATTCGATGTTAAACTTTATGCCGAAATTTCAGGTAAACTGAATGTGGTTGTTACAGAAAAATAACGAAACGGAAGAATAATAATGAGCGAAAAAGAAAAGAGTACGGTACAGGAACAGTCTTTTTTGAGGCAAATGCCGTATTCACTCGAAGCCGAGCAAGCTGTACTGGGAGCTATTATACTTGATTCCGAGCGTTTTGCTGATGTTACCGGAATCGTTTCATCAGACGATTTTTATGTTGAGCGTCACAGGCTGATTTTTTCCGCAGTACAGAGTATGTATCTTGAAAGCCGAACAATAGATGTTGTCACACTTCTTGCGGGAATTGCCGTCAATTCATCTTATGACGAAAACGATTTACGCACTTATATTAAACAAATTTGCGAAATGGTCCCCGCCGTATCCAACATAAAGGATTACGCCAAAATCGTTCATGACAAGGCCCTTTTGAGGCGGCTTATCGGCGTTACGGAAGAAATATCGGAAAGTGCATACAGGGAAGATGACGAAGCGACGCGAATTGTGGATTCTGCGGAAGCCAAAGTTTTCGCACTTTCTCAGGGAATGATAACGCGGGATTTTCAGTCTATCGGAGATGTAATTCTCGAGTATTATCAGCAGCTTGATACTTTGATGCACAATCCCGAAGCCGCAAGCGGTACGCCTACTTATTACCGTGATCTCGATCGCGTTTTGGTTGGAATGGGAGCAGGGGATTTGGTTCTTATAGGTGCCCGTCCCGGTATGGGTAAAACAAGTTTTGCGTTGAATATCGCTTCGCAAGTGGCTTTGCACGGCGATAAATCGGTTGCGGTATTTTCTCTTGAAATGCCCGCAACACAGCTTGTTTCCAGACTTTTGTCGAGTGAAGCCAGAATTGACAGTTATAAACTTCGCAAAGGAGATATTTCTCCGGACGAATTTCAGTCTCTTGCCAAAGCTGCGACGGCTTTTTCAAAAACAAAAATATACATTGACGATTCCAGCGATATAACCGTTGCCTCAATGAAAGCAAAACTCAGGCGTTTGAAAAATTTGGGGCTTGTTGTTATAGATTATCTTCAGCTTATGCGTTCCGACAGAAGTATAGATAACCGTGTGCTTGAGGTGGGAGATATTTCAAGAAATTTAAAGCTTATGGCAAAAGAATTCGGAATACCGATAATTACCTGTGCTCAGTTGTCCAGAGGTCCTGAGTCAAGAACCAGTAAAAAGCCTATGCTTTCCGATTTGCGAGATTCGGGTGCGATAGAACAGGACGCCGATATTGTTATTTTTCTTTATCGCGATGAATACTATAAAGACAGTGAAGCGGGAGAAAGCAAAGCATTGCAGGAAGATAATGTCGCCGAGATAATAGTTGCGAAAAACCGACACGGATCTACCGGGACGGTAAAAATGGGCTGGGAGGGACAGTTTACAAGGTTTACCACATTGGATTCAACATATGAATAATTTTAATTTTTTTGAAAAAAAAGTATATGAAACGGTACGCAAATATTCGATGCTCTCGCAAAACGACAGAGTTCTCGTCGGTTTGTCGGGAGGTAAAGATTCTTGCGTACTGTTGTATGTATTGTACAGACTGTCCGCCGAATTGGGAATTACTCTGACGGCTTTTCACCTCAATCACTCAATCAGAGGAGAAGAGGCTTTGCGAGACGAACTGTTTTCCAAAGCTTTTTCGGAAAAACTCAAAATTCCGTTTTGCACCGATACGGTTGATGTGCCTGCCGCCGCAAAAAAATGCGGTACAGGGCTGGAAGTGACTGCACGCAATATAAGATATAGCGAATTCGGCAAATTCGCCGCACTGAATTCCTGCAATAAAATTGCCACGGCACATACTTTGTCGGACAATACGGAGTCGGTTTTTATATCGCTTATGAGGTCGGGGACGCTTTCACAAATTCCGCCGGTGCGGGATAATATAATAAGACCGATGATTGAATGTACAACAGAAGAAGTCGTAGAGTATGCCGCAGAGAGCGGAATCGATTATATTTTTGACTCGACAAATGCCTCAACGGATTATCTGCGTAATTTTTTAAGGCTGTCGGTTTTGCCGCAATTTCGTGCTAAATCTCCGGGCTTTGACGAAACGGTTTCGAGAGCCGGAAAAATATTTTCGTCATATCGGGCACTCGCACAGCGAGAGGGAGAAAAGTATTTTGAAAACAATTCAAATCCGGAATCTCTTTTATCATTGCGAGAACTCGCTCTTGACGAAACGCAAATTTCGGTTTTTTACTATGTTATATCGAAAATTCTTGAAAAGCAAAATGTTTTTCTGACTTTTGAAAGATTTGAAAAAATTGCCGAACTTATAAAAGAGGGACAAACAGGAAAATCCGTGTCGCTTTCCGGAAACAAAGAACTGTTTATAGGGTATAACAGTATATATGTGGAAGATAAAGGCCGAGCACAAGAACCGTTCTTTTTGCCGTTAAAACGGGGTGTTAATGTAATCCCGAACAGTCCGTATTCCGTAATAATCGAGACTTGTGCTCAATACGAAGAAAGGAAAACGGCAAATAAACAAAAAGTTAACAAAATAACAAAGAATATTTTGATTGATTGTAATATAATTAACAATGACTTTTATGCACGAAGCAGGAAATCCGGAGATAAATATATTTGCCGTTCGGTTACACGCAGTGTGAAAAAATACTTGATTGATGCAAAGATTGACAGAAATTTGCGTGACTTTTTTCCGATAGTCTGTGACAAGGACGGAATAGTTTGGGTACCGGGACTTGGCATTGCCGATAGGATAAAAAAGGAAAATACGGGCGAAGAGCTGTCGGTAAGCCTTGAAATATCAGACGGAGACGATAAATAACTTCGGTAAATTCGTATTAAAAGCGGAAGTTTATAAAAATAATAAATAACAGATTAAGTCAAGGGGTGTTGTGACTAAATGAAGATGAAGAACAGTGTTAAAGTTGCGGTATTTTATATAGTGTTGATTTTTGTTATTCTTTTTGCAACAACTGCGTTGCTCGGCGAATCTCAGGGGAAAGTAACCTTTGATGACATCGTTGCTTATTTTGAAAACGAGCAGGTTGAAGAATTTGTCGTTGACGGCAAAAACAATTTAAAACTTAAACTTGCAGGGGACAAAGATTATACCGTTTCTTACGAAATCCGCAGCATAGACTTGTTTGAGCATTATCTCGGTGACATAATCAGAGAGCAGTCAAGCGGAGAAAATCCTATAATCAAAAATTATGATTACGAACCCGTCGCAACAATACCGTGGTGGGTGTCGTTCCTGCCTTATCTGATTGTGATAGTAATAGGCATAATGTTCTGGGTTTCCTTTGCAAATCAGGCAAAAGGCGGAAAGATTAATTCTTTCGGAAGAGCACGCACAAAACTCGGTGCAAATGAAAAAAACAAGGTATATTTTGCAGATGTTGCGGGTGCCGATGAAGAGAAAGAAGAACTTGAAGAAATAGTTGAATTTTTAAAGAATCCGAAAAAGTTTCTTGATTTGGGAGCACGCATACCGAAAGGTGTGCTTTTGGTCGGTGCACCCGGTACCGGTAAGACGCTTTTGGCGAAAGCGGTGGCGGGAGAAGCAGGTGTTCCGTTCTACTCTATTTCCGGTTCCGATTTTGTCGAAATGTATGTAGGTGTCGGTGCATCCCGTGTGCGTGATTTGTTTGAGACCGCGAAAAAAGCTTCTCCGGCTATTGTGTTTATAGATGAGATAGATGCAGTCGGAAGACATAGAGGTGCCGGACTTGGCGGCGGACATGACGAAAGGGAACAGACCTTAAATCAGTTACTTGTTGAAATGGACGGTTTCGGCGTCAATGACGGTGTAATTGTCATGGCGGCAACCAACAGGCCCGATATTCTCGACCCCGCACTTTTAAGGCCGGGACGCTTTGACAGAAAAGTTACCGTTAATTATCCCGATATCAGAGGTCGTGAAGAAATTCTTAAAGTTCACGCGAAAAATAAACCATTTGAAAAAGATGTCGATTTATTGACCATTGCAAAATCTACCATCGGATTTACCGGTGCCGACCTTGCGAATCTTTTAAACGAATCGGCTTTGCTTGCCGCAAGACGCGGTAAACGGCTTATCGGAATGAAAGATATAGAGGAATCGATGATAAAGATTATAGTCGGCGTTTCAAAGAGATCTCTTAAGAGAAGCGAACTTGAGACAAAGATGACCGCTTATCACGAAGCCGGACACGCTATTGTGAATTATGTCCTTCCCACTCTCGATCCGGTTCAGCAGATATCTATTATCCCCACCGCAAGAACGGGCGGATATACTCTTTCCATTCCGCAGGAAGACCACACTTTTACATCTCGCCGTCATATGCAGGAGGAAATTGTTTCTCTGCTCGGCGGAAGGGTAGCAGAGTATCTTATATTCGACGATTTTACTACCGGTGCTTCAAGCGATATTCAAAGGGCTACTTCAAATGCGAGAGATATGGTTATGCGTTACGGTATGAGCTCAAAGCTCGGTTCTGTCGTTTACGGATCGGAACATTCGAGTGATGAGGTATTTCTCGGCAGAGATTTTTCGGCGACCAAAAACTATTCCGAAAAGACTGCCGCCGAAATCGACGATGAAATCCGTTCTATTGTCGACGGTGCTTATGCTCAGTGTACGGAGATACTGAAAGATAATATGGATAAGCTCCATTTTATTTCCGAATATCTGATAAAAAATGAGATAATGGACGAAGAACAGTTTAATGTTGCAATGGGTACCGACGCGACAATCGAGGATCTTGTTGCAATTCGCGACCGAAAGATTGAAACAAGTAAGAACGAAAACAGAGAAGCGGGAGAGAATTTAAGCCGAGAAGAAAACCGGAGTGCAGATAAAGAGACTGCTTCTTCCGATTTACCCGCCAACGAAGAAAAACAATAATTTCCCGAAATAAAGTTTTTGTTTGATTTTATTACCGGCTCCGACAATAAACGGAGCCGGTTTTTATCTTGAAAAAAAATAACCTATGGCACTGCCATAGGTTGAAACTGTTTTTAATTATTTCTTTCCAAGCTCAATATTTTTTTTGTAAGCGGCATCGACAGCGTTTATGACAGCCGCACGGAAAGAACTGTTCTCAAGTGCGTCGACGCCTGCAATTGTGCTTCCCGCAGGACTGCATACGGCATCTTTAAGTATTGCCGGGTGAGTATCGGTACTTTCCAAATATTGTGCGGTACCCTTCAAAGTTTGTATTGCAAGGGTTTGTGCCGTTGTGCGTGCGAGTCCGCATTTCACTCCCGCATCTGCCATTGCCTCAATCATCATACACACAAAAGCCGGACCGCAACCCGAAATTGCACAGCCTGCGTCAATAAGTTGCTCGTTCAGATGAATTAATTTTCCGGAATTCCTCATGAGTCGGAGAAAAGAGCCGATTTCCTGTTCCGATACATTTTTCGAATCGTACAACACCGTACCTTCATTTACACTTACCGGTAAATTCGGCATGATTCTTATGAACGGGACATTCATATTAAGCATATCGCAGAGAGTTGAAATTTTCATTCCCGCAGCCATCGAGATTAATATAAAACGGTTTGAGCGTTTTGATAAAATCGGCGATATCGAAGAAAGTAATTCCGACATGACTTGAGGCTTAACGCCCACGAAAATCATATCGCAAAATTCGGCTATTTCGGAATTTTGCGAGGCGTTGATATTGTTTGCCTTGCAAAGTTCTTTTACTTTTTCCGCGTTTGCGTCGGAGATATAAATTGTGTCGGAATCAATTGCGGTGAGAACGGAATGCAAAATGGCACCTCCCATATTTCCCACACCGATAAATCCTATTTTCATGTTTTTACCTCGTTTGTCCGTTTCCGTGAATTATATATTTGTAGCAGGTAAGTTCCTCAAGCCCCATAGGACCTCTTGCATGGAGCTTTTGGGTTGATATTCCCATTTCACAGCCCAATCCGAATTCTCCTCCGTCGGTAAAACGGGTGGAAGCATTTACATATACGGCGGCACTGTCAACCGACTGCGTGAAATAATTTGCCGCATTGTTGTCTGTTGTGATAATTGCTTCCGAGTGATGTGTGGAATGACCGGCAATATGTTTTACAGCGTCTTTTACACCGTTTACAACTTTTATTGCCAGTATATAATCGAGAAATTCGGTGTCAAAGTCGCTTTCTCCTGCCTTGACCGAGCCGATTATTTTGTATGACTGTTCGTCACAGCGTAATTCTACGGGTGTTTGTCCGTTCTTTATACGACTGTCGACAAGCCGTTCTTTGAGGAGCGGTAAAAAAGTCGGTGCAATTTCTCTGTCAATCAAAAGGACTTCTTCGGCATTGCATACTGACGGACGGCTTGTTTTCGCATTTTCTATTATGTTGAGAGCTTTTTGAGTATCGGCACTTTTTTCGACATAAATGTGACAAATTCCGGTTCCCGTCTCAATACACGGAACTTTGGCATTGTTGACACAGGCTTGTATAAGCCCTTTTCCGCCACGCGGTATGAGCAAATCAATATACCCGGTGCCTGTCATAAGTTCGGTTGCCGAATTTCGTGTCGTATCTTCGACAAGCTGGATTAAGTATTTCGGGAGATTGGTTTTTGTCAGCCCTTTTTGCAGTGCATTGACTATTGCACATGAAGAACGGTAAGCCTCCTTTCCCGAACGGAGAATAACCGTGTTGGAGGATTTAAACGCCAGACTTGCCGCATCGGAGGTTACATTGGGACGGCTTTCGTATATTATCGCAACAACTCCGAGTGCCGAAGATGTTTTTTCTATGACGAGACCGTTCGGACGCACCGTTTTCGATAAGACTTTTCCTACAGGATCCGGCAAAAGTGCAACTTCTCTTATGCCTTCAGACATGGATTTTATACGCTCTTGAGTTAAAGTGAGACGGTCAATCATGACATCCGAGATTTTTGAGCGAGCCTGTTCGACATCCATGCTGTTTTCGGCAAGGATTATTTCGGAATCCTCGATAAGAGCGTTTGCCATGTTACAGAGTGCGAGATTTTTTGTGTCGGTATCAAGATTTTTAAGTATTTCGCAATGTTCTTTCGCACATTGCATGATTTCCAAAGTGGTTCTCATTTTTCCACCTCGGAATAAAAGCGTGTTCCGACCGGTTTCCCGTCGATAATATCATATAAAAGTTCCGGGTGTTCACCGTTTGTTATAATCATGTCACAGCCGCTTTCCGTAGCAATCTGTGCGGCTTTTATTTTTGTTGCCATTCCGCCGGTTCCGAGTTCGGTACCCTTTCCGCCGGCAAGAGCGATTATGTCGGGAGTTATTTTTTCTACCCTTTCTATAAGACGGGCATTTTCGTCCTTGTGTGGATCGGAAGTGTATAAACCGTTGATGTCGGATAAAAGTATAAGCAAATCGGCACGGCTTTTTGCGGCAATTATCGCAGACAATGTATCGTTGTCGCCTATTGATATTTCTTCGGTTGCCACTGTGTCGTTTTCGTTAATTATCGGAATGGCTCCCAATTCGAGCAAGCGGTTGAGAGTGTTTTCAAAATTGCGGTATCTGTCTTCGTGATTTATGTCACCGCTTGTAAGAAGTATCTGTGCCACTGTGTGACGGTACTCCGAAAAAAGCTTGTCGTATGTGTACATCAGTTCACACTGTCCTATGGCTGCCGCCGCCTGAATGGTCGGGATATCCTCCGGACGCTTTTTCAGCATAAGTTTGCCTACACCCATTCCTATCGCTCCCGAAGACACGAGAATAATTTCATTATCGTCGTTTTTCAAGTCGCTTATTATCTTACAAAGCTTTTCTATACCTCTTATATTCAGGTGCCCGGAACGGTGGGTGAGAGTCGATGTTCCTATTTTAATTACTATTCTCATTTTTTTCCTCCGCATTTTCGTAAATAATTCGAAAATCACCCGAACCGATTTTTTCACGCTTGCAAATTTCGGATTTAAAAAACGAAAATGTCTTGTCTGTTATTATATTTTCCTTTTGTTGCCGTTTCAGTGTTTTTATGTGGGCTTCGATTTTCGATGCCTCGCTTCTCGTATTGCACGACCACACGGCTTCCAGCGTCTTCGGCGGATTCGAACGGGTATATTTCGCACCTTTTGAATTACCGCTCATATGTTCTGCCATGCGACGCTCTATGTCCGTCGTTATACCTGTATAAAGTGTGTTTTTTGTTGTACGGATAATATATATATAATACATTTTTTTTACCGCCTTTCATACATTTTAACACTTTTTTCCTTATCCGTCAACTATTTATTGACATCAATTTTTATATGTGATAAACTATGTGTGAAAAATTTCGGCATAGTGCAACGACGATGCATAAAAATGTAATTTATACACATAAAATTGAATAAATATGTAATATTTTAAAAAAATATGCAAAAGGTATTGCATTTTTATGTATAATGTGTTATTATATGTCCGTAATAAATATACATAAACAGACAGGAGAAGAAAAATGGAAAAAAAAGATATTAAAAAAGTTGTCCTCGCTTATTCCGGAGGACTCGATACCTCGATTATTATTCCGTGGCTTAAGGAGAACTACAATAATCCGGAGATTATAGCCGTTTCCGGAAATGTCGGACAGGCCGATGAACTTGAAGGATTGGAAGAAAAGGCACTCAAGACAGGTGCTTCAAAGCTCTATGTTGAAGATTTGACCGAAGAATTTCTTACGGATTATGTATTCCCGTGCGTTCAGGCAGGTGCACTTTACGAAGATTATATGTTAGGTACCGCATTTGCCCGTCCTCCGATTGCAAAACGCATTGTTGAGATTGCAAAGCAGGAAAAAGCCGATGCGATTTGTCACGGCTGTACCGGTAAGGGAAACGACCAGGTGCGTTTTGAAATGGCAATAAAAGCTTTTGCTCCCGATATGTATATTATCGCTCCTTGGCGTGAATGGAACATAAAATCGCGTGAAGAGGAAATCGAATATGCTGAGGCACATAATGTTCCCCTTAAGATAAACCGCGAAACAAATTATTCAAAGGATAAAAATATTTGGCACCTTTCGCATGAAGGACTTGACCTCGAAGATCCCGCAAACGAACCTTTATACAACAAAAAAGGTTTTTTGGAAATGGGTGTTTCTCCGGAAAATGCTCCCGATAAACCCACTTATGTCAAGATTAGTTACGAAAAGGGTGTGCCCGTTGCGATAGACGGCGAAAAGATGAATGCAACTGAGCTTGTTACAAAGCTTAATAAATTGGGCGGAGAGAACGGAATCGGCCTTATCGACATTGTAGAAAACCGTTTGGTAGGAATGAAATGTCGCGGAGTTTATGAGACTCCCGGCGGAGCAATTCTTTATCACACTCATAAAGTGCTTGAAACCATCACATTGGATAAAGAAACTTCGCATTACAAAGCTCTTGTCGCACAAAAGCTTGCCGAGCTTGTTTATAATGCACAGTGGTTTTCACCGCTTACAAAAGCAATTCTTTCTTTTGTAAAAACAACGCAGGAATATGTTACGGGAGATGTTACCGTAAAACTTTATAAGGGAAATATAATCAATGCCGGTGTGGTATCGCCTTATTCTTTGTATGACTCGGAAATCGCAACATTTGACGAAGACGATGTATATGATCAGACAGACGCCACAGGATTTATCAATCTTTACGGACTTTCGACGAAAGTGTACTCAAAAATGCTTAAAAAGAACGGAATTGAGAATAAATGAGTAAAATGGAAAAAATGTGGGCAGGGCGGTTTGAAACCGCCCTTTCCGAAATAGCAGACGATTTTAATTCTTCCGCATCTTTCGATAAGAGAATGTGGAAGCAGGATATAAAAGGATCAATGGCACACGCAAGTATGCTGTGTGCTCAGAATATTATCACTCAAGCCGAATGTGATAATATACTTGGCGGACTTGAAGCAATTTACAAAGATATCGAGTCCGGAAAGCTGGAGATTTCTCCCGATGCCGAAGATATTCATATGTTTGTGGAAAGCACTCTGACCGACAGGATAGGGCTTGACGGAAAAAAACTTCATACCGCCCGTTCGAGAAACGATCAGGTCGCACTTGATTTGAGAATGTATGTTCGCGACGAATGTGATACGGTAATGTGCGAAATAAAAGCACTTATATCGGCAATTCTCTGTCAGGCAAAAGCCAACATTGACACAATTATGCCGGGATATACTCACCTTCAGCGTGCACAGCCTATTACTTTTGCCCATCATCTTTTGGCATATGCGATGATGTTTGTAAGAGATGTCGACAGACTTTCCGATGCCCGTCGAAGAATGAATTCTTCACCGCTGGGTTCCTGTGCTCTTGCCGGGACTACATATAATACAAACCGTGATTTTACGGCTGATGCACTTGGCTTTGATTCATATACTCTCAACAGTATTGACGGAGTGTCGGACAGAGATTTTTGCGTTGAATTTTTGTCTGCTTTTTCCATTCTCATGATGCACCTTTCGAGATTTTCGGAAGAAATTATTCTTTGGAGTTCGTGGGAGTTTTCTTTTATCGAGCTGGACGATTCTTTTACAACCGGCTCTTCCATTATGCCTCAGAAGAAGAATTCCGATATGGCTGAACTCGTGAGAGGGAAGACGGGAAGAGTTTTCGGAGATTTGTTTGCGATGCTGACGGTACTTAAAGGTCTTCCGCTTGCGTATAATAAGGATATGCAGGAAGATAAAGAGTCGATTTTCGATGCCATTGACACCGTTAAGGCTTGCCTTGAAGTTTTCGCACCGATGATTTCTACCATGAAAGTTAAACGCGAAAATATGTATAAAGCCGCACAGAACGGTTTTATAAACGCTACGGACCTTGCCGATTATCTGGTGAAAAAGGGTAAACCTTTCAGGGAAGCTTATAAAATCGTGGGGACTATTGTCGGATATTGCGTAAAGAACGGCACGGTACTCGATAATCTTCCCCTCGAAGAATATAAAAAATTCAGTGAAATTTTTGACACGGATTTGTATAATGCGATATCTCTTGAAACTTGTGTCTTAACAAGAATTTCTCAGGGAGGCACCGGGCCCCGTTCGGTTAATTCGCAAATAGAGTATATAGAAAAATTTTTGGAAAATAACGAATGTTAAAATCTTGACTTATGTAAATTTATATGCTATAATCGAATTTGCAGATACAATGAAAGAGGATTCGGTATGCTGAACGAGGAAATTAAAAGAAGGATGCTTCCGCCGTATAAGTCACGCGAAGAAATGATTGATATTTTGTGTGAAGAAGAATACGGCCGTGTGCCTCAGATACCGTTTCAAATGACTTTTGACGAAACGGAAGATTTTATTCCGAATTTTTGTGCCGGTAAAGCGATTTCAAAAAAAGTTGTTGCCGTCTTGCAATTGAACGGTACGGAATTTTCTTTTCCTTTTTATGTGTCGATTCCCAAAAGCAGAAAAAAATGTCCCTTTTTTGTATGTATCAATTTTAGAGATCTTGTTCCCGACAGGTATATTCCGACAGAAGAAATTATCGATGAGGGATTTGCCGTGCTTTCGTTTTGTTACGAAGATGTAACAAAGGACAACGCAGATTTTTCGGACGGTCTTGCCAAAGTGTTTTACAAGGACGGATTGCGTGAAAAAAATTCACCCGGAAAAATTGCTTTGTGGGCATGGGCGGCACAGCGTGTAATGGACTATGCCGAAACACAACCTGTACTCGATATGAACTGCAGTATAGTGTGCGGTCACTCAAGACTCGGGAAAACGGCTTTGCTGGCAGCGGCAACAGATGAGCGTTTTCAGTGTGTCTTTTCAAACAATTCCGGTTGCAGCGGAGCGGCTTTGACTCGCGGTAAGCAGGGAGAAAATCTTGAAATTATATGCAAAGCATTTCCGTATTGGTTTTGCGAAAACTATCTGAAATATGTCGGCAATGAATACGAAATGCCTTTTGATCAGCACTATTTGACGGCTTGTGTTGCTCCGCGTTATGTTTATATTGCGAGTGCCGCAGATGATTTGTGGTCGGATCCCGTTTCCGAGATGCTTACTTGCGTCGCAGTAAGTGAGGTATACGAAAAGAACGACAGAAAAGGTTTTGTCTGTGAAGACAGATATCCCAAACCCGGCGATGTATATCATGAGGGGACGGTAGGATATCATTTGCGTGACGGACTTCATTATTTAAGCCGTGAGGATTGGATAAAGGCAATTGCGTTTGTAAAAAAACATTTTTCGGTTGATTGACTGAAATTGAATGTCTTTATACGGCTGTTTGTTTGCTTTTAAATGCGTTTATTAAAAATAAAAATAAATTTGGTTGAAGCAAAATTTAACTTAAGGAGAGTGTGTTTATGAAAAAAATTACGGCAATCGTTGTTCTGTCTTTAATGCTTTCGACACTGCTTGTTTTCGCGTACGCCGCTCCGAGCCCCACAACTGCGGCTAAGATAGGTTCTCTGACTGTTGAAGTCGACGGCACAAGTGTTGAAATACCGGGCGAATATTCACAAGATTATTTGCAAATTCTTCATGTTTACGAGGCATCTGAAGGTACTGATTTGTACAATATCGGTCTCCGGCTTTCCGATGACAGCAAGATTTCTTCCGTTATCGGAAGTGAATATGACGGATTTAAGTTGGTTCAGCTTTTTTCATTTGTTAAAACGGTTAAGTTTAACGGCTCGAATTTAACTTTATCCGATTATGTTTTAAATGACAGCGGTTCGTATACCGAACGGAACAGCAGGACGGTTAATGTTAAAGGGGGTAAATTTACCGTTAATGTTTACAGTCCGACATTTTCGGAAGACAGCAAAGTTACGCTTATGAAGTACGAAGACGGTAAGTGGACAAAGCATAGTGGATTTTACGCTTATGACGGATATATTTCCATAACTTTAACTTTCGAAGAGCTTGACGCAAGCTGGGCGGTTTTGTTCGATAAAGCACCCGTATCTCCTCCTACGGGAGACACAAACAATTTGTTTGTGTTCGCAGGGGTGTTAACCGTTTCGATTTTTGCTCTGGCGTGGGCATCAAAAAAGTATTTGGCACATAATTAAGTCAAAAACCTCACGGTCAGACCGTGAGGTTTTTTTGCGGGAGATTTAATGTGAATAAAAAAATTTATTTAACGGTAATAATAATTTCTTCTGTGACGGCAATAATAAGTCTGTTTTTCATTTTTCAAACATTTTTCAAAAAAAATACCGTGAATATACCGCGAAAAAACAACGGTGCTTTGCTCGATTCGGAAAACGAACAGTCCGTGAGCGAGACGGTAGAAGCTCCGGTTGACATACCGATTGACTTTGAAGAACTTTGGAAGACAAACACAGATGTGTACGCATGGATAACAATTCCCGGAACCAATGTGGATTATCCGATATTGCAGAACGAAAATAACGAATATTATTTAAATCATACATGGGACAAGAAAGAATACAGAGCAGGGAGTATATATACCGAGACTTATAATAAAAAAGATTTTTCGGATCCGAACACTTTAATATACGGTCACAGAATGTATGCCGGTGATATGTTTGCCGCATTGCAGAATTTCGCACAGGCTGATTTCTTCGATCAAAACAGATTTTTTTATATTTACACACCGAAAAAAATAATGACATATGAAATAATAGCGGCTGTGCCGTTCGGAGAGGAGCATCTGCTTTTCGCGTACGATTTTACCCAAGAAAGTGAAATGCAGAGATTTTTCGACGATGTTTTTTCTATTGTCGATTTTCGTGCAAGCACCCTCGAAAATGTGTCTTTTGATGCCGCACATGACAAACTCGTTACTCTTTCGACTTGCCTCAAAGGGAATTCAAACAAAAGATTTCTTGTAATAGGAAAATTGATAAATGTTGAAGAATAACTCAAGAAAGAAAAAAGTTTTATTTATAACACTTTTTTGTATTTTGTCAGTAATTTTGATATTGTTTGCATCTTACGGAATTATGCGTTATACCGGTAAGAAGAGCCTTATGAAAAATAATAAAATTCCCACGCTGTCAACGCTTCCGCAATATGCCGATGAAACCGAAGACGATAATTCCGGAACAGATTATTCGGTACGCTACAACGGAAAAAAATATAAATATGACGAAACGGTGATTAATTTACTGTTTATAGGCACGGATAATGAGGACGAGGTCAAGAAAAACGAATTTTTCGGAAACGGAGGTCAGGCAGATGTACTGTTACTTGCCTGCGTAAATACGGAGAAAAACAGCGTAAAGATAATTTCAATCCCCCGTGATACGCTTTGCAGTGTCGAACTGTTTGATTATTGGGGAAATTCACTCGGCTCGAAAGAACTTCAAATAGCTCTGTCTTATGCTTACGGAGACGGCGAAAAGAAAAGCTGCGAAATAACGGCAAACGCTGTTTCTGACTTGCTGTACGGCTTACCTGTTCATGCTTGGTTTTCCATGAATATGCAGGCAATTCCGACCGTAAACGATGCAATAGGCGGCGTGCCGGTTACCGCAACAGAGGAAAATCTGCAATTTTTGCCGAGCAGTGCAAAAATAGGCGACACGGTTTTGCTTAAAGGAAATTATGCCAGAAAATTCATAGTACACCGATACGGTGCAAACGATTCCGAACGCCGTGCGAGACAAAGCACTTATTTAAAAAGTTTTATTACGGCTGCCAAAAAAGCTCTTTTGTCAAATCCTCTTCTTGTTGTTGATATTCTCAACAAGATAAATGACTGTTCCGTGACGGATTTGTCGGTCGATGAATGTGTTTGGCTGGCAAGCGAATTGCTGAATATGGAAATAGATACCGATTTTATAACGCTGAAAGGCGAAGAACAACTTGTCGACAATCAGATCGTTTATACGCTTGACGAAACTTTTTTGTACGAAATGATGCTCGATATTTTCTATGAAGAAGTTGAGTAAATACTGAATACTTTTCCTGCCTTTTTAGAATAATAGAAATGAGAAAACAAAAAGGGAGTGAAGATAATGAAGAGCACAATCAAAATGGCTGAAGGTCTTGCCATAGGCGTTTTAATCGGAGGAACTGCTTGGGCGGTCGTTTCCGCCAAGATGAAGTCTAAGCCCGATGCAAAAAAACGGATCGGCAATGCGGTAAAATCGGCTTGTGAATTTATAGAGGAAATTTGCTCTTAAAGTGCAAAAATGAATTTTGCGAAACAGAAACCCTGTCTGAAAATTTTTCGGACAGGGTTTTCTGTTTTTGCTTTAATAAAAACTCTTTTTTGCAGGTCATTTTTTGCTTTTGTATTGACATTTATCACTTAAATCAATATAATTATATAGGATTATATAGGATTATATAGGAAAATCTTTTTGGGTACAGTATTGTTTTTTACAGTTGCATAAGCACGAATAAAATAAATCTGTCTCGTTTCGGAGGGCTAATGAAAAGAGATCATATAAGAAAAATTACCGTTACGGCCATATTTTCGGCTATGTCGGCATTGCTCATGTTTTTGAGCTTTTCCGTACCTTTTGCACCGCCTTATTTGAAAATCGAATTTTCGGATTTGCCGGCATTGCTTACTTCGTTTTCTTTGGGACCTTTATGGGGGGTTGCGGTCTCGTTTATAAAAGTTTTGATTAATATACAGTCCGATACTTTTTATGCGGGAGAACTTTCCAATTTTATTTTGTCGGCTGTTTTTGTCTTTGTGTCGGGGTGTATTTATAAAGCGAACAAGACTAAAAAAAGTGCTGTTATAGGTATGAGCGTCGGAACTCTCACAACCGCTTTTATTTCTTTGTTTACAAACTATTTTATAATTTATCCTTTTTATTTCGGAAGTATGGGCTTTGACGCCGTTGTGTCTATGGCATCGTCTATACTGCCTTTTGTTGATACCAAAACAGAAATAATTTTAATTTTTAATTTTCCTTTTACAATACTTAAATGTGCACTTAATATGCTTTTGGCTTTGTTTTTGTATAAAAGGATTTCGCCTGTGATTAAATCCGGAAAGATAACAAGATGAGAACGGATTTTTTAAAAAAGAAGGTGTTTTGGCATACCGTCTGGATACTTTGTACTGTTTTTTGGTGTGCTTTTATTTTTTCCAATTCGCTTAAACCCGCCGAAGAATCCGGCAAGCAGAGCAGAGGTGTTTCTCAGGTTATAGAAGAAACCGTGAGAAAAGTTAAACCGGATTTTGAATTGCCTCAAAAACTTGTAAGAAAAAGCGCACATTTTATTGAATATTTTATATACGGAATACTTTTGTCACTTTCACGCTTTTTTCGGCCTAAAAAAAATTCGGATTTTATAACCGGAGTTTTTTTGGCAGGACTTATAACGGCACTTTTTGACGAGACGCTCCAGCTCTTTTCTTACGGGCGTGCATCGGCGGTTGTCGATGTTTGGATTGATTTTTCGGCGATAATTGTTTCCTGCCTCCTGTTCTGTGTGTTTTATCACTTTATAAGGCGGAGAAAAAGATTTAATAAAGCATAAAAGGAGTATTATGACATATACTACCCGTGTTTTAAAAGACGAAGATTTTGAAGAAGCTTCCCGCATGATGTTTCGCACATTTTACAGGTATGTTTTGCCTACATATACGGAGGAGGGAATTGAGTTTTTCAGAGATGTGACCTCTGCTCTTTCTCTTTCCATGAATACATATGACGGCAGTATTGTTATTTACGGCTGTTTTGACGGAAATAAACTTTGCGGTGTAATTGCCCGTAAAGGAAAAAATCATATTTTACTGTATTTTGCCGATGAAAGATATGTCGGAAGAGGTGTCGGACGACGACTTTTTGAGAGATTTTTAAGAACGGTTGATACGGCAAAACCGATTACGGTCAATTCTACGGATTTTGCCGTCCCGATTTATACCCATTACGGTTTTGTTCCCACTGGAAAAAGACGGTGTGAAAACGGAGTCACTTATACTCCGATGAAGAAAGCTCCGATAGGAGAGATGAAATGTATAAACAAAGACGCGAAATTATAAAATCAATACTTAATTCACAGCCCTTTACATCATTCAAAGAACTTGAAGCCAAGTTTCCCGATTTGTCAAGTATGACTATACGCCGTGACATTGATTATTTTGAGGAAAAAGGCGATGTTATCAAAGTACGCGGCGGTGCCAGAAGCGTAAGATTTATGATGACGGGCATAAATGAAAATTTTTATAAAAGGCGGAGTGAAAATATTCTCTCAAAGAGGAGAATAGCCACTGCGGCTTTAGATTTCGTTTCACTCGGCAGTAAGATTTTTTTCGACGCGGGTACGACGGTTATGTGTCTGGCCTCTTTTTTGCCCGACGAACCGTTTGATATTACCACCAATTGTCCCAATGTCGCTTTTGAACTGCTGAAACGCCAAAACATAAATATCAGTATCATAGGCGGTACACTTAACCGTACCGATCTTTCGATTTCCGGAATACAGGCGAATAAATATGTCGACTCCTGCGAATTTGATATCTCTTTCATAGCACCGACGGCTTTTTCGGAATACAGTGCTTTTACTACAAGAAATCCCGACGAATGTGAAATAAAAAAACGGGTTGTAAGACATTCTTCAAAAACCGTAGCGCTTATCGATTCTTCAAAATTACTCAAGTCGATGCCCTATACTTTTGCGGCTTTGTCGGATATTTCCGTTATGATTACCGATTTGCTTCCGCCGCAAAAAATTATCGATATGGCAGACGAAGCAGGTGTGCAAATAATAGTTGCGGGAGGAAAAAAGAATGATTGGTGAACAGTATACGGTTTTGCCCGAGTTTTACGATAGGCTTAACGGAGAAGCCGATTATGAGGCGTATGTCGCTTATCTTGACGGAAATTTGACCGGCGGGTGCAGCGTAATTGATTTGGGTTGCGGAACGGGTGATATTTCGGTAGCACTTGCAAAATCCGGATATAAAGTTACGGCACTCGACTCCTCTTCCGAAATGTTATCCGTTGCATACAATAAAGCACAGCAAAAATCCGCCGATGTGTTTTTCACTTGCCAGGATATGACTTCGTTTTCGGTTCCGCATTTGTTCGATGCGGCAGTTTCCTGTTTTGACAGTTTTAATTATATTTTGACCAAAAAAACTTTGTTCAGTGCTTTTTTGTCGGTTTCTTCGGCTCTTGTACCCGGAGGTATTTTTTTGTTTGATATGAATACTCCGTCAAAATTTGAAAATTTTTACAGCGACAATACTTTCGTACTTGAAGAGGACGGAGTTTTTTGTACATGGGAAAATTACTACAATAAAAAAAGCCGCCGCTGCAAATTTTATATTAATATTTTCGCAAGGGAAAAGGGAGGTCTGTACAGAAGGTTTTACGAAGAACAATGCGAGCGTTCGTATAAACTTTCCGATATAACCGAATGTCTGACGGCTGCCGGTTTTGAAGATATAGCCGTATTTTCGGATTTCGATTCTTCTCCTCTGACCGATTTTTCACAGAGATTTTATTTTAAGGTAAGGAAAAAACAATGAATAAATCTGCAATACACCGTTATATAACCGAAGACGGATCGGCAAGGCTTATTTTTGCCGATACTACCGACATTGTGCAAAATGCAATGAACATTCACTCCACTTCGCCTACCGCATCGGCGGCACTCGGCCGTGCTCTGACTGCCGCATCGATTATGGGTTCGCTTATGAAAAATCCCACAGATTCGCTTACTTTGAGAATAAACGGCGACGGTCCCGTAGGCTCCGTTGTATGTGCCTCTGATTACGAAGGAAATGTTCGCGGGTATGTTGCGAATCCCAAAGCCGATGTTCCGGTGAGAGCCGACGGAAAACTTGATGTCGGTACTCTGGTGGGACAGGGAACTTTGTATGTTATTCGTGATTTGGGAGGAAAAGAGCCTTATGTCGGAATGTGCGAGCTGGTTAGCGGAGAAATAGCCGAAGATATAACCGCGTACTTTGCCCAAAGCGAGCAGACGCCGTCGGTCTGTGCACTCGGTGTGCTTGTTTCTCAAAACGATTATTGCCTGTGTTCCGGAGGCTTTCTTATACAGCTTTTGCCGGGAGCGTCGGAAGACATAACGGATATAATAGAGACCAATGTAAAACTTTTTAATTCGGTTACCTCTCTCATGAAAGAAGGGAAAAATGCCGATGATTTTGCGCAGATACTTTTTAACGGTATTAAGTTTGAAAAATTCGACGAGATTTTTACAGAGTTCAAATGCACTTGCTCAAAAGAAAAATATTCACGGGGTATAATGAGTCTCGGTGCAAAAGAAATCGGTGAAATGATAGATGAGGGAAAAGATATCGTAACGCAGTGTGCTTTTTGCAATAAAAGTTATCCGTTTTCGGTTAACGAGCTGTGCGATTTAAAAAATAAAGCGAAGTTTTAGGAGAAATTTATGACAAATGCAATAGTGGGGCAATCCGGAGGACCGACGGCGGCAATTAACGCAACTCTTTCCGGAGTTATAAAAGCGTGTCGCGAGAGCGGTAAAATCGATGCTTTGTATGGCTCTTTTTACGGTATTCAAGGCATTTTGAACGAAAAATTCTGCAATTTATTTGAAGTTGTAAAAAACGATGACGACGCAGCCGTTCTGGAACTTACTCCCGCCGCTGCTTTGGGTTCCTGCCGAAAAAAATTACCTTCACCCGACACCGAAGACAGCGAAGGGGAAATTTACAAACTTATTTTTGATTTTTTGGAAAGAAGAGAAATAAAATATTTCTTCTATATCGGCGGAAACGATTCCATGGATACGGTATATAAACTTTCCGTCTACGGAAGAAAAATAAATTCACCGATAAGATTTATAGGTGTTCCGAAAACCATCGATAACGATTTGCCTTTAACCGATCATGCTCCCGGATTCGGTTCTGCCGCAAAATATCTTGCGATTTCGTGTGCGGAAATGATACGGGATACGGAGGTATATGATACAGATGCCGTTACAATTATAGAAATAATGGGCAGAGATGCCGGCTGGCTTACCGCGTGTTCGGCACTTTCGAGAATTGTGAACGGAACATCGCCAGACCTTGTTTATTTGCCGGAGGTGCCTTTTTCACGGGATAAATTTATATCCGATGTCAAAGGCGTATTAAAACACAAACATAATGCGGTCATAGCAGTTTCGGAGGGAATAAAGTATAATGACGGAAATTACATATGTCATAATTCCCTGACAGCCGGTGTCGATGTATTCGGGCATAAAGCTCTATCGGGGACCGGTAAGGAGCTTGAAAAAACAGTGCGTGAAGAAATCGGCTGTAAAGCCCGTTCGGTTGAGATTAATATTCTTCAAAGGTGTGCTTCTCACACTCTGTCAAAAACCGATATAACGGAATCTGTTATGATAGGAAAGTATGCCGTAAAGCTTGCTCTGAGCGAAATTTCGGGCCGTATGCCTGTTTTTAAAAGACTGTCCGATGTACCGTACAAATGCGTATGCGACGATGCCGACTTGTCCGAAATCGCAAATTCGGTTCGCAATGTACCGCTTGAATTTATAAATGACGCAAAAAACAATGTAACAGATGAATGTCTTGAATGGATTTTACCGCTTGTTCAGGGCGAAATCACTCCGATATATAAAAAATCTCTGCCTGTTCATTTTGTGATTGACAAACGGGGCTGAGTATATAAATTTTATTTTTAATTTTTGAAAAAACTATTGACAAATGCCGGCGTTTTCGGTATAGTTACAGCAAGGTAACGAAACGGTACAAATGATGACTGACACGAAGTGTCGAGGTGTATTATGAAACTTATTCGAAAGAAGTTTGTAAGTCCCGATGTATCTTTGATTTTTGTTCTTTGGCTTCCTATTTTCGCCGAGCAGTTTGCTTCGATTTTTCTGAGCGTACTTTCGAGTATGCTCTCGTCGAATATCGATCCGAATATTCTTAATGTTACCACTCTCGTTTCGAGCGTAACCGGTCTTCCGGGTGCATTTTACGGTTGTGTTGCTTCGGGAACGGCAATACTTATGAGTCATTCTATGGGTGCAAACGATACCGAAAAATCCCGTAGCCTTTTTAAAACTTCCATGCATTGCGGAATTTCGATTGCGTTGTGCATCGCTGTTTTGCTTCTGATTTTCGGTAATCCATTGCTCCGTGTTACATATCCGAATATGTCGGAGGCTTTTTTTAAACTTTCTACGCCTTACCTTATTTTTTCAGTACTTTCTTTTCCGATTACTTTTTATCAAACCAATTGCATCGGGGTAATGCGTTCCTGCTTGAATACAAAAGCCGCATTTCTGATTTCCATGTCCGTCGCACTTGTCGATCTTTTGTTCAAAGCTCTGTTTATGCTCGTCTTTGATTTCGGAATTTGGGGCTTATGCATTGCTATGGCTGTATCTAAGATATATTCTTTGGCAGTATGCACCGTTATTGTGAAGAAAATCGGCATTTTTGACGGCTGTATGTTTGATTTTAAACATTTTGTCGATTTCGGTTCGGTAAGGGAGATATTTCGTATCGGCGTAGTGATGTGTGCGGAGACTTTCCTCATCTCTGTCGGCGGAGTTGTTTTATCTAAAATTCTTGCCGATATGGGGGATTTGGAAACTTATGTATTTTCGGTTGTATGCTCCATGCGCTCGCTCATTTTAGCTCTTCCGAATTCAATCGCACTTGTCGTACAAATACTTGCGGGAAGGTATCACGGTGCCGGCGAGAATGTCAAATCTCTTAAGCTGTCCATGAAGTTAACGCTTATCGCGACTTTCATTTTTATGCTTTTGTCGTTAGGCTTTGCGGTAACAGCCGATAAATTCGCTCTGCTGTATACACGGGACGCTCAGTCAATCGCTCCCGTAGTCAAAACCTTTAAAGTGTATTTGTTTACCATTTCTTTTGTTTGGGCTTTCGGCAATGTTTTGTCTGCCGGTATCCGTGGATACGGAAATGTCCGTATGCCTATGCTGACATTGGTAATAACTATGTGGGTTTTCAGGATTCCGGCAACATATTATGCGATTTCCGTTTTAAAAACGGGTGCGGTTGGCAGAATTTTCGTTGAATCTCTCGAAACGGCAATATACGGAATTGCTTTTGTAGTATATTACTTCCTCGAAATGCACCGCTTGAAGAAAAAGACTGCCTCTCTTGAGGAAAGTACTGCGTCTTAAATCTTTGTAATTTACTTTGCCCGTCTTATGTGCTTTTTTCGCTGTGTCACATTGTATGAGTGAATTTTGACACTGTGTATATTGATAAAAATTCTAAAGCTGAGATTTTGTATTTTAATCTATTGACAAAATCAGTGTTTTGTGGTAACATATCATGTGCACTTTGGGATGTAGCCAAGTGGTAAGGCACAAGACTTTGACTCTTGCATCTCGCTGGTTCGAGCCCAGCCATCCCAGCCAAAATCTCCTCGAACGATGTTCGGGGAGATTTTTATTGATTAAAAACAGCGTTCGTTTGCACTGATTTTTTGATATCGAGTATTTGGGAGTAATTGAAATGGAAAGTACAAAACAGCAAAATAATTATTTCGGTACGGAAAAAGTCGGCAAAATACTCTTAAAATTGGCACCGCCCGTAATGCTTGCACAGCTTATACAGGCTCTTTACAACATAGTCGACAGTATTTTTGTGGGCAAATATTCGGATTTCGGACTTACGGCACTTTCCATAGTTTATCCGCTTCAGCTCTTGATGATTGCACTTGCCGTAGGTGTCGGCGTCGGTATCAATACGGTAATGGCGGCAAAGTTCGGAATAGGAGAGGACAAAAAAGCTTACGAATACGCAGGTGTGGCGGCACCGCTTGCTCTCGTTTTATGGGTTTTGTTTGCCGTGTTTTCATACTTTTTTATGCCATTATACGCAAGATTGCAGACAGATTCACCGCAGGTTACGGAAGATGTAATTACTTACGGGCGTACTGTTTGTGTGTGCAGTTTCGGGATTTTTTTGGAAAGCGTCTGGACAAAAGTGCTTCAGGCAAAAGGGGATATGAAAACTCCGATGATAGCTCAAATTATCGGGGCGGTGGTTAATATTGTTCTCGATCCGATACTGATTTTCGGAATGTTCGGATTGAGGGAAATGGGAGTTCGCGGAGCTGCTGTCGCTACCGTTGCGGGACAGGTTGCCGCCGCACTTGCGGTAATGAAAAAAGGATTTGTAAAATCTCCTCCTCTTAACAAATATTTTCACTGTGTTACAAAGATATTCAAACTCGGTTTGCCGAATATTTTAATGCAGTCGGCATACACGCTTTACATATTCGGCCTTAATATGATTCTCGCGACTTTCTCGGACGCCGCCGTAACGGTTCTCGGACTCTATTATAAATGGCAATCGTTCTTTTTTATTCCGGTAAGTGCTATGCAAACTTGCATTGTACCCGTAATCAGTTTTAATTATGCGTCAAAAAAAATCGACAGATGCAAAAAAACTTTGAATACCGCACTTCTTTTCGGCGGTGCTTTAATGATTTTGGGAACGCTCTGCTTTGAAATTATCCCGGAACCTATGATTAAACTGTTTTCGGGAGATACCGAAGTTATAAGAGAAGGGGTTACGGCTTTCAGAATTATAGGTCTGAGCTTTGTCCCTCTTGCCGTATCTCTCACATATCCGGTGCTCTTTCAGGCGGTGGGCAAAAGTCTTGTCAGTTCAGCTCTTACGGTTATTCGGACTGTTTTTCTGTTTGTCCCGCTTGCATATGCGTTTTCCCGTTTCGGCTTAAAATACTTCTGGCTCACTTATCCCGTAACCGATATCGTTGTGTCGCTTCTCGGATTTTTCCTTTCCGTGAAATTTTTCGCTTCACTGTCGCAGTATGAAAACAAAGACACGGTACACTCCGATGTATGTATTAAACCTTCCGTACCCGGTGTTGTTGTCACAATTGCCAGAACTCACGGTTCCTGCGGCAAACAAATAGGGAAACTTTTGGCGGAAAAACTCAGTATACCTTTTTATTATAAAGAAATGACGGCACTCGCGGCAAAAGAGTGCGGTTTTGATAAGGAATTTGTTTCCGATATCAACAAAAATTCTCCGCAAGTTCTCCGTGAGCTGTACTTGAGTAAAAATGCCGTAAAAACTGCGGTTGAAGCCCAACATAAAATAATCAAAAGAATTGCCGAAAACGGCAGTTGCGTTATTGTCGGAAGAGCTGCCGATTATGTTTTGAGAGACAGCGAAAATCTCTTTTCGGTTTTTGTAAATGCACCGATGGAATACCGCATTTCAAAAGTCGGGGAAATTTACGGGGATTCTCACGATGAAGCCGAAGAAAATATAAGACGCTCGGATGCCGCAAGAGGTGCTTATTACAAAAACATTTCCGGCATGAATTGGAGTGATGAAAGCCATTACGATTTAACTGTTGACAGTTCCGAAGGAATAGAAAAAAGCGTTGAAATTATCTTTTCGGCATTGCGGGAGAAATCGAAAATTGAAAATTTACACATCGGGAGGTAATTGTGAACAGAGAGTTTGAACTGAAAGCCGGACGCTGTACACCTCTAATTTTTGAAAAAGAAGTATTACCCACAGCCTTTGTCGATTTTACCGAAAACGGCAATTGTTATCAAAATACCGAGAAAATTGTCGCGGCGGAAAAAGAATATTACAATACCGGAGATAAAATTTGTCTGGATTTCGGCAGACATATAACAGGATACTTTAAATTCCGTCTCGGACAGCATAAAGATTATTTAGACGCTCCGGTACGACTGAAGATAAAATTTGCGGAAACGCCGTATGAAATGCGTCGTGATTTTTCGACATATGACGGAGCACTTTGTTCTTCATGGCTTCAGGAAGATTATGTTACGCTTGACACTAAGGGAGAAGTGAAACTTTCTCGCCGTTATGCTTTCAGATATGTTGAGATATCGGTAATTGCGTCCCCCCGTCCTTTTACATTAAGTGATTTTACGGCAATTTCACAAACATCTGCCGATTATTCCGCAATTTCAAACCTTAACCCGAATACAGTTTTGGGAGGCATTGATAAAATTTCTTTGCAAACTCTTTCCGAATGTATGCAAGAAGTTTTTGAGGACGGTCCAAAGAGAGACCGCCGGCTTTGGATCGGAGATTTCAGGCTTCAGGCACTTACAAATTATTATACATTCGATAATATCGATATAGTTCGGCACTGCCTGTATCTTTTTGCGGCTTTTGACAGTGAAACAACTCTTCTGCCGTCTTATTTGTATACATCACCCTGTCTTGAAACGGGTAACGCTTACCTTGTGACTTACGCGCTTTTTTATGTGGTTACCGTTTGCGATTATTATGAACATACGGGTGATGCGGAGCTTGCAGAAGAATTATATCCGATACTGAAAAGACAGATAGAGCTTACGAAAAAAATGCTCGATTCCAACGGAATTTTGCAAAGTCCCGAAGATTACGGTTGGTGGACTTTTATCGATTGGGCAGATGTTGAACCGGTTACGGCTACAATGGGAGTATATATTTATGCCTTGAATTCTTTTTGCAAGCTTTGCGAAAAACTCGGCAAAAAAGAAGATGCCGCAATATACACGGCATTTGCCGATGAGCTGAAACACTCATCGCTGAAACATCTTTATGACGGTAGTGCTTTTAAAAACGATTATGACAAAAATCAACGCTCGGTTCATTCTCAGGTATGGATGATTTTGGCAGATGTTGTAACGGGTGAAGACGCCCGAAGAATATTGAGAGAATGTATCGGAAATTCCGAATATCTCTCGCCTGTAACTCCGTATATGCATCATTATGTGCTTGAAGCCTTGTTTAAATCTCAAATGGTTAAAGAGGGAATAGAGTATATGATTGACTATTGGGGAGAAATGATGAAACTCGGGGCTGATACTTTTTGGGAAGCTTTTGTAAAAGGCGATCCGTATGTGTCTCCCTATTCGGATTCCGTTATGAACAGTGCGTGTCACGCATGGAGCTGTACGCCGTCTTATTTTATAAGAAAATACAATTTGACAAACTTTGAAATTTCGCACGAAACTTTTTGATATAACGACTGTGCTTTATTAACGAAAATGTAAAAAAAGCTTTTCTTTTTTATCTTGATTATTTATAATCTTTGTGATATTATGTAACATATGATATGAGAAAAAATAATTTTATTGGTGAGACTATGAAAAAATTTTTTAAATCGCTTATTCCCGTGTTTGTTCTTGCATTGCTGTGCGTTTTTATCGTTTCCTGTAAAAAAGATACTATTTCCGCTGAAAATTTCGGAGATGACGGATACATTCTTGATGGGGAAAACCAACTTAAGCCGGACAGTATTATTAAAATTAACGGTATATCCGTTCCGTTTCAGGAATACAGGTATTATTATCTGAACATGAAAGAGCAAATGTCCGATTCACAGCTTAAATATTGGGAGGAAAACCCTCAATATGTCAGCGTTTTGAAAGATAATGTTCTGGACATTCTTGTGGAGCTTTATTCTATCAGGGCACTCTGCGCTCAGGCGGGAGTGTCTTCCGATGTTGAGCAGGTTTGGGATACACTGGAAGAATTTCGCGACAGTCTCGGAAAAGACGACTTTAAAACAGGACTGCAATTGCACTATCTGACCGAAGATTTGTATGCCTATTATCTCGAAGGCTGGCAATTGTACGATAAACTTTACGATCATTATTTCGGTGACAGCGGCGTATCTTTAATGAGTGATGATGAAATTTTGGAATATGTTAACGAAAAATATTATCACATTGAGCATATATATCTTAAGACCAAGACACAGTATAGGGAAGACGAACTTGAAGAAGTTTTGAACACCGCACTTGAGAAAGCTGAAAATGCTGAAGATTTTTCGTCGCTTTTGAGCGAATACGGTGTTGACGATTCCATTCCGGAGTATATATGCCGTACCGATGAGTCGTATGCCGAATTTGTTTCGGAGTGCGATGGGTTGGAGCAAAACGAAGTTTCCGGGTGTATCGAAACCGCCGACGGAACTTATATATTGAAATTGCTTCCCGTAGATGCGGGAGATTTGGAGACTCTCCGCGAGACCGTGTATAACAGAATGTACTCGGATCTTATAGAAAATAAAATAGAAACGGCAGACATAGAGACTACGCCCGAGTATGACCTTGTCGCACCGGACACTTTGAAATAAGTATTGGCAGGAATCCTTGATTCCTGCCGATTTTTTACAAAAAGGGTTTCATTTTTTTAACGATGTTTTCGTCGGAATTTAAGAGTTTTCTTCCCAGATTATATACTGTCGGCTTTGCGTTAATGCAGGAATTCATCGTTTTTGTCATATTTATCGCACCGATACTTGTGAATGTCGATACTGTTTCGGCAATGTGTGAAATCGACGGGTTTGCCTGACAGCTCATGCCGGTTCCCCATAATTGCAGCTTGCTTTTTACTATTTTATTCGCTTTCGGCTTCTTTCCGAGTTTGCAAATTTCTTCTCCGGCTTCCTTGTTTATTTTGTCGTATTCGTATATTTGCGATATCAGTTCTTTTCTCAAAGTTTTGTTTTCCGTGTGTGCGAGCAATACTCCGAGAGTTCTGCTTGAAAGATTTGTTTTACTGTATATTTCTTTTAACAGTTTTGTATCTTCACTCATATTTAACCTCTTTCTTTTTTTGATATTTTTTCGCAAAATAAGAATTTTATACTTAAATATAATTTTTGGGAATTGTCAGGTATGTTTTGATTTTCTCAAGAGCCGATTTTTCGATTCTCGAAACATATGACCTTGAAATTCCGAGCTTTTGTGCAACTTCTCTTTGAGTTATCGGAGGCGTTTCGTAGAGACCGTAGCGAAGAGCGATTATTTTTTTCTCCCGTGCGTTCAGTTTGTGATCCAGTGCCCACATAATCATTTCCTTTTTGCTTTTTAAATCTATTTCGTCTATTATTGTATCGTCTACGCTTATGATATCGATGTATGTGAGAGGATTACCGTCTCTGTCAAGTTCTATCGTATCATTGATTGAATTTTCGCAGGATATTTTCTTTTGGCTGCGAAAATGCATAAGTATCTCGTTTTGCAGACATTTTCCGGCGTATGTGGCAAAGCGTGTACCGTTTTCGGTGTTATACGAATCTATCGCTTTTATCAAGCCGATTGTTCCGATTGAAATTAAGTCCTCCTGATCTTTGCTGTTTGTGTAATATTTTTTTACAATATGTGCAACAAGTCTCATATTATGATTTATGAGTTTGTCCCGGGCACTCATATCTCCGTTTTTCATTTTTAAAAAACATAAGCGTTCTTCTTCCTGACTGAGAGGAGCGGGGAAAGAAACGCTTGGAGATATTTTTAAAAATAAAAAGGGAAATCGTGCCAATAATGACGAAATTAAAGAAAACAACATAAAATACACCTCGCTTTTATCATATGCTGAAAAAAATTAATGTTGCGTAAAAATACAAAAGGAGACAAAAAATGAAATGTTCATGTATTGATGTTGGATCAAATACCGTAAAAGTAAGTGTTTTTGAAAAAAACGGACAAGAGTGGAAGACGGCAGGCTTTTACGGCGAACAGACGGGATTGATTAATTATGTTGAAATAGATGACAGCGGAAGACGGCTTTCGCACGAGGGAGTGGAGGTTTTGATTTCAACATTGGGGAGGCTTATCGCTTTTTCCGAAGAAAAGGGAACAGACTGCCTGTTCGCCTTTGCAACAGCGTCTTTACGCGGTATTGAAAATTCCGATTTTGTTGTTAAGAAGATATATGAAAAATACGGCGTGAATTTAGAGATTTTGAGTACATACGACGAAGCGATGTGCAGTCTGAAAGGGCTTTTGACAGACGATTTGACCGCCGAAACAGAGGAAGGCGTAATGATAGATATGGGAGGAGGTTCAACCGAACTTGTTCATTTTGCAAACGGTAAATTGCCGGTCATAGCGGGACTTGGGTTCGGCTGCCTTTCACTGTTTACCGAATATGCCGATATTTATCCGCCTACTTTTTTCGCAATAAACGATATTAGAAAAAAAGTCAGAGAAGAACTCGTAAAATATGATGAGTTTAAGAAATTGGGTTGTCCGGTTTTTCTTATAGGCGGTACTGCAAGGGCAGCTTTGAAACTCATATGCGAAACGGAAATGAAGAATAAAAAAGAGTTGTCTGTCGCCGATTTTAAATTGATTTTCGAAAAAATGCTTTATGACGGCAAAACACGAAAAATTGCCGAAAAAGTTATACCTAAACGCTTTAATATAATTACTGCAGGGTGTGCGGCATATTTTGAATTGCTCGATTTTATTTCTCCCAAGAGTGTTTATGTTTCGGGAAGCGGTGTCAGAGAGGGATATTTGCAAAGAATTTTAACATGATTTTTCAACATATTGTGCCTGATTTGTAAAAAAGCATTGAAAAATTCATTATTTTGTGTTAATATATGGACATATTGTGATTTATCGTGTCGGTCGTTGTTTAATGAGCGAAATATTTCGGTTTGCCGAAAGCGAAGAGGTTTGAAATGGATAAAAATAATATCAAAACAGTTGCAATGGATTTGGACGGAACACTTACTCAGCATAGGCAAAAACTTGATGATGAACATAAAAACGCACTCGATATGCTTGCAGGAAAGTATAAACTTTTAATGGTGGGTGCGGGGCAGGTAATGAGAATATTTAATCAAATGGGCAATTATCCGATTGATATAATAGGTAATTACGGTTTGCAGTACGGAAAATATAATGCGGTTTCCGGCGGTATTGATATTGTTCGCGATTTGCAGTTCCCCGTTGACAAAAAGTCTGTTGATGAGAGAATTACAGCCCTCAGAGAAAAGTACGGATATACGGAATATGCCGGAAACAATGTTGAGTTTCATCCGTCGGGATGTGTTACTTTCCCGATATTGGGTACTGAGGCAAAGCAGGCCGATAAACTTGCTTTTGATCCGGATAGGAAAAAGAGGCGGAAAATTTACGCCGATGTTGTAAAAACTTTTTCGGAATATACAGTATTTGTCGGCGGTTCTTCTTCTTTCGATATGTCTCCCACACCGTATAATAAGTACTATGCTCTCGATATTTATTGCCAAGAAAATAATTTGTCTCACGAAAATGTAGTGTTTATAGGTGACGATTACGGATTGGGCGGAAATGATGAATCCGTATATAAATCGGATTTTCCGTATATGACGATTGACGATTACAGAGATTTTCCCACAATAATACAACAGTTGCTGTAAATTATAGGAGGGCGTTTGATTTATGACGAAAATTAATGACATAATCCGCGAATTCGGTAAGGAATGCAGTTGCATGAGAAAACATGAAACCGACATTCAGGATGTACGCATCGGTTCGGGAATTGTACATGAAGTCGGAGAGATATTAAAGCAGAACGGTTTTTCAAAAAATATTCTGCTTGTATCGGATAAGAATACTTTTGCGGCGGCAGAGGGGATTGTCGAGAGCCTTAAAGATTTTAATATCGAGTATAAAACTTTTGAAAACTTGCGTCTTGCGACACTGGAGGTAGCGGAAGAAGTTGAAAATTTAATTATCGGGAAAGATGTTTCCGTACTTTCCGTCGGAACGGGATCGATTAACGATGTATGCCGTTTGGCAGCTGCAAGGCAGAACAAAAAACTGTGTATTTTCGCAACCGCACCGTCAATGGACGGGTTTGCTTCCAATATTTCTCCCATTGTTTACAAAGGATTTAAATCTTCATATCCGGCGAAAAGTCCGGAAGTAATTATAGGGGATACGAAAATTTTGGCTAATGCTCCGGGTGAACTGAAATCGGCAGGTTTCGGTGACATGGTGGCAAAATATGTCGCACTTATCGATTGGCAGGTTTCTGTATTGCTTACGGGGGAATATTGGTGCGAAAGAATTGCCGATTTAACAAGGTCAGCCATAGACGAATTAATGGGAATGGCGGAAAATGTAAGAGCAAACGATGAGGAAACTGCGGGCAAAATTTTCGAAGCGCTTTTAAAAACCGGAATCGGAATGAGCTTTTCCAAAAATTCACGCCCCGCAAGCGGAAGCGAACATATGATTTCACATTTGCTTGAGTGTGTGGAGTTGAGAGACGGCATTATTCCGAATTATCACGGCGACGATATCGGAGTTTGTACACTTGAAGTTTTAAAATATTATAATGATTTGGCAAAAACGGAAGAAATAGAAACTCGGAAAGAAACGGTTGACTGGGATAAAGTGTTCGATTTCTATCAAGATATGTCGGACGAGGTTAAAAAACTTAATTTTCCGGATAATATTATAGACAGTGTTTCTCCTGCCGACCTCAAAGAAAAATGGCAGGGAATAGTAAAAATAGTACATAGCGTTCCGAGTTACGAAGAATGTAAAGCCGCTATGATAAAGGCGGGGTGTAAAATTACCGTCGACGATATAGGGAAAGATCCGATTTTATTTAACGAGTGTATTCGCTATTCTCCGTATATGAGAAAAAGAATGACACTTCTTCGGCTGAAGAATATGATAAAGGGTAGTTGTTATTAAAAATCTCATTTCTTTACCGAAAATTATCACGGCTATAGGGCAGTCAAAAAATAAAAGTACAGGTGAATTTAATGACTAAAAAATCTCAATATACAGAACAAAGTATATCAATGCTTAAAGGTGCCGACAGAGTTCGCAAGCGTCCTGCCGTTATATTCGGCTCCGACGGTCTTGAAGGGTGCGAACATTCGTTTTTTGAAATTCTTTCCAATTCAATTGACGAGGCGAGAGAGGGATACGGTTCTCAGATAAACATTCGTGTTACCAAAGAAATGGTTATAACGGTGGAAGATTTCGGACGGGGAGTACCTCTTGACTGGAATGAAAAAGAGCAGAAGTACAATTGGGAGCTTGTTTATTGCGAACTGTATGCCGGAGGAAAATATGACAATGAAAGTGAAAATTCGGCGTATGAATATTCACTCGGTCTTAACGGTCTCGGTGCCTGCGCAACTCAGTATTCTTCCGAGTTTATGACTGTCGTTTCCTATAATCCAAAGACAAAATATACGATTTCGTTTAAAAAGGGAGAACCCTGTTCCGAATTAATTCGCGAAGAATGGAACAAAAGGCGTACGGGTACGGTTGTTACATGGAAACCCGACCTCGAAGTTTTTACCGAAATAAATATGCCGCTTGATTTTTTTACTTCCGTTTTAAGCAAACAGGCGGTTGTAAATGCGGGGCTTACTCTTAATCTTGATTACGAGTGCGATGACGGAGAACATAAAAAATTCACTTATTTTTATCAAAACGGTATTCTCGATTATGTAAATCAAATTGCGGGAATAAATGACGACAATGAAGACGAACCTGTTTCGGATGAAAACGATGACAGTTTGACTGCGGGAAAAACTTTGACTTTGCCGGTTATTTGGCAGTGTGAAAGAATGGGGCGTGACAGAGACGACAAAACCGATTATAAATTAAAAATTCAAAGTGCAATGTGTTTTTCGACAAGAGTGTCCAGAATTGAGTATTATCACAATTCAAGTTTTCTCGAACACGGCGGTTCTCCCGAAAAAGCAACAAAAACCGCTTTTGTCAGAGCAATCGACAAATATTTGAAAAACAATAATAAGTACAACAAAACAGAGCAAAAAATCGGATTTCAAGATGTTGAGGACTGTCTTATATTTGTCGTCAGTTCCTTTTCGACAAGAACATCGTATGCCAATCAGACAAAAAAAGCGATAACAAACACATTTATTGCCGAAGCGATGACTTCTTTCTTTGAAGAACAGCTTGAAATATATTTCACGGAAAATCCCGCCGATGCCGAGAGAATAGCCACACAGGTCTTGATAAACAAGAGAAGCCGTGAGAGTGCTGAAAAAGAGAGACTTAATATCAAGAAAAAGCTGGTAGGCTCGGTAGATATTTCAAATCGCGTGGAAAAATTTGTCAATTGCCGTAGCCGCGATATCGAAAAAAGGGAGCTGTATATCGTTGAGGGTGACTCGGCTCTTGCATCGGTAAAAACGGGAAGAGATGCCGAATTTCAGGCGGTTATACCGGTTAGAGGCAAGACACTTAACTGTCTGAAAGCGGGATATGACAAAATATTCAAAAGCGATATAATAGTCGATTTGCTGAAAGTAATAGGCTGTGGAGTTGAGATAAAATCTCATTCCAACAAACAGCTTGTCGATTTTGACATAGCTTCTTTAAAGTGGAGTAAAATAGTTATATGCACAGATGCCGATGAGGACGGATTTCAGATAAGGACCCTTATTCTTACTATGATTTACAGGTTGCTTCCGACGCTTATTCGTCTCGGAAAAATATACATTGCCGAATCTCCTCTGTATGAAATAAAATGCAAAGATGAAATATTTTTTGCATATGACGAAAAAGAAAAAGCTAAAATACTGTCCGAAATAGGCGATAAAAAGCACACTGTTCAACGCTCAAAGGGACTTGGAGAAAATGAACCGGAAATGATGTGGAGAACCACTATGAATCCGGAAACACGGCGTCTTATACGCATAATGCCGGAAGATGAGCAAAAAACTTATGATATGTTCAATGTTTTGCTGGGAGATGATTTGGCGGGAAGAAAACGCTTTATTGCGGAAAACGGCTATAAATATGTGGATTTGGCAGATGTCTGATAATTGTGAGGTAAAAAATGGCTAAAAGAAAAAGCGTGAATGAAGAAAAAGTTATAATTCCTGCGGAGGTTCGCGAACAGTGTATAACTCAGACTTTGGAAACGAACTATATGCCGTATTCAATGAGCGTCATTATTTCGCGTGCCATACCGGAAATAGACGGATTTAAACCTTCTCACAGAAAGCTCCTTTATACGATGTATAAAATGGGTTTGCTGAATTCCAATACAGAGCGTAGAAAATCCGCTAATGTGGTCGGTGAGACAATGAAACTCAACCCTCACGGAGATGCGGCGATATACGAAACTATGGTGCGGTTGACAAGAGGAAACGAAGCATTGCTTCATCCGTTTGTCGATTCCAAAGGAAGCTTCGGTAAACAGTATTCAAAAATGGCTTTTGCCGCCTCCCGTTATACAGAGGTAAAATTAGATCCTTTTTGCCAGGAACTTTTTTCCGGCATTGACAAAGACGCTGTGGATTTTGTCGATAATTATGACAGCACCGTAAAAGAACCGAAACTGTTGCCGGTAACTTTCCCGAACATCTTGGTCACGCCTAATATGGGTATTGCCGTAGGTATGGCAAGTAATATATGTTCTTTTAACCTTGCCGAAATTTGCGACGCAACTTGTGAACTTATACGGGATTCAGATGCCGATATTTCCGCAATAATCAAAGGTCCGGATTTTTCAACCGGAGGCGTTATCGTTTATGATGCCGATCAAATGGATTCCGTTTTACGATACGGTGTGGGAACTGTAAAAATTCGCTCGAAATACAGATTCGACAAAAAAACTAATACGATTGAAATTTACGAAATACCCTATACGACAAATGCCGAGACCATTATCGATAAACTTGCCGAGCTTGTTAAATCGGGTAAGGTAAAGGAAATATCGGATGTCAGGGATGAGATTGATTTAAAGGGCTTAAAAATAGCGATTGATGTAAAAAAAGGGACAGATCCCGATAAACTTATGCAAAAGCTTTTTAAATATACTACTTTGGAGGATACTTTTTCATGTAATTTTAATGTTCTTATTTCCGGTACGCCTATGCAGCTCGGAGTTCGCGATTTGATTTTGGAGTGGCATGCGTACAGAACCGAGTGCTTTAAACGGCAGATTTATTTTGAACTCAGACAAAAAAGCGATTTGTTGCATTTGTTACAGGGTTTGGAAAAAATTCTTCTGGATATCGATAAAGCCATTTCCATAATCAGAAACACAGAGAGCGACGCCGATGTAATTCCGAATTTGTGCATGGGATTTGATATTGACGAAATGCAGGCTGAATATGTAGCCGATATAAAATTACGCAATATAAACAAAGAGTATATATTGAAAAAGACTCGTCAAACAGAAGAACTTCAAAAAGAAATAGAAGAACTTGAGAGCCTTCTTATGAGCCCGAGAAAATTGGATAAAAAGATTATTTCTCAGCTCGAAGATATAAAAAAGAAGTATTCGAAGCCGAGAAAAACCGATATTGTATATAATGACACACCGGTTTGGGAGGAAGAGGAAGAAGAGGAAGAAGAATTTTTTGCGTATTGCGTTTATACGAAAGAGGGATATTTTAAGCGTATTACACGCCAATCGATTCGTGCAAACGATGAACAAAAGCTTAAAGACGGCGACGAAATTGCGTTTGAGGGAGAAATATCGAGTAAAAACGAATTAATATTTTTCACTGATAAAGCACAGGTTTATAAGACAAAATTGTCTGCGTTTGATAATTCAAAAGCTTCCGCACTCGGCGATTTTGTTCCTGCGAAACTTGGTTTTGATAACGGAGAAAAGCCCATTTTCTTTACATTTACTCAAAATTTCGATTCAAGGTTGTTTATCTGCTTTGATAACGGAAAGTGTGTTTTCATTCCTATGGAAGCATATGCCACCAAAACCAACCGTAAAAAACTGACGCTTGCTTATTGCAGTAAACAGACCGTTGCCTCTATGATGACACTTCGAAAAGGCGAAGAAAAGGATATATTTATAAAGTCTAAACTCGGAAAGGCACTTGTTGTAAATTCTTCTCTTATACCGCTGAAATCAACGAGAGCGTCTCAGGGAGTACAGGTAATATCTTTGAAGGGACAGGATTGCGTTGAAATTGCTGCTTTTGTTGATGAAATGGCAGTAAAACCTTTGCCTAAGTATAAGAAATCGAAAATTCCTTCTGCGGGGAGCGTTTATAACGAAATCGATATGGAAGCAAATCAAACCGTGTTGATTTAGAGCTTTTAAATGTAATAGCTTTATGAGTATTTGAATTTAAAATAAGAGTGTTATTGACAAATAATATATAAAATCGTATAATAACGACGAAATATCAGTTTTGAGGTGATAACTTTGAAAAAAATTTTAACACTCGTCATAGCTTTTCTATTGCTGTTTTGTTTTACAGCGTGCACAAAATCAGAATCCGATTTATCCGATGATGACTTATCTGTTAGCACAGATAAATCTTCCGACGAAAAAATAACCGATGTTTCGGTTGAACATACTCACAGCTTTTCCGAAGCGACCTGCACACAACCGAAAAAGTGCGATTGCGGTGTCAGTGAAGGTGAAGCTTTGGGACACAGCTACGAAAACGGCGTATGCACCCGTTGCTTTGAAAAGGATCCGGACTATTTAACACCCTTTACGGAAAAGAAGGGAAGCTGGCGTTTAAATATTATTTCGGGTAACGAAATATCCGTTGTCAAAGTCAGTGTGAACGGCTCGGACGGCGATTTGCTGTGTTTAAGAGGTGCTTTGTATGATACATATGATAACTCTCTTATCGAACAGCGTCCCGACGATTGCGAGACAGTAAACGGTAAAAAGTATTGGTATGAAGTAGGTGACAGTTGTTATCTTACTTTCGCCGTAGACGGAGAAGAGGTAACATTTTCATCGGACGAATTTGATATGAATTTTACTTTAACACGCATTGACGAAAACAGTATGAAGATGACTTCAGCCGAGAACATACCTCCTCGTTTTTACGAACTTGAAACGGGGTGTATATTCAGTTTTGAAGCAGAATAAAACAAGCACTGTATTCGCTTGAAAAAATAGGCAAACTCAAAATTAACTTACTACGGGTTGACATCTTTAATAAAATGTATTAAAATATAACGAAACATAATTCTCAAGGAGAAATAAAATGTCTAATCAGAACAACAGCAAAAAAGTCGAAGAAATAACTCCGCGTGATGTGGATTTTGCAAAATGGTATACCGATGTTGTTAAAAAGACCGATTTGGTTGATTATACAAGCGTAAAAGGCTGTATGATTATTCGTCCTTACGGATATGCCATTTGGGAAAATATTCAAAGCATTTTGGATAAAAAATTTAAGGAAACCGGACATTCTAATGTTTATATGCCTCTTTTTATTCCGGAAACGCTTTTGCAAAAAGAAAAGGATCATGTTGAAGGTTTTGCACCGGAAGTTGCATGGGTAACTCACGGAGGCTGTGAAAAACTTACCGAACGCCTTTGCGTAAGACCGACTTCCGAGACGCTTTTTTGCGAACATTATTCAAATATAATCCGTTCATACAGAGATTTACCGAAACTCTACAATCAGTGGTGCTCTGTTGTACGCTGGGAAAAAACGACACGCCCTTTTTTGAGAAGCCGTGAATTTTTATGGCAGGAGGGGCATACAATGCATGCAAGTGCGGAAGACGCACAGCGTGAAACTTTACAGATGCTGAATGTTTATGCCGATTTTTGCGAAAATAATCTTGCAATTCCCGTTATAAAAGGCAAGAAAACCGATAAAGAAAAATTTGCGGGTGCTGAAGCTACATACACCATAGAAGCTTTGATGCACGACGGAAAGGCTTTGCAGTCCGGAACATCCCATTATTTCGGCGACGGTTTTGCAAAAGCCTTCAATGTAATGTTTCTTGACAAAGATAATACGCTTAAGCCTTGCCATCAAACATCATGGGGAATGTCGACTCGTATTATAGGCGGGATTATAATGACACACGGTGATGATAACGGTCTTGTTCTTCCGCCAGATATCGCACCTGTTCAGGTTATCGTTTTGCCTATTGCTCAACATAAAGAGGGAGTTATTGATAAGGCTTTGGAGGTTAAGGGAAAGCTTGAAAAGTTTGCCCGTGCCGATATCGATTTGTCGGATAACACACCCGGATGGAAATTTGCCGAACACGAAATGCGTGGCGTTCCCATTCGGCTTGAGATAGGTCCGAGAGATATCGAGAACAACAGCTGTGTTCTTGTCCGTCGCGATAACGGCGAAAAAATGAATGTTGCTCTCGGAGAGCTGGAACAGATAATACCGCAAATTTTAAAAGATATCACAAAATCGCTTTACGAGAAAGCGGTAGAACGCCGTACGAGTATGACTTATGATGCCCTTACTCTTGAAGAGCTGTGCGATATCGCAAACAGTAAGCCCGGATTTATTCGTGCTATGTGGTGCGGAAGTCTTGAGTGTGAAGAAAAGCTTAAAGAGGTTGCCGATGTAACTTCACGCTGTATGCCCTTTGATGAAGAGGCTATTTCGGATAAATGCGTTTGCTGCGGTAAAAAAGCCGATAAGTTACTCTATTGGGGCAAAGCTTATTGAGATTAATGACAAAAAAATGCCGCCGATTTTCATCGACGGTATTTTTAAGCAAATAAAAAATGCTGTTATCGTGTTTTAATGGAGTTCTCGTAGCTTTCGACCATCTTCTTTACCATCTGACCGCCGATAGAACCGGCCTGCTTGGAGGTAAGGTCGCCGTTATAACCCTGCTTAAGAGTTACACCTACATCGGATGCAGCTTCCATCTTAAATTTGTTGAGTGCTTCTTTTGCATCGGGAACGAGTGATTTATTAGCCATACTGTTATTTCTCCTTGTGTTGTTTGTAACAACTTAGAATTATAGTTTTGAAACCTTTTCCGGTTTCCGCTATTATTATTTAACAAAAGAATTTTTTTATTACAGGTAAAATTTACTATTTTTTTCGAGAGGAATCTCATGACCAAAATTATTGAAAAAATTAAAAAAAGTACATATCCGATAATGATTTTGCATGGGGTAGTCGTATTTCCGAAAATCCCCACGGCTTTTGAAGTCGAAGACAATAAATATGTCGATATTTTGAAAAAAGCAAAACGCGACAAAGAATATGTTTTTTTGGCATTCAGCGAAGAAAACGATGATGACAAGATTAATGATGTCGGCGTTCTTTGCGAAATAAAACAAATTATAAAATCATCAGATTCTCCTGTGTATAAAGTCATTGCCGAAGGAATATGCCGGTCGGAACTTACAAAATACGATGCACAGACGGACCCGTTTATCTGCGAAGCGGCAACACGTTTGCTGTATGAAGAAGATTCCTATAAAAATTCTACGCTCGTTGAATTTTTACGGCGTTTGTTTGACGAAAACAAATCATATTTTACAAGGTTGACGGGAGATTTTGCCGAAATCGTCAATACTATTGACGATGCTTCCATGCTGTGCGACTTTTTGGCTGCAAATCTTTTATATACATTTTCCGATAAAATAAGGATTTTGTCAATATATGATATTTCAAGGCGTGTTGAACAGCTCGATGTGGCTTTTCATGATGAAAAAGAAATATTTTCAACCGAAAGGGAAATAACCAGAAAGGTACATGAAAAACTTTCCGGAAATCAGCGTGACATTTTTTTGCGTGAACAAATGAAGGTTATTCGTTCGGAATTGGGCGAAGACGAAGAAGATGAAGACGATTTGTGGATTCGTATAACACAGTCGAATTTGCCGAATGAAATAAGAGAAAAATTTGAAAAAGAATATGCGAAAATGACTCGTATGTCATTCGGGTCCGCCGAGGCTACCGTTATAAGAAATTACCTTGAAACTTGTCTGGAGATTCCGTGGGGAGTTTATACTAAAGATAAAATTAATGTGGAGCGTGCTCGGAAAATTCTCGAACGCGATCATTGGGGACTTGAAAAGGTAAAAGAGAGAATACTTGAGTATCTCGCCGTTAAACAGTTATCTCCGGATTTAAAGGGGCAAATTCTGTGTTTGGTGGGGCCTCCCGGTGTAGGAAAAACCTCGATTGCACGCTCGATCGCATCTTCCATGGGGCGTAATTATGTTCGTGCTTCTCTCGGAGGAGTTCGTGATGAAGCCGATATACGCGGACACAGGAAAACTTACATAGGTTCAATGCCCGGCAGAATAGTTGCCGCACTTTCGCAATCAGGAAGTATGAATCCTCTCTTTTTGCTTGATGAGGTTGATAAACTTACAAACGATTCACGCTCAGATCCGTCTGCGGCGTTGCTTGAAGCACTTGATTCGGAACAAAATCACGCTTTTCGCGATCATTTTGTTGAAATTCCCGTTGATTTGTCTGATTGTATTTTTATTGCGACAGCCAATACGACGGATACGATTCCAAGACCATTACTTGACAGAATGGAACTTATATCCGTTCCCGGATATACGGCTAACGAAAAACTCGCAATAGCCAAAAAACATCTCATTCCCAAACAGTTAAAAAGGCATGGCATGACTAAGTCTGATCTTTTGATTAAGGATGCAGCCATAACCGAGCTTATAGAATGTTACACCAAAGAATCCGGTGTAAGAAACTTGGAAAGAGAGATAGCACGGGTGTGCCGCAAGATTGCAAAGCGTATAATCACGGAAGAGAAAAAGAAATATGTTCTGCAAAAAGGCGACCTCGAAGAATTAATAGGAAAACATAAAATTAAGCCGGAAAAAGTTGATAAAAAATCCGAAGTCGGCGTTGTAAACGGACTTGCATGGACAGAAGTCGGCGGAGAAATGTTGAAAATCGAAGCTCTGTCAATGGAAGGAAACGGAAAAATAGAAATTACCGGATCACTCGGAGATGTGATGACCGAATCCGCGAAAGTGGCGGTAAGTCTTTGCCGAAGACACGCTGACGAATTCGGTATATCCAATGCGGAATTTTATAAAAACAGAGATATTCATATTCATGCTCCTGAAGGAGCAATTCCAAAAGACGGTCCCAGTGCAGGTGTTACAATGACAACGGCACTTGTGTCGGAACTTTCCGGAATTCCCGTCAGACAAAATGTTGCAATGACAGGTGAAATTACATTGCACGGCAATGTTTTGCCGATAGGAGGACTTCGTGAAAAAACAATGGCTGCGTATACGGCAGGTGTCGAAACCGTAATTGTTCCGATAGATAATTTGAGCGACCTTGAAGATGTTGACGAAATTGTCCGAAACAGCATTAATATTATCGGTGCAAAAAATATAAATGATGTTTTGAGAATTGCACTTGACAGATAGGAGAAAAAATGAATGTTAACAATTCGGAACTGACTTTCACGGCAGGTACCGAAAAGCAGTTTATTCACGACAAATTACCCCAGTTTGCTTTTTCCGGTCGTTCCAATGTCGGCAAAAGTTCTTTGATTAATGTTTTGCTTAACAGAAAAAAGCTTGCAAGAGTTAGCTCTGAGCCGGGTAAAACAATTACCGTAAATTACTATAAAGTGGACGGGAAACTGTATTTGGTAGATCTTCCCGGTTACGGATACGCAAAACGAAGTGAAAAAGAAAAAAAGCAGTGGTCCGATTTGGTGAATTCATATATCAACAGCCCCGATGTTACTTGCGTTATTCAGTTGGTCGACTTAAAAGTAGGGCTTACTCGCGACGATATTATGATGCTGGAATGGCTGAGTGCGACATCTACACCTTTTTTTGTTGTTGCAACAAAAACCGATAAACTTAATAAGACCGATAGAAATAAGGCACTTATGAAGCTTGCGGCTGAACCTTTGCTTTTTAATGTCCCTTTGATTCCGTTCTCTTCTTTGAAAAAAGAAGGACACGGTGAGGTTTGGAAAAGGATAATTGATTTAATTTAACAAAATTTATGAATTAGTATCTCCGTATTGGTTAAAATACTGATACGGAGGATACTTATGAATATTTTCTTTGCTGATAACGGCGAAAGGTATAAGTCTGTATTTGTTAACGAATGTCCCGATTTTAATATATACGAAGAAAAGGAAGCGGAGACTGTCGATGTGTTGGTGGTTGATGCCTGTTCTTCCATAGACAAATTCCGTGCCAGAAATGTTAACACCTGTTTTTGCCCCTCTTCCAGATACTTTGATGTTGTGTCAACAATGAAAGTTAAAAGTGCGATTTCCTGTGGAATGAGAGAGAAAGACAGTGTTACTTTTTCGAGTATTTCGGAAACGGAAGCCATGATATGTTTAAAAAGAAAAATAGTTTTTTTCGATGTCGAGTTTGAACCGTGCGAATTTCGTGTAAAGTTTAGCAGAAGTCGCGGACTGTATTCTAATCTTGCACTCGGGGCGTTGAAATTTTTTATTTATAATAGCGGAGATGAATGACATATGTTTATAAGGAAATTGTGCGATGTAAATAAACTTACCGTTAATCAGCTTGCCGCTTTTTCGGATTTTAATTTTTCTTCAGTGACCGATCAGGGTGAATTTGAATTGATTGATGTCGATGATACTGCCGAAAAAATTGCCTATTCGGAAGAAAAAAGCGAAATGAAAAATGACTATTTCACAGATGTCGGTGTTAACGGTACCTTTAAGTATGACGGAATTACGCTTTGTATTTCCGGAATTGTTGGGGGAGTATTAAAATCTGCTGGCGGATTTACTGTTGATACGGTAAAATCCGTTAAATTTCCTTTAAAATATCTGACCGAAAAAAGATGTGCTACTTGGATTTCTTCCGCTAAGTGTTCTGCATATTTACTAATGAAAGCAAGAGTGCTTGATACAATAAAATTACGCCTTATTTGTGTAAATCCCGAAACTCTTGAAAAAAGAAAGTTTGAATACGAATACAATAAGTGTGAACTTGAAGAACACTTTGTATCGCTCGTTTCCGAATTAATTAGATGGTGTAAGTTTTATACAGACCAAGTTTACAACGGACGCCGTGATTTTAAAAAATTGAAATTCCCTTTTGAAAATATGAGAGACGGGCAGGATATCATTCTCAACGAAACACAGGCGGCATTGTCGGAACATAAATCACTGTGCATAAATGCTCCGACGGGCATAGGCAAAACCGTATCGGTTCTTTATCCTTCCGTTCGTGCACTTTCCGACGGAAAATATGACCGAATATACTATCTTACATCGAGAAATTCTCTTCACTCGGTTGTTTTTGATGCGTGTAGATGTATTGAAAAAGGTCAGTGTAAAATAAAGGTTTTATCACTCGTTTCAAAAGATAAAATTTGTCCTCAAAAAAAGTGCGACAGAAAAACTTGCCCGAATTTACATGAAAGTACAGACAGAATAAAAAATGCACTGTATTTTATGATAAAGGAAGAAGGTGCTTTTTCGACAGATGTAATCACGGAATATGCCCGTCGGTATAATGTATGTCCTTTTGAACTTTCAAAATATGCCGTGTATTTTTCCGATATAGTTGTTTGCGATTATAATTATATCTTTGATCCGTATGTTGCTCAAACGGGTATTGTTACAGCTCATTCCGTTTTACTTGTTGATGAAGCTCATAATTTGGTTGAGCGAGTTAAAGAAATGTATTCTGCTACATTGTGCGTGTCGGATATAGAGTATTTGCAAAATATATTCTTTGAAATAGACAGCGATTTTTCCGCTCGGTGTAAGAAACTTCTAAAAATTATAAATGATGTAAAGTCAGACGATCTGTTTCAATCGGAACCGCTCGGTTATGACAGCGTTGATAATATCCTGATTGAATACGGCTTGTTTTTCGATTCTTTACAAGCGGTTATGGCAGGTAATAAATTTTTGCATTGTAAAGATTTAAAATACGATGACTTGATAAAACTGTTTAACCGACTAAAACGCTTTTTTTGTATCGCTACTAAACTCAATGACAGTTATATAACTTTTTTTAACGAAAAAGGCGATCTCGCAATTTCACTTATCGATACAGGACATATAATTCGTTCCACTGTGAAAAAAAACGGTAATTCAGTCTTTTTTTCCGCAACACTGTCACCCGAAGAATATTACCGTCATATGCTCGGAGTTAGAAAAAAAGAGCAATTTATCAATCTTTTTTCTCCTTTCCCAAAGGAAAACTTTAAAGTAATTTCATGCCCTGTAAGTACCCGTTACTCCGAACGCAAAAAAACAGTTAATCAAATTATCGATATCATATATGTTTCCGTTAAAGTAAAAGAAGGAAATTATATGGTCTTTTTGCCTTCATATTCGTATTTAACGGCTGTTTCTCTGGCTTTTTCAAAAAAATATCCCGAATTGAGTATTATTAGTGAAAAACCGGGTATGAGTAACGAAGAAAAAAAGAACTTTATACATAAATTTTCCGATGCGAATTTGTCATCGATTGTCGGTTTTTCGGTAATGGGAGGAAATTTTTCCGAAGGCGTTGATTTCTCGGGGGATAAACTTTTGGGAGCAATTATTGTCGGAATAGGTACTCTTCCCCCCGACAGAAAAAGAGAACTTACAGCCGGATATTTTAATGATAGATTTTATGACGGCACAAAATTCGCATATATGTATCCCGGAATGAATAAAGTTTTTCAGGCAGGCGGAAGAGTTATACGCAGTGATACGGATAAAGGATTTTTGATAGTTATAGATGATCGCTTCTTGTCCGAAGACTATATTGAAAACATGCCGGAATCTTGGCATAATTTGGCAAAATCTAAAGATTTAGGCGACTTGGAAAAGATTTTGAGCGATTTTTGGTAAAAATAGAAAGAAAAACACAAAAAAGCGAAAAAAA
>CAZLEX010000010.1:13673-52358 GCA_964558655.1 uncultured Oscillospiraceae bacterium | reverse complement strand
TTCAAAAAAGAATACGATGCACTCGAAGCAGAGTTTTCCATTATTCAGGCTATGCTTGATGCAAGAAAAGCATCCGGACTGACGCAAAAGGATTTGGCAGACCGTACCGGTATTGCACAGGCAGACATCAGTAAATTGGAAAACGGAAATGCCAACCCTTCACTCAGAACTTTGCAAAGACTTGCGGACGGAATGGGAATGAAACTCAAACTGGAGTTTGTCCCCGCAAACAGATAAAACATCTTTGGCGGTGCAGTATTGAAATCTGTACCGCCCACTTGTGTTATGAGTAAGTAATAACTACCGATTGGTAATATGATTTTACCAATCTTATATCCCGTAAACATCGTTGATGCAATGCTGATTGTATAAAATCCGCAATATCGCGTAAAGCATCGACTTGTCGCCTTCGCGATAGCGGATGTAATATTTGCTGAGTAAAGGCACTTTTCTCGCATATGGCGATATTCTTACATTTATTTAACGAAATGAAAGACGAAAATAAATTGAAAAAAATTATAGTTATTGCGGGTCCCACCGCTGTTGGCAAAACATCTCTTTCAATTGAATTGTGCAAAATAATCGGGGGAGAGATAGTGTCTGCGGATTCAATGCAAGTTTATAAAGGCCTTGATATAGGAACGGCTAAACCTACATTTGAGGAAAGAGAAGGAGTCTTTCACCATATGATCGATGTTTGTGAGCCGTCGCATAAATACAGTGTTGCCGAATATTTATCGGGTGCTACAGCTTCTGTCGAAAAGATTTTTTCCAAAGGAAAAATACCCGTTGTCGTAGGAGGCACAGGACTGTATATCGATCATCTTATTTACGATAATAATTTTGAAGACGGACATACGAATTTTGTGCTTCGTGAAAATTTGAATAAAAGAGTTAAAGAATTCGGAATAGAATCATTGAAACGGGAATTGGAAAAAATCGATCCGGAAAGTGCTAACCGATTACATAGCAACGATGTTAAAAGAATTGTTCGTGCATTGGAATTCTACTATGTCTCGGGGACAACAATTACCGAGCACAACAAATATAACTCGTTTTCAAAAAAGCGTTACGATGCCGATGTATATGTTTTGAACTGCCGTCGGGAAAAACTTTATGAAAGAATAAACGAACGCGTTGATTTGATGATGGAGAAGGGACTTTTGGAAGAAGCGGAAAAGGTATGTTCTGCCGATTGGTTCGAAAATTCCACCGCGTCTCAAGCAATCGGTTATAAAGAATTTTTGCCGTATTTTTACGGAATACAAAGTTTAAAAGAATGTGTTGATGGGTTGAAACAACATTCAAGAAATTACGCCAAAAGACAAATTTCATGGTTCAAGGGAAGACATTCCGAAAATTTTCTTGATATTTTTGATACTGTATCTCCGTTAGATGCAATACTTCAAAATTTGCGGAAAGGAAAATGACTTGAAAAAATTTTTAGTTAAAAGTTTTATATTTTTTTTGGCTGCCTTTTTTGTTTTGTATTGTTTTATACAGGTCAGAACAATATTCAACTCCGATATTTCAACGCAAAGTGCGATGCTGTATACGACCGAAATAAAGACATTTGCCGAATGTTACATTCTGCGTAACGAAACTGTGATTGAAACCGATACGAACGGAATTTTCAATTATCTTGTTTCCGAAGGGCAAAAGCTTTCACTCAATCACACCGTTGCCGAGATTTATTCTTCGGAATCCGATGTTGAAATAAACGACAGAGTTAACGAAATCGATGATCGCATTGAAGTGTTAAAAAACAGTTCGGTTCAGAAAAGTTATTTGCGAACAAATGTATCAAAGATTGACACACAAATCAATTCGTTTATTTCTGAAATGTATACGGCATCTTCAAACGGCGAGTACTCTCTTGCCGTTCAGAACAAAAATGAGCTTTTAACATTATTGAACAAGCGTCAGCTTGTGGTACAGTCCCGCGACGGTTATGATGATTTGATTAATGAATTAACAGTTGAAAAGCAAAAACTTACTGCAGCTCTTTCTTCACCAATTGATACGGTAAAGTCTCCGGAATCCGGATATTTTTATTCTTATGTTGATGGGTATGAACAGGTACTTAATACTTCCGTTTTACAAGATTTGACGGTAGACGGCTTTTATGAACTTATAGAAACCGCTCAAAAATCTCCGACGGAATCGGCGGTGGGGAAAATCGCAACCGATTTTGAATGGTATACTCTTTGCATTGTAAATAAAGACGAGGCGATTTTCTATGATTCCGGAAATTATTATGATTTGATTTATCCGTATTCTTCAGGAACCGTTATTCGTTCAAAATTGTACAGCAAAATATCTCAAAATGACAGAGAAGAAGTGATTCTTGTTTTTGTGACGGATATTGTACCTGAAAATTTCAATTTTTTAAGACATCAAAAGGCGGAAATTGTATTATCCGATTATACGGGACTGAAGATTTCAAAACAGTCACTGAGAATTGTAGACGGTTACATCGGCGTTTATGTGCTTGTCGGCAATGCCGTGACTTTTAAACGATGTGAAAAAATTGCAGAAACCGATACCGATTATATTATAGATATTAACGATCCGATTGAAAACGAAGATTGTAAGTACGGCTATTTGCAAATGTTTGATACCGTGATTACGGACGGAAAAAATTTATATGACGGAAAGATGATAGGCTGAAAAAATGGAAAAAGAATATTTGACAATTTCCGAAAATATTGATATAATAAAAAGGAATGTAGGAGAAGCTCTTAAAAAAGTCGGCAGAAATGATGATGTAGTTATTCTGGCAGCAACTAAAATGAACTCTTCCGAAAGGATAAATGCCGCTGTTTCGTGCGGAATTAAGGTAATCGGAGAGAATAAGGTTCAGGAGCTTTTAAGTAAGTATGATGCGATTGACCGTAAAGAAGTGTCTGTGCATTTCATCGGTCACTTGCAAACAAATAAAGTAAAATATATAATTGACAAAGTCGATATGATACAGTCGTTGGATTCGCTTGCTCTTGCACGGGAAATCGATAGGCAAGCAAAAAAGCACGGTATCGTAATGAAAGTTCTGGTTGAGATTAATATTTGCGGTGAAGAATCGAAAGGCGGAATCTCACCTGAAGAAGTCGAAAACTTTTTAACGGATGTTTCAAAATTTGAGAATATAAAGGTGTGCGGACTTATGGCAATTCCGCCGATTTTGACGGATTCGGAGACGCAAAGACAAATTTTTCGTAAAATTATGAAAATATATGTTGACATATCGCAAAAAAACATAGATAATATAAGTATGGATATTCTGTCAATGGGAATGAGTGATGATTATGAAATTGCTATTGAAGAAGGTGCTAATATGATTCGTGTCGGCTCATCTGTATTTGGCAAAAGAAATTATCAAAAAAAAGAAATTTAATGTTACGGAGGTTTTTATCATGGGTTTTAAGGATAAACTCGACAAAATACTTTATGGTGGAGATTCGGAAATTGAATATTCCGGACGCGGTGACGAAGAAGAGGAAGATTACGGTGTTCCCACAAGCGAACCTGCTGACAGAAATTTGCGTCAGTCAAGTGTAAGTGTGTCTTCCGGCAGTTCTATCGAAATGAAAGTTGTTAAGCCGGATCGCTTAGATGCCGTTACTCAGATTGCCGACCATTTGCTTGACAGAAAGACTATTTTATTGAATCTTGAAGATACAAACAGGGAGACCGCACGCCGTCTTATTGATTTTCTTAACGGCGTTGCGTATGCAATTAACGGTAATCTTAAGAAGGTTGCCAATTGTACATATGTCATTACTCCGAGTAATGTAGATGTATCCGGAGAGCAAATTTCGGAAACTCAGGAAAGTGCGAATATCGTTTAATCGCAGGGCGGGATTCCTTAAGTTTTAATGCAGTTTTTGCCGATCGTTTCCAAGCGTAAGCGATCGGCAATCTCCTGTGAAAAGATTTGGTTTGTCGAAAGGTGTTTGCTTTGTGAATTTTTCCGATTATACGCATGAGAATTTTTCTTTTTTGTCTAAGCTTTCGGGAGCGGTCAGAAACTTCGAAAACAAAGGAGCCTCTTCTCAAATTGGCTTTGTCGATGAGGCCGCATATTCTTTGGCAAAAGGCTTTTTTTGTGATAATTCGTTTAAAGAGTATTCTTTTATATCGCTAAGGAAAGATTCTGTAAGGAAATTTCTCGTTATAGGAGACGAACACCCCGATTTCGTGTATGTTTGTGCACGACCTGATAAATTTCATTTCCCTTCGCACCGTGATTATTTAGGTGCGTTGATGTCGCTTGGGATTGACAGAAAGTTTTTCGGAGATATACTTGTCTCTGAAAATTTTTCTGCGTATTTTACCGTGTGGAATAACTCGCAAATGTCGGATTATGTTTTTAATTCTTTCACTTCCTGTGCGGGAGCAAAGATTAGGCTTGAGTACATAGATCCCGAAGAATATAATTCTCTTCAAATGCAGTTTGAAGACATGGAAATACTTGTGCCGTCTTTGCGTATTGACTGTTTTGCGGCCGCGATTACAGATAAGTCGCGTTCGCAGGTTAAAAATTTTATTGAAAACGGGAATTTCAAAGTTTTTTCCTCTCCTGTTTTGAATCCGTCTGCCGTAATTTCGATAGGTGATGTTTTTTCAATCAAAGGATACGGAAAATTTATTTTTTTTGATACAGCGGGGACGACACGCCGTGATAAATTAAGAATAGTGTTAAAAAAATTCGGCAACTATATTGAAAGGAAATAGTCTCATGATAGCACCTCATGAATTGAAAAATAAAAGTTTTAATAAATCGGTAAGAGGATATGTTGTTTCGGAAGTCGATGATTACATTGATTTTCTCATAGATAAATATACTGAAATATATAAGAAAAATGCGGAGCTCGAAAAAGAATTGCATAATACGAAGATTAAATACAGCGAGCTTCACAACGATGAGGATACCATTCGTTCTGTTATTGTTAAGGCTCAAAAACTCGGAGAAACAATAGTTTCTCAGGCAAGGGTTGAAGCAGATAAAATCATAGAGTCTTCACGCGAAACTTGCAGAGAAAATGTTGCCGAAGCGGAAAAAAAGATTGATGAGTGCCTGAAAGAAGCGGAACATATAAAAAAACTTTCCGAAGATTTCAGACAGCGTTTGTACGATGAATATTTGGAGCATTTAAAAATCCTTAAGGATATGAATTTAAACCTTGATTTTCCTAACGGGAATGATTCATTTGCAAATTTTGAAAAAACGACCGAGAAACAGATAGAGACGGCAAAGGAAAAGATCGATACCATTCGTTCAGACGAAGACGAGACGATTTTGGCATAATTTTAAACGGAAAGGAAATATGTCGTTGGTATTTAATATTGTTTTGCTCGTAATTTTATTTGATATTTTGTCAAAATACCTTGTGGTTCAGCTTATTCCGTATAATTCATCACTATGTGTCATACCCGGAATTGTTGATTTTACTTATATTAAAAATGAGGGTGCGGCTTTCGGAATGTTAAGCGATCACAGATGGATTTTTATGGCGGCATCGTTAGTTTTCATTTTTTTGATTGCTTTTGTTCTGAAAAAGTCTTATACGCATAATAAGCTCTATACGGTTTCCCTTTCCATGATTTTGGGCGGCGGAATTGCAAATATGATTGACAGAATTTTTTTTGGATATGTTGTTGATTTCATAGAAATAACATTTGTTGATTTTGCGGTCTTCAATTTGGCTGACAGTTGTATAACGGTCGGTATAGTGCTGTTTGCCGTTTATCTTTTGTTTTATGATGATACTTTTTTTCCTTCAAAGGAGAGAAAGGAAAACAAAGATGAAAATATCAATGAATGAAAAATGTTTCACAGACAATGAGTTTGACGATGAGCAAACGGTAACGGTAAGCGGCATCAGATTAGATACATATTTGTCGGAAACTTATCAAATTTCCAGATCGAAAGCGTCGGATTTCATTAAATCCGACCTTGTAAAAGTTAATTCTTCTTTACAAAAAAAAAGTTATATACTGAATGACGGCGATGTTGTCAGCGTCAAATTTCCGGTACTTCAGTCTTCGGAGGTGTTACCCGAAAATATTCCGTTGGATATAGTTTATGAAGATACGGATTTGCTGGTGGTTAACAAAGTACAGGGAATGGTGGTACACCCGGCTCCCGGTAATTTTTCCGGTACCCTTGTTAATGCTCTTATGTATCACATTAAAGACTTATCCGGGATAAACGGCGTGTTGCGTCCGGGAATCGTCCATAGAATCGATAAGAATACAAGCGGACTTTTAATTGTTGCCAAAAATGATATTTCTCACATCAGTTTGGCGTCACAAATAAAAGACCATTCCTTTGACCGTTGTTATGAAGCCGTTGTTCACGGTACTCCCCGTGAAGATTGCGGAGATATAAGATATTCGATAGGCCGTTCTTTGACCGATAGAAAAAAAATGGCACCTTATGATGAAAATTCAATGTTGCCGGGAGTCAGGAAAGCAGTTACTCATTACAAAGTGCTGGAAAGTTACGGAAAATTCAGTCATCTTCAATTTAATTTGGAGACAGGAAGAACTCACCAAATCAGAGTGCATATGAAAGCGATAGGGCACCCGATAGTCGGTGACGATGTGTATTGCTCCGGCAATCTTCCCGATTTTTCCTTAAAAGGTCAGTGTTTGCACGCTAAAGCGATTGGGTTTAATCATCCGACGAAAAATATTCATATGTATTTCGAAAGTGATTTACCCGACTATTTCAACGATGTGCTTTTGCGTATTGAAAATATGTATAACAAATAATTGACGATTAATAATATTTGTTTTAGGAGGAAAAAATGAACGAATCAAAAAAGAAATTTTTAACTGAAACCGCCGCAAAGATAAGACTCGGTGCACTTGAATGTGTTTACAGTGCAAATTCCGGGCATCCGGGCGGTTCATTGTCTGTTGCCGATCTTCTGTCATACCTTTATTTTGAAAAAATGAATGTGAATCCCGAATGTCCCAAAGATCCTTCAAGAGACCGTTTCGTTTTATCCAAAGGACACGCTTCTCCGGCACTTTATTCGACTCTTGCTTTGAAAGGTTACTTTTCTACCGAATTGCTTAAAACATTTCGTAAAGAGGGAAGTATTTTGCAGGGACATCCCGATATGAAAAATATACCGGGTGTCGATATTTCCACCGGTTCTCTCGGACTTGGAATTTCGGCTGCTTGCGGAATGGCACTTTCTGCTAAAGTTTCAGGTGAAAAATACAGAGTATATACCGCACTGGGAGACGGTGAATGTGAAGAAGGACAAGTTTGGGAAGCGGCAATGTTTGCATCGCATTATAAACTTGATAATTTGATTGCATTTGTCGATTTTAACGGTTTGCAAATCGACGGGCCGATTGTCGATGTAATTAATCCAACTCCCATTGATGAAAAGTTTAAGTCGTTCGGCTGGAATGTTCTTGTCGCAGACGGACACGATTTTGATGCAATTGACGATGCGGTAAACACTTGTTTGAATATCAAAGGTAAACCGTCCGTAATTGTTTTGAAGACTGTCAAGGGAAAAGGCGTTTCGTTCATGGAAAATCAGGTTGAATGGCACGGAACCGCACCGAATTCCGAACAGTACGAAAAAGCTGTTGCCGAGATTACTGCGTCTTTTTAAGAGGTCATGAAAGGAGAAAAACACATGAAATATGAACTTGGACAAAAAATTGCCACAAGAGAGGCATATGGAAATGCGCTTGAAGAATTCGGAGAAAATCCGAATATAGTGGTGTTCGATGCGGATCTTGCAAAATCAACAAAGACGATTAACTTTAAGAAAAAATACCCCGACAGATTTTTTGATTGCGGTATCGCAGAAGGCAATATGATGTCGGTTGCGGCAGGAGTTGCAACGACGGGTAAAATACCTTTTGCCAGCTCTTTTGCTATGTTTGCGGCGGGAAGAGCTTATGAACAAATCAGAAATTCCATAGGATATGCACATTTGAATGTTAAAATCGGTGCAACACATGCAGGCGTTTCAGTAGGTGAAGACGGTGCAACTCATCAATGCAACGAAGATTTGGCACTTATGAGAACGATTCCCGGAATGGTTGTAATTAATCCCGCAGATGCAGTTGAAGCCCGTGCGGCAGTTGAAGCGGCAATAAAACATGACGGACCTGTATACTTAAGATTCGGAAGACTTGCGGTTCCGGTTATTAACGATCAGCAGACATACAATTTTGAGATTGGAAAAGGAGTGCTTCTTAACGAAGGAAAAGATGTGACCATAATCGCTACCGGAATAATGGTCAACGAAGCACTTAATGCGTGTGAGATTCTTAAAAAAGACGGGATTTCCGCTGAAGTTATTAATATTCATACTATTAAGCCGCTTGATAAAAATCTTGTTATTAAATCAGCCGCTAAAACCGGAAAAGTAATTACTGCCGAAGAGCACAGTATTATAGGCGGTCTCGGCGGTGCAGTATGTGAAGCCTTGTGCGAAGAGGGAATCGGTGCTAAAGTAGTGCGTATAGGTGTTCCCGATGTTTACGGAAAATCCGGCAAGGCAGCAGAACTTATTAAATCTTTTGGACTTGATGCTGATAGTATAGCTGAAAGAGCCCGTCAAATTGTTAAGTGATTTTATTTTGATTTTTATATGCGGAGCTTATGCTCCGCATATACGCATTGTGAGGAGAAAACATGGAAATTCTTGAATTTTTTGAGCGTCACAGAACACCGTTTTTCGATAAGTTTTTTCTTGTGATAACATATCTCGGTTGGGAAACGATTTTTTTGATTTTTGCACTTGTCCTTATCTGGTGCGTGAATAAAAAATACGGTTTTTTTATTCTTTACTGCGGATTAATAGGTCAAACGGTAACACAGTTTTTAAAAATGATTTGCAAAGTCGAACGGCCGTGGATTGTACATCCCGATTTTAAGCCCGTTGCAGAAGCAATGAAAGATGCCGGAGGGTTTTCTTTTCCGAGCGGGCATACTCAAATTGCGACAACAACATACGGAGGTATAGCTTTACTGTACAGAAAAAAGAAAGCACTGTCGGTAAGTCTTGTAGTAATAACTTTGCTTATAGCAATTTCCCGTGTGTATTTAGGCGTACATTATCCGTCTGATGTGCTGTTTTCACTCGTTTTTAACACTTTTTTGGTTGTGGGATTTTATGCAATCGGGAAAAAATATTCTTCAGATACTTTTTCTTTTATCCTTCGTGCATTTGCCGTATTGATTATAGGCGTGCTTTTTGCTTATTCGATAATATCCTGTACGGGAAATTCTTCCGCCGAGATGACGGAAACTTATGAGGATTCAATTAAATTTGCTTCAAAAATGCTTGGAGCAACAATTGCATTTGTCGTTTCGTGGTTCATCGACGACAAATATTTGAATTTCACAACGAGTGCTCCTTTTTATAAGCAAATAATAAAAGTTGTTGTCGGAGCGGCTGTGCTGCTTGCATTTAAGGAAGGATTAAAGGCTTTGTTCGTCGCAATAAATTTTCCGCAAATTCTTGCCGATTCTTTGAGATATTTTGTGGTTGTATTTTTTGCGGGTACTGTTTGGCCGTATGTATTTATGCACTTTGTTAAGAGAAAATGAATTTTTTAACCGTTTTGCATTTTTTATTAAAAATTTCTTGCAAAAAGAAAAATAGATGGTATAATATAACATAGAGTGCTTTGTATTCTTGCACTGTTATAAATTTAATTTATAATAAATTTTATAGAAAGTTGGTACAGAAAATGACACAGAACAAAACAGTCCTTAAGTGGCTTGACGAAATGAAAGAACTTCTTTGTCCGGACAATGTTGTTTGGGTTGACGGAAGTGAAGAACAAATTGAAGATCTCAGACGCCAAGCGGTTGAGCTCGGTGAACTTATTCAACTTAACCAGGAAAAGCTTCCGGGATGTTATCTTCACAGAACAAATCCGAATGATGTTGCACGCGTTGAAGACAGAACTTTTATTTGTTCCAAAAACCGCGAAAATGCAGGCCCTACAAACAATTGGTGCGATCCGGAAGAAATGTATAAGAAGCTTTACGGTATTGCCAGAGGTTCATACAAAGGACGCACAATGTACATTATTCCTTTTTCTATGGGACCTATCGGTTCTCCTCTTGCAAAAATCGGAGTTGAAGTTACGGATTCGATTTATGTAGTTCTTAATATGATTATAATGACTCGTGTAAGCCCCAAAGTCTTTGATGTTCTCAAGGACAGCAACGATTGGGTAAGAGGACTTCATTCAAGATGCGATGTTGATCCGGAGAAGAGATATATATGTCAATTCCCCGAAGACAATACTATTATTTCGGTAAACTCCGGTTATGGCGGAAATGTTCTTCTCGGAAAGAAATGCTTTGCTCTCCGTATTGCTTCTTATCAGGGCTGGAAAGAGGGCTGGATGGCGGAACATATGCTCATTCTCGGTATACAGAACCCGAAGGGCGAAGTTAAGTATGTTGCGGCTGCATTCCCGTCTGCCTGCGGAAAGACAAACCTCGCTATGCTTATTCCTCCCAAGTATCTCAGAGACAAAGGATATAAAGTATGGACGGTAGGCGACGATATCGCTTGGATGAGAATAGGCGATGACGGCAGACTTTATGCCATTAATCCCGAAAACGGATTTTTCGGCGTAGCTCCGGGCACTAATGAAAAGTCAAATTACAATGCACTTGCTTCCACGAGAAAGAATACGATTTTCACAAATGTATGTCTCGATCTCAATGATAATACGGTTTGGTGGGAAGGACTTAATAAGAATCTTCCCGAAAATGCTCTTGATTGGAAAGGTAATCATTGGGATCCCGCTAAATTCAATAAAGCCGACAAATCTACTTGTGCTGCTCACCCCAACAGCCGTTTTACAGCACCTGCCGAGAACTGTCCATGTATTTCCGATGAATTTAACAAGGGTGCGGGCGTGCCCATTTCCGCTATAATATTCGGCGGACGCCGTGCAAAGACAGCTCCCCTCGTATATCAGTCAAAGAGCTGGGAAAACGGTGTGTTCGTAGGTTCGGCAATGGCTTCCGAAACTACTGCTGCTGCAGCCGGTGCTGTCGGAGTTGTTCGCAGAGATCCTATGGCAATGCTTCCGTTCTGCGGTTACAATATGGGTGATTATTTCCGTCACTGGCTCGATATGGGCAAAAAGCTCGGAGATAAAGCACCGAAGATATTCAATGTTAACTGGTTCAGAACCGATGACGAAGGCAATTTTGTATGGCCCGGATTTGGCGATAATATTCGTGTCCTCAATTGGATTATAGATCGTTGCGAGGGCAAGGTAGATGCCGTTGAAACAGCAATAGGATATGTTCCGAATGTAGATGATATAGACCTTACGGATATAGGTGATTTTTCACGCGATACGCTTAAGGATATTTTGACGGTAGATAGGGAAGTATGGCTTCGGGAAGTGGCTGAAATCGAAGAACATTATAAGAAATTCGGCGATAAACTTCCTCAGGAACTTCGTACACAGCTCGAGAATCTTAAAGCTAATCTCAAGTAATTTTTATTTTTATTTGCAAATATGCACCTCAAAGTTGACACTTTGAGGTGCTTTTTCTTTCTTAAAAAATCTATGAGTTAGTAAACGCACGGAAAATCTCGATAAACTGTTAAACGGATTTGTTGTAACACATTTCGGTAACTTGCCGTATATTTTTTATGTGCGATGTTTATGTGTATATCCCGTCATAAACAGTTACGAAATAAATGTTTTACCGTAATAAATATTTTTAAATAAAATGCTTATAAGTATTGACAATAACGGGAAATAGGGGTATAATACAGTATATTTAACAACTTAGTTGAGTTTGCAAGGAGGAATATCAACCATGAGTAGAGTTTATAATTTTTCCGCAGGACCTTCAATGCTTCCGCTTGAAGTTTTGAATACCTGTGCCGCAGAGATGACCGACTATAACGGTTCGGGTATGTCCGTTATGGAGATGAGCCACAGATCAAAAGTTTACGAATCGATTATTAATGAAGCATTCGATACTTTCAGACGGGTTTTGTCTATACCTGAAAATTATAAGATTATTTTTATGCAGGGAGGAGCAACAACACAGTTTGCCGCCGTTCCGCTTAATTTGATGAACAAAAACGGTAAAGCCGATTATATAGTATCGGGACAGTTTTCGGGAAAAGCATATAAAGAAGCACAAAAGTACGGTGATGTAAAAGAAATTGCTTCATCAAAAGATAAGAATTTCACTTATATTCCGAAGATTACGCATGACGATATCCGTCCCGATGCTGACTATGTTCACATTTGTTTCAACAATACCATTTACGGAACTCATTACGATTATATACCGGATACGGGAGATATCCCGCTTGTAGCCGATATGTCGTCCTGCATTCTTTCCGAACCGGTTGATGTCTCCAAATTCGGCATGATTTATGCCGGTGCACAGAAGAATATGGGACCTTCCGGCCTTACCGTTGTTATAATTCGCGAGGACCTTCTCGGCAATGCAAGACCTGATACTCCGGTTATGCTTGATTACAAGACTTTATCCGATAACGATTCTATGTATAACACGCCTCCGTGCTACGCAATTTATGTTGCGGGACTCGTATTTAAGTGGGTTGAATCTCTCGGCGGTCTTAAAGCGATGAATGAAATTAATAAAAAGAAAGCATCGATTCTTTACGACTACCTTGATAATTCAAAACTCTTTAAACCGACAGCTGAAAAGAATGTCCGTTCTTTGATGAATGTATGCTTTGTAACCGGAGATCCCGATCTCGATGCCGATTTCTGCAAAAAAGCTGCCGAAAACGGTTTTGTTAATATTAAGGGACATCGCTCTGTCGGCGGTATGAGGGCGTCGATTTATAATGCTATGCCGATTGAAGGCGTAGAGTCACTTGTAGAATTTCTTAAGAAATATGAAGAGGAGCACAAATGAATATAAAACTTCTTAATAAAATCGCAAAATGCGGAACATCACTTTTCGACGGGAAATATACTGTGGGAGATGATGTTGCAAATCCGGATGCCATAATGGTACGCTCTGCGGTTATGCATGATATGGAATTTGAACAGTCTTTGTTGGCGATAGCAAGAGCCGGAGCAGGTGTCAATAACATTCCGCTTGACCGTGCGGCAGATGCGGGAATTGTTGTTTTCAACACTCCCGGAGCAAATGCCAATGCAGTTAAAGAGCTTGCTGTTGCAGCTCTCCTTTTGTCCTGCCGTAAAATTGTCGACGGTATAAATTGGGTTAAGACCATAAGCCCGGATGAAGATATTGCCAAAGCCGTCGAAAAAGGGAAAGGAGCATATGTTGGGCCGGAACTTTTCGGAAAAACTTTAGGTGTAGTGGGACTCGGTGCAATAGGTGCAATGGTAGCCAACACAGCTCTGGGACTCGGAATGAATGTTGTCGGATACGATCCCTTCCTCTCGGTAAAAGCGGCTCATGCTCTTGATTCCCGTGTAAAAATTGTCAAAGATATCGAAGAACTTTACAGTGTATCGGATTTTATAACACTTCATATTCCGTCAACTCCGGAAACAAAGGGTTCTGTAAATACCGATACAATCGGTAAGATGAAAGACGGAGTTCGTATAATTAATCTTGCCCGTGCCGATCTTGTTAATTCTTCGGATATAAAGCTTGCACTTGATAATGAAAAAGTTGCTTCGTATGTAGTGGATTTTCCCACAAACGATCTACACGAATACAAGAATGTTGTATCTATTCCTCATCTTGGTGCTTCTACTCCGGAGTCCGAAGACAACTGTGCGATTATGGCGGCAAAAGAATTGATAGATTATCTTGAAAACGGTAATATAGTTAATTCCGTGAATTATCCCGCAGTATCTGCACCGAAGAACAAAGCTTTCAGAGTATGCGTCCTTTTCAAAGCTTGCGATGACGCTTTGACAAAAATTACGGGGATTACGAAATCAGCTAATGTTACATCCGGCGTTCGCAAAGCGTACGGTTATGCTATAGTGGATTCAGATGAACAAATCGATATAAATGCTTTAAATGCTCTCGATTTTGTAATTAGGGTAAGAAACATATAATTTTAGTAACTTTTGTACAATAACAAATCCCCCTTGTATGGGGGATTTGTTGTAAAAAAGTATTGACAAAATATTAATTTGGTAGTAAAATCTTTACATAATTTTTCAAAGAGGGGGAGAAGAGATGGCATTTGTAACGGCAGCCTCAAATACACCGAGTTTTGTGCGGACATTTTCTGTCGGTATGTTCTCTCTTTGCCTTTGTATGAAATGACGCCTTCTTTTACGGCGTCTGTTTTTCTTTTGTTATAAAACCCGCTCGAAATATTATTGCGGTTTTATATATTAAATATCATGATTTTGATATGGAGGTAAAAATATGAAAAAGATTTTTTCTTTTGTTCTCACACTGTCAATGCTGGCGGCTCTTGCAGTAGGTTTCGTCGGTTGCGGCACAAAAAATTATACGAAGGATAACACAGAGTATGTTATAGGTGTTTCCGGACCTTTGACCGGTGGAGCTTCCGTTTACGGAACGGCCGTTAAAAATGCCGCACAGATGGCTGTCGACGAAATTAATGCCGCAGGAGGTCTTAACGGCGTAAAATTCAAGTTGGTAGTTGTCGATGATATGCATAATCCGGATAAAATTTCAACGAACTATGCAAGCTTGTACGAGGGCGGAATGCAGGTATCGCTCGGAACGGTTACAACTGCTCCCGGACTTGAATTTTCCAATCTCTCCGTTGAAGACAATGTTTTCTTCCTTACACCGTCCGCTTCGGGTGATGATATACCCGAGAACGAAAACGGTTATCAGATGTGTTTTGCCGACGGAAATCAGGGTAAAGTTTCGGCAAAATTTGTAAACGAAAATTATAAGGGACAGACAATAGGCGTTTTCTACAAGTCGGACGATCCTTATTCACAGGGTATTTTCGAACAGTTTAAGGAAAATCTCGATTCTTCGATAACTGTCATCGAAACCATGTTTACAGATGCAAATACGAGTGATTTCAGCTCACAGATTCAAACGCTTAAAGATTGTAAGTTTATCTTTATGCCCATTTATTATACTCCCGCATCTCTTTTTATGACGCAGGCTAAAGAAATTGTAGGCGAAGATGCTGTTTATTACGGTTGTGACGGATTTGACGGAATAGCTTCCGCAGACGGATTTGATATTGATTCAATACCGCAGGAAATTTCCATGCTTTCACACTTTAATTCCAATGCTACCGATGGCAAAGCCAAGGAATTTATCGATAAATATGTAACGAAATACGGTGCAGATACGCTTAATCAGTTCGGTGCTTCGGCTTATGACTGCGTTTACGCAATTTACGAAGCAATGAAGTCTATTCAGGAAAAGAACCCCGATTCTATCAGCGTTACGATTTCCGCGTCCGATCTTTGCGATCTTCTTAAAGAAGAATTTCAGTCAGGATTTACATTTAGCGGAGTTACAGGCGAAAATATTACATGGGACGCAAACGGCTATGTTAAAAAAGATGCTGTAAAATTTGTTGTAAAAGAAGCTATGATAGCCGGATAAAATAGAGAAAACGAATAAATATTTGCTTTAAATACGACGGTATTGCTGACGCGTTAATATGCGTCGGCAATATCGTATATACAATTATAATAAGGAAATTATTATGGAATTCATAACGACAATAATTAACGGTTTGAGTCTTGGCGGTATTTACGCTATGATTGCTTTGGGATACACAATGGTGTACGGTATTGCAAAAATGCTTAATTTCGCTCACGGTGATATAATTATGGCAGGCGGATATACGATTTCCGTAGTTTTAAATCTTAGCGGATATCCGTCACTTGCGATTTTGTCATCTGTTGTTTTTTGCATAATTTTAGGCGTTATAATAGAAAAAATCGCATATAAACCTTTGCGTGGGTCATCTCCTCTTGCCGTTCTTATCACCGGAATAGGAGTTAGTTATCTTTTGCAGAGCCTCGCACAGATTATTTTCGGTGCATCACCCAAAATGGTAAATATTGCTGAACAGAAAATTATTCGTTTCTGGGGGCTTAGTCTTCAGGTGAGTACTCTCATAACTCTTGCTTCGACTATTGCTGTTATGATAGGTTTAACGCTTTTTGTAAAATACACAAAAACAGGTCGTGCTATGGTTGCGGTATCCGAAGATAAAGGTGCGGCACAGCTTATGGGAATTAATGTAAACAAAATAATTTCCATAACATTTGCAATAGGTTCCGCTTTGGCTGCTTTGGCGGGTCTGTTTTATCTTTTGAAGTCTCCGAGCTTATCGAACACTTTCGGTTCTTTGCCCGGAATTAAGGCTTTTACTGCCGCTGTTATAGGTGGAATCGGTTCTATTCCGGGTGCTATGCTCGGCGGAATACTCTTAGGCATCATCGAAACGATTTCATATAAAATTACAGTGATTGCACCGTATACCGACGCTATCGAATTTTCTGTTCTCATCATTATTCTTCTCGTTAAACCCACGGGATTTCTCGGTAAGAAGAGAAGGGAGAAAGTATAATGAAAAGAAAAAATAAATTTTTGAAAAACAATCTCAATGTTTTAATAATGACCGTTTTTTTGATTGTTTTGACAATTATTACTTTTACGGTCGGCTTTTCCGCGTCATCGCTTTATCTTTTTGAAAAAATATCCATTGCCATAATATTGTCGCTTTCTCTCAGCCTTGTTGTAGGATTTCTCGGGGAACTTTCGTTAGGTCATGCGGGATTCATGTGTGTCGGTGCTTACATTGGCGGAAAAGTTTCTGCGATTTTGGTCGATTCATTCCAAATGGGAACTTCCAAAGACCCTTCGCTTGTAAACTTTTTTATTTCTTTGATAGTCGGAGGCGTTTGTGCCGCCGTATGCGGAGTGATTATAGGGTTACCCGCACTTAGACTGAAGGGGGATTATCTTGCAATTGTAACGCTCGCTTTCGGCGAAATAGTTAAATCTATCTTTCAAAATACAAGTAAAGATACTTTCGGTGGATCGATAGGCCTTTCAACGCCGAGATTTAATAAAAACACACTTTTTGTTTTGGGTTTTGCCTTTGCCGTACTTACCGCTTTGGTTATTCAAAATTTGATTCGCTCAAAACATGGCCGTGCCATAACATCGATAAGAGATAATGAAATTGCCGCACGAGCTACCGGTATTCCGGTTACAAAGTATAAACTTATTGCGTTTACCATTTCTGCTTTTTTTTCCGGAATTGCGGGTGTTATTTACAGCTTCGCCAATTATAATGTTCAGAGTACAAAATTCGGCTATAATTATTCGATTGAAATTCTTGTTATGGTTGTTTTGGGAGGTATCGGAAGCATTAACGGCTCTATTATTGCCGCAGTTCTCATTACATTCCTGAATACAAAACTTGCGACGGTTTTAACCGGCGGACTTGCCGTCCTTCAAAATTTGTTTTATGCTCTTATTCTCATTGCCATAGTTATCTACAACAATGCACCTAAGTTTGCCGCGTTTAGAGAACATTACAATTTCGCTAATTTAATAAAACATTTTTATAAGCCGAAACATGATCCCTCAAGAATTAAAAGCGATAAAGCTAATTGGGATAAAATACCGACAAAGATAAAAATGGATGCAATTCTTTCAACCGATTTATCAGGAAAAGAGACACTTCAAAGAGAAGATGACAAGGGGGATAAGTAATTATGTCGGATTATATGCTTGAAACCCGAAATCTCGGCATCTCTTTCGGCGGATTGAAAGCGGCTGAAGATGTTAATTTAAAAATTCGCAAAAAACAGATTTACGGACTTGTCGGTCCCAACGGTGCAGGTAAGACAACAATATTCAATTTGCTCACAGGCGTATATAAACCTACCTGCGGTACATTTTATCTTGACGGCAAAGAGCTTAAAGGATACGGTCAGGAAAAAATCAATCATAACGGTATAGCAAGAACATTTCAGAATATTCGTCTGTTTAACAATATGAGCGTCATTCACAATGTCATGGTAGGTTTACACAATTCACCCGAATTCAAATCTTCTCTGTTTGACGCTATGTTTCGTCTTCCGAATCACTTTAAGTCGGAAAAAAATATGAGAAACCGTGCAAAAGAAATTCTCGGCATTTTTGATTTGCTCGATGAACGCAATAATCTTGCCTGTAATTTGCCGTACGGCAAACAGAGAAAATTGGAAATTGCACGTGCTCTTGCGACTTCTCCGAAGCTTTTGCTTCTTGATGAACCTGCCGCCGGCATGAATGCACATGAAACGGAAGATTTGATGAAAACGGTACGCCTGATTCGCGACAAATTCGATATAACGATTCTTTTGATTGAACATGATTTGAAGTTTGTTGCCGGTTTGTGCGATGAAATAACCGTTTTGAACTTCGGCACGGTGCTTGCACAGGGAACAGCAGAGCAAGCACTTAACGATCCCGAAGTAATCAGAGCTTATATCGGTAATTAAAAATGGAGGAAGATTAATGGCACTTCTGGAATTAAAGAATCTTGAGGTATTTTACGGTGTAATTCGTGCTATCAAGGGCATATCTTTTCATGTAAATGAAGGTGAACTCGTAACACTTATCGGTGCAAACGGTGCAGGTAAAACAACCACTATGCAAAGCGTTATGGGACTCGTTCCGGCAAAATCCGGAGAAATAATTTACGGCGGTCAATTGATTAATTCTCTTCCGACTCACAAAATCGTTAAGCTTGGAATGACACAGGTTCCGGAGGGAAGAAGAGTTTTTTCCGAACTGACCGTTTATGAAAATTTACTTATGGGTGCATATACCGATACGGATAAGTCTTCTGTAAAGCAGGATATTGCCAAAGTATATAAGCTTTTTCCCCGACTTGCCGAAAGAAAATCGCAGGTTGCCGGGACGCTTTCGGGCGGAGAGCAACAAATGCTTGCAATGGGAAGAGCGATTATGAGCCGTCCGAAGCTGTTAATGCTGGACGAACCGTCAATGGGACTTTCACCGCTTTTGGTCGATTTGGTATTTGATATTATCAAACAGCTTCACCGCGACGGTACGACAATTTTGCTTGTTGAACAGAACGCCGGAAAAGCACTTGAAATTTCCGACAGGGCTTATGTTCTTGAAAACGGAGAGATCACTTTAAACGGAACGGGTAAAGAGCTGTCCGAAAGCGATTCGGTTAAGAGGGCGTATCTCGGAGGTTAATCGGCTTGACGGCAACCTTAAGGGTTGCCGTTTTTTACGGAGGAAACTATGAAAAGGACAAAATTAAAAGACAGAAATCTTCCCGATTATACAAAGGGTGAAGAAATATTTAATTCTGTATCTCACGGAGTAGGTGCCGTATTCGGAATTGCGGCTTTGGTTCTGTGCGTGGTAATTGCTGCACTCAGGGGAAATGCAAGATCCGTTGTCAGTGCTGCGATTTACGGTTCAACAATGATATTGCTGTACACGGCTTCTGCGGTGTATCACGGTATCACTCATGTATTCGCAAAAAAAGTTTTGCAAGTAATAGATCACTGTACCATATTTTTTTTGATTGCCGGTACATATACGCCGATTACTCTTGTAACACTGCATGATATTAAATCGGCGTACGGTTGGACTTTGTTCGGAATAGTGTGGGGAATAACTGTTATCGGTTGTGTTTTTACGGCGATAGACTGGAAAAAGTTTAATCTTCTGTCCATGATTTGTTATTTGGGAATGGGCTGGTGCATAATAATATTCATTAAAGATGTTGCTCAAGCCATCGGAACGGGCGGTACTGTTTTTCTGACTCTCGGAGGAGTTTTATACACTGTCGGTGCCGTATTGTATTTGATGGGATCTAAACACCGGTATTTCCATTCTGTTTTTCATCTTTTTGTCTTAGGCGGGAGTATAGCACATTTCTTTACAATTTTACTTTATATATTACCTTGTGAAAATCCTATCATGTAAACGGAGAAAATATGTTTAATTTTTTGAAACCAACATTCTATTTTCACAGTGTTTTTGATATTCCCGATGATTTTTGGCAAAAAAACGGAATTTACGGGATACTTTTCGATATCGACAACACGCTTGAACCGTATGCCACCGAAATTCCCGGAAAGAATACGGTTGACTTATTTATTCGGCTGAAACATTTGGGAATTAAAACCGCCGTTATTTCCAATAATCACCGCGAACGCGTTGAAAAGTTTTGCAATATGCTTGATACGGATTATTATTTTGAATCGCTTAAGCCTAAAACCGATAATATTTTTGCCGCAATAGAAAAAATGGGAATTGATAAAAATTGTGCGATTATAATCGGAGATCAGCTTTTTACGGATATTTGGGCAGGAGGGCGTGCAAGTATTCGTTCGGTACTTGTGGACAGATTATCGGAAAACGAAAGTACATTTATCAAATTTAAAAGATTGTTGGAGAAACCTTTTTTTAATAAAATAAAAAAGAACGGTTACGGAAAATATGAAAAGAAACGCTAAATTCGGACCGGGAGGCAATTCGGCATTGTTTGCTTCACACGGTCATAAATCGAGTATAGATGCACCCGGATGGGTAAAAAATATGGGGCTTGACGCATATGAATACGAGTGTGGTAAAGGAGTAAATGCTTCGCTTGAAACTTTTGCTTCAATCGGTCTGAAAGCAGTTGAAAATGATATTTCGCTATCCCTTCATGCACCTTATTTTATTTCCCTTTCAAGTGTGGAACCGGAAAAACGCTTAAACAGTGTTAATTATATACTTAAAAGCCTTGAAGCCGCCAAAGCACTCGGAGCTTCTGTTATCGTCGTACATTCCGGAAGTGCGTCTAAGATTGACAGAACAACTGCTTTATCTTATGCCCGCGACACTTTGTATAAAACTCTTCAGGCTGCGTTTGATAACGGATTCGAAGACATAAAAATCGGAATTGAAACTATGGGTAAGGTCAACCAGCTTGGAACATTGGATGAAGTTATCGATTTGTGCTCAATGGACAGCAGGCTTGTTCCTGTAATTGATTTCGGACATTTGTATGCGAGAAGTCACGGTGAAGATATGACAACATCGGATAAAGTAAAACAGTGCTTTGAAAAAATTTCTCAAAGGCTCGGTGCAGATGTTTGCGAAAATTTACACTGCCATTTTTCCTGCATTGAGTATTCCAACGGAGGCGAAGTGAGACATCTCACATTTGAAAATTCCTCATTCGGTCCGGATCCCGTAATGTTTTCCGATACGATAGCAAAACTCGGAGTTTCTCCTACGGTTATTTGCGAATCGGCAGGCACTCAGGATGTTGATTCGTTTTTTATGAAACTGCAATATATGAAAGGACTGTCAAATGACAAGTATTGAAAATTTTCGAAGAAAGTTTTACAGTGAAAACGATAGATCAAATGCCGTTCTTATAACATCGGAGTCCAACAGATTTTATTTTACAAGGTTTTTTTCATCGGACGGGATTGTGCTTATTACAGATGAGGCGACATATTTGATTGTTGATTTTCGTTATTACGAAATGGCGAAAAAAGCTGTAAGTTGCGAAATAGAAGTTGTATTGGCAAACGGGAAATTTTCCGATGCAATAAAAGTTTTATTAAAAAAACATTCATTGCTCAACCTTTGGATAGAAGACTTAAAAATGACGGTTTTCGAATATAACCGATGGAAGCAGATTTTTTCGGAGATAAAATTTCATAATTTGGGTGGAATAATTTCGGAACATCGTCTTGTGAAAAGCAAAGATGAAATTTTATTTATAAAATCGGCACAAAAAATTACGGACAGAGCTTTTGAATATATTTTAAATTATATTTCAAAAAGGGAAACTGAAAAATCGGTTGCGTTGAAGCTTGAGATGTTTATGCGTTCAAATGGTGCTTCGGGAATTGCATTTGATACCATATGCGTATCCGGGAAAAATTCTTCTTTACCGCACGGCGTACCGTCGGATATGCCGTTGTCTGCCGATTCGTTCATCACTATGGATTTCGGTGCAAAATACAACGGGTATTGTTCCGATATGACAAGGACAGTTGTGCTCGGTAATGCAAGTGAGGAAATGAAAAAAGTTTATGAAACCGTCTTGGAGGCACAAAAAGCGGCCCTTGCAAAAATTAAAGCGGGTGTAGCGGGTTCTGCCGTTGATAAAGCTGCAAGAGATTATATATATAAAAACGGATATGAAGGCTGTTTCGGTCACTCAACAGGTCACGGGCTCGGTATAGATGTTCACGAAAACGGCAGTTTTTCTCCGAATTACAGCAAATCAATTCCCAAAAATTCGGTTTTAAGTGTTGAACCCGGAATATATTTGGAAGGAAAGTTCGGAGTCAGGATAGAAGATATAGTCGTTGTTGACGAAAATGGATATACAAATCTCACCGAATCTCCGAAAAATTTGATAGAAATTAAATAAAAACAAAATAAAATAAGTGTTTTTTTTAAAAACTATTGCAAAATTTTAAAAAATAGTATACAATAGAGTGAAAAAAGTTAATTAATGAATTTGATTGGAGGAAATATTATGGCAGTAGTTGCTGGAGATTTCAGAAACGGCGTAACATTTGAAATGGATGGAAGCGTAATGCAGGTTATAGAATTTCAGCATGTTAAGCCCGGTAAAGGTGCGGCATTCGTTCGTACAAAACTCAGAAATGTTATAACGGGTGCGGTTGTTGAAAAGACTTTTAATCCTTCCGACAAATATACGCCTGCGTATGTCGAAAGAAAGGAAATGCAGTACCTTTATTCTGACGGTGAATTGTATTATTTCATGGATATGGAAACATACGACCAACTTCCTCTTAATAAGGATATACTTTCCGATGCGTTTAAGTTTGTTAAAGAAAACGATATGGTTAAGGTTGCTTCTTATAAGGGAAATGTATTTTCGGTTGAAGCACCGATGTTTGTTGAGCTTACGGTAACAGAAACCGAACCCGGATTTAAAGGCGATACGGCGACAGGTGCATCAAAGCCCGCAACTCTTGAAACAGGAGCCGAAATAAAAGTTCCGCTTTTTGTTGATATCGGCGATGTTATAAAGATAGATACCCGTACCGGCGAATATCTTGAAAGAGTCTAATTTTTGTTCTGAGAAAGGATTGAACATCATGACATTGAAAGAAAAAGCTACTTATATCAACGGTGTAATAGACGGAATGAAACTTGATACAAATACTAATGAGGGTAAAGTTATTTCTTTGCTTTCGGAGCTTGTTTCGGATATGGCAGATGAAATTTCGAATCTTCGGGACGAAAACGAAGTGCTTAAGGAATATATCGAAGAGATTGACGAAGATCTCGGCGAGCTTGAAGAGTATGTTTGGGACTGTGCCGATGATTGCTCCGATTGCGATTTCCTTGATGAAGACGGATGCTGTACTTGCGAAGACGAGTGTGATCTTTGCTGTGATGACAAATGTGATTGCGATGAATATGACTTTCTTGAGACAACCTGTCCGTCGTGTAATGAAAAGGTCTATTTGGACGAAACCATAGACCCTTCAAAAATTATATGTCCGGCTTGCTTCGAAGAGTTTTCAGCAACAACAGATAATTGACAAAAAGAGGCTGATTTCAGCCTCTTTTTTTAAAATCAGGAGAAAGGCTTTTATATGAAAATAATAAAGTATAACGCAAACACGATAGTAAAATTAATTTTGAATCATACAGTATCTGCCGTATATTCCTTAATGCTTTTACTTATATGTAAGTCGTTTGCCGACGGAAAATTTGAACTTGCAGGCAGTATTCTATCCATATTTTTTTATTTGGGGCTTATATACAGTTTTATGTGGCATGCAGGTGCAAAAGATGCAAACAGTTATTATCGCAAAGAGATAAGTGCGTTTTCTGGAGCTTTTGTTATAATCGCCGGAACATTGCCGGCAATTGTAACAAATGTGGCGGCGTGTATTTTCTCGATTTTTAAAAGCGATGCCGAGTTTGCCGAAAGAACCGTCGATACACTGTATCAGATTTTTTACTTTTTTAACAGTCTCTTTGTCCAGTGTATGTATACCGGATTTTTTGATACGCTGAAAGATAATGTTTCTTCAATTCCGGCATACTGGTACTTGTTGTCACTGATTCCGGCATTGATTGTTGGGACTTTGGCATATGCACTCGGTTATAAATCATTCCGCTTGAGAACTTTAATCGGCATTAAATACGATGAGGAAAAAGAAAAAATAAAAAATAACTATTAATAAGGCAGTTTTTTTCACATATAATTCCATGAGGTGATTTTTTGAAAGGGATTATATATGAAAAAAGAGCAAGAGCTTTTTTAATAAAAATTATATTTATATCGGTTTTATTTGTTCTTTTAGGTCTGTTGATGTGCTTTTTTTCAACTCATTGCGATGACAGTTGCAGCAAGGAAAGTTTTCCCGTTTATTCAAATTTTGAAAAACGGAAGGTAATAATTATAGATGCAGGACACGGCGGAATTGACGGGGGTGCCGAAGTTGACGGAATACTTGAAAAAGATTTGAATCTTAAGCTTGCGAACGAAATTATGAAGTATTTATCTTTACATGATGTTGACTGTGTTATGACACGCCGCACCGATACACTTCTCTCGACGGAAGGAACAAACGGGAAGAAAAAATCCGATCTTATAAACCGTGTAAAAATTGCCGGTTCTTATGAAGATGCAGTTTTTGTCAGTATTCATATGAACAAATTCCCAATATCCAAGTATCACGGATTGCAGGTTTTTTACTCGCCGAATAATTCTATGTCGGAAGTTCTGGCGGAACACATTCAGAGTAATGTCAAAAAAACTCTTCAAAGCGAAAATAACAGAGAAATAAAAAAATCCGGAAGCTCAATTTATGTTTTAGACAGATTAAACTGTCCGGCAATTCTTATAGAATGTGGATTTATGTCAAACCCGGAAGAATTGGCTATGCTTTGCGATGACACATATTTAACGGAGCTGGCTTTTGTCATTTCAGCTTCGATTATTCAAACGATAATATAAAATTGGCGAAAGAGGAAGAAAAATGGCGAAAAATACTCCTAAAATTGTTTATGAATGTTCAAATTGCGGTTTTGAATATTCAAAATGGCAAGGGAAATGTTATGAATGTGGAGCTTGGAATACAATAGAAGAAAAAGTTTCCACTCCGGAAAACAGCTATAATTCCTTTCAGCATAAAAAATTAAAAATAAGCGAATCTATTTCCGTGCCTATAAAAAATATAAATTCTGACAGTAATACCGTTTTCAGATACAAAACGGGAATTTCCGAATTCGACAGGGCAGTAGGCGGAGGAATTGTTAAAAGTTCTGTAATTTTTCTTTCGGGAGAGCCCGGAATCGGAAAAAGCACAATATTATTGCAAATTTGCGAGCAGATGGAAGATTATCGCATATTGTATGTTTCGGGGGAAGAGTCTGCACTTCAGATAAAAATGAGAGCGGATCGTCTCGGAGTAAATAATGATAATGTTTTTTTGCTTTGTGAGACCAACATTGATTTGATTTTGGCAGAGGCTGAAAATATAAAGCCTGATTTACTTATCATCGATTCCATTCAGACAATGTTTTCTCCTGAAATTCCGTCTATAGCGGGAAGTGTTACGCAGGTAAAAAATACTGCTATGGCTATAATAGATGCGACAAAAAAATCAAATATGGCAACGGTCATAGTGGGACATGTGAATAAAGACGGTGCCATTGCCGGCCCGAAAGTACTTGAACATATGGTCGATGTGGTCCTTTCGTTTGAAGGTGAGCGTACGCAGTCTTATCGACTTATACGGGCTGCAAAAAACCGATTTGGTTCCACAAACGAAATCGGGGTATTTGAAATGAGCGATAACGGACTTGAGGAAGTTTCGGATCCAAGCAGAGCACTTCTCTCCGAAAAACCCAAAAATGTTTCGGGAAACTGTACGGTTTGTATTCTCGAAGGGACTCGTTCTATACTTGCCGAGGTTCAAACTCTCGTTTCTAAAACCGTATTTCCCGCACCTAAAAGAATGACTACCGGCGTAGATTATAACCGTCTGTCAATACTTATTGCGGTTATCGAAAAAAGGCTTGGGATACTATTTTCTTCATATGATGTTTATCTTAATGTTACAGGTGGGCTCAGACTCGATGAACCATCTTCCGATTTGGGAATTGTTTTGGCACTTATATCCGCTTACCGCGATATTGAAATTGCCGATGATTTGGTTGCGATAGGAGAAGTGGGACTGTCGGGAGAAGTGCGTTCCGTAAGTTTTATTGAGTCACGCGTAAAAGAAGCGGCACGGCTTGGATTTAAAAAAATCCTCGTACCGTACCGCAGTGCAAAAAAATTGGAAAAAATCAGTTTACAGGGAGCAGATGTAATTCCGATTAAGTCCGTTTATGATCTTGGCAAAATGTTTTCAAAATCCTGAAATTTTATTATTTTGCAGTCCATAGGTTCTACACAAAATTTATTTGAATATTCTCCGGATATTAAATCACGGCTTAATGAATTTTCAAAAGTTATTTTTTCATCGCTTAAATTTATGAATGTTCTTATTCTTTCGCCTGATTTTTCTCTGTCAAACACAAATAATGTTTTTGTATAATATTTTATTTTTAAATCGCCCTCATAAAGAGAGCGGTTTTGTTTTCTTGTTTTTAATAATATTCTATACCATTCAAGCAACTCATTTGCGGGAGATGCCCATTTCATCGGTAAACGGTTAAAAGGATCCTCCAGCCCTTCCATTCCTATTTCGTCCCCGTAGTATATGCACGGCGTTCCGGGAAGCATAGTTTGAAGTGCGGAAGCCAATTTCATTTTTTTAAGAGAACTTCCGTATTGCTGTTCGTCCATTTTATAAACAGCTCTTTCTTTTTTTGCTTTCGGAGGGGTTGCTCCTAAGAATGAAATTGCACGGAAAGTATCATGGGTTGACAGAATATTAAAAAGACGGAATGCGTTTTCTTCCGGATAATCCGTATACAATTCCGATATTGTTTTTATTAACGGAGAAGTGTCGCAGTTTTTTATGCAGTCGAGTATAGATTTAAGAAGTGGATAATTTGTTACGGAGTCAAGCCTACCCGTGTCAAAATAAAATTTTTCTTCATTCCATGCAATTTTTCTTGCTGCGTTTTCCCATACTTCTCCTATAAGCAGTGCTTCACGGTTATTTCTTTTTACGGCTTTTTTTATTTCTTCTATAAACTTAACAGTCAATTCATCGGCAACATCAAGTCTGAGACCGTCTGCACCGAGTTCCATATAGAAATCAATTACGCCGCCTTTTTTGCAAACAAAATCCATAAAGTTTTGGTTTCCTTTTTTTATGGCGGGCAGGCATTTAATGCCCCACCAAGCATCATATTCGTACGGATATTTACTAAAAGTGTACCAGTCGTAATAATCCGATTTTAAAGATTGAAAAGCCCCTACGGAATTATATGTTCCGAATTTGTTAAAATATTCGCTGTTGTCTCCCGTATGGTTAAATACGGAATCAAAAATTACTTTAATCTTTCTTTCGTGACAGCTTTTTATTAAATGTTTTAATTTTTCCTCACCGCCGAAGTTTTCATCAATTTGAAAATATGAGCCGACATCATATTTATGATTTGAAAATGCTTTGTTCAACGGGCTTAAATATATACATTCAACGGATAAGCTTTCCAAATAATCGAGCTTTTCTTCTATTCCTTCGAATGTACCTCCGAAATGAGTGTTGTTTTTCAAAAATTCTCCCGGAATTTGTGAAAATTCGGGAATTCCGTTTTCCCAGTCGTCATTAAATTCGGAATCGCTCCTGATACTCGGAGAGACTTTGTTAAATCTGTCAATGAAAATGTGATATACCGCTCCTTTAAACAGATATGCTTCGGATTTTTCATTTACAGTGAAAAGGAAACAGTGACTTTCTTCAAATTTATCCGTTAAATAATAAACACTTTTTTTGTCGATTATCCCTTGAGAGAAAGATTTCGGATACAGAATTTCATCTGTGCTTTTTAATTCAATATTAAAAATAAAATGCTTTTTGATATTTGATATATATTCCGAAAGATTGTATATATAAACATCAAATTCTTTGTATAGATTATTCCATATAAATTTTTCTTTTCTACCCTGAAAATCTATTGATACATCTGTAATACCGAGTCCTCGTGGTATCATTAATTCAAGTGAAAAACAGTCGTTTCTTTTGCACGACAGTGAATTTACACAGACACCGTTTCTTATCTTTTCGAGGAGTATTGTTTTTCCGCTTTTGTCAAAATTAAAATACTTCATACATTTTCCGTTTTATCAAGGTTCCAGATTTTTTTGGCATATTCTTCCACACTTCTGTCGGCAGAAAATCTTCCCGACATAGCGATGTTTGTCAGCGACATTTTTTGCCATTTTGTTCTGTCGTTCCAATCGGATACAGCTTTTCCTTTAACTTCGTTATAGTGTTCAAAATCAGCCAGGCACATATAAGGGTCCGGAATTTTTCCGCTGTTTATCAAGTAATCGGCAATATTGGAAAAACTTTGACGGTTAAAGCCTTTTCTTAATCTTTCGATTATTAATTTGATTTTCTCATTTGCATTGTAAAAATCAAAAGATTTGTAACCTCTTCGCCACAGCTCATCAACTTCGGCTGATTTAAGTCCGAAAATATAAATGTTATCTTTTCCTACCGCTTCCTCGATTTCTATATTTGCTCCGTCTAAAGTTCCGAGTGTTACGGCACCGTTCATCATCATTTTCATGTTTCCCGTTCCGCTTGCTTCTTTACCCGCAAGCGAGATTTGTTCGCTTATTTCGCTTGCCGGAATTAATTTTTCGGCAACGCTTACATTATAGTTTTCGCAAAATACTACCGATAAGCGACTTTTTGCAACGGGATTTGAATTAATTTCTTCGGATAAATGCCATATGAGTTTTATTATTTCTTTGGCAGTGTAGTAATTGGAAGCGGCTTTCGCAGCAAAAATGTGAGTAATCGGTGTAAAATTCGCACTCGGGTTTTCGGATATTTGAATATATTCCCATATGATGTTGAGTACATTCAGAAGTTGCCGCTTATATTCGTGCATACGCTTAATCTGAACATCGAAAACGCTGTCGGGGGAAATTTGAAATCCGCTGTGCCTTTTATAATAGTCACAGAATTTCAATTTATTGTTTTGCTTGACGGAATCAAGTGCACAAAGAACACTTTTATCGTCGTGATATTTCATTAGTTCCGACAGATGCGAAGCGTCGTCTCTGTATGAACTTCCGATCAAATTGTCCAAATACCGCGAAAGTTCCGGATTTGCACAACATAGCCATCTTCTGTGAGCAATACCGTTTGTTATATTAATAAATTTGTTTTCGTACATTTCGTAAAAATCGGGAAAAACGCTCTTTTTTAATATTTCTGTGTGTAACTTTGACACTCCGTTGACTTTGCGGGAAGCGGCAAGACACAAATTAGCCATTTTGACCACTCCGCTTTCCAAAACAGCCATTTTTGAAATTCTTTTCCAATCTCCCGGATATTTATTCCAAAGAAGAGAACAAAATCTGTTATTTATTTCTTTGATTATCGTATAAATTCGGGGCAGACGGATTTTTATAAGTTCTTCACGCCAAACCTCAAGTGCTTCGGGCAATATAGTGTGATTGGTGTAGGATACACAAGAGGTAACAATTTCCCATGCGTCTTCCCAGGAATAGTTGTATTCGTCCAAAAAAATTCTCATAAGTTCGGGTATACAAAGAGACGGATGCGTGTCATTGATGTGAATAGCATTTTTTTGCGAAAAATTTTTAAGTGTTCCGAATTTTGATAAATGCCTTTTTATTATATCCTGAACAGATGCACTGACAAGAAAATATTGCTGACTTAAACGCAGAGTTTTCCCTTCGTTGTGATTGTCGGAAGGATATAAAACTTTCGATATAACTTCCGCATTGCTGTTTTTTTCTATTGCCCGTACATATTCGCCTTGTGAAAATAATTCCATGTCAAAATTGCCTGTGTTTTTCGCTTTCCATAAACGCAAAACATTGACATTCCTGCCGCTTTTTCCGGATATCATTAAATCGTAAGGTACAGCTTCGATTTCTTCGGCGTTATCGTAAACAATATTCAGCTTTCCGTAATCCCATGATTCCTTAATGTTTCCGCCTAATTTTACAATGCATGACTGAGAAGGATGTGCGACTAACCAAACACTTCCGTCCGGAACCCAAATATCCGGCAATTCGAGTTGCTCTCCGTCAATTATTTTTTGCTTGAATAAACCGTATTCGTACATTATTGTGTAACCGACGGCATTGTAATTGCAATTTGTCAAGGCATCCATATAGCAGGCGGCAAGCCTTCCCAATCCTCCGTTACCCAAAGCGGCGTCCGGTTCTTCCTCAAAAAGTTCGTCAATTTCAATCCCGAAATCCGACAGTGCCTCATAAAAAATATCGTATAATCCCAAATTTCTGAGATTGTATTCAAGACTTTTGCCTACGAGGAATTCCATACAAAGATAATATGCCGTTTTATTTCCGGATTCTTTGTTGGATTTATTTACATCAGCCCTGATTTCGAGCATTATGTCGCGCAAAACAAGAGCCGACGCTTTATAATAATAGTTTTTTGACGCTTCTTCTTTGCTTATACCGTAGAACTTCGTTAATTTTGCTTCAATCGCTTCGCATATTTGTTCTTTTGTAAAATTTTTAATTTTTTTGTTCATAATCGGTTGTATACCTCAATATATTTTTTTGCCGAATTTGTCCATGAAAAGTCTTTCTTCATTCCTCTCAGTGTCAATTCTTTCCATTCAATTCGGTTTTTGTACAGCTGAAGAGTTCTGATTATCGTGTCATACAATACATCGGAACTGTAATCGTAAAAACTGAAACCGCAGGAATTTTCTCTGTCATACGGATTGTAACATATGACAGTGTCCTTTAAACCACCCGTCTCTCTTACTATCGGTACTGTTCCGTATCTGCACGCTATCATTTGTGAAATTCCGCACGGCTCCGTTTTCGAAGGCATTAACAGTATGTCACTTCCCGCATAAATTTTTTTTGATAAATTTTTGTCGAAGAGAATTTTTGCACGAACTTTATCCGGATATATTCGCTCCAGATATTTAAAAAATTCTTCCTCCATATACTCGCCCTTCCCCAAAACAACGAGCTGTATGTCATGATATTTCAGTATATTTTCAAGAGCACTTTTCATAATACTTAAACCTTTTTGTTCGCAAAGGCGTGATATCACGGATATAATCGGTATGTTTGCGTTTTTAGGTAGAGACAGTTCTTCCTGCAGTGCAAGTTTGTTTTTTTCTTTATATTTGTCAAAGTTGTTTTCATACGGAAAAACATCATCGGAATTGTCAGGGTTGTAAAATTCCGTGTCAATGCCGTTTATTATCCCGAAAAACTTGTCTTTTCTGAGGCGGAGAATCGAATCCATATTGTGTGAATTTTCACCGTTTAACAGTTCGTTCATATAAGTTGTACTGACGGTAGTTACCGTGTCGGTTGTTTGAATTGCACCTTTCATATAATTGATGTCACCGTCAAGCATTAAATCGTCTTTGGAAAACACAGGTAACCCCGTGATGTCCTCAAAAACTTCTTTGCCGAAACGCCCTTGATACATAATGTTGTGTATCGTAAATACAGTGCGTATTTTGGCAAATCTGTTATCGTTGATATATATTTTTTTCAGATACGGTATGCTTAGAGATGTTTGCCAATCGTTTGCGTGTAAAATATCGGGAAAGAAATTTACGGCAATCATCATATCCAAAATTGCTTTTGAAAAAAAAGCAAATTTTTCTCCGTCATCAAAATCTCCGTATGAGCAATCTCTTTTAAAATAGTATTCGTTATCAAGAAAATAGTGCGTTATTCCGTTTAATTGCATATAAAAAACTCCGCAGTATAAGCGTCTCCATGCAAGTGTTACCGTATAATTTGTCAGATATTTTATTTTGTCACCCCATGTGGCTTTTACGGATTTGTAATAAGGCAAAACAACCCTTATATCGCATCCGGATACTTTCCTTATCTCTTTTGGCAAACTTCCGGCAACATCTCCGAGACCTCCGCTTGAAAAAAACGGCAAAGCTTCGCTTGATGCAAATAATATTTTCATAGAACCTCCGAATTTTTAAATAATGGTGTTTTTTTCTATAAAAAACGGTTTCTTAATATGTCCGGAAAGATTTATGCCTTCGGTTATGTTAACATTCTTTTCCGTTATGATATATTTAAGCGTTGCACCCGCACCTATTTGCGTATTTTCGAAAAGTATAGAGTTTTCGATATTACAACCCTTTCCGATTTTTACGCCTCGAAAAATTATTGAGTCCCTTACATTGCCTTCGATTTTACAGCCGTCGGCAATAAGAGAATTTTTTACATTCGCACTGTTCGTGTAGCGGGTTGGGGGAGAGGAGTGAACATTGGTGTATATCGGACGGGAAGGGCAGGAAAACAGATTTTTTTGCAAATCATGTTCCAAAAGCTCCATATTTGCACAGTAAAATGACGATAAAGAATCTATGCACAAAAACGGACCGTTATATAAATATTCACCGATTTTGTAGGAAGTGATACCTTTTTTTATGACATCTTCCGTAAAACTTTTTTCCCCCGTTGCGATTGTTTGAGTTATTATACTTTTTAAAAGTTCCGTTTTTATTACGGTTATATTCATCATTATGTTTTCATTTCCGTGCGTGTCTTTTTGGGTTTTTGAAATTTCATATATTATTCCGTCATCGCTCTTTACCGTAACATGATTGTTTTTTTGCCCTCTCGGTATAAATATTCTTTTTGTTACAACGGTAATGTCGTTTTTGTTGTCTTTGTGATGTCTTATAATTTCGTTAATATCAATATTGCAGATTATATCGCTGTCGCTCATTACCGTGTATTCTTCGGAGGCGGAATAAATAAAATCGGAAATGCTTTTAATTGCTTCAAGTCTTGTTGTGTACAACGATTTGTTTTCACCGGCATATCCCGAAACAAACGGTGGCAAAAGAATTAAACCTTTATTGTTTCTTGCCAAATTCCATTCTTTTCCCGTTGATAAGTGTTTCATCAATGAGTAATAATTATAATGTGTGATGACACCTATGTGATTTATGTTGGCGTTTGCCATGTTGGATAAAGGGAAATCTATAAGCCTGTATCGGCAGCCGAACGGGACTGATGCCATTGTTCTATCCCGCGTCAGTTCCGGTATGTTTTTGTCATGAAGATTTGAAAAGATTATACCTAAAGTAGCCATTTTATCTCCTTATTTGAATTTTGCTCCGCTGGGGATTTTTGAATTTTTGCAAACAATGGTAATAGGGTCAGTAACAGTGTCCGAACCGACAATTGCACCTCTGCCGATTTCGGCATTGCTGTCAACAACCGAATGTGTTACCGTTGCACCTTCCATGATTTTTACATGGTCGAATATCACCGAATCGATAACTCTTGCACCTCTTGAAATTTTCACGCCCTCCGACAGAACGCAGTTTTCTATATAACCGTCGATTTCACATCCTTCGGTGATGTTTGAATTGATGATTTTTGCGTCACTGCCTATATATTGCGGAGGTTCTGCATAGTTTCTCGAATAGATTTTCCATGTTCGGTCTGATGTTGAAAATACGGGAGTATCTCCCAACATATCCATGTTTGCTTCCCACAGACTGTCGATTGTCCCCACATCTTTCCAATATCCGTCGAATTTAAATGCGTGTACGGCTTCGCCGTTTTCAATCAGTGACGGAATGATGTTTTTTCCGAAATCGTTTTCCGAATTTTTATTTTGTTCGTCCGCTTCAAGATAATTTTTAAGTATATCTGAGGAAAAAATATAAATTCCCATAGAGGCGTTTGTACTTGTCGGATTATCCGGCTTTTCTTCAAACTTCGTCACTTTTAAGTTTTCGTCAACACTCATTATTCCGAAACGCTTTGCTTCGGTTAAATTGACTTCTTTAACCGCTATCGTGCAAGCCGAATTGAGCTTTTTGTGCTGATCGAGCATTTTTCTGTAATCCATTTTGTAAATATGGTCTCCCGACAGTATTAAGACATAATCGGGATTGAATTTTTCTATAAAATTAAAATTCTGATATATTGCATTTGCCGTTCCTTTGTACCAGTCACTGCTTTTTGACTGATAAGGCGGAAGTATTTGTATTGTGCCGAATGTTCTGTCAAGGTCCCACGGCTGTCCGTTTCCGATATATTCGTTTAATGTAAGCGGCTGATACTGCGTTAATATTCCTATGGTATCAATTTCGGAATTTGAGCAATTGGAAAGCGTAAAATCTATAATACGGTACTTTCCGCCGAATGTTACGGAAGGCTTTGCATCGTTTTCCGTAAGTGCCTTAAGTCTGTTTCCCTGTCCTCCGGCAAGTATCATTGCAATACACTCTTTTTTTCTTTTCATAATGTCACCTGCTTTTTGGTTATTTTTGATTTTTTCAGGAATAATGCCGTATATCCCGGTATTGTGATTTTTAATGAATTGGCATAACCGTGCGATTCTGTTTGTTCCGATTTGATTGCTTTGTTGCAAAATCCTTCATCGCCGAATTTCGTTTGATTGCTGGTGAATATTTCATCGTATTCGCCGCCGTCTGCTCCTATGCGGTAATTCTCCCGTTTTATCGGAGAAAAATTGAACACGCAAATTATTTTTTCTTTTTTCAAATTAAGCCTTTCGAATACAATAATATTTTGTTCATTATCGTCGGATATAATCCAATGAAAACCTTCCCAGGAAAAATCGTTTTCCCAAAATTCCGAATTTTTAAGATAAAAATTATTCATTTCGGCAACAAAGTCTCTTAACTGTTTGTGCCTTTCAAAATCCGTCATGAACCATTCAAGGCTTTTTTCATAATTCCATTCGGAAAACTGACCGTATTCGCACCCCATAAAAAGCATCTTTTTTCCCGGATGAGACATCATGTATGCATAAAATGTCCTGAATGTTTTAAATTTTTCTTCATAGTCACCGTAAAATTTGTCAAGCAACGATTTTTTACCGTGCACAACTTCATCATGTGAAATAGGAAGAACGAATCGTTCCGAGAATGCGTAGAGGAGGGAAAAAGTCAGCTTGTTGTGAATACTGCTTCGGTAATACGGATTACTTGAACAGTAGTCGAGAGTATCGTGCATCCACCCCATATTCCACTTTAAATCAAATCCCAAACCGAAATCGTTCTCTTTCCTTGTAACATTCTTCCATTCCGTCGATTCTTCGGCTATAACGATAATCCTTTTGTGTTCACTGTGAATGTAGGAATTTAATTTTTTGAAAAAGGCTACCGCTTCGAGATTTTCGTTTGTCCCGTAGGTGTTCGGTACCCATTCGTCGCTTTTTCTGTCGTAATCAAGGTAAAGCATAGAGGCGACCGCATCAATTCTCAATGCGTCTATATGATATTCTCTAATCCAAAAATCAGCGTTTGATATTAAAAACGATTGCACTTCGGGACGCCCGACATCAAAACATCTTGTTCCCCAGTTGCGATGTTCGCTTTTCCATTTTCCCTGATATTCATAACATTTTCCCCCGTCAAAATCGGCAAGTCCGGATTCGTCTTTCGGGAAATGTGCCGGCACCCAGTCAAGTATCACTCCAATACCGCATATGTGCATTTTGTTTATGAAATATTTAAAGTCCTCAGGTTTTCCGTAACGGGAAGTGGGTGCGTAGTATCCCGTTACCTGATATCCCCACGATCCTCCGAACGGGTGCTCGAAAATCGGCAGGAGTTCAATGTGCGTATAACCCATTTTTTTTAGATACGGTGCAAGATTATCGGCGTATTCGCGGTAGTTTAAACATTCTCCCTTTTCACTTTTTAATACGGAGCCTAAATGTACTTCGTAAATATTCATGGGAATAGGAAGAGAAGAAGAGTGAGATGCGGGAATATGATTTTCGGTATACTTTATCCACTCACTGTCTTCCCAAAGGTAATTTTTTAGTTCATAAAATATCGAGGCCGTCTTGCCTTCGGTTTCCGAAAAAAATGCGTACGGATCGCTTTTCAAAAATGTTTTGCCATCGTTGAAAATTTTAAATTTATAAAAAAATTCTTCACCGCAGTTAATTTCGCAAAAAATTTCCCATATTCCTTTATCGCTGATTTTTTTCATTCTGTATGTGTTTGTGTTTTCTCTTCCCCATGAATTGAAATCCCCCACAACTTCCACACCGTCGGCATTAGGTGCCCATGTTACGAAACGGTATTTTCCGTTTTCGGTTTTGTGAGCACCGAAAAGTTTGTAGGACTGAAAATTCGTACCCTGGTGAAATAAATATGAATCAAGTTTTGTATCGGTCATTTTACACCTCTCGTTTTTGTTATATATTATTCCGTTGAACTGAAATTAATACTCACAAAAAAGAAAAAGCAGTCGGGAATTTTGTATGTATAAAATTTTAAAATACATTGTTTTTAATACGGTTTTTTAAAATTTATTGACTTTCGTCATCTTTTTAAGTATACTTGAATAAAATAATTTTAAGGAGTGAATCTTCATGGCATTTATATTCGGTCAAAATCTTTCCAAAAGGGAAATACTTAAAAGGGTAGGGGATATTTCCTCCGTTGCCGGTGTGCGTGAATTTGAGTATACAACGGGTTCTGCACGGGGAATGAGAGCGATTGAGGTTAATAACGGCGCAGGCCTCGTTTTTACGGTTTTACCCGATCGTAATATGGATATTTCCTATGCTTCATATAAATCGGTTCCCTTTTCCTATATTTCGAAAACAGGCGAGAGGGCACCGTGGCTTTACGATGAAAAAGATTTTCTGCGGAATTTCACTGCCGGACTTTTGACAACCTGCGGACTTACTTACTGCGGTGCTCCCTGCGAATATGAAGGCAAATCTTTGGGACTTCACGGACGAATTGCCAATATATCGGCTTACGATGTATCTTGTACTTGCGAATGGCAGGGGGACGATTATATAATTACCGTGAAAGGAACAACACGACAGTCCTGCGTATTCGGTGAAAATATTACCAATACGAGAATTATCACCGTAAAACTCGGAGAGAATAAAATAAATATAGAAAACATTTTTGAAAACAATGCTTTTGACAAAACTCCGTTTATGTTGCTTTATCATATAAATTTGGGATACCCTTTGGTTGACGGAGGTGCCGTGATTACCACTAATTGCAAATACGAAAGGCCTATCAACGAAGCGGGAGCCGCTTTTGAAAAAAATAAATTTAATGTCGAATTACCTCAATCTGATTTTGACGAACAGGTATATTTTTATTCTTCTCCCGAAAATGCGTGGGCACAGTTAAATAACGAAAAACTCGGCTTCGGAGTTAAAATTTCATATGACGGCAAAACATTGCCTCATCTTTTGGAATGGAAGATGATGGGAGAGGGCGAATATGTTGTGGGACTTGAACCGGCAAACTGTTCAAGCGAAGGCTTGACGGTGAACAGTGAAAAGGGAATTTTAAAGTATTTGGAGTCGGGAAAAAGTGTTAAAACAAACATTTTGATTGAAATTGTAGAATAAACAACTTGCTTTTTTGGAAATATTGCACAAAAAACATAAATTTCCGGCTATTTAAACATGATTTTTTGTACATAATCTATTGACAATTTATTTCGATTGCGGTATAATCAAATCACAAGCAAGGGACGGAAGTTCCTTGAAATATGCACAAGAGTGCAAAATAATTATAAGGAGAATTCTTATGAAAAAATTCACAGCTATTTTTCTTACAGCTATGATGTTGCTTGTATGCTTCGCTGTAAGTGCCTTTGCGGTTGAAAATGCAAATGCTTCCGCACAGGTAATCAAAGATGTAGTTATGAAAGCTACACCTACGGTTGATGCAAATCTTGATGCCGCTTACCTTCAGTCTTTGCAGGTTAAGCTCAATCCGCCTAAGTATGCAGGTGCCGACACAGATGTCCGTGCAACTGTTTACGCTCTTTATGATGACGAATATGTTTATGTTTTCTATCAGGTCGAAAATGATACAACGCTTTTGACCGCTGACGATGAGTACATACAGGACCATCCTCACCCCTCCTTGAACGACGCTGTTGAGCTTCGTATAGGCGATGACCTTGAGGAACATCTTCCCGATTATGCAGGTTCCAACGCCGCTCATCACCTCTTCATGATGGACGCATATGGCAAGCGTTTCTCCTGCTATGAAGACTCTATCGAAGATTATCTCGATAAGATGCAGGGTGCCGCTAAGATCACATCCGCAACTTCTTACAATGTTGAAATGAGAATCCCGCTTGCAAGTTCTTTCTCTGAAGGCGATATCATTCAATTTAACTTCCAGATTGATGACCTCCAGGACGCAGCTGAAAATACAACCGGTTACATCGGTCTCGGTGCAACTTACATGACACTCGTTGACTTTACAATCGGCGGTGCTGTTGAAGGTGCTTCTACACCCAGTACTCCTACAGAACCCGAAAATCCCACTGAGCCTGATACTCCTGTAGAACCCGAAAAGCCCACTGAGCCCGATACTCCTGCAGAACCTGAAAAGCCCACTGAGCCCGATACTCCTGTAGAACCTGAAAAGCCCACTGAGCCTGATACTCCTGTAGAACCCGACGATAAGAAAGATGATCCTGTTGTAGTCGATCCTACTGATCCTGACGACGGTACAAAGACTGACGACGGTACAAAGACTGACGACGGTACAAAGACTGACGACGGTACAAAGAC
>CAZLEX010000010.1:0-13573 GCA_964558655.1 uncultured Oscillospiraceae bacterium | reverse complement strand
TGACGACGACAAAGATGACGATAAGGGCAATACAGGTCTTATAATAGGAATTGCTATTGCTGTTGTTGTTGTAATTGCTGCTGTTGCTGCATTTGTTCTTAAGAAAAAGAAAAAATAAGATAGAGCTTTAATTTAGCTTAATCTTCAAAAAGCGGGACTTTACGGTCCCGCTTTTTCTTTCAATTTATATTTTTAAAATATATTTATACTTTTTTTCAAAAAGGTATTGACTTTTTTTATTTTTTGAGTATAATATTCAGTGTTGCAATGAGTTGTGACGGTTATATATGCGAGAGTGGCGGAATTGGCAGACGCGCACGTTTGAGGTGCGTGTGGTTTATCCATACGGGTTCAAGTCCCGTCTCTCGCACCATACCGAGTATTCATAAGGGATTTGATTTTATGAATACTCGATTTCCTTTTTGCATTTCGTTTCAACTTATATGTACCGAGCAAGGTTTTGTGCCTTGCTTGTTTTGTTTTAGACGATAAGTTGTTTCAGTATATACTCAACCGCTAAACTTTTTCGTTGTGCTTTAAATAGTTTTCGGTTTTCCTATTGCCTGTTCTCTATATCATACGAATTTGTAAAAAGTTACCATTCTGTGCGAATTTTTTAAAATATGTAAAAAATATTTGACAATACAGCGTAAGATGATTATAATAGATATGATACAGATGTTTATTTTGAGGAGGGATTTTTTTGGCAAAACCGAGAATTTTGGTTGTGGGCAATACTTTTTTTGAATTAAATCTTCATGTTAAAAATATGCCTTATGTCGGGGAAAAGATTGACTCCCTTTTGCCGTACGATTTTACTCCGAATTCAAGAAGTTTGATATCCGCCGTAGCCGGTTCACAGTTTGGCTCCGATGTCCTTTTTTGTACTAAAGTCGGCAATGATAATTTCGGCAACAGAGTTAAATATTTGTGTCTCGACAATAACATTGATACGCGTTTTGTCTTTGTGGATAAAAAACGGCCTACGGGACTGAATACTTATATACATACTTCCGATTCTTCTCCCTGCGTTATTTCATGTGCGGGTTCAAATTCCGCTTTAAACGAATCGGATCTTGAAGAAGCGTTTGTTTCTTATCCCGATTCTGTATTGATTTACGGAGAATTGCCGACGGAAATTTTGTTTGAAGTGATTAATTTGTCAAACGCAAAAAAAATTCCGGTAATGTTCGATCCCGACGGGGCTGATTTTAATGAATTTAATTTTAATGCTTTGGGAAATTTGGAAATTTTCACGCTTAATGCACATCAGGCAAAGAGTATAACGGGAATTGAACCTGATGATTTTGAGTCTTGTCTTAAATCGTGTATAAAAATAATCAACATGATTAAGTGTCATTACATTGTAATAAAATTGGGAGTAAAAGGCTGTTTTGTTTTTGACGGCGTTTATTCCGAAATAATTCCGTTTTTTGAAACCGTCACCGAAGATAGCGGTGCTGCCAACGAAGCGTTTAATGCGGGACTCTTGCATATGTATTTAAAAAGCGGCGATATAGTTAAAGGAGCGGTTTTTGCAAACTTGTGTTATTCTTTAACCTTATCCCGCTCGGGCATTTTGTCCGCTATTCCCGAACATGACGATATCAAAGATTTTATTATTAAAAACAGGCTGAATTTTAACGAATGATGAGTGAAAAAGACGATTTTTGGAATATCGGCAGAATAGTTCCGAATAAAAAAATACAGCATGGTATGATACCGGAAGTAAAACCGGTTGATGTTGTTTCCGATTCGGCTTTTGTGCCATGTGATGTCGATTTACAATCCCTTTTCGGTGCACTTAAAGACAATAAAAGTCTTAACACGGTTGAGTCGGCAATCGTAAAAGAAAAAGAGTATGAGCATTTTGAAAAAAGTAATGTTATAATAATGGCCTATGTCGGCGAATACAACAATTTGATGCAGTATCAAAACAAAATCAGGTCGTATGCACTTGACTATTTCAGCAAAGAGGTCGAATTTACGCCGCCTTATGCCGATTATTTTTCTTATAAACCGAGTTTTGACGAACTGTCTTTTGAACAGCTTAATTATTATATTTATTGGCGTAATAATGTAAAAAAAGGCATATTTGAAAAAGTATCGGATTCTTATATATTGCTGTTCATTACGGAGATTGTAAATTTACCGGACAGGTTTTCTTCTGAATACGGTATACAGCTTATTTGTGATTTGTGGATTAATTGTTCTCAAACATCGAATATAGATAAAATCGTTTCGGATATTATTTTTGAATACTGTGTGGTTCACAATATTCCCGTGCCTTATAAAAAACTCGAAGCAAAACTTCAAATAGCAAATTTACCCTCTTCGCACATTCTTCTTGTCTTATTTGCTTTTGACTATGTTTTGGCACAAAAAAGCGAATTGACAAATTGTGATGTTGAATTTGTTTTAAAAAACCTTTTGAATTATTCTTTCATATCAAATAAACATTATAAAGAAAATTCTGATTTCAGAAATCTGACCGATTTGCACTTTTATGATGTATTTCGGACTTTTCTTAATTCGAATCCGTCCTACATTTCCGATTTACTGCAAAAAAGAAAAAGCCGTACCGCTCCGACAAAAGTTATAAAACCCGCTTTTTTGTATATTAACACTTCTCTTGAAATAAAAAGAAATATTGTTTATGAGTATTATCCGTTTGAAAAAAACGATATTGATTTTGACCGTCTTTTGAACATAGCAAAATATACGGAAAATAAATTTCGTGTTGCAAGTTCGGTAAAGGCGAAACTTGCCGTTTCGCAAATTTCTCTCGAGGATAAATCAAAAATAGATGATATTTTGAACACTGTACTCTTTTCGAAAAATAAATACGGTACGGAAAAACGGGTTGTGAAAAATAAAATTCTGAAAGTCGATATAGAGAAAGCGAAAAATATAGAGCTAAGTTCATGGCAGACAACAAAAATGCTCACGGAAGGAATAGACACTTTTTCAGATGATACAGATGATGTTGTACTTTTAAGCGAAGATTTTTCCGATAGCGGAGAAAATTCGGGGAAATTGGGTGATTTTGAAATTTATATTATAAATTGTCTAATAAATTCGCAATACGAAAAGGCTGTTTCGGAGTGTTCGTCAAAAGGGGTGTTTTTTGATAGCGTAATGACGGCAATTAACGAAAAAATGTTTGATGTATTTGATGATACGGTGCTTGATTTGCAGAACGGCAGAGTATATGACGAATATTTGGACGATGTAAAAATTTATATATCAAGGAGTAAAGATGGATCGCTGTGACGAAGTAAAAAAGATACCGAGAAGAATTTTGGGAACATTGCTCAATTCCTGTTCGGCAGGTGTCGTTCCCAGAAACGGATTGGAATATATCGCAATCGGCAGAAATGCCGAAGTTGCGGCAATACTTCAGGATTTGGAAAATATAAAAGACGGAATGGGTGCTTTCCGTTTTCTTATCGGCAGGTACGGAAGCGGTAAAAGTTTTTTGATGGGTTTAATCCGTACAAACGCTTTGGAACGCGGATATGTAACATCAGATTGCGATCTTACGCCTGACCGTCGCTTTGTCGGAAGAAGCGGGCAGGGAGTTGCGGTATACAGAGAACTCATGCGAAATCTTTCAACAAAAGCTTCTCCGGATTTTTCGGCACTTGAGTCGATTTTTTCAAAGTGGTTTTCTGATTTGCAGTTTGAAGAAATGCAAAAAAATCATTTGTCACCCGACAGCGAAGAACTTTTCGAGTGTGTCCGTACCCGTATTTTTCAGGTTTGTACCAAGCTTCGTTCTTATGTCAACGGTTTTGAATTTACCACTGTTTTATCTTTACTGTACCGTGCTTACCGTGAAAACGACGAAGAGATGAAGAACGATGCGTTAAAATGGCTTCGCGGAGAATTTACGACAAAAACGGAATCGAGGAATTCTTCAATATCGGTTTCTTCAATAATAGACGATACAAATTGGTATGATTATATAAAACTTTTTGCACTTCTTTTCCGTCAAATCGGATATAACGGTTTTGTGGTATTTATTGATGAGTGTGTCAATTTGTATAAAATTTCCAATAGGATATCGCGTGAAAACAATTACGAAAAGATTCTGTCCATGTTTAATGATACACTTCAGGGAAAGGCCGAAGGTTTGGCTCTTATTCTCGGTGGTACGCCTCAGTTTCTTGAAGATGAGAGACGGGGACTGTACAGTTATGACGCACTTAAATCCCGATTAAAAGACGGAATGTTTGCAAGCGAAGGTTTCAGAGATTTGTATTCACCTGTAATTCGTATAAACAGACTTTCCGACGATGAGCTGTATGCACTTGTTGTGCGAGTCATGGACCTTCACGCAAAGTATTACGGCTGGACACCGAAAGTTACAAACGACAACCTTCTCGTTTTTTTGCAAATCTGTTATGATAAGCTCGGAGCGGACACAATGCTGACACCGCGAGAGGTAATAAGAGATTTTTTGAATGTTTTGAATATTTTAAATCAAAATCCCGATACTGACTTCGATACGGTAATCGGAAGCGGAGTTGTAACTCTTAAACGCGATGTTGCAGCAGATGATGTTTCCGAAGATGACGGATTTTTTGATATATCAATTGATTAAGAGGTTTAAATTTGAACTCGGACTTAAACGAAAAAGCATTAAGGGTATTTAAAGCTTATACCCCTTATATACAGAATTATATATACAAAAGCGGTTGGACAAAACTGCGTCAGGCACAAATTGAAGCCGGAGAGTACATTTTGTATTCGGAATCCAATTTGCTTATTCTTAGTTCTACGGCATCGGGCAAAACTGAGGCGGCTTTTTTTCCTATTCTTTCAATGCTCGAAAAAAATCCTTCACAGAGTGTTTCCGTGCTTTATATAGCACCGACAAAAGCCCTTATAAATGACCAATATGAACGAATTTGCGAATTGCTTTCAATGTCGGATATCCCGGTTACAAAATGGCACGGTGATGCGTCATCTTCAAAAAAAGAAAAACTTTTGAATAATCCTTGCGGTATTCTTCAGATTACTCCGGAGTCGCTTGAAAGTATTCTTTTTAACCGTGCTTCAGATACAGTCAGACTGTTTTCTGATTTAAGGTTCGTTATCTTTGATGAAATTCACACTATGCTCGGTTCGGATAGGGGAAGTCAGGTAAAGTGCTGTATAGAGCGAATAGCGAGAATTATAGGCTACTGTCCGAGAATTATTGCCTTGTCCGCCACTATGGGTGACCCCGAAAAAGCTGCTCAATGGATTTCAAAAGGCACGGGAAGAAATACCGATATTGTCGATGTGCATGGGGAAGATGTTCATTGGAAGCTTTTGTGTGAGCATTTTTTCGTTGATAATGATTCAAAAAACGGAATCGATGCCGGTTATGAATTTGTTCATGCCTCCTGCAATAATAAAAGGGCTATTATCTTTTCCAATTCGCGAGAAGAAACGGAACTTGTCTGTGCAACGATGCATCAGATAAGCGAAAAGAAAAATCTTGCCGATAATTTTTATATTCATCACGGTAATCTTTCTTCTTCAATCAGGGAGGATACCGAAAGGGTGATTAAAAGCGAAGAAAAAAAGGCGGTTGCCTGTGCTACCGTAACGCTTGAATTGGGGATAGATATCGGGAAGCTCGAACGGGTTGTGAATATCGAAGCTCCCAATACCGTTTCCGGATTTTTGCAACGAATCGGCCGTTCTGGAAGACGGGGTACACCGCAGGAAATGATTTCTGTTTTCAGGGAAGTTACGCCTTTGCCGTATGCTCCTTTTTATCAGCTTATACCGTGGCACCTTATACAAATGGTAGCTATTGTTCAGCTTTATATTGAGACACGCTTTATTGAGCCTGTTTACGAAAAAAAATTACCGTTCAGTCTCGTTTTTCATCAAACATTGGCTATTCTTTCTTCTTGCGGAGAATTGACACCTGCTTCTTTGGCAAAACGGGTTCTTTCTTTGTCTGCATTTTCAAATGTATCCTCACAGGATTATAAGGAATTGTTGATAAGCATGATAAAAAACGGTTTTATCGAACAAACAGACGAGAAAACTCTTATTGTCGGAATTAAAGGCGAAAAAATTACGAATAATTTTAAGTTTTATGCTGTCTTTCGCGACAGTGAAGATTACAGTGTAAAAAGCGGCTCGGAAGAAATCGGTACAATTTCTTCACCTGTACCTGCAGGGGAAAGGTTTGCTCTTGCAGGGCGTGTTTGGGAAGTGCAGGAGCTTGACATAAAACACAGACTAATTTATGTAAAGCAGGTCAAAGGGAAAATGGAAATAGCCTGGCCGGGTTCCTCAGGAGTAATTCATACCCGCATACTCGAGCGTATGCGAGAAGTCATTTTCGAAAAGAAAAATTATCCTTATTTGTCCGAAAATGCAATGAAATGTATAGAGACAGCACGAAATGTTGCCTTAAACGCAGGTATGAGGGAAAATATTATTGTTTGTACGGGCGGAGTAAATTATGTCATGTTTCCCTGGCTCGGAACAAAAGGAATACGGACATTAAAAAAAATTCTAAAAACAAAGTGTTCCGAAAAATTTGCTATTTCATCTGTAACTTCCGAGTCTTGCTATTATATTACTTTCAAAATGGAAAACGGTACAGCTGCATCTCTTATGGAATATCTTTCACAATTATCCGATATTGGCTTTGCACCGGAAGAGTATGTAAATACAGATGATCTTGTAGTTTTTGAAAAATATGACGGAATGATTCCGCAAAATTTATTAAATAAAGCTTTTGTTGCCGACCGATTGGATTTTTATGAGGTTGAACAAAAGTGCAGGAGAATGTTTAAAAATGAGTAATGTCATTTCAATAGTTACCGAATGTATGGATTTGTATTCGATAGCTTTATGTCAAAATAAAATCGATCTTATTGATTCGATAACATTGCGGAATATATCCGATTTTAACCTCAAAAATTTAGAGCTTGAGGTTACTTCTTCACCTGAATTTTTTGCCGATTTTTCCGCAAGAATAGGAGAAATTTCATCGGGTAGATATATACGGCTGTCAAAGATTGATTTATCTGTATATACAACTGCACTTTCGTATCTTTCTTCTTCCTCTTCTTCTACCGTAACAATTCGCATAAAAAGTCAGGGAGAAGTCCTTGCCGAAAAGAATGAACAGATATTGCTGTTGCCTTACGATACAATTCCATCCGTTTCTTTATATCCGGAGCTCGTGTCGCCTTTTGTTACACCTATGCAACCGGAAGTTAAAAAGATTGCCGAAAATTTACACAAGTACATAAATTCTCCGATAGTGCCTTTAAATATGGATATGTGGAAAAATGTAAATCGTGATACGGCATATGAAATTATCAGTTCTGTATATTTTGCAATAAAAGATTTGCGAATAACATACAATATTTCAAATCTTATGATTGAATCAAAACATTGTAAAGTAAAACTGCCCGAAAGCCTTTTATCGTATAAAAACGGGAATTCGCTTGAAATTTCCTTACTGTTTGCTTCAATTTGCGAATACATCGGATTTGATCCGATTATAATTTTTAATTCGGGTAAAGTGTTTACAGGTGTGTTTTTTACAAATTCCACATTTTCTTCACCTATCGTCGACGACGCTCGGCCGTTTTCTACACTTACCGACGGTATTTCTTACGATTTTTGTATTATTGATCCGACTACTTTGTTCGGAGGTACGAATATTTCTTTTGAAGATTCGGCGAAAATGGCATCAAAGACAATTACCGATACGGAAAATTCAATTATAGTTGATATAAAAGAATGTAGAAAGGCGGGGATTTTACCGTTACAGAACAGAATAGTAAAAGACGGAAACATAATATTTGAAAATGCCACCGCAAATATACATAATAATGAAATTCACTTGGCAAATAATTTTAAATCCTTAAGTACACAGGTTAAGTCGGGTTTACTGAATGACGGATATAAAAAAACTTTAATAAACTTGGATAAAAACGATATCACATTTCTCATAGGCACCGCAAAATCAATTGCAACGAAATTTTTGTTTAATTCAAGAGTTGTTTTGAGAAGTTTTTTGTTCGACGGAGTGATATCCGGCGATACAGACGATATTTTCGGTGTTTTGTTGAAATTAAACGAAAATATAGATGTCTCAGATGTTTCCGATACCGTTTCCACACTTTACGAAAAAATGGAATTTGATAAAAAACTTGTTAAACTGATAGATATCGAAAGATCTCAAAAAAGTTTATATCTTGCGGTAGGATTGGTAGTAGGCAGTATATACGGTAAAAAAATTTCGTCTCCGTTATATCTCGTACCCGCAACATTGACTTACGACAATAAATCATTTTATCTGTCTGTCTCAAAATCTTCCGGCGTGTTAAATGCCGCATTGTTTGATTACTTGAAAGAGTACACGGATTCACCCAATTCGTTTAATATAGGCGAGTATGATTGCTTGGACGATTATGACACTGCCGTTGAAAAAATAAAAGACGGTATTCTTTCTTCGGTAGGGCTTGAAGTTTTAAATATTTCAATGCTTACCAAATTGCCGTATGACAATTATTTGGTTTCTTCTGTCGCCAATGCGGAATATTTTGAAAAAAGTAATCTTATACGCTGTTTGACACAAAAGAAAGCAATTACCAATATTCCGTACATGGCAGTTGAAAACGATTCTTTGCAACCCAATTTTTTTGAGATGCCATTATTGCTTGACAGCAGTCAGGCAAACGCCTATAATTGTGCGTGCTGTAACGATGTGACTGTCATTTCAGGTCCGAACGGCAGCGGCAAAACCCGTGTTGCAGCTTCAATAGCTTATACGGCTTTGCAAAAAGGTGAAAGTGTGATTTATGCTTCCTGTTCGGAAAGTAACATAGATAAATTTAAGAGTTATGCCGACGAATGTGGAATAAGTAATTTTCTATTTACCGTTTCAAAGAATAATTTAAAGAAAAACTCTTTTGATTTGTCACATTCTTTCACAAAAAATGACGGTACAGATAATCTAAAAGATGATATAATCAAAACTCATTCTTATTTGTCAAATTATTATTCGGCAATTCACAAAGTTCGGGAGATTGGTTTTTCGCTTTACGAGTCTATTTCGCAATACGAAAGATATAAAACATTTCCGTATACCGTTAATTTTACAAACTCCGAAGTGAAACATTTGTCGAGAGAAAATGTTGTGCACTGGTTTGATGTTGTTTCCAATTTGGCGAAAGCCGGTGCCGATTGCCATGAACCTTACAATAATCCCCTTACATACATCAGGTGCCGCGATTTTTCGTATGATTTAAAATCAAACGCAGTTGTTTGTCTTACCGAATATAAAAACACTTTGTCTGAATTTATATCGATGCAAAGCAAACTTGCTGATTTTTTGGGTATAGAAACACCTATCATAAAAGAATCTCAAAGCGTTGCACTGATTAAATTCGTCAAAAATATAAAAGAAAACATCGAATATATTTTTCCCCGTGCCTATACGAGAGCAGATGTTGAGACGGAATTTATAAATGTCGAAACTTTTTTAGATGCGAGCCGTGATTTCTTTCAAACAAAAGTTTTTCTCGATGGAAATTTTTCAAGCGATGTTCTGCAAATTGATGCCGACGGTCTTTTGAATGAATGGAGAGCCGCGTCTTTAAAATTTGCAATAACTCGTAACGGAGCACAAAACTCCGTAAAAAATAAGCTAAAAGTATTTGCGCATGATCCCAAAATTGTCACTTCCAACAATATAGTTGAACTTTTTTCAAAGATTTCCGATTATAAAAGTTCGCTTTCCAAAATGGCTGAAATATCGACATTGATAAGACAAATTTTCGGAATTGACCTTGAAAATGAAATAGCTAAGAACAATGAAAAAGTTTTTGAGCAAATAAGAAAATCTCTCGATGAAACAAGAGCGTACTCAAATCTCATCAGAGAAATATACGATTCGGAAAAAAAGCCGGAAACCGTTTTCGTACATAATGCAGAACAGTTTTTAAACAGAGAAAAATTCATTTGCGACATTAATGTTTATTTTGAAAAGTACTTAAATTTAAGTTCTAAACTCAAAAAAGCCGAAAACGATTTGGTGGAAATTTTAAATTTGGATTTAGATGAGGCTAAAAACGACAACTACAAAATTTGGTACTATTTTGCTGAAAAGTTTGTCGATAGAATGATTGATAATATCGATTTGCTTAAACATTGGTGCCGGTGGAACAAAGAAAAAGAAAAAGCTGTATCTGCGGGACTTTACGGAGTGGTCAATCTTTATACTTCGGAACAAATGACTTATAATGACATAAAGAATGCGTTCTTAAAAGGATTTTTTAAGGCTGTAAGCGAATATATAATGTCATGTGAATCCGACATAAACAATTTTTCAAAAGAAAAATTTGAGAATTTTCAAAATCAGTTAATTAAAAATTCGGAAAATTTGAGAAAATTGAGTTCGGAAAGATTTGTCTTTGACAAAACAGATGAAATAAAAGCAAGACTTTTGACGGAAGTTTCCTGTGACTGTGATGAGGCATTAATGCAACTCAAGCGTGATTTTGAATACAATGATAAGTATTACAACATTTCACCGAACAGTCAAAAGCTTTTAAAAATTGTCAAACCCTGTTTCATCTCTCAAAAAACTTCTCTGCTTTCTCAATTAAGATACTGTAATGATTTTGACACGCTTATTGTGGATACTGTGGAAGACTTTGGCAGGGAAGAACTTCTTGTAATGCTTCCGCTTGCCCGCCGAGTTGTTCTTCTTGCGGAAAACAATACGGATAACACGATTGAACGGGAATGTATTAATTTAGGTTCGCCTCATGTAAAACTGTCGTGGATTTACAGCTATAATTTTACTACATTTCTTGTAAATAAACTCTTTTATCCGGAATCAACATCATTTATTTTTACGGATAACGGAAAAAAAGGAGTTACTGTTGTTCACCAAAAAGGCACTTATGACAAAAAGAATACTCGCACGAACTTTATCGAGGCAAGTGCTGCGGTAGACGAATTAATGAAAAAGCTTGATGCGTTTCCCAATTCTTCGATAGCCGTTATATCTGTTACTGAAGAACAGGCATCTCTTATCGAATTGCTTTTTACAAAGCGTTTACAGGCACTTGACGGAGAACGGAAAAAGGCATTCTTTTCAAGAAGAGAACATTTTCTTATTTCATCACTTGAAAAAGCTTCGTTTACACCATGTGATACGGTTATTTTTTCCACAACATTTTCTTTAGAAGAAAAATCTCGGTATAACGAGACGATTTCAAAAACAATTCCGGAATTTTCTTCTGAAAAATTCCGAAGAAATTTTGTTAATTCTCTTTTGTGTGCCGAAAAAGAATTTATAATCGTCACATCTTTAAGCCGCGAAATTTTGAACAGGTTTAAAACAGTTATTCCCAATTATTCTTTATTTAAAAATATTGTTTTGCATCTTTGCGATGACAGTGACGAATTTTTTGTTAAAGAAATGAATAAAGTGCCTCGAATTGAAAATTCTGTAATTCGGCAAGTTATCAATCATATTGAGTCTTTGGGATATCAGGCAGACATTGATATCGGAACAAATTCTTGTCGAATTGATGTTGCCGTTAAAAATAAATTCGGAGACGGATACCTTTTCGGAATTATTTTTGACGAAACGGCGTATTTGTACGGAGGAGACCTTATAAGCCGTGCTTCGATTGTAAAAAATTTGGAGCAGAATCTCGGTTGGAAAATATTGAGGATTTACATGATTGAATGGTTTGAAAATTCTCCCAAACAGCTCGATTTAATTACCGATATGCTTAAAGAAGGAGAAATGCAGACACCTATAATATCATTTGATGTTTTTTAGCATAAAAATAACGCTCTCCGAATAATCTTTAATAAAGATTTAAGGAGGCGTTATTTTTTTATGTCATCTAATACAAAGAAAATAAATTTTAACTTTAAAGACAATTTGCGTACGGCTTTTTTGGCGGCAATAATTTCGGTACTTATAGGAATTGTTTTGGCAATGGGAATAACGGTTATACTTATGATTTCCGAACAGCCCGAGAAATTTTATGATATTTCATCGGTAATTTTACTTGTTTTAACTTCCTTTTTGACTGCCAAAATTTATATCGGCAGACAAACTGATTCAAAAATAACAACGGTTTTTTTCTATTCTTTTATTTTGTTTGCCTTGCTTGCGTTACTCTCCCTCATTATAAATAAAGCGAAATTGTCCCTAACTGCTTTGCCTATAACTTTTTTGCTGATTTTCTTTTCTTCGCTTGCCGCAGTGCTTTTAAAAGGCGAAAAAAAGAAAAAGCATAAAAGAAAGAAACATTAAAAATATCTTTACAAGCTTAAAAGACTTGTTTCGGAAAGAGAATACAAGTGCATTTTTTTGCTTTATTTACTTAATCGCCGCTTCGATAACTGCGATTTCTTCTTCGGTTAAACCGTAAATTTTATAAATTACCGCATTAAGCTCGTCCTCTGAATGCTCGGGAGAGCCATTGAGCAATGATTTTACAATGTTCTTCAGCTGTTCTTTTTTATCATCTTGCACGACTATTATGGGGAGATTATCAATTTCGTAGCCATTTACATTGCTATTAGTGCTAAGTTTTTTAAAAAACCAATTTATAAGGCTGGAATTACATAAGCCCAAAAAATACTCGATATCTTCACTGATAAGCAAATAGTTTACTGAGTTGGAACAGAAGGTTCCGGCTTTCGAGAGAGCCATTTTCAGACGATATTTCTCATTCACACCGGTAATTCCTTGCATAACAATACGAGATTGAAGATAATGTTTGCTTCTTGGTGAAGATACTTCAGTCAAGTATTGTTCGGAATCCAAATACAGAATATCTCCTTGACTTATATTATCGGTTGTATAGAATCTTTGTATTTGTGCCCCTCTAAGCATTGCGTGATAACTATTATCCAAACGAATATATTTTTTATCCAGAGATATATCAACTTCGCCCGTGAAGCATTTTGAAAATTCTTTCATACATTTTGAATTTTTGCACATTTTCAGCAAAATATCCAACTCTGTTTTGCTAACTAACGGAATTGTGAAATTTTTGCTGTCAATACAGTCAATATCGTTCGGAGAAATGTCCACTTGTTCATATTGGGTATTTACATAACGGTTATCGTTAATTCTAAGCTTGAATTTTTTTGTATTATCTGATTTTATTCTGTTACTTCCAAGAATACATACCGACATTTTGGCAGATTGAAACACACGCTTGCTTTCGTCATCTCTCTCCGGAAATGCTTCAAGATACTGTATGGATTCTTGTGCAAAAACGAATTTTCTCAATTCAGCAGCACTCAAATCACACATAAAAGCCATCGGAAAAATCAAAGACATATGACCGTTTTCTTTTAAAAGATAATGAGATCGACAAATGAATAGACGATAAATGTTCAGAATTCCACCCTTTGCGGGAGCATATAGCGGAAATGTTTTATAATAATCGATTTCTTTATCAGTTACTTGAATGCTCGATTTTTGATTTTGCTTTTTGTTAATCAACCCATACGGCGGATTACCGATAACGATATCAAAACCGTCTTTAATGCCAAACATCCA
>CAZLEX010000009.1:0-54816 GCA_964558655.1 uncultured Oscillospiraceae bacterium | reverse complement strand
ACCAAAAACCGACAAGTTTTTATAAAAACTTGTCGGTTTTTTAATTATTCGCTCTTAACTTTTCTCCGCCATCGATTTTTCATACACTTGTTAACACTAATCACATTTAAAGTTTTACCCTATTAATTTAACACCTTTTTGTTGTTTAACTTTGACATAATATAAATCTTCATTTTCCTATAAATGACTGTCAACAACAATACCGTAATAACAAAAATCGGTATCCAATATATATTATTAAGAGTTATTATATAGTTTTTGCCTTTTAGCAAATATAGCGATTTCTCAAAAAAATCCCATACTCCGGCATGAACCAGATAAATAATGAATGACATGTCGGCAAGTTTCTCTATCCAAACATTATATCTAACCGTTAACATTGTAAATCCTGCAAAGATTAGTAAAGAAGCTACTACTATTGTTGGAGAATAAGGACTAACAATCCTATATTTTAATTCACTCTCTACCATCCCATTCACGATTTGAAATTGATATTCTATAAACGCTGTTGCTATTTCCAGCAACAACCCTGACACAATCAAAAAAATACCTTTGCTGTTATCTTTTTTCGAATCTTTGTATATAACATAACCTACCATAAAATATCCCAGATATTCAAACGACTGTCCGATGTCCCAATTTAATTTAACATTTTCCGTAGTCCATCTTGATAAACTTCCCAACATCAAAAAAACAAATACTGCTTTTTTGAAATTTTCATATTTTATACTATCTTTAAACTGTACAACAATCGGTGCCAAAAAATAAACACCCATCAACATAAACAAATACCACATGTGATAAAACGGTGAACCCTTTATAATATCTTTTACGAGTGAAAATACCTTTTCTATACCGGCTTGTTCACCAACAAAGCATAAAGGAATTCTATACAAAACATATAAACAACTGAAGATTATTGTCGGAAGCCCAATTTTCATAAGCTTTTTTTGATAAAACTTCTTATAATTTGCTGTTCTGCTATCTGACAAAACAAATGCACCTGTCAGCATGATAAAACATGGTACTGCAAATCTTGAAATGGTGTTATACACACATGACATCATAGGATATAACAGTTCTTCTACATTTCCGCCGTCTGATACATATGTTGAAAAACCGTTAACCCATACGCTACTCACATGTATCATAATCACGGCAACCGTGGATACAACTTTTAACCAATCATAATTATATTCTCTTGCAGATCCCACCATAGTCTCCTTATCATTTAAGTCAATTTAATTCAATGATTACTTTTATTGAAGAACATCTTCCGGAATTGCATTTACTTTCAAAAACACTGCAGGCCGAAATTGTTCCGTCAACATTTACTTTTGTAACATAAAAACATTCAAGGGGTGGATTATCAACCTTTTTGAAGCAATGGCTGTGTTTATATTATCAAGGCAGTTTGAATGTCCCTGACCGTCATGATAAAAATAATCATACATTTTATATCTTTTCTAATCTATTTGCATTTTCAGCGACTTCATAATAAACAATAATTTAGCGGAGCATTTCAAAACAATTTAACATCATTGATTAAATTGTTTCTCGCCGATAAAAGTTTTTCAATTACAAATCATCGGTCTTAAATGTTGAATAGCCTTCGTAATAGTAACTGTGATCAATGCCTTTCATATAAACCTCTCGGTCATCCACTTTATCGGTTAACGCCTGTTTTAATATGTGCTTGATTTCAATATCTTTAACAGGACTGCGTTCCATAGCCGAAAGATAATCTTCTTTATCAACCAAACTCCAGTCAACAACCCGACCTAATTCTTTTTTCAAAATTAAATCAAGCCAAATTCTCGTACTTCTGCCATTGCCCTCACGGAAAGGATGTGCAATGTTCATTTCCACATATTTTTCTATAATTTCATCGTAAGTTGACTGTGGCATTTTTTCCATATTTTCAAGTGCTGTTTGCAAATACATAAGCGGTACAAATCGGAAATTGCCTTTTGCCATATTAACGGTTCTTATTTTACCGGCAAAATTGTAAATAGAATCGAATAAATATTTATGAATTTCCACAAGTGAATTAAATGTTCCCGCTTCAAGAGTATTTAAATATCCGCTTTCAAAGAGTTCAATCGCTCCTTTTTTGCTGATTTTTTCCTCTGCATTGGCTAATTCAACCGAATTGGTAATACCGAGTTTATTTTCTAAGGTCATAATTATTCTTCTTTCTAAAATTTTAAGTATCTACGACAGACATCAATTTTTGTGCCGTATTGTGATTTCACTCACTATTTACTAAAGAGGCTTTTTAATAATTTTTGCCCATGCTCGCGGATAAAGCGCTGCCGTCGGGCCGGTTTTTTTTATAACTATCAAAATCCTTTCCGAAGAAGAAAATTCATGAATATCCGAAAGCTCCCTTTGAGAAAAATCGGATTCATCGGCTATATCAAAAGTAAACGGAATCTTCTCGCATCTCAAAAGTTTTCCTCCGAGTTTCCGAAAACCGTTTTCGGCTTCTTTTATCTCATTTTCGGCATTTGCCGCTTTCATGGCGATAAAGTATCCTCCGACTTTAACAAACGGCAGACATATTTCGGAAAGTACCGATAATTTTGCAACGGCACGGGAGGTAACGATATCAAACTTTTCTCTGAAAGCTGTGCCGGGAGCCGACATTTCCTCCGCTCTCCCCGATTTACAGCAAACATTTTTAAGTTGCAGTAAATTTGAGGTTTCTTCGACATAGCGAATCTTCTTTTCCGTACTGTCGAGCATTAAAAGTTTGATATCGTCTCTGACAATTTTAAGAGGGAGACCGGGAAAACCTCCGCCGCAACCGATATCGGCAACGGTTATTCCGGCCTTTTTAAACTCATCAAGGCGTAAAAGCGACAAAGAATCGGCGAAATGTTTTGTCGCAATGCCGACTTCATCTACAATTGATGTAATATTGATTTTTTTATTCTCTTCTGCAATATGTTCGGCAAGCCGTTCAAACTTTTCAAGTGAATTTTCCTCCGTTACGGGCTGTTCCTTGAGCGAAGAGAGAATTTTTGATACTTTATTCATTACAAATTCCTATTTCATGTTGAAATATATAAGCAACACGGAAATATCAGCCGGACTTATACCTGAAATTCTTGATGCCTGTCCGATATTCAAAGGGTGAATCGCATTAAGTTTCTGGCAGGCTTCAATGCGTATGCCTTTTATCTGCGAATAATCGAAATCGGCCGGAAGCTTTCTGTTTTCCATCTTTTTAAATGCTTCGATTTCAAGCTGTTGCTTTTTTATGTAACCGGCATACTTTATTTCTATCTGAGCTCTCTCAAATACTTGCGGCGAATAATCGGGTCTTGAAAAATCAACATCTTTCAAATCGTCATATTCTATTTCCGGACGCCTTATCAAATCGGCAATACGTACTCCTGTCGAAACGGGAGCCGAGCCTTTTAAATTCAGAATTTCAAGTAATCTGTCGGACGGCGGAAGAAATGTATTTTCACATCTGTTTATTTCTTCGTCAATTTGAGTGAAAAGCTCCGTCTTTTTCTTGTATGTATCATCATCGATGAGGCCAGCGTATCTTCCGTATTCAATCAACCGTCTGTCTGCATTATCCTGACGGAGTACCAGCCTGTATTCACATCGCGAGGTCATTATCCTGTACGGTTCTTTCGTCCCCTTAGTCACAAGGTCATCAATCAAAGTGCCTATGTAAGACGACGCTCTCGTCAAAATCAAGGGGTCTCTTCCCTGAATTTTCAATGCGGCATTTATACCGGCTACAAGTCCCTGAGCCGCCGCTTCTTCATAACCCGATGTACCGTTAAACTGTCCCGCACCGAAAAGATTCGGAATTTCCTTAAATTCCAATGTGGGATAAAGCTGTGTCGGATCGGATAAATCGTACTCAATAGCATAGGCGGTACGCATAACCTGTGCTCTTTCAAGTCCTTTTATGGAATGAAGAATTTCCAGCTGTACATCTTCCGGAAGAGACGAACTAAGCCCCTGAACATACACCTCTTTTGTATCGCGTCCCATAGGTTCCAAAAAAAGCTGATGTCTTTCCTTGTCGGAAAATCTTACAACTTTATCTTCTATACTCGGACAGTATCTTGGACCCACACCGCGTATATTGCCTGAATAAAGAGGCGAACGGTGAAGATTTTTCCGAATAATATCATGAGTTTCGTTATTCGTATAAACCGTATAGCAAGGATACTGTTTTCTTTCTTCAAACTCTTTTTTGTCTGTACGGTAAGAAAAACATACGGGTTTTAAGTCTCCGTTTTGCTTCTCCGTCTTTTCATAATCCACCGTATCGGCATGAATCCTGGCAGGAGTACCGGTTTTGAAACGCAAAAGCCGTACTCCGAGTTTTTCAAGCGATTCCGAGAGATACTTTGCCGACGCCGTATTGTCGGGACCGGCGGGAAAACTGACATCTCCGACAATTATGCGTGAATTAAGATATGTACCGGTCGATATAACAACGCACCCGGCACTCCAAACAGCCCCGTACTGTGTTGTTAAAAGAAAAGAATTTTCTTCTTTTTTTATAGTACATATTTCGGCTTGGATAAGACGAAGATTGTCGGTTTCTTCAATGGTTTTCTTCATAAGAGTCTGATAAGCACGCCTATCGGCTTGCTGTCTGAGCGAATGAACGGCAGGTCCTTTTCCCAAATTTAACATCCTGCTCTGCATGCAAACCGCATCTGCGGCTTTTCCCATCTCTCCGCCGAGAGCGTCTATTTCAAAAACCAAATGTCCTTTACCCGTACCGCCTATCGACGGATTACAAGGCATATTCCCAACCGCATCGAGACTCAAGGTAAAAAGTATCGTGGAACAGCCCATTCTTGCCGATGCAAGAGCAGCTTCAATTCCCGCGTGACCGGCACCTATTACCGCTATTTGCGTCTCGCCGGCATTATACAATGTTTTTTCTGTCATAATTTTTTAATTACTTCCCAACACAAAATTTAGAAAAAATTTCATTTACCACAGCTTCTCCCGCACTCCTTGCATCAACTTCGAGAAGTATGGCAAGAGCCTCCTCCAAAATCATACCCGTCATATCTTTGAAACCGTTTTGAAGCTCACGGTCAGCTCTCAAAAGTGCGTCAAGTCCTCTCTGAACTACGGATTTCTGCCTTATTCCCGTCAAAAAAGCACTGTCAAACGATGGTAAAGAATCCCCGATATAACTTTTGAATATGCGATCTTTAAGTGCGTCAAGTCCGCTTTCCGTGCAGTTTGAAATCACCGTTACGGTACCAAGCTGTTTCTCGATAAAAGCCTTATCGATTTTAATTTGCAAATCGGATTTTGTTATTATCGGAATAACGGTTTTCTCTTCGCAGTTTTTCAATGCTTCCAAAATGGAAAAATCGTTTTCGTCAAGGTCACGCGACGCGTCAAAAAGTGCAAGTATCATGGAAGTTTGCGAAGAAAAAATCTTTTCGCGAGCGATATCCATTCCGATTTTTTCGACAGCATCTCCGGTTGAAAAACGAAGTCCGGCGGTATCAATCAACCGAACTGTTACACCTTTTATATCGGCATTATATTCAATACAATCTCTGGTTGTACCCGGAATATCCGTAACGATAGCCTTTTTTTCGCCGATAAGACTGTTAAATAACGAGGACTTGCCCACATTGGGCTTCCCCACTATTACCGTAGGTATACCGTGTACAATGGCATTTCCCGCTTTGTAAGTTGAAAGAAGTTTTCGGCAAGAGGAAATCAGTGCCTCGATTTCACAATGCAAAGTTTCATCGTCTACATCTTCCAAATCTTCATCGGGATAATCGATAAAAGCATAAATCGAAGAAATCAGCGAGGTGAGTGAAGATGTAATGCCGTGCATATATTCTCCGAGTACTCCGGAAGCCTGCGACGATGAAAGTCTCACTCCGTCACGGTTTACCGCATTTAATACATCTCCTATTGCCTCAGCTTCGGTAAGGGAAACTTTGTTATTTACGAATGCTCTCCTTGTAAACTCCCCCGCTTGCGCCATTCTCGCTCCGGTTTCCAAAACGGCTTCCAAAATCATGGAAGAAACAACATATCCTCCGTGACAGGATATTTCAACCATATCTTCACCCGTAAATGACGCAGGTGCATCAAATTTGACGGCAATAGCGGTATCTATTAAAGAAGTTTTGTCACATATTTCTCCGTAAACCGAAAATCTCGGCGGATAATCCGTAAATTTTTTCTGAGATTTCGGAAAGAAAATCTTTGCTATATTTTCATGACAGCCGCGTCCCGAAACTCTTATTACGGCAATACCGCCCTTGCCTATCGGCGTTGAAATGGCGGCAATTACATCGTTCAACATTTTTTAACTCCAAAAAAAACAGGAGTATATATTCCGAAACGAAACCGTCCCGAACATACACTCCCGAATCATTAATATATTTCGCTGTCGTCGGGGTCCGCAAGCCCAAGATCCTCAATACTCTTTGCCTTTACGACAGGCTGTTTCGATACTCCTCCGCCGGCATAGGTCATCGGAATATCCGGAGAAAGTTTCGACTTATTTTGAGGCTTTGCTTCGCCTTTAACAGCCGCCTTTTCCCGCTTATTATCAGGCGATACCACTACTTTTCTGTGCTCTCCGCTTCCTACCGAAAATGTCGTAACACCTTCCATGTTCTGTATTTCCGAGTGGATAATACGGCGTTCATTCGCACTCATAGGTTCGAGAGTGATATTTCTGCCCTGTCTTTTTGCACGCATTGCGGTTTTCTGTGCGAGACGGCGAAGCGTTTCTTCTCTGCGTGAACGGTAGTTTTCAACATCGACGCTGTATCTTAAGTAATTGTCTTTGCCTTTGTTTGCGGCAAGATTGGTAAGATACTGCAACGATTCGAGAATTTCGCCGTGATGACCGATTATAAGGCCCATATCATCACCGGTAACCGTAATAACACGCTCCTTGTCATCTGACTTATCCATCTTTAATGTATCCGTAGGAAGTTCAAGATCAACGAGAATTTTCCGCACAAACTCAATCGCATAATCATCGGAAGTCTGTTCGACCGTTACACTGATTTGTGCGTCTTGAGAGCCTATCCCGAAAAGTCCTTTTTTTGCCTCGCAAACAACTTCGTAATTAATTTTATCCGTCGGAATGTTAAGCTCGGCACTTGCCGCCGCAAGTGCATCCTCAACGGATTTAGCACTGAATTTAATTATATTTGCCATGTGAATTTTCTCCTATTATTTGTCATCGTCTTTGAGCGGTGCTTTATCAATGAGAGATGATCCTTTGCTCTCTGAAACATCTTCCGCGTCATCGTCAATAATGCTGTTTTTCGGCTTTGATACAGGTGCTGCATCGTCTTCATCGTCAAAAATCAGCGATTTCCTGCCCGGTATATTGGCAGGTACGCTCTTGTGCATCCCTTTGCCTTTAAGTTTTGCAAGATAAGCTTTCTCTTCCGCACGCAACTCTTCTTCGGTATAATTGTAAATAGGATACATACGGCTGAGGATAATCTGCTGGAGAAGCGAAAGTATGCTGCGGTATGTCCAATAAAGTCCCATAACCGCTTGCCAAGTATAAGCGAAATACGCCGAAAGCAAGGGCATCATTACATTCATGAGTTTCATGCTCGACGGAGACTCCGCACTCGGCGGCTGATAGGAAAACTTGCGGGTAAGTTTCTGCCCGAAAAATGCCGACAGGAATGTTGCGACAGGTATTAAAATAATGTGCCAGCTCGCAGATTTGGGGAACGCCGACGGAGCGACTGACAAGTCGATTTTCCAAAATTGGAAAGACGGTATCGAATATTTTCCAATGACATCGGACAAAGCGTCTTTAATCCCCGCCGTATTATTGTTAAGGCAATTCAATACATTAATTTCGTTGATATTTTTAACACTCTCGGCAACCGTATCAAACCCTTCCGCTCCAAGTTCCACCAACTTGTTGTATATCGCAAGAAGATCCGTATTGCTCATGTTTACGATATATGTCAAAGGTGCCCGAACAACATTGAAAAGGACAAGAATTATCGGAAGCTGTATTAAAAGAGGGAGGCAACCGGAAAACGGACTGTAATGCTCCTCCTGATAAAGCGTCTGTATTTCCTCATTCATCTTCATCTGTGAGTTACGGTCGGTCCTGCCGTTATAGCGACGCCGTATTACATTTTCTTTGGGACGCAAGCGTGACTGCTTTTGAGAATTCTTTTGCTGTTTTATAGCAAAGGGAAAAAGAATAAGCTGACACACGACGGAAAAAAGCAAGATGGTAAGTGCATATCCGTGCTCAATGCCGATAAAATCAACAAATTTCGCACACATGCGAATCACCCAGCCAAATGCCATATTCAAATAACTCATTATTACTCCTATTCTTTAAGGGACGGGGTCATAACCGCCGTTACAAAACGGATTACAGCGAATAACACGGCGAACAGTCAAATAAAGTCCCTTGAAACAACCATATTTTGTAAATGCTTCGAGTGCGTACTGAGAACAAGTCGGGGTAAAACGGCAAACCGGCGGAAAAAGCGGCGATATAAAACGCCTGTAAAAACGGATTAAGATAATAAAAACATATTTCATTATTTTTCCTCAGAATCAATTATCCTCAGCGATTTAAGCGAATAATGCAAATCCTTTTTCACCGCTTGCATTTTTGTCTTTTTTTTGAAACAAAGACTCCTTGCAACAATCACGATATAAAAAGGCTGCCGTGACAAACCTTCAACCTCATTGTTCAACAGCCGCCACGCTTCCTTTATCAAGCGGCGTGCTCGGTTACGCTGTACCGCACCGCCGAGTTTTTTTCCGACGGTAATTCCTATTTCGGGGTGGGTAAGTCTTTTGTTCTTTTTTGCATACACAACAACTGTCGGCAAAACACAGCTTGCGGCTTTCGCATACATACGGGTAAAAACCGAATTGTTTTTTATAGTGTAAATTTTTTTCATATTCAAAAAAGGAAAACCCCCGACAGAACACCCCGCATACTTTTATATATGTGACAGGTCCTCCTACGGCGGTTTAGAATTGCAGAGTTACATCGGCAATGCCGAAAGAGCCCTATCAATAGGTAAGACGAGCTCTTCCTTTTGCACGACGACGCTTTAATACCTTTCTACCGTTAGCGGTAGCCATTCTCTTGCGAAAACCGTGCTCCATCTTTCTCTGTCTTTTTTTAGGCTGGTATGTTCTGAGCATATCTACACCTCCTTCTATACTTTTAAGCAGTTTTTACCGCTGTGAAATTTCAACACTTGCTATTATACAGTATTTTACCGTATGTTGTCAAGTCTTTTTTTCTTTTTTGGAAAAATTTTGGCAAAAAATCGGGTGCCACAAGTGCGACACCCGACATTTTATCACACGCTTACTCTGCCAATCCGTCATCTGACGAATCGTCAACGGAAGATTCCTGTTCCTGCTGTTCTTCTTCGAGAGCTTTTTGCTTTTCGTACTCTCTCTTATTTATAGCTTGCTGTTCTTCGCTTACGGCACTCTGCTTATCCGCAGGTCTGCCGTTTGATGCAAACGAAGAATAATCGCTGTTGAGAGCCGAATATAATTCCAAATATGCCGGTGTGTAATCATCTAATTTTGAAATATAATATTTCAAAATGTTTTCCTGATCGGCTATTGTATAAACTTTGGATTCAAAAGATGACGAATCTTCTTCATCTTCGGAAGTTTTCATTGAAGCCGTACCGTAAAGAAGGACATTCGGAGCGACATAATCGGACTCTTTTTCGTCAATGTAAACGCCGAGAACATTCTTTTCTTTACCCATAGCTATAAGCAACTGTGCTTTAAGTTCATCGACATTCTCGACACGGCCGTTCATTAAATCGTCTATATACGGTCTCATGACTTCGTTCACTTTTTCAAGAGCCAACAAATCTTTTTCTTCAAGCCCGAGCGTATATCCGAGAAATCCGCTGACTTTAACATCTGCGTTCAGTGCCGCAGCATTCTTCTGATATTCCGGATCATACCCTTCGGGAAGATATCCGATAAGTGAGTTTCCGTAAACTTCAAAACCGATGTTGTAATCGTCGCTTATCTTTGTTACGGTCTTATTTACTTTTTCCTGAACCGTTTTTTCAACGATCTCTCCGGTCTCATCGTCTACGCTCTCAACAACTTTCGTAATTATATCTTCATTAACCGTGTAATGAATACCCTCTACACCGTAAGTAATTAAATTACGAAGTTCCGGAACGGTGTGAAGTGCACAAATAATCTGGAAAGCACGGTCGGGATACTTGCAGTCTTCGGAAACGGCAAGCATATTTTCGAATACATTCTCAGTCGTTGCCTTTGAACTCTTGTAAATATAATATGAATACTCATCGGCTTTATCTCCGAGCTGAGCCTTTACCCCCTCAAGAGTTCCCTTGAATATACCGAGTGCAAAATCCGTATTTTCAACGGTCGCATCATCCGAAGCAAAGTATCCGAGGTTGCGGTATTCCGCCATTCTCTTTACAAATACATTGAAAGTAAGTTTACTCGGGTCGTCATCGTTCAAAACGCCGAAAGCAAATTCGAGATTTGATGCCGACGCCGAAGAAAATTCGGGGTTGTAGTATCCGAATGCCGGATACTTATTCATATCGTCAAGGAAAAAGTCAAAATTCTGAATTGCGGGGAACGGTGCGAGAATTACATCGCAACTTTCGGACTCTTTCACCTTAGCAAAGAAATCGTCAAGTTTAACACGGGTATTTTTATCTATCCCAAGTTCAAGAGAATCGTACAAAGATTCCGTCTGTCCCAAAACCACTTCCGAACCGTATTTTTTAAGAATATCGGTTTTGAAAGCATAGTAATAAGCTTCGGTGTCTTCGGTAACAAGCTTCTTGTTGCTCGGAACGGCATAAAGCATTCCGTTACGCTTCGCCGCTTGTAGAACAATCGAGCTGGTATACTTATTTATAAGGCTGTATGTACCGTTTGCATAAGAAGAAAGATCCGCAAGCTCTTCAGCCTCTACCGCTTCAAGATAATCGTCAAATCCGCGAATGAGGAAAATATCGAGAGAAACATTGTCTCCCATTGCCAGCGATGTTTCCTCTTCGTAATCAACGCCGTTTTCTTCCGACCACTTCTCATAAATTCTCTGAGCTTTTTTATACTCTTTCAGTTCTGCGTCCGAAAGATTTTTGAGTGCGTCTTTGGCTTTCTTTGCTGCCGCCGATGCCGCCTCTTCGGCAAGGGCTGCCGCATCTTTTTGCTCTTGAAGTTTTACATAAACATCTTCAATCGCATCGTCATATTCGTCTTCGTCAAAAAATTTGAGCTGAATGGTAGTCTTGTAATTCTTTTCGGTGTATTTGTTAATCTCGGCTTCAACAATCTTTACAGCCTCATCTGTCGTACCTTCACCGCGAATTCCGTAAAGAGTAAGCGTTACAGGTGTAACAGAATCCGAATCCGACTCGTAATCTTCGTCAAAAGAAGAGCAGGAAGTAAGTACCAAACACAAAAGCGTTGCCAAAACCAACAACAGCCCGACCAATTTTTTACTCATGTTTTTCCTCCTTGAAAACAGGGAATACAATAAAATCGCTGAATTATATCATAAACATATTTATTTTACACCATTATATATACAATGTCAAGTGAGAATTTATCCAATTTAGCAACACTAATTTTATGAATTATCACAATTTGTTATATTATTTCGGAAATTACGGCACCGACAACAAGCACCGCCTGTTCTGCCGCACGGTTTACAAAGTCCTCGTAGCTAAGTTCCGCACCGTTATCGGCAAAATCGGAAATTGAGCGAACCGCCAAAAATTTCACATTATTTACAATGCAAACCTGTGCGATTGCCGCACCCTCCATTTCAACGCATACAGCTCCGAAATCTCTGCGAAGCCGTTCAACCTCTTCATCGCTTTCAACAAAGCAATCTCCGCAGACCGCCTTACCCGACATATAATTTCCGATTTTTCCTTCATTTCGAAGTTTTTTGCAAACACCGAGTGCAATTGAAACAAGTCTGCCGTCACATTCAAAAAGCGAAGTTTTTAATGTTTCGTCATTTTCGAGAAGCGACAACGGCCTGAAATCGTGATATTGCAAAGAGTTCGCAACCACCGTATCGAGTACGGAAAGGTTTTCGTTAAGTCCTCCCGCAACGCCGCAATTGATTACAGCGTCGGGGGAATAAAGGTCTATCAAATGCTGAGTATTGAGAGCGGCATTGACTTTCCCTATTCCGCAAACGGAAGCATACACCGTATTTTCGGCGATTTTCGCTTCGTAAATTTTCCCTTTACCGACTCTTTTTGCGTTATATTTGACAATAAAGCTTTCAAGTTCTTTATCCATGGCACAAAGCAGTGCTACTGTTGACATTTTTTAATCCAGGTAATCACGAAGCTTTTTGGAACGGCTCGGATGTCTTAATTTTCTGAGTGCCTTAGCTTCTATTTGCCTTATCCTTTCTCTCGTAATATTAAACTCGTGTCCCACTTCTTCAAGCGTCCTCATGTGTCCGTCTTCAAGTCCGAAACGCAGTTTAAGTACGCTTTCTTCACGCGGAGTAAGCGTATGCAAAACTTCTGCAAGCTGTTCTTTTAAAAGTGTATAACTTGCGGCATCTGCGGGAGCCGGAGCTTCGTCGTCGGGAATAAAATCGCCGAGATGACTGTCCTCCTCTTCTCCTATCGGAGTTTCGAGAGAAACCGGTTCCTGTGCCGATTTCAATATACTGCGGACTTTGTCAACGGGCATATTAATTGCTTCGGCAATTTCTTCGGCACTCGCATCGTGACCTTTTTCCTGAAGTATCTGTCTTGAAACCCGCTGTACCTTGTGAATTGTCTCCACCATATGCACCGGAATTCTTATCGTGCGTGCCTGATCCGCTATTGCACGCGTTACCGCCTGCCTTATCCACCAGGTCGCATAAGTCGAAAATTTGTACCCTTTTTCAAAGTCAAACTTATCTGCCGCTTTCATAAGTCCGAGATTGCCTTCCTGTATGAGATCCAAAAAGAAGAGCCCTCTCCCCATATATCTTTTTGCAATACTTACAACAAGCCGTAAATTTGCCTCAACCAATTGCTGTTTTGCGCTCTTATCTCCGTCTCTTATTCTTTGTGCAAGCTCTGCCTCACGCTCCGGAGTAAGAAGCGGTACCTTCCCTATCTCTTTCAGATACATTCTTACATGGTCCTCTATTGCAAGTCCTTCAATGGCAAGAGCGTTTTCCATTTCTTCCGGAGTGCCGAAAGATTCCACTTCCGCTTCAATCTCGCTGAACTCATCAATGTTATCAAAAGTTCCCGCAAGACCGATACCGATTGATTCCAATTTGTCGTATATTTTTTCGATCTGATCGGGTTCAAGCTCAATCTCAAGTCCGAGCAACATCTCGGTTATGTCATCACCCGACAAAGAGTTTTTTTGTTTTGCCTTTTTTATAAGCTCCGCAACTTCCGGCTTTGAAAAAAGGTCTTCCTGCTTATTTTCTTCGTTGTTTCCTGTGTTTCCGGTTGTCATACTTTTTCAATATATCCTTTCAAATGTCTGTCTTACCTGAACCCTTTAAATTTTGATATACGGGTTGGGTGTCTTAATTTTCTGAGTGCTTTCGCCTCTATCTGTCTTATTCTTTCACGCGTTATATTAAACTCGCGTCCGACCTCTTCCAGCGTTCTCGGAACACCGTCGTCAAGCCCGTAACGCATTTTTATAACATTTTCCTCACGGGGAGTAAGTGTTTTCAAAACTTCGCATATTTGCTCATGCAACATTGTTTCTCCGACAATTTCGTCAGGCTCCGGAGATGCTTCGTCGGCAATAAATTCCCCTATGCTGCTTTCGTCGTCCTCACCGACCGGACTGTCTATGGAAATCGGTTCCTGTGCCATTTGTAAGATTTCGCGGACTTTATCAACCGGCATACCGGAAAGTTTCGCAATTTCTTCGGCAGTTGCGTCACGGCCGTTTTCCTGAAGTATTTGCCTTGCGTATCGCTGTATCTTGTGCATGGTCTCAACCATATGTACCGGTATTCTTATCGTACGGGACTGATCCGCAAGTGCACGGGTTATCGCCTGCCTTATCCACCAGGTCGCGTAAGTCGAAAATTTATACCCTTTTGTGTGATCGAACTTTTCGACAGCCTTTATAAGTCCCGCATTGCCTTCCTGAATTAAATCGAGAAACCCCATACCGCGTCCGATATAGCGTTTTGCTATGCTCACAACCAAGCGCAAATTCGCCTCAACAAGCAAATTCCTCGCTTCTGTGTCTCCTTCGGATATTCTCTGTGCGATTTCGATTTCTTCTTCGCTTGACAAAAGCTTTACCCGTCCGATGTCTTTTAGGTACATTTTCACATGGTCTTCAATCGGGAATCCCTCTCCCAGCAGAAAACTCTCCATCTCTTCGGGAGTCTCGTATGTTACGGTTTCTTCGTCAAATTCAGCCTGAGGCGGCATTTCATCTTCCAGATCCGGCACAATCGTAACTTCAATTCCGAGATCTTCGAGTTTTACATAAAGCTTTTCGATTTCTTCTTCGGACAGTCCGAGTGCATCAATCGAATCAAGCAATTCGTCGCTTGTAACCGTCCCCTTCTTCTTAAGTCTTTCCACCAACTCGTGAGTGCTGTCTTTTTCTTGTAAGGAAATATTTTTTTTATCCTGTTCCATGACTTCGTTCCTTTCGACTTTTCACTGTATGGTTTTATTTTGTTTTAGACTTCTTTATCTTCTCAAGAGTTTCCAAAAACGAAACATCCGTACCGCTGTCGCAGTCACTTCTCGAAAGTGCTATCTTTTTCAGCGACTGTGCAAGTTCCAGTGCGACTTCCGCCGAATTGTTCAAAAGCTTTTCACGCGACACGACAAACTTCATAATTCTCCCCATTTCATCGGGAGAAAAATATTCTCCGAGACAGGACAAATCAAACCCGTCTCCGTCTCTCAACTGAGAAAATTTTTCATAAACCTTTTTTGTAAACTCACATTGAAACAAATCGCCGTCAAGCACCTGCTCAAATCTTTTGTCGTCAAGGTATTCCGGACGGATTAGCAATATTCCCAAAAGATTTTCTTCTTTCTTTACGGTAGACAAATTCACAGATGCGTCTTTTATTACTCTGTCACCCCAGCCGACTCCCGTCTGTATATCCGTTTTTATGCGTTCTTTTTCGGCACTTTTTCTCGCCTTTCGCTGATTTTTTTCAATTTCCGTGCGAATAATGTCGGGAGGAACCGAAGATTTTGCGGAAATTTTTTGTATATAAATTTCACGCTCGATACTGCTGTATACTCCGGAAAGCATTTGACAGCACTCCTTAATATACTTCAGTTTTTCTTCCGGAACTTCCATTGAATATCTGGCCTCTATATTTGAAAGAGTGTAATCGATATGCCCGTTTGATTTTAAAAGGAGTTTTTCAAAAGCACCTTTCCCGTATTTTTTTACAAACTCATCGGGATCTTTGGCGTTTTCGACACGAATCACTTTAACCGTAATTCCCACCTGAGACAAAAGATCTATCGCCTTTTTTGCGGCACGCTGTCCGGCATCGTCCGAATCGTAGGAAATGTAAACGGTAGAGGCGTACCTTGACATTATTCTCGCCTGGTCTGGTGTGATCGCCGTTCCGAGCGTTGCAACAGCATTGGAAAAACCCGCCTGCTGCAGCGACACCACATCCATGTATCCCTCACACAGTATCAAAGACGAATCCGTGTTGTTTTTCGCATGTTCCAGAGCATAAAGATTTCGGCTTTTTTTAAAAACGGGAGTATCGGAAGAATTTAAATATTTCGGAGTTCCGTCTCCGATAATTCTTCCTCCGAACGCTATGATGTTTTTGGAAGTGTCAAAAATCGGAAAAATTATCCTGCCGCGAAACATATCGAAAAGTTTGCCTGTCTTTTTCGATGTTCCGGACAAAAAGCCTTCGCACAATTCTTCTTTCGTATACCCGCGTGACATGAGATATCCGGTCAATCCGTCCCATGATGTATCGGCATATCCGATTCCGAATCGCCGTAAAGTAGAAACGGTAAGTCCTCTGTCGGTAATGTATTTCAGTGCGTCCCTGTTTTCCGAAGACATAAGCGCTTCGTGAAAAAACCGTGCCGCACATTTATTCATCTCAAAGAAACGCTCACGGTTGACCTTTTTTTCGGACTGAAAAAAGTTGTCGTCGGGCATCGAAAGCCCTGCACGATCCGATAAATACTGAACTGCGGTGATATAATCGACATTTTTTATTTTCATAATAAATGTAATAACATCTCCGCCCGCTCCGCAACCGAAGCAGTAAAAGTTTTCACGGTTCAAAAACACGGTAAACGACGGTGTTCGCTCACTGTGAAAAGGACAGCAACCGACGAGATTTGAGCCTGCACGCTTGAGCTGTACATATTGAGAAATAATATCTTCTATATTACACCTGCTTTTAAGTTCTTGCAAAAAAGCCTGCGGTAAAGCCACTCAATCTCCCCCTTACAAATAAGATATACGCATCTTTTTTGAAAAATCCTCTGTTTTTTTACGAATTTCCAAAATATTTTCGATCAAGCTGTCTCAATCTTATTGCCTCATAAACATGACAAGGCTTTACTTCATAACTAAAGTCCATGTCGGCTATTGTGCGTGCAACGCGAACTGTTCTGGTGTAACCTCTTGCCGAAAGAGAAAGTGTATCAAAAGCTTTTTTCAGAACCGTGTCGGCATCCTGCGTAAATGAAGCATACTCTTTTTTACCGCTTTCGTCGAAACCGTCACCCCCCAAAACCTTCATTCTTTCTTTTCGAAAATCTCTCGCACGGTTTACCCTTTGCTTCACGGTCTCGGATTTTTCACACAAATCCCGTGAATTTATTTCGTCGTAACTAACCGCAGGCACTTCAATCTGAATGTCAATCCTGTCAAGAAGAGGTCCTGAGATTTTGGAAACATAACGGCGAACCTGTGACGGAGTGCAAGTACAAAACTTTTGAGATGAACCGAAAAAACCGCAAGGGCACGGATTCATAGCACAAACGAGCATAAAACGGCTCGGATATGTAATTTTGTATTCGGATCTCGTAACCGTTATACAACCGTCTTCAACCGGCTGTCGAAGTGCCTCAAGCGTCTTTTTTGAAAATTCGGGAAATTCATCGAGAAAAAGCACTCCGTTATGAGCAAGAGACACTTCTCCAGGATTCGGAGATGTACCGCCGCCGACCATTCCGACATGAGAGACAGTGTGATGAGGACTTCTTACCGGGCGGGTTGAAATTAGATGACACTTGTCATGCAAATTCCCGCACACCGAATGAATATTTGTGGTCTCAATCATTTCTTCGTAACTCATATCCGGTAAAATCCCCGCAAGAGCGTGAGAAAGCATGCTTTTTCCGGATCCCGGAGGGCCTATAAGCAGAATATTGTGTGCTCCCACAGCGGCAATTTCCATAGCTCTTTTGGCTGTTTCCTGTCCCTTTATCTGAGAAAAATCCACTTCGGGTACAATACATTCCGATACAGCGGAAACCTTCGGGCAAGGAAGCTTTACCTCAAGCCCTTTAAGATGATCTATTATCTCATTAAGAGTATTAATTCCGAAAACTTCTATCCCGTCAACAAGAGCGGCTTCGGCTGCATTGTATGCCGGTAAAAACAAACGCTTTTTGCCGGCTTTTTTTGCGGCAAGCGATATTGCAAGGGCACCGCCTATCGAACGCAATTCGCCTTTAAGCGAAAGCTCTCCGACAAAGCACGCATCATCTGTATCGGTGTCGGAAAGGACTGAGTGCTTAAGGAGCGATATAAGCAAAGGAAGGTCAAAATAAGCTCCGGTTTTCTTTTTATCGGCGGGCGCCAAATTAAAAGTTGTACGGCAGCGAACAAACGGAAGACTGTTATTTTCCGCAGCGGAACGAATTCTGTCAACAGCCTCTTTGACCGTAGTGTCCGGCAGTCCTATTACGGAAATGTCCGGCAGTCCTTTTTCACAGTTACATTCAACCGTTACCTCAAAGCCGGTAAGTCCGAAAAGGGCAACCGTAGAAACCGTAGTTACCATATTTGCACCTCCTTGTTTTTTACTTGTGAAAAACAGCATTATATCCATTTTATTATACTATTTTTTTTGCAAAAATGCAAGTAATTTTTGCAAAAAGCGCATTTTTTCGAAATATAGTCCCGTAAGTACGAGAACCGGCCGATATTTTTTATCGGTCGGTTCTTTTTTTCAACAAAATTTACTGTTTAAAACTTAATTGTCCCAATTGTGCCATACATTTGTAACATCTTCGTTTTCTTCCAAAGATTCCAAAAGCCTGTTCATCTTTGTAATATCGTCTTCTTCGCTGAGAGGTGAATAAGACGACGGGATTTTATCCTGTTCGGCAGAACTGATTTTGTACCCGGCATCTTCAAGTGCACGCTTTACGGTATCCAAATCGGCCGGAGAGGTCATTATTTCAAAGAAACCGTCTTCAAGTGCAACATCTTCGGCCCCCGCATCGAGAGCGGCCTCCATTATAGTGTCCTCATCAATATCGTCGTCTTCGTCATCGACAACAATAATTCCTTTGTCGGAGAACATAAAGCTTACACAGCCTATTGTTCCGAGATTTCCTCCGAATTTATCAAAATAATGACGGACTTCGGCACCGGTACGGTTACGGTTATCCGTAGTTGCTTCAACCATAACCGCAATACCCGACGGACCGTATCCTTCATAGTAAATCACTTCATAATCGGCAGCGTCATTGGAACTCGCCTTTTTTATTATACGGTCTATATTGTCGTTGGGAACATTAAGCGACTTTGCTTTTGTAATAAGATCGCGTAATTTTGTATTCGATGTCGGATCCGGTCCGCCCTCTTTTACCGCAACAGCAATTTCTTTTCCGACTTTCGTAAAAACCTTTGCTCTCTGTGCGTCGGTCTTTTCCTTTTTGTGCATGATATTTTTCCATTTTGAATGTCCTGACATTTATAACACCTCTTTATATTTTTTCTGTTTTTTCCATACCGATAAGCCAAAGTCCGTTGCCTATAACGGCTTTTGCCGCACGGCAAATCGCAATTCTTACACTCTTTTCTTCATCGGTCGCCCGAAGAATCGGACAATTGTGATAAAACCGATTGAATGTATGACATACATCGAGAAGATATCTGGATATGACGGACGGTTCGTACTCTTCCAAAGCCTGACGAACTCTGTCCGGGAAGCGTGAAAGTATATTTATCATTTCTTTTTCGTCAAACGAAAGACCTACATTGGCCGAAGGTTCGGTAAAAGCACCGGCTCTTTCGATTACGCTGGATACTCTCGCATAAGTATATTGAACATAAGGGCCTGTATTTCCGTCGAAATTTAACGCATCTTCCCATATAAAGTTGATATCTTTTATTCTGCCGTTTGAAAGTTGATTAAACAGCACCGCACCGACGCCGACTTTACGGGCAATTTCGTCTTTGTTTTCGCAATCCGGATTTTTTTCTTCGATTATGGCTCTTACACGGGATATCGCCTCGTCAAAAAGGTCGGTAAGAAGTATTGCATTTCCGGCACGGGTGGCAAGCTTCTGCCCGCCGACGCTTATTTTCCCGTAAGGCACATGAACAAGTTCATTCTCCCAATCATACCCCATAAGGCCTATGACTTTGAAAAACTGTGCAAAGTGTAAACTCTGTCCTGCATCGGTTACATAAATACATTTGTCAAAATGATAAGTGTTTTTACGGTAAAGAGCGGCTGTAATATCACGGGTTGCGTAAATGGTGGAGCCGTCGCTTTTCAAGATTATGCACGGAGGCATATTGTACTCGTCCAAAGGAACGATTTTTGCACCGTCACTGTCAACAAGAAGCCCTTTTTGCTCAAGCTCTTTCACGACAGCGTCCATTTTGTCATTGTAAAAACTTTCACCTGCGTAACTTTCAAAATCGATACCGAGAAGATTATATGTTTTCATAAATTCTTTAAGACTTATCTCTCTGAACCAACGCCAAATCGCAAGAAGTTTCTCATCGCCGTTCTCCATCTTCGTAAAGGCCGCTCTTGCTTCATCGTTAAGAGACGGTTCCTTTTCGGCTTCAATATAGAATTTTTGATATATTCTTTCAAGCTCCTTTACGCCGAGCCTTTCGACTTCTTCACGGCTTCCCCACTTTTCATAAGCAACGGCAAGTCTTCCGTACTGTGTGCCCCAGTCTCCCAAATGATTTATACCTATGCACTTATATCCCGCAAACTCGTGAATACGCTTAATCGAATTGCCTATTGCGGTAGTACCGAGATGACCTATATGAAAACGCTTGGCCATATTCGGAGAAGAATAGTCAATACACATCGTTTTTCCGTCACCGTCGCTCAAGCGTCCGTAGTTTTCTCCGCACTCCAACATTTCGGAAAGGATCGAAGAAATAATATAACCGTCGGAAACAAACGCATTAAGGTATCCGGAAACCGCTTCCACCTTTGAAGCATATGGAAATTCGATTCCGTCGGCAAGCGTTTCGGCAATCTTAATCGGAGATGCCCTCAAAGTTTTGCTCAGTTTAAAGCAAGGCAGTGCAACATCCCCCATTTTCGAATCCGGCGGATATTCAAGCATACGGGCTATTTCGTCCGACGGAATTACCAGTGAATATTCCGAAGAAATTTTCAAGGACAGTACATCGGAAAACGATTTTACAAAATTTTGCATAACAATTTCGGCATTAACGCCGAATCCTCCTTATTTTATGGCAATATAACTTTTACATTCTCAAATAAAACGGTGCATAATCGAAAGACACACCGTGATTTTGTCCGAAAAGTATTGAAAAAGCGAATTCGATAAACCGCATTACACATTTTTCAATCAGCTAAAAGACCTCAGTGTATTATACTACATTTCTTTCTTTTTTGCAAGAGGTCTTGTATGCTTTTTTATTCGCACACATACGACATGATTAAAATTATAAAAGCTCTTGCAAAAAAGGAGCTTTTGTGATATCATACAGGCAGAAAATCTTACGAGGTGATAATTATGACAAGATTGCAAAAAAAAGACAAAACATTTCATATGGTAGTAACAGCATTGCTTTTTGCGATGATAATTTTCCTGCAATATTTCGGCGGTACGATAAAAATAGGCGGTACAAGTTTTTCTTTCGTTCTTCTTCCGATTGTTGTCGGAGCTGTTTGTTTAGGTCCTGTGACAGGGGCTTTCTTGGGCTTTGCTTTTGCCGCAATGACGATATTATCCGGAATTACGCAGCAAGACCTTTTTACCGCAATGCTCCTGGATCATGAACCTGTTTTCACGGTTCTTGTATGCCTCTTGAAAGGGATTCTCGCAGGTTACATTCCGGGAGTTATTTGGAAGCTGCTTAAAGAAAAAAACGAAACTCTCGCAATTTTTCTCGCCTCAGCATCGGCTCCCGTTGTAAATACCGGTATTTTTATATCTGGCGGTCTCCTGTTTTTCGGAGATGCCCTCTCCGAAGCGGGATATCTTGACGGAACCTCGCTTATATATTTCCTTGTAATAGGCTGTGCGGGTATCAATTTCATTGCAGAATTCGGTGTAAATATTATTTTAACTCCCGCAATTCGCAGGATTATTACCGCATTTCAAAAGACATTCAAATAATAAACGGCGGGTGTAAAAATAAAATGCACTCCGAAGTCAATACTTTGCGAGTGCATTTTTTTCAGAATCCGAACCGTCGTACACATACTGATATGCAATTCTTTCCTCTCCTGTCGGAAACCTGACGGTTCCGCATTTGACGAACTTATTCTTTTCAAGTAAATGACGCATTATTTTGTTATCGGCGTGTGTGTCTATTTTCAAATCGCATTTAAATCTTTTACAATACTTGATGATATTTTCCACAACCTTGTGAATACTGCCGTCCGAAGCAACCCGATGTATTGCTCGGTAAGAGGCTTCACCCTGCCACGCACCCGAAGCTAACTTATCATAGTCGCAGTCGTGCCCCTGAAATACGAATACCGCACACAGCTTTTCGCCGTTTTCGATACCGTACAAATTTCCTTTTTCGATATCGCTTAAAACAAGATCACGCGACGGGTAACCCTCTTTCCACTGATTTGGATTCCCGTTTTCTCTCATGCTTCTCCCGGCGATACGGTATATTTCAAGGACTTTATCAGCCTCGCATATGTCAACTTTGCGAATCAGTATACCCAAAGCAAAACCTTCCTTTTCGGATATTATGCTACCATTTTATCATATATTTTCAAGTTTTGCAACAAGTGCTTATTTACACAATCGGAGAAAAAATGAACAACAAATACATAACTTACATAAAAAATATAATCATTCCCTGTACTCTTGTTTCCGCAGCCGCCGGAGCGTTCACGGGAATTTTGATTTTCTTTTTCAAACTTGTTTCGTCAAAAGTAATATCCGTTTCGGAAAAAGCCTACTCATATGTTCGGCTAAATCCCGAAAAACTGCCTATCTTGCTTTTGGGAGTACTTCTCGTTTCTTTTGTATCGGCTCTGATTTTAAAATACTCCAAAGATTGTCGCGGAGGAGGTATACCCACAAGTGTTGCCATTCTTAGAGGGCTTATAAGTTTCAGTTGGGTTAAAAGTATATTTTTGCTTTTCATATCGGCATTATCGACTTATTTATGCGGAATACCTCTCGGCAACGAGGGGCCGAGTGTACAAATGGGTACGGCGGTCGGAAAAGGTGTCGCAAAAATTTTCCCAAAAAAAAATTCGGCCTGGAACCGATATATAATGACCGGCGGTGCATCGGCGGGATTTGCGGCGGCAACGGGAGCACCGTTAAGCGGAATATTTTTTGCTCTTGAAGAAGCACACAGACGCTTTACTCCGATGATTATAATGGTCGCCTCCACTGCGGTCATTTCCGGAAGTGCCGTAACCGAAATACTCGCAAACGCATTTAAAACGGATTCAAAGCTTTTTGAAATTGCCGTACTTGACTCACTGCCGCTCAAATATATATGGATTGCCGTAATTTGCGGCATAATTTGCGGTTTGCTTGCGGGACTGTTTACAAAATTTTACAGCACGGTAAATGTGTTCATTTCTCAAAAACTGAAAAAAATTCCTTTTGCTTTTAAAGTTTCTTTGATGTTTCTCTTGACGGCTCTGATAGGCTTTTTCGTAAAAGATGCTCTCGGTTCGGGTCATTCCCTCATGGAAAAAATATTTGAAGGAGAAGGCACATGGTATGTGCTTGCCCTGCTCCTCTTAATCAGACTGTTTTTACTGATTTTTGCGAACAACATAGGTGTAACGGGCGGGCTTTTTATTCCCACACTTACTTTCGGTGCGATTATAGGTGCAATTATTGCCGAATTTTCCGTTTCAATCGGACTTATCCCGGCTGAATATTATGTAACCGTTGTTGTAATTTCCGTTTCGTCATTCATGAGTGCGTTTGTACGCACTCCGATAACATCCGTAATATTTTCCGTCGAAGCACTCGGTGCTTTCAATAATATCCTACCGACGATAACAGCGGTAACAATTTCATACATAATCATAGAGACAATGGCACTTGAATGTTTTTACGATACCGTCATAGAATCGAAAATACGGCAGGAAAACGCCGGCAAAAAAGCAGAAGTTATTGACGGTTATTTCACCGCACGCAAGGGTTCTTTTATCGTAGGAAAAGAAATTCGCGATATTCTTTGGCCGCCGAACTGTTCCGTCCTCTCGGTTCAGAAAAGAAACAGTCGAAACGCTCACTCTGCCGGAGGAATTGACGAAAGCGATGTCTTGAGAATATATGTCTCCACCTACGACCGTCAAAAGACTCTCGACGCATTGGAGGCTATACTCGGAAAACAGTAATATTTCTTTTTTGCTTTATTTAAATAATCTTTGAAATACCCGATTGAGTATCAGTTGAATAATTTCACACATGAATTTTAAAAATCGACATTTTTTTAAAAATCTGTTGTTCAAAACAAACACCGTTTTTGTTAAAATGGTTACAGAAAACGGAGGTGTTTTATTATGAATACGAATAAAATTTACGCTGAACATATTGCAAATGAATATTCGTCAAAAAAAGAATCAAAAGTTATAGCATTGAAGAAATTGGACAGAAAAGCAAAATTGCCGGCAGACATATTTGTTTATTCAAACGGAATGAGAACATCTCAAAGATATAATAATTTAAAAAAATATGTCCTTATACCGATTTTGGACAGATTCGGTGTAAAAGAAGAAGAAAAAAATTATTTATTGTCTTTTTATGTGAACGGCATTACGGCTGTAATAAAAGAATGGATTGAAAACGGGTATCATGAGCCAATCGACTATATACAAAACATTATAATAAAATGCGTGAAGGACACTGTTTGAATTATTAAAAGATTTTGTCAAAGGAACAAATAATTCGGTTTAAAATCATTTTATATTTATTTTGCAAAAGCGATATAATCCCCTTAGAGTAGACACTTGAAAAATTTCAAGACTACGCTGAGGGGATTGTTTTATGAAAAGGAAAAACCGTAAGAACAAGAAATATTCGACAAAATAATTTTTTTGAATTAAAAATATTGTAATTTTAAAAAATGTGTGATAAAATGAATACGCCAAGCTATTTAAAATAACATTTTAGACTTTGTACCGTTTTTCAAAGGGGGTAGTCTGCCCTTTTTCTCTAACAAAAGAATTTGATAAAAATGCAGATTCCTCCAGTTAGAGAAAAAGACGAAGTCTGATTTTGATAAATGGATAGCTTGGCGGCACGGAGTTTGCGTTTTTTATGCGACACTCCTGTGTCGCATTTTTTTATTTTTTAAATTTGGAGGTGCCTGAAATGGCAAAAATAATTATTAAAAGAAAAAACAGTTTAGCCGGCTCCGCAATCAATTTTGATGTATATTTAATGAATGATTATATCGGAGTATGTAAGGCAGGCAGTACACTTGAAATTCCCGTTGATATAGGGTTGCACACACTATACTTTAAAAAGAAACGCAAGATAAATAAACAAATAAAAGATTTCGAATTTACAGCGGTTGTCAATAAGGAAGATGAAGTTGTTGAACTCAAAGTAAAAGCCGTCAATAACGGATTTGTTGTTTCATATGCCGATAATGCACCTCATGTACCTACTGCCACATATGAAACTTCCGACAACTCCGAATCCGAAACGAATGTCTGCGAGCATCAAATCAGATTTGCTTGTCCGAGATGCAAAGGTCACAACTTAACAAGTATGTCCGAAATTTCAACAGAAGGCCGCGATTTTAACTCAAGCAATGCATGTTGCGGCTACCTTCTTTGCGGGCCTCTCGGATTATTATTCGGCCTGTCCGGCAAAGGAAAACAAATGAAAACAGATACATACTGGCTGTGCAAAGATTGCGGTCATAAATTTAAGATATAATGAAAAATAAATTTTCCCAATGGAAGAAAATAATGGATATTTCGCAAAAATTTACCGGTTGTCATCAGATTCCCGAAAGAAGTTTCTTCTTTCACACTTATCAATTTCCGATATGCAGTCGATGTACCGGTATAATTGTAGGATATCTGATATCACTTATACTGCTTCCTTTAAAAATTGTATTTCCGATATGGCTGTGTGCGGTGTTCTGCTTGCTTATGGTTATTGACGGAGGAATACAATTGATATTATTTGTAATGTCAAATAATTCCCGAAGATTTATAACCGGCATATTATTTGGAATCGGAACTGTCAATATAATCGTAAACTTTATAATTGTAATTGCGAAATTGTGATATACAACGAAAAATGACAGCACGCATTTTAAAATATTATCCTTATTACAATACCTTACCAAGAATGAAAAGAAGTGTAAATCTTGTGAAAAAAATAATTAATATTTTAATAATCTGCAGTATAAGCATACTTTGTTCTTCATGTGCCGAAAACACACAAAAAAATATTTTTCCAACAACTATTTATGAAGATGATATTTGCAAAATTGTTGCAGAAGATTTTACAGACTCAAGCGAGCCGGGATATACATATTATTTGCCATTAACATTTGAAAATAAATCAAGCGAAGCATTTATTGTTGCAGCAGGATATGGCACAATGAATGGCGAAAAAGTTTTTATTGTTTGTATCCCGGAAAGCGGTGAAGCTGAATATGATTACGAATTTGTAGTTATGCCAAATGAAACAATTACTGAAATTTTCAGAGTAAATTATGCACAAACAAGCATTAGAAATATAAATAAAGTCAAAACAATTGAGGCAAATTTTACACTATATAAAATCAACTCTCATGAAGAAATATTGAATACCGGCAGTGTTTCCATTGATGTAAAATAATAGTCACACAATAAAAACTCATTTTAAGCAAATTAAGGTTTTATATTACATCGTCAATTTTGATTATTTAAAGCCTTATAAAAAGTGATATGCGAATTTTTGTTTGCAATTCCGCTTAACAGTCTGTTAACAGGTTACCGCTTTATTAACGGTTGCCAAACTCCCGCCGTATTTTTTTCGGCGGGAGTTCTGTTTTTTCTCATTGATTAACAAATTGTTAATCTTGTTTTTTTATGCATTTTTTGGGATATAATTCTATTGAATATAAAAAAAATTTATGATAGAATAACCTTAGTATCTTACACGGAGGAAATATGAATAAAACACAGATAAAAAAATTTGCCGAGCTTATCGCAAAGGTCGGCGTAAATGTCAGGCAAGGTCAGCGGGTTGAAATAAGGTGCGAAGCGGAGACAGCCGATTTTGCCGTTCTCGTCACCGAGCAATGCTACAAAGCGGGAGCCGAAAAGGTAGAGGTCATCTTTGAATCTCAGGAACTCACCCGTCTGCATATAAAATACAGAAATGAAGAGGTCCTGTCGACTGTCGAAAAATGGGAAGAAGAAAGACTGCGTTACCGACTTGACACCCTTCCCGCAACAATATATCTTTTATCCGAAGATCCCGACGGTCTTGCGGGAATCGACCGGGAAAAATATGCCCGTGCTTCACAGTCTCGCTACAAAGTCATAAAGCCTTACCGTGATGCTATGGACAACCGTTACCCCTGGTGCATTGCCGCCGTTCCGGGAAAAGCGTGGGCAAAAAAGATGTTCCCGAATCTGAGTGAAAAAAATGCGGTGGAAAAACTCTGGGAGGCAATTCTCTATACCTCCCGTGCCGACGGAAACAATCCTGTCGAAGCGTGGAGAGAGCATAACGAAAACCTTTCAAAAAGGTGTGCCTACCTCAACGCTTTGAAAATCAGGTCCCTTCACTACACCTCTTCCAACGGCACCGACCTCACCGTCGGCATGATACCGCAGGCAAAGTTTTGTGCGGGAGCCGAAAAGACTTTGTCGGGGCAGGTGTTCAATCCGAATATTCCCTCAGAGGAAATTTTCACCTCTCCCAAACGGGGAGACGCCGAAGGCGTGGTATATTCTTCAAAACCTCTTTCCTACAACGGAGAGCTTATCGAAAATTTCAGTTTCCGTTTTGAAAAAGGCAAAGTTACCGAAGTACACGCCGAAAAAAACGAAGAACTGCTTAAGATACTTGTCTCCATGGACAACGGAGCCTCCTATCTCGGCGAATGTGCACTCGTGCCTTACGACTCCCCCATTTCCAATTCGGGACTCATATTTTACAACACCCTTTTCGATGAAAACGCCTCCTGCCATCTGGCACTCGGAGAAGGCTTTACCAACACTCTTGAAAATTATGCCGATTACACGCAAGAACAGTGTCACGCACTCGGCATAAACGAATCCATGATACACGAAGATTTTATGATAGGCACTCCCGACCTCTCGATTACGGCAGAGACTGAGGAGGGAAAAGAAGTACCTATCTTCAAAAACGGAAACTGGGCATTTAATGTTTAAGGAGGAAAAAATGAAAAAACTGCTCGCACTTATCACACTTTCGGCAATGATCGCTTCCTGCGTGATTTTTCCCGTTTCGGCAGACAATAATGCCGATGACACTTTACTTATCTCACCCTCCCCGTCCTCGCAGAACGATCTTCTCATTTCGGCAAATCCAACAGCCGAAACGAAAGTTTACCTGAAAACTCTCAAAACATCCAACGATCCGAAAAACTATCTCCAACTCACTGTTGCGGGGGACACCTTAAAACTTTCCGGAATGGCGTCAAACGCCGAAATTGCCTATCTTTTAGTACCTTTTGCCGGAAACAACATAGTTATAAATGTCCTCGAAGGCTCCCGTTTCACCGTTAAATTCGACCTGTCGGCTATTACAGATGACGAATACGAATTTACCGTTTATTCGGGAAAAAGCCTGACCGACGAGTTTATTTCCATCTTCTACGGCAACGACATTATCCTCAAAAAGCATGACGGAGAGTGGAGTATCGTCCTCGAAAAAGAAGTTTTTGAAAATAATACGCAATATTTATCCGGCTGGATAGACGAGACCGAAGCCGTTGAAACGGATATCCCCGAAAGAATACGCCTTGCGGCAGAGAATGCGGTATCCGACCTGGAAAACGACTACGACAAGGCAAGAGCGATTCACGAATATGTTGCCTCCACCATTTACTATGACCTCGATTACGCAAAAGGTATCACCTCCTCCACTGCCGTAACCGCTCAGGAAGTTTACGACAAGGGCGTCGCCGTATGCGAAGGATACTCAAACCTTACCGTCGCTCTTCTGCGTTCGGTAGGTATTCCGGCAGTATGCGTAAAAGGTTATTGTCTCGGAATCGACTCTTCTTCATGGGACAACGCCGACAAGACACAGGAAAATCATATGTGGGTGGAAGCCTTCGTTGACGGAAAGTGGATCGTCATGGATCCCTCATGGGACAGCAAAAACACCGTTATAAACGGTGAAAAGAGCAAGACGGAAACGAATTTTTACAGATACTTCGATGTCACAGCCGAAATGCTCTCCGGAAAACACTTCATCAATTACCGTCCGAATGTATTCGGCTTACGCGGCCTTTCGTCATGGGCACTTGAAGAGGCTCAAGAGGCGTACCGTTTCGGACTTATCACATCCGCCTGCTCCTCAGCAATGCCCGACGCAATAACACGCCTTGAATTCTGCGACCTTCTCATGAATATGCTTTCCGTAAAGCTCGGAGTAAGCGTTGAAAAAATCCTTCAGGACAGAGGTCTTGAAATCAACCCGGGAGCCTTTGTTGACACTGATTATTACAACATACTTGCGGCAAACGCTCTTGGAATAGTAAACGGAAAAGAAGACGGCAAGTTCGATCCCGACGGTACTATACGCCGTCAGGAAGCCGCCGCAATGCTTCAGCGTGCGGCAGTCAATGTGCTCGGCGTTGAAAAGGCAAATTCCACGCCCGTTGAATTTACCGACAGCGAAACTTTTGACAGCTGGGGCAAAGATGCCATTGCCTTTGTTTCGGCATCTGCCGACAGAAACGGAAGAAAAGTCATGGGAGGCAAAGAAGAAGGGAAATTCGCACCCTTTGACCTCTACACAAAAGAACAGTCGGTTCTCACCGTTTTAAGACTTTACACCGCTTATTGAAAAATACAGCCTCCCCTTAAAACTATATCGGGGAGGCTTTTCTTTACAAAATAAGGCCGTGTCACTTTGACACAGCCTTATTTTTTAAAATCACATTGATATCTGTTCCAAAATCGCTTCGGCAAGTGCGTGCGAACCGTTGTAGTCGGTAATATACTTGAGTGCATATTTTATATCGCCGCAATATTTCAATGCCTCCCAGATATCAGCCTTTTGCTGATAGTCTATCTGTGCTCTGAGAATGATATCGAAAACTCTCTCTTTCCAATCGGAATTGTCGTGCATAAGGTTCTTTGCACTCAATTCAATCTTAATTTGAGAAGAGGTGCTCAAGCGGGGAATTATGAGCGAAACCGTGTTGGTGTTTGCGTCATATTCGCGTTTTGCTTTTGTGCGTATTCCGTTGACAAACACTTTCGCAACGGTATTTTTTGAAAATCCTCTCAGGCGAACGGTCCAGCGTCTTTCGGGAACCGTCTGAGAAGCGTCTCCGGTAACGGCACCTATTTCAAGCGTCGCACGGCTGTTTGTATATGTGAGAGAAATATTTGTTTTCGCAAGTTTTCCGTCAAGATATTCTTTCGTATCCCCGTCATCTTCGTAAAGAGTGAAGGTATTGTCGGCACCGGGAAATACATAAAGCTCCATATCCTTTCTCGCACCGAGCTTGTTGTCGCGGTGAGAAAGAATATTCATCGGAACTATTGCACCGGCTTTTGCAAAGACGGGCATTTCGTCGAATTTGCGGTAAATGTTCATAATCTTGTTTCCGCTGTACACATTGCCTCTGAAAGCGTCAATCCATGTCCCGTTTGGAATCCATACGCGAACCGCACCCAGCCTTGTTTCTTTATCGGCGGGGGTTGTTATCGGAGCGACAAAAAGCTCGCTTCCGAAGAGATAAGAATTACGGGTGGTGTTACCCAAATGACCGTAAACATAAGGATTTTGCCAGTGATAGTAAAGAGGCTGAACAATCGGTTCAAGCTCAAGGTGCTGTCTGTAATTCATTGCGTAAAGATAGGGGAACATACGGTGACGCAAAGTAAGGAACTTCCTCGATGAAATTTCACAGTTTGCGTCGTAATTCCAGGGTTCACGGCCGGAAAACTCCGAACAGCTGGAATGAAGTCTGTTGATGGGAGAGAACGCTCCGAGCTGTATCCAGCGGGCATTAAGCTCATCGTCACGATATCCGCCCATATGTCCGCCGATATCGTGGCTCCACCATGTATAACCGATGTTGGAAGCGGTAAGGGTGAAATAAGGCTGAAAATCAAGGCTCTCCCATGTAATTATGCTATCTCCGGAAAAACCTACCGGGAAACGCTGAGAACCTGGTCCCGCAAAGCGTGAAAAGATGAGTTCACGCTTGCCGTCACGCCTGATATCAAGCGTGTGATAATGATTGAGTACCCAAAGCGGATCGATATTTTCAAGGGTGGATTTTGTTCCCTGCTGCCAATCCATCCACCAGAAACGGACACCAGCCTCTTCATAAGGATGATGAATAACATCAAAATAAGCCTTGATAAATTTCGGATCGGACATATCGAATTTTACGGGTTCTTCACTTTCGGGATCTATTCCCACAGCCTTTGCCATTTCGGGATACATTTCTTCAAATGCTCTTACACCGTCGGCGGGGTGAAGATTTAAAGTGGGAGTGAGATTATTGTCTTTAAGCCATTTTAAAAATCTCTTGTAATCGGGGAAAAAGTCACGGTTCCATGTATATCCCGTCCAACCCGAACCGTATTTAGGATCTATATCCACAAGGTGCCAATCCATATCTATTACCGATACGGAAAAAGGAACATCTTCGTCAAGGAATTTGTTCATGAGTTTTTTATAGGATTTTTCGGTATATTTATAATATCTGCTCCACCAGTTTCCCATTGCGAAAGCGGGAAGAAGCGAAGGGCGTCCGGTGAGGCGGAAATAATCTTTTACCGCGTCGAGATAAGCCCTGCCATACCCGAAAAAGTAAAAATCTTCAATATCGTATATGTCACGCTGTTTTATAAATCCGTCATCTTCAAGAAGAACGCTTTCCCTGTCGTCTATTACGGAAAATCCCGAAAGAGAACAAACGCCGTCTGAGAGTTCACACGCACCGTTCACTGCGTCAAGAGTTCTCGTCGTACCTTTGAGTGTGCTAAACGGCGTGCCGAACGACCAGGAAGCCCCTCCGTTTAAGGAAAGAGTGAGGTTTTCACTTGAAAACCTTCCCGTCTTTTTATATTCTACGGTGACGGCAGAAGTTTTGATGACAAGCTTTTCGGGAGTGTCAAAAACTTCAAATGCGTCATCTGCAAAATTTCTGTCAATAACCGAGCGAGTCATGGAATCTTCAAAAATTCCCCTATCGTCCCACTCACAGCGAATAAGGCGGGAAGCAATAACGGTAAAACGGTACCTGTCGCCTTTTACAATCTTCTTTGCGTCGGATTTGGGACAGCCATCCATTTTAAAATATACGGGTAAATCTGACATATTTGTCTCCTCCTGTTGACAAAAGTGTTTTTATTTAGTACAATTGCATTATACTCCTATATTTCCCTTATTGCTTGCACAATAATCGAATTTTATTACACAATATTCATTTTCGGAGATAAATATGAAAACAATCGGCATACGGGAACACGCCTCACGCGGAACAAAGAATTATCCTTTTGAACTCCTGCACTTCGATATTACAAACGAAGCCGTCTGCGTCATGTACCACTGGCACCCGGAAATAGAGATACTTTTCTTACACGAAGGCAGTTTTCTCGTCAATATCGAAGGGCGTGAATACAATGCGAAAGCGGGAGATATTTTTTTCGTCTCTCCCGAAATGCTTCATTCGATAACATCGGGATGCGAAGGACACATCGTATACGACGCAATACTCTGTTTTCCCTCTCTCTTCTCATTTTCCGAAAAAAACGATATTCAGGAAAAGATAACCGATCCGCTCACCGAACGGAAGATAGCCTTTTTCGACTGCGTGCAAAAGGAAGACGGCGTATGGAAAGAGCTGTCGGAAATTATCAAAAGAATTATCTCTCTCAACTCTTCGCCCGACCGTCACTCCCGCATGGAAACGACTTATCTGTTCCTTTCTCTTCTCGTACTTCTCTATAAAAATCATCTTTTCAAAATTCCCGAAAGTGAAAATTACGATATAGGCAGAATACGAACGGCAATTTCATACATTGAAAAAAATTACAACCGTACCATAACCCTCGCCGAACTTGCTTCGCTGTGCAAACTTTCCGAAAGATATTTTTGCACATTTTTCAAAACGCATACCGGAAAAACGCCAATTTGTTATATAAACGATGTGAGGATAAATTCAGCGGCAGAAAAATTGCGTACCTCTTCCGACAGCGTGACATCAATAGCCCTCGAATCCGGTTTTGAAAATATAGGCTATTTTACACGGTTATTTTTTCGTAAAATGAAAATGTCCCCCACCGAATACAGAAAGAAAAATAAATCCGTGACGGCAAACTGACCGTCACGGAATTTTTTTAGGAATTTCCCTTTTCACGCAGAAGATTTTGCTTTATATCCCAAAGTTTTTGAGAAAGGTCGACATAATAGCGGTGAGGATTTTCAAACCGCTTTACCTCTTCCCAGAGATTTTCGACTTCTTTTCTGCAATAATCTCGGATAACGGAAATTGCGGGAGAAGTATAAACACACTCGCCCCTCAAAAACACGGGTACCTGAAGCTCCCGTGCGGTGTAATCGGTCACGGTTTTGCGTTTCCATGTGTTCTGCGGATCGAAAAGTTCAATCGGTTCACCTTGACATATTGTCTCGTCCCAAACGCACATGAGATCTGCGATTGCCTGCCCCGTTTCCGAAGAAAAAATTCTGTACACTTTTTTGAAGTGTGGGTTGGTGATTTTTTCGGGATTTTCGCTTATCTTTATTTTGGGAAGGATTTTTCCTCCTTCTTCTTTAGCTACAAGCTTGTACACACCGCCGAACACAGGCGAACTTTTCGCCGTTATCAGTCTTTCTCCGACACCGAAAGAATCGATTTTGGCTCCCTGCTGAAGAATGTCTCTTATTATGTTTTCGTCAAGCGAATTCGAAACAACGATTTTACAGCGTTCAAGCCCGGCCGCATCGAGAATTTTGCGTGCCTTTTTCGTAAGATACGCAATGTCTCCCGAATCCAGACGAATAGCACAGTTTTCAATTCCCAATTCGGTAAACACTTTTACGGCGTTGGGAACACCGCTGTGAAGAGTGTCGTAAGTGTCGACAAGGAGCGTGGCGTTATCCGGATACAGCTCGCAATATGTCTTGAACGCGGTATACTCATCGTCAAACATCTGAACCCATGAATGTGCCATTGTTCCCGTTGCGGGAATCGAATAATCCCTGTCGGATGCGGTGCAGGCGGTTGCCGCACACCCTCCGATGTATGCAGCTCTCGCTCCGAGTATCGCTCCCGACGCTCCCTGTGCCCTGCGTGAACCGAATTCGGCAACAGGTCTGCCGTCTGCCGCACGCACAACGCGATTGGCTTTTGTCGCAATGAGCGACTGATGATTGACGGCAAGAAGCAGATATGTCTCGATAAACTGTGCTTCAAGTGCTTTTGCCCTTACCGTGAGAATCGGCTCTCCCGGAAATATCGGCGTGCCTTCGGGAATTGCCCAAATATCCCCCGTAAATCTAAATGTTTTGAGATAGGAAAGAAATTCTTCGGCAAATATCTTCTTGCCACGCAAATACTCAAGATCTTCTTCGGTGAATTTCAGATTTTTTATATATTCTATTACCTGCTCAAGTCCTGCGGCAACGGCAAATCCTCCGCCGTCGGGAATTTCCCTGAAAAATACATCGAAATAAACGATTTCGTCTCCTTTTCCGGAAAGGAAATATCCGTTGGACATGGTAAGCTCATAATAATCGCAGAGAAGCGTGTAATTTTGTTCTTTCATAACTTGTCCCCGTTTGATTTAAGATTAAAATTTTTAATTATTTTAACATACAGCACGCTTTTTTTCAATACCGCTTTTTAAAAATCATTGCAACATTCGCCAAAATACATTGACAGAACATGCAAATCGTTGTACAATATTTACAGTAAAAAGGGATTTTGGTTGATAACTGTCTTTTGGAGGGATTGATATATGGATATTTTTGATTTTTCTGATATAGTAACTGCAAGTTCAAGCAGAAACACCGTGTGCAACACGGTCTCTCAATGCGGATGTTCCGTATGTAATACTGTCGCACAGTGCGGTTGTTCCGGTTGCACCGTAAACGGAACTGCTCGGTGCGGTTGTAGCTGATATCTGATTTTTCACCAATCAAAATCCCTTTTGCAATTGAATAGATGGACGGTATATTGTGATGCCAAAAAGATACAAAATTTCAATGTATAATTTTCTTTTCGAAAATAAAGAAAAAATAAATGTTTACAACTCATTAACCGGTCTAAAGTGTTCAATATACGATGAAAATTTAATAAATCAAATTAATCGGCTCAACAAGGAGCCACTTGAAGAATCATCTGTAGACAAACGGTTAATTGACACCGGAATTGCTGTCGAAAACGATATTAATGAGACTGTTGTTGCCAACGATATAATCGCGTCTATGCTCAGCAACAACAAAGATAAGTTAAGACTCATTATTCTTCCGACGCGGGAATGTAATTTCAGATGTAAATATTGCTATGAAACAAAGAAAAATGTCAACATGACAACCGAAATGGCAGAGAATCTTATATCTGCCGCAAAAAAATATTTATATGATAACAAAAGCATTACATATTTGCAATTGGAATGGTTTGGCGGTGAGCCTATGTTGTGTTACAATACTATTGTTTATGTGTCGGCACAACTTAAAGAATATTGCGATGCCAATGATATTATTTTCAATATGAGTATGACAACGAACGGTTATTTACTGACAAAAGAGAGAACGGAAAAATTATTGTCTCTTAATCTTTTCTCCTATCAAATTACAGTTGACGGTTGTGCAAAATACCATGACAATTTGCGTATTTTGAAGAACGGAGAACCCACTTGGGAAAAGATTTATAAAAATCTTTTAAATATCAAAACTATCGAAAATCCTAACTTAGCGATAACCATAAGAATCAATTATCACGCCGATATGCTTGAAGGACTGCCTGAATTTATCAAAATGATAAAGCGAGACTTTGACGACAGATTTTCGGTATATGCTATCAGAATCAATCCTACTCCCGAATTTGAAAAAGAATTTATTCCTGTCAATGCCGAAGCCGAAGCCTATGCTTTGGAATATATCATTGATCTTTTAAAAGAGAATAATTTAAGCATAGAAAGATATATGACAAATCTCTCTCCCACCGCCTCTGCTTGCTATGCAAGAATGAATTATGCACTTGTAGTTGACACTGACGGAACTATACGCAAATGTACGGAATTTCTCGATGATGAAAAATGGAACAATATAGGTACAATTAAAAACGGCGTTTTTGAAATTGATTATTATAAACATATGCAGTGGCTTCATCCGAACCCTCAACATTTAATAGATCAAAAATGTTATGAGTGTAAGGATTATCCCAACTGTTGCGGGGGGCTATGTCCTGCTCAATGGTTAATCACGAATCAAGTCGTTTGTAATCCTTTAAGGAGCTTCAACAAATCTTTTTTGGAGGAGTACATATATGAAAAAAGCAATAAAAAATAATCTGTTTTTGTATGGCTACATAAAAAAATACGCTTTTGCATATATTCCGTTGATTTTTTTGAGTGCCTTTGTTCAAGCTTTGTCGTCTATAGTAAATGTTCTCGGAATAAAATATGTGGTCGATGCTGTAGAACAAAAAAATTTCAATTACAGTATTTTTGTAATCTTAATTTATCTTGCAATAAACCTGTTTGTCAAAGGTTATTTTCAATGGACGAATTATTCATTCACTCTTTTGTCAAAAAAAGTTTCTAACGGAATGGCACTTGAAAGAATGTCTGCGAGTCAAAAATTAGATTTTCAATGTTTTGATATTCCCGAATATTATGACGCTTATTCGCGTGCTTTGCGTTCCGGAGAACAACAAGTTTCAACTTTAGTCGGTTCGTCGATAGCTGTACTTTCCAACATTGTGACGCTTGTCGCCGTCTGTACCGTTATAGCAAATTATTCTTGGTGGTTTTGCTTACTTGCCGTTGCGGAAACAATAGTTTCTTATTTTGTCATTGTTAGGCAAAATAAACTTGATTATAAATTCAATCACGATAATACACGAATTAATCGCGAAGAAGGATATATTAAAAATGCATGTTTTTCTTCAAGTGTTCAAATGGAAGACAGATTATTCAATGTTATCGACTATGTGAAAGAGAAATATCTCAATGTAAGTGCAAAATTATTCAACCTTCAAAAAAAGCATTTAAAAAAATATGTTTCCGTAGGTTTTTTGGAAGTTGCAACCTCGACCGTGCTTTTAGCTGTTTCCATGATGGTATCAACGGTATTGACTAACAAAGGTAATTTAACATTGGGAGAATTTGTTTCTTCCATAGAAGGTGTTCAAAGTTTATCCGGTCAATTGCTTTCGCTTGTAATCCAGTTCCCCAAATTAATTCAAAATTCCCGATATGCAGATGACTATAAAAAAATTGTGGAATACACCCCGTGCATAGAGAAAAAACAAGACAATGACAAAGAACAAAGTTCTGTCGTCGCTTCTCTTTTGAAAAACAATGATTATGTTATAGAATTCAAAGATGTGTCTTTTAAATATCCGTCGAACGATAACTGGACTTTACGACACCTTTCCTTTACCATCGATTCTAAAAAGCGTGTTGCCTTAGTCGGTGAAAACGGAGCCGGGAAAACCACAATAATAAAGTTGATTCTTCGTTTATATGATCCCACCGAAGGAGCAATTTTTCTAAACGGTCAAAACCTCAAAGAAATCCCGATTGATTCACTAAGAAGCTGTTTCACATCAATATTCCAGAATTACAACATATACAGCGTTCCTCTGCAAGAGAATATTTGGTTTAATTCCCCCAAAAAGCAAACCGGAGAGCTGTTAAAAAAAGTGGGCCTTGACAAATTTAATAACAATGCCGATTTGAACCGAATGATTTCAAGACAATTTGATGAGAACGGAATTGTCCTTTCCGGAGGAGAAGCGCAGCGTTTATGTATTGCCCGTGCATTAAGCAAGGATGCTCCTATCATGATTCTTGATGAACCGTCAGCTGCACTTGATCCCATGGTAGAAAATCAAATTATCAATGCATTGATAAATGAATCGGCAAATCGCTCTATGATTGTAATTACTCACAGACTTTCTATGTGCGTATTAACAGATGAAATATTTTATCTGGAAAACGGGCAAGTCTTAGAAAGCGGAAGCCATGATGACCTTATTCAAAAGAGAGGAAAATATTTTAACTTATTTACTACTCAAGCTAAAAATTACATTAATAAGGAGGAGTGATTTATACTTTATTATTTGTATAATTTTGTTTTAAAAACAGATACTCACTTTGAAATGTTGACGGAATGTGACGAGACTTTACAAAATGAAGATACTGTTGTTTCGTTATTCGTCAATAAAGAACCGGAGGAAGAACCTGAATACATAGTGCCTTTTGAAGAAGATATACGATATTATCTATATCCGAAGAAGAATGAAATTTATGTAAGAACAGAAAATTTAAGTTATCTGTACAGTTCTTTTTTCAATATTCCGATGTCGGTTTTTGCTTTATTTAAAAATAAAGCAATTATTCATTGCAGTGCCCTTGAATTTAATAATGAACTGTATTGCTTTAGCGGCGGTAAAGCTATCGGAAAAACAACATTAGCAATGTTTTTAAAAAAATACTGCTCGATTTTTTCGGACGATTGTGTCGCAATAGACAATTGTTCAGATGGAAAAATATACGGTTATCGTGCTGCTAATACATTAAAACTGTGTAAAAAAACATATGATATTACAGTAAATGATAATTGTTATGAAAAACATTTTGACTGTCTTTCTCAAAAAGCGTCTGTTTTATTGCCTGATATACAATACCAAAAAGTGCCGATTAAAAAAATATTTTTCTTAATCAGGGGAAACGGAAAAAAATTTGTTTGTGATAAAATCGAATCACCTATAACAAAAAAAGTGTTATTAATTCAATCAATTGTGGGAAAAGATTATATTCACAAAAAAATCATAGACATATTCGGTCAGACCGAATTATTTTCCCAAACAATCAATCAAATTCCATTTTATATCTTAAAAATTCCTTCAATCGAGAACTACGATTCACAAATTCAAGAATTATTTAAAACCATAATTTTATAAGGAATTGTTTATATGGTAGAAGAACAGCTGAAATTCTTTTTGGATAATAACTTTAATGATGAAGATAAATTTTCTATTATAAAAGCAAACGATCTGTCAGCTGTCATGGAAAATTACTATAGCGATTATCCATTGTCTGAATTTGCAAAAAATATGAAAAGCAATAATCATGTCATAAATATAGTTAAACAGAGACAAATGGTTAAGCTGGTTGAAAATTTTAACCGTAAAAACATTTCTGTATTGTATTTTAAAGGAGAGATACTGCAAAATATTCTTTTTGAAAATGCGGATTTGCGTCCTGCCGGAGATATTGATATATATGTTGTCCCTAATAAATTTGATACTGCTATGTCAATTTTAAAAGAAAACGGTTTTATTTTTAAAAACAGCAATACAATAAACAATAACCATCATATTCAATATGTTAAAGGACATATAAAATTAGAACTCCACAAGAGTATTTTCAATCCGTCTTTAAAACTAAATGAAACAATATTTTTCAATCATACGGTACCATATCTATATAAAGGATACAGTTGTTTAACATTTGATGAAACGGCAACTGTCCTGCATTTGCTCTACCATCTCTATATGGATACATTATTGTCCGAACATAACTTTGATTCGATTATGAAAAATAATATTTCTATGGCAAAAAGATTTTTATTTAGGGTTTATGAAATTGCAAAATATACATTCCTGTTTAAAAATCGGATAAAATGGGACAAAATTACCTCCGACATTATGTCACAAAATTTATATGTTAATTTTAAAAATATGATAATTATGACAGATTATATTTTCCCTAAAATTTTACCCGATTCGGTTTTGAATACCGTACGGATTAAAGAATTTTTTACGCAGTAATATTTTCACACAAAAAAGCGGTACTTTTTCGTACCGCTTGTTTTTTATTCAAGTATATCCGACAGAGTTGCCGCCATGACCGCTTTAATGGTGTGCATACGGTTTTCGGCTTCATCGAAAACGATTGACCTGTCACTCTCGAAAACTTCGTCTGTAACCTCCATAGCATCAAGCCCGAATTTGCCGTAAATTTCCTTTCCGACAGATGTTTCAAGGTCATGAAAAGCAGGCAAGCAGTGCATAAAACGGCACTGTGTTCCGGCTATATCGAAAAGTTTACGGTTTACCTGATAAGGAAGAAGATCGTCGATTCTCTCTTTCCATATTTCAGCGGGTTCGCCCATGGACACCCAGACATCCGTATATATGACATCTGCACCTGCGACGGCTTCTTCGGGAGATTCGGTAAACTCAAGAACGGCACCCGTATCGGACGAGATATCACGGCACTGTGTCACAAGCTCATCAGAGGGAAAATACTTTTTCGGTGCACAGGCAACAAAACGCATACCCATTTTGGCACAGCCTACCATGAGCGAATTACCCATGTTATATCGGGCATCTCCCATATAGACGAGTTTTTTGCCCTCAAGAGTGCCGAAATGTTCTTTTATGGTAAGAAAATCGGCAAGAATCTGCGTCGGGTGAAATTCGTTGGTAAGACCGTTGTAAACGGGAACTCCCGCATGACTTGCAAGATTTTCCACAACACTCTGACCGAAACCTCTGTACTCTATGGCATCGAACATTCTGCCCAAAACCCTTGCGGTATCGGCAATGCTCTCTTTCTTGCCTATCTGAGAAGCCGACGGATCGAGAAAGACGGGATGCATACCGAGATCGGCTGATGCGACCTCAAACGCACAGCGGGTGCGTGTGCTGTTCTTTTCAAATATCAGAGCTATACTCTTCCCCTCGCAAAGACGGTGAGATATGCCACGCTTCTTTTCGAGTTTGAGTTTCTGAGAAAGGTCCAAAAGTGCCGAAATTTCATCAGGCGTATAATCGAGAAGCTTCAAAAAGCTTCGGTTTTTGAATGACATATTATGCCTCCTTAATACTTTCTTTAATTATTGCGACTGCCTCTTTAAGTATTGCGTCGGAAATATTGAGCGCGGGCAAAAGCCGTATTCTGTCCTTTGCCGTAAGGCATAAAACGCCTTTTTCAATACATTTTGCAACTACGGAAGAAGCGGCTTTCTGCGTTTTTATTCCTATCATAAGCCCCATTCCCGAAACCTGTTCAACTCCGGGGCAGGAAGAAATTTCACGGGTAATATACTCTCCCTTGCGTCTTACCTCTTCCAGAAGGTTTTCGTCAATTCTCGAAATCACCGAAAGAGCCCCCGCACAGACTGCGGGATTTTGTCCGAAAGTTGAGCCGTGATCACCGTATCCGAGAACATCACATACCTTTTCGGAAAGTAATGCCGCACCTATCGGGAGTCCGCCTCCCAATCCTTTTGCGGTCGTGACGATATCGGGAGAAATACCGAAATTCATGTATGAATACAGTTTCCCGGTGCGTCCGTTTCCTGTCTGCACTTCGTCGATTATAAGAAGAATGTTTTCCTCACGGGCAATCTTTTCAACACCCTTTATAAAATCGGGCGAAAGGCAGAGAACGCCTCCCTCACCCTGAATACATTCAAGCATTATCGCCGCGCACTTGTAATGCGAAACAAGTTCCCGTACACTGTCAAGACTGTCGGTGTCGGCGTGAACAAAACCGGGTGTAAGCGGTTGGTAAAGCTCATGATAGTGGTCCTGACCAGTAGCGGCAAGCGTTGTAAGCGTTCTGCCGTGAAAACTGTTTTTCATGGTAATTATCGTGTAAAAATCACTGCCTTTATTCTCACTTGCCCACTTGCGTGCAACTTTTACGGCACATTCATTGGCTTCGGCACCCGAATTTGAAAAAAACACTTTTCTCATACCCGTTCTCTCGCAAAGTTCTTTTGCCAAGAGTGCACCGGGACGGGTGTAATAAAGGTTGGAGGTGTGCTGTACCAGACCGAGCTGTTTTGTCACCGCTTCTTTCCACTCATCGTCGGCAATTCCGAACGCCGTAACTCCGATACCCGAAGTAAGATCTATATATCTTTTACCGTCTTCGTCATAGACTTCCGAACCCTTTCCCGATACTATCTCAACGGGAAAACGCTTATATGTACCCGCAACGAATTTTTGGTCTGTCTCTGTTATATTCATTTTCTTTCTCCCATTACCATGGTACCGCTTCCCTCATTGGTAAGAAGCTCCATGAGAATGGAGTGAGGAATTCGTCCGTCCATGATGATAACATTTTTTACGCCTCTGTTAATTGCCTCGATACAGCAGTCCACTTTGGGAATCATGCCTCCCGATATCACACCCTGTTCACGCAAAGCGTCGGCTTCCTCTATCGTTATATCGGCAATAAGAGTGGACGGATCGTTACGGTCGGCTAAAATTCCCGCTATATCCGTCATCATGATAAGCCTCTCGGCTCCCAATGCACCCGCAATGTAAGCCGCCGCTGTATCGGCATTGATGTTGTATGTATTTCCCTCTCTGTCACAGCCGAGAGTCGACACAATCGGAATATATCCCTTCTCAAGTAGGTCGTTTATCGGCATGATGTTCACTCCGGTGATTTCTCCGACATAGCCGAGCCTTTCATCACGGATTTTCGCTTCGATAAGCCGTCCGTCCATACCGCATATTCCCATAGCCCTTCCGCCTTTCATCTCGATAAGGCTCACAAGGGTTTTGTTTACCTTGCCGGCAAGCACCATTTGAACTATATCCACAGTCTCTTTGTCGGTAACTCTCAAGCCGTCCACAAACTCCGACTTCTTTCCGAGCTTTTCCATCGTTTCGCTTATTTCGGGGCCTCCGCCGTGTACCAAAACGACATTTATACCGACAAGACGCAAAAGAACTATATCCTCCATGACCTGTTCTTTCAAATGTTCGTTTATCATGGCGTTCCCGCCGTATTTTATTACAACCGTTTTACCGTAATAACGCTGAATATACGGAAGTGCCTGAGTTAACACTTCGGCTCTCTGCGCGTTTGAAAAAAATTCTTCCATAATTCCTCCGTTAAGTCCTGTAATCGCCGTTAATTCTTACATAATCGTATGTCAAGTCACAACCCCACGCCACAGCACTTTCACTGCCGTCCGAGAGGGTTACGATAATTTCAATCTCTTTTTCGAGAAGTATTTCTTTGGCCTTTTCTTCGGAAAATTCTATGCTTGCTCCCTTTCGGCAAACGCATATTTCACCCTTACACGACTTGAAAGAAACATCTACACCGTGAACATCGGTCTTTTCTCCGCTGTAACCTATCGCACATAAAATTCTTCCCCAATTGGCGTCGGCACCGAACATCGCCGTCTTGACAAGACTTGAACAGATAATGCTCTTCGCAATGTTTTTAGCGGCACAGTGGGTTGCGGCATTGTAAACCTTACACTCAAGAAGCTTTGTCGCACCCTCACCGTCTCCCGCAATCATTCGGCAGAGGTGAACCGTCACGGTATTTAAAGCTTTGGCAAAAATTTTAAAATCCTCGCCGTCATCGGTTATTTCTTCGTTACCCGCCATTCCTCCGGCAAGTATTGATACCATGTCGTTTGTTGAGGTGTCTCCGTCAATGCTCACCATGTTGAATGTTTCCGGAACATCGGCACGGAGAGCTTTATCAAGCATTTCCGGAGAAATTTTAACATCGGTGGTGATAAAAACGAGCATTGTCGCCATGTTCGGATGTATCATTCCGCTGCCTTTGGCAATTCCGCCCATATGACAAGTTTTCCCGCCTATTTCAAATTCAACGGCAACTTCTTTGGAAACGGTATCCGTCGTCATAATTGCTTCCGCCGCCGAATGATTTCCGTCAACGGAAAGTTCACTTACAAGTGCGGGTATGCCGTTTACGATAGGGGTAATGTCAAGAGGCTGACCGATAACTCCCGTAGACGCCACGACAACATCTTTCGGAGAAATTCCGAGAGCTTCCCCCAAAGCTTCACAGGTCTTTTCGGCAACTTCTATTCCGTTTGCATTGCAGGTATTGGCGTTTCCGCTGTTGCATATAATAGCCTGTGCCCTGCCGTCCGAAATGTGATTTTTTGTTACTGTAAGGGGTGCCCCCTTAACAAGATTGGTGGTATAAAGAGCCGCGGCAGATGCCGGTACATCGCTCACAATGAGTGCAACATCTCTCTTTGTGCGGTTTTTCCTTATACCGCAGTGAACGCCCGATGCGCGAAAACCTTTTGCCGCACATACTCCTCCGTCAGTAAACTTCATAATTCTTATCCTCCGTCATAAAACCAGCCCGAGCGTCTCTTCGCATCCGAGCAATATATTCATATTTTGTATTGCGGCACCGCTTGCACCTTTTCCTAGATTGTCGAAGCGGGAGACAAGCAAAATTCTCTCATCATTGCCGAATACCGATATTTCCATTCCGTCATTCCCCGAAAAACCGTTTGCCGAAATAAATCCGCTTTCCGCTCCGTCATGGCAAAAACGCACGACTGAAGTTTGAAAAGTCTCGGTATAAACTTTTCTTATGTCCTCTGCCCCACCGCAAATTTCACTCGCATGAAGTCCTATACTCACCTGCATACCCGAATAAAAATCGGCTACGATGGGAGAAAATACAGGCGGAGTGTTGAGAGAAGACACAGCCGCCATCTCTTTTAAATGCTTATGTTGCTGTGAAAGTGCGTACTGTCTGGGAGCGTCGAGTGAAATGTCTCTGTCCTCTGCCTCATACTCGGCAATCATCTTTTTTCCACCTCCCGAATATCCAGTTAGGGAAAAACAGACAAGCTTTGCGTCTTTCGGAATAATTCCCGCATTGACAAGCGGAGAAGCAAGAGCGTTGAAACCGCTTGCATGACAGCCGGGATTTGCAATTCTTTTGGACTTTGCGATTTTTTCACGCAGTCCGTTAAGTTCGGGAAAACCGTATACCCACCCACTGTCTGTTCTGTGTGCCGTCGATGTGTCTATTACGGCGGTATTCGGATTTTCTATAAGGCTTACCGCCTCTCTTGCCGCATCATCCGGCAGGCATAAAAAAGCAATGTCGGACAGGTTAAGTGCCTCCCGCCTCGCCTCTGTGTCCTTCCTTTTTTCCTCAGGCAATACCAAAAGGTCAATGTCCCGTCTCAAAGAAAGCCTTTCGTATATACGCAATCCCGTTGTGCCGGCACTGCCGTCAATAAAAACTTTTTTCATTTTCGTTCCTTAAAATATACATTTTTTTGCATAAAATGTGTACTTTATGCATAAATTTAAAAATAATATGTATTATTATACAACGATTTCGGGTGAATGTCAATAGGTACACCGTATAAAAATACATAATAAATATTTTTGCCTCAAGTCTGTACATTCAATGTATTTTTATCCTACCATATATTTTCGCTTATTGCAATACAAAAGGCAAATAAAAATTTCCTGCTGTCAATTTTTATTTCCGAGAAAAAATGCGGGAGATATTCCCCAATACTTTTTAAAAGCTTTTGAAAATGTAAAAGTGTCCGAATACCCCACCGAATGTGCGACAACGGCAACACTCTTTTTTGAATTTTCAAGCAGTTTTCTTGCCTGAATCATTCTGCATTGAGTAAGATATTTCAAAGGAGACATTCCGACTTCTTTTTTGAAAATATCCGAAAAGTAGGAGCGGTTAAGTCCGAGTCTTTTCGCAATATCCTCTATTCCCACGCCCGTCATATACTCAGACTCCATAAAACTTTTTGCCATGTCGGAGTAACTCTCACAGCTTTTTTGCGACTTTTCCAGCAGTGCGAAAAGCTCCAGAATTTTCGCCGTTAAAAAAAGTTTTCTTCCGCTTTTGAACTCTTCGCACTTTTTCATATCCGAAAACAGATACACAGCTTCGGGGCAGGTAACCTTATCGGCAAGCTCAAATGGCAAAAAATCGCTCTCAAATCCTATCCATATATAACTCCAGGGATTTTTTTCGTCTGCTTTGTAAAATGTTTCTTCAAGAGGAGAAATAACAAACATTTCTCCGGCACGGATATTATAGGTGTTTTCACCCTTAGTAAATTGCCCACAGCCCGATACGACATAATGTATAAGATAAAATGTACGCACGGCAGGACCGAAAGAATGACCTCTCTCACAGTCTTCATACCCGAACTGCACGGGATTTACGCAAAAACGAGCCGTAGTATCGGCTATCGGCACAAGATTCATATTCCCTCCGAAATCTAACAAAATGACATATAACATATAACATTTTACCATTGCAATTTACACTTTGTCAAGTAAAATAAAAATAGGAGGTGATTTTTGTGAAAATCACATTTATGGGTGCGGGAAGCACCGTGTTTGTAAGGAATGTCATAGGAGACTGTATGTGTGTCGAAAGTCTTTCGGCCGCACTCGTCGCCCTTTACGACATAGACGCTTCGAGAATCGAAGAAAGCCGTGTAATTTTGGAAGCAATGATAAAAACCAAAAAAGTAAAAATGAAAATCGAGTGCTATGTAGGTGAAGAAAACCGCCGTGAAGCTCTTCGCGGTGCCGACTTCGTAGTCAATGCGATTCAGGTCGGCGGATACGATCCCTGCACGATAACAGATTTTGAAATTCCGAAAAAATACGGACTTCGCCAAACGATTGCCGACACTCTCGGTATAGGCGGGATAATGCGTGCACTTCGTACAATTCCCGTAATGGACTCTTTCGCACACGAAATGGAAGAGGTATGCCCGAATGCGTGGTTACTCAACTACACAAACCCGATGTCCATGCTTACGGGATATATGCTCCGTTACACATCGGTAAAAACCGTCGGACTCTGTCACAGCGTTCAGGTCTGTGTTGACGCACTTCTTTCGGCTCTCGATATGATGGATCGCCGCGAGGGAGCGAAGAGTACCATAGCGGGAATAAATCACATGGGCTGGCTTCTCGAACTGCGTGACAAAAACGGAAACGACCTTTACCCCGAAGTAAAATCAAAAGTCGCACAATACATCTCAACTCCCGGTAAAACGGATAAAGTCCGCATGGATTACATAAGAAATTTCGGATACTATTGCACGGAATCCAGCGAACACAACGCCGAATACAATATGTTTTACATAAAGAAAAACTATCCGGAGCTTATAGAAAAATACAACATTCCGCTTGACGAATATCCCCGCCGGTGTATTGCACAGATAGAAGCATGGAAAAAGGAATATGAGGAAATGCTCAAAAACGGCGTCAAAGAACACAGCCGTTCAAAAGAATACGCCTCCTATATCATGCAATCAATCGTTGAGGACAAACCATACCAAATAGGCGGAAATGTGCTTAACACAAATCACCTGATTTCAAATCTGCCGCAGGAAGCGTGTGTGGAAGTACCCTGCCTTGTAAACGGAGCGGGAATAACCCCCTGCCGAATAGGTTCTCTCCCCGTACAGCTTGCCGCAATGAACATGACAAATATCAATGTCCACCTTCTCACCATAGAAGCGGCGGTAACACGCAAAAAAGAACATATTTATCAAGCCGCCATGCTCGATCCGCACACGGGCAGCGAACTTGACATTGACAGCATTAAAAAAATGGTCGACGAGCTCATCGAAGCACACGGAGATTATCTGCCGAAATTCATTTAAACGAATACTTTTCTCCCTTTGTGACAATAATATATGCACAAACTTTTTAATACAAAGGGTGAGAAAATGAAAAAGAAAAACAGAACAAATTCCTATGTTTCAAACAACCCGATGCTTGATGCGGTGGCAGGCACCGACCTGCCTACAATTGCGGCGGAAAGCTATGACGCACCGCTCCCTTACACAAAAACGGACTCGCATCAAATACGCGGGGAGTCTATGCACCGCATTAAATATCCGGCTACCGATTCGGTTACGGAATATGAAGTGCCTCCCGCACTTTTCGGCAAAGACGGTGTGCCGAAAAAAGATAAGTGACAAAATGTCACTTATCTTTTCTTACCGTTAAAACGCTTGAAAAAATGCTTGACAAAAAAAGAAATGTGTAATATAATCTGGTAAAGGCTTTGACGGAAAGAGTAATTTGCAATGCCGTTTCAGAGAGAAGTCGGTAGGTGAAAGACTTCAACGGAAACAAACGAAGACCACTCCCGAGCCGCCTGCGATGAGCAGTGCCGTTTTTCGCGTTAAGAAATTTTGAGTTAAATACAAGGTGGAACCGTGTAATGCACCCTTGCCGAAATCGGCAGGGGTTTTGTTTTTGCAAAAATATTTAAAATATACAAGGAGGAACTTATGAAAGTTATAACAAAATCGGGAGCTGTGGAAGAATACACTTTCGATGACCAAATCGGAAGAGATGCCCTCCGTCATACCGCATCTCATATTCTCGCTCAGGCAGTCAAGCGTCTTTTCCCGCAGACAAAATTGGCAATAGGTCCGTCTATACAGGACGGTTTCTACTACGATTTCGATACCGATCACCCTTTTACCGACGATGATTTGGCAAAAATCGAAGCCGAAATGAAAAAAATCGTCAAAGAAAATCTGAAACTCGAAAGATTTACTCTGCCCAGAGAAAAAGCAATCAAACTTATGACCGATATGGGCGAACCCTACAAGGTCGAACTCATTTTAGACCTTCCCGAAGATGCAGAGCTCTCCTTCTTCAAACAGGGGGACTATGTTGACCTTTGTGCAGGTCCTCATGTGACATACACATCTGCCGTCAAAGCGTTTAAACTTCTCTCGGCAACGGGTGCTTATTGGAGAGGCAGTGAGAAGAACAAAATGCTCACCAGAATTTACGGCACGGCATTTTCTTCAAAAGACGACCTTGCCGCACATCTGGAACAGATGGAAGAGGCACGCCGCCGCGACCACAACAAGATAGGAAGAGAACTCGAATACTTTACGACGGTCGATTATGTCGGTCAGGGACTTCCCATAATTCTTCCGAAAGGTTCGAGAGTTATCCAGAAACTCCAGAGATGGATTGAAGACGAGGAAGAAAAAAGGGGCTATCTCCTCACAAAAACTCCCCTCATGGCAAAGCGTGAACTTTATAAAATTTCGGGACACTGGGATCACTATCTCGACTCCATGTTTATCATAGGCGATCCCAATGACGAAACAAAAGAATGTTTCGCTCTCCGCCCCATGACCTGTCCTTTTCAGTATCAGGTATATCTCAACCGCAGACGCTCCTACCGTGACCTTCCGATGAGATTCGGAGAAACCTCAACACTTTTCCGCAACGAAGATTCGGGAGAAATGCACGGACTTATCCGTGTGCGTCAGTTCACAATTTCCGAAGGACACATAGTACTGCGTCCCGATCAGCTTGCCGAAGAATTCGAGCAGTGCCTCTCTCTTGCAAAATATGTGCTTGAAACCGTCGGACTTTGGGAGGACTGTACTTTCAGATTCTCACAGTGGGATCCAAATCGCACCGACAAGTATGAGGGAACTCCGGAACAGTGGAACGAAGCACAGACCATAATGGGCGAGCTTCTCGACAAACTGCTCGGACGCGAAAATTATGTAATAGGCATTGACGAAGCCGCTTTCTACGGTCCGAAACTCGATATTCAGTGCAAAAATGTTTTCGGCAAAGAGGATACCATCGTCACTTTACAGATTGATATGTTGCTTGCCAAAAAATTCGGCATGGAATACATCGATTCCGACAACAGTGCAAAAATTCCTTATATCATTCATCGTACTTCTCTCGGCTGTTACGAAAGAACTTTAGCACTGCTTCTGGAAAAATACGCAGGTGCCCTTCCCACCTGGCTCTCTCCGGTTCAGGTCAAACTTTTGCCCATTGCCGACCGCAACAACGACTACACCGACAAAGTAATGAACATACTTTCAGAGGCGGGAGTCAAGTGTGAAGCCGACAAGAGACAGGAGAAAACCGGATATAAAGTCCGCGAAGCACAGCTCAAGAAAATCCCGTATATGCTCGTCATCGGCGACAAAGAAGAAGAAGACGGCACTGTTTCGGTACGCCGCCGCGACAACCGTGAAATGACTTCCATGAAAGTTGAAGATTTTGTCGCAATGATTACCGAAGAAATAAGAACCAAAAAGAAATAAAAACAAAAAGGAGTGCGAATTTTCGCACTCCTTTTTTATATCTGAGTTAAAACAACTTCAAAAACTCCCTCGAAAAATATTTCCGAATACCCTGCCGGGATAAAAATACTGTCACCTTTTGTAAATTTCTTTCTGTGTTCTCCTACTTTAAGCACGCCTTCACCCTCAACGGCAATAACCGATGTGAAAGATTTCGGCTCTATTTCGGCTCCGGGTGCGTCCTTTATCCGTCTGACTTTGAACAGGTCGCACTCGACAATTATGTCACCTTCGCTTTTTTCAAGCGGTGTGGGGTGGAGAGTTAAAACATCAAGTGCCTTTTCTATATTGAGTTCTCTCAAAAGTCCGTCTTTGTCACGGCGGTTATAATCGTAAAGGCGGTATGTAACATTGGAATTTTCCTGAATTTCGCAAATGATATTCCCCGCTCCGATTGCGTGAACCGTGCCTGCCGGAATAAAAAATACATCGCCCTTTTTTGCCTCATATGTTTTCAAAACATCGCATAGTGTGCCGTCTTTTACCCTCGCCCTTACTTCGTCTGCCGTAACTTCCCTGTTAAATCCGCAATAAATTTGGGCTCCCTCTTCGGCATCAAGGACATACCATACCTCCGTTTTGCCAAGATCGCCTTCGTTTTTTACGGCGTATTCGTCATTCGGATGTACCTGTACCGACAGGCGTGAGGAAGCATCAATAAATTTAATGAGTATCGGGAAACGGTCAAAACGCCTGCACCTTTCACCTAATATATCAAATCCTGCGTTTTCGATATAATGTCCGAGCGTCTCGCCGTTTTCGAGGGTACTCTCTCCGTGAGGATGTACCGAAAGCTCCCAAGTTTCAGCAAGAGGAGACATATCACTGTGTTTGTTGTATCTTTCTTTGAGCCTCTCTCCGCCCCAAAGATAGCTTTTACAGGCGGGAATAAGCTTTACAGGCTGTGTTTTCATGTTATTTCTTCTCCTTTTTTCCATAAAATTCTGTACTGCAGAGGAGTGATGCCGTATGTTCTTCTGAACAGTTCGTTGAACCAGGACAAATTGGAAAATCCGGACTCAAACGCTACCTCCAAAACCGACAGATCACTCGTCAAAAGTAAATTCTGTGCAAAATTCAGCCTTCTCGAATTGATGTATTCTCCGGGCGTAATTTTGTAATATTTTTTAAATTCTCTCTGCGTATGTTCGCGGCTTTTGCCGGAAACAGCAGATATATCCCGATCCTCTCCGGTAAAAAATTCCGGACTGCTTATCTCGTCGAAAAACATTTCAAGCCATGTCGGAACGGATTTTTCCGAGCTGTCGTACGAATGAATAAAAAATTTCGTAAAAAGCGATACAAGAAGCAGGCGTGACCGGTATTTTAACTCATAGGCGTCTTTTGCGGCGTTCAGACTTAAAAATTTCCGCTTTACATAATCGGTATCTGAGAAAGACAGTTTTACCTGCGGAGGATTTTTGCATTTGAGAAAACCTTTCTTTTCAAACTTTTCTCCCAGATATCCCGCAAGAGCCGAATATGTATTTTCGGTAAAAGCGAAATTTATAAGTTCTTTGTAAGACCCTTGAGGCACTTTGTAAGTGTGTTCGTCAAAATCCCGAATAAAAGTGAGTGTTCCCGCAGAGAGTGTTTCTTCTCTTCCGTTGATTATGTGAACTATATCGTCCAAAGTGAGAAATATTTCGTAATAGTCGTGAGTGTGCAGTGAAAATTTCTCGTTGTCACTCTTAACATAACGAAGACGACATTCAGCGGGAAAATCCACCTGATTTTCAGCGTAAATTTTATGCGACGGCAAAACAGCTCCCTCCTCACTGTATATCACTATACCATATTTTTTTCTGCCTGTCAACATAGGAATTTTACCCTGCATTGCCGTATAATGAAAAAAAACTTCAAAAAAGGAGAAAGCCAATGAGAAATATAAGAGACAAAGTGGAAACAATACTTAAAACCGTAAAAAAGAGTCTTGTCAAAAGCACTGTGCTGTTAGACGGATTTATGTACGCCGAAGCAGAATACGGCAAAATAACATCGGTGCCGAAAAATGTCGAATGGAAGTCTTACAACGGCGAAAAGCTCATCGAAACAGACAAGCATTACTGGTTCAAAAACACAATTACAATGCCTCCCGAAGAAGAAGGGACCGTTGTGCAGCTCCGAATATCGACGGGTCACGACAATTACGACGCCACCTGCCTCCCTCAGATAACGCTTAGCACGGACAGCGGTGTCTATGTTTTCGACACCATGCACCATACGGCACACCTTCCCACCGGGAATCATGAACTGCTGATAAATCTTTACACCGTCCCCTCAATAAATACGCATGTTGTATACAATCCGACCGTGTGCGAATTTAAAGCGTGTATCGAAACTGTTTTTGAAAATGTTCAGGCACTCATTTACGACATGAGCGTGCTTGTCAAAACTTATGACATTCTTCCCGAAAACAGCTTTGAAGCAACAGAAATTCTTTCCGTGCTTGACAGAGCATGTATGCTCCTCGACTTACGGCGTATAGGCGGAACAGAATATCTTAAGAGCGTTGACAAAGCTCACGCTTTACTCTCGGAATATTACGAAAAATTCGCAAAAAATCCCAAAAACGAAGTTGTCGATATAATCGGACATTCTCACATCGATGTTGCATGGCTGTGGCGTGTTTGTCAAGGATATGAAAAGGCTCAGAGGACACTGTACACCGCCGTTCGCCTTATGGAAAAATATCCCGAATATAAGTTTATGTTCACTCAGCCCGTTTTGCTCGAAAAAGTAAAAGAAAACGATCCGGAACTCTTCAAAAAACTTCAAAAATACGCTGCCGAAGGGCGTTTTATACCCGAAGGTGCAATGTGGCTTGAACCCGATACCAATTTGCCGTCGGGAGAAAGTCTTGTAAGACAAACGCTGTGGGGCAAGAGATTTATTCGAGAAAACTTCGGGATTGACTCAAAATGTCTCTGGCTTCCCGATGTTTTCGGATACAGTGCCGCTCTTCCGCAAATTTTGAAAAAGTGCGGTGTCGACAAATTCTATACGACCAAAATCGCATGGAACGACACGAACAGATTTCCTCATACATTTTTCAAGTGGGAGGGTATTGACGGTACTGACATATGGGCAATGCTCCTTCACAAGAATCTCGGCATAACGCTTTATCCGAAAGAAATTTCCGAAACACGAAACGACCAGAACGACAAAACTCATATTTCATCTACCCTCACGACTTTCGGATACGGTGACGGCGGAGGCGGTCCCACAGAAGAAATGATGGAATATTATACCCGCATGAAGAATTCTCTTCCCGGCCTTCCTTGCCTGAAAATGACAACGCCGGAAGAATATTTTGAAAAAGAGGCTATCGAATTTGAAAAAGCATCCACTCTTCTAAAAGATACTCCGAAATGGGCGGGCGAGTTGTATCTGGAACTCCATCGCGGAACCTTGACATCAATCGGGAAAATAAAGCGTGACAACCGCCGTGCCGAATTTCTCTGCCATAACTTAGAACTTATCTCGTCCTCTCTTATGACAAATGTCAATGCCCCATATCCCGAAGAAACTCTTTCGTCCATGTGGCGTACCGTACTTTTAAATCAGTTTCACGATATCATTCCCGGCTCGTCGATCAAAGAGGTTTATAATGACAGTGACGCCGAATATGCCGAATTTTTCGAAAAAGGAGAAAAAGCTCTCAAAGAAACGCTTGATCTGCTCGCATCTAACATTAAAACCGACGCCGATACTGTCGTTTACAACCCCAATCCTTTTGAAGCTTCGGGAGTTGTAAAAGACAGAAAAGACTATGTTTTCGTAAAAGATATTCCTGCGTTCGGATGGGCTCCCCTCTCAAAAACATATACCGATAGTGTCGTGAGTGAAAACGGCATGATTGAAAACGGGATTTTAAAAATCACGCTTAACGAAAAGGGTGAGCTGTCCTCCGTATATGACAAAAGATTCGGAAGAGAGCTTGTCGAAGACGGAAAGAGCGTCAACCGCTTTGTATTTTACGAAAACCGTCCGAAACTCCATGATGCTTGGGAAATACCGCCGTATTACACCCAAAAATTCTGGGAAATCGACAAAGCCGAAAGCATTACTCATTTCGTTCGCGGTTCGGTTGGCGGAGTTATCGTCAAGTCAAAATATATGGACTCGACAATTGTGCAAGAAATAACCCTTTCCGTCAATTCTCCCCGCATTGACTTTAAAACCTATGTAGACTGGCGGGAAGAACAAACTCTCATGCGTGTTCATTTCCCGACAAATATTCACTCACATCAAGCATCTTACGAAATACAGTACGGTCACATAGAGCGTCCCACTCATCGCAACACATCGTTTGACGAAGCAAAATTTGAAGTTTGTGCTCACAAGTGGGCCAATCTTTCCGAATACGGATTTGGTGTATCTCTTATGAACGACTGCAAATACGGATATTCCGTACTCGGAGGAGACATAAGTCTCTCGCTGGTTAAATCTTCTTCCGAACCGTTTGAATGTGCCGACATTTGCGAACATAACTTCACCTATTCACTCTTCCTCCATGACGGAGACTTCAGAAAATCACGGGTTATTGAAGAAGCTACTTTGCTTAACAACCCGCTTATATGCATAAAGCCCGACAAAAAAGGTACCCGCCTTCCCGAGCGATACAGCTTCGTTTCTTCATCTAATCCGTCTGCCGTTATCGATTGCGTGAAAAAAGCAGAAGATTCCGACGATATTATTCTTCGTATTTATGAATCTCACAACTCGAAAGCCACTACCGAGCTTACATTCGGTTTCGGTGTGAAAAAGGCGTTTGTCTGCGATATGCTTGAAAACGAGCTGTACGAAGTACCGGTCAACTCAAACAAAATTAAAATAAGCCTTTCCAATTTTGAAATCGAAACCCTCAAAATAATAAAAGGATAACCGCAATATTCACTCTTTGCCAAAAACATAAAAAGAGCCGTCGGATATGAACAACACCATATCCGACGGCTCTTTTGCATATGTAGGTTTGTCAATGATGTGTTACAAAATCAGAAAACTTCTCCAATTTGAATGT
>CAZLEX010000008.1:3082-55598 GCA_964558655.1 uncultured Oscillospiraceae bacterium | reverse complement strand
TTCGTCACTCTTTTTTTATCCGCTACTGTAACATATCTATTGTAAACCTACAAAAAGTAAAGAGGTAAATGCGTCATATGTATTGACAAAACGGAAAAAATGTGTTATCTTTAATAGCGTCGGGCAAGTTACCGTTGCCTGTATACGTATGCTGGTATGGCGCAGTGGTAGCGCAATTGATTCGTAATCAATAGGTCGAGGGTTCAAATCCCTCTACCAGCTCCATGAAAAAACCTCTTTTGTCCGGTTGGGGCAAGAGAGGTTTGTCTTTTATATAATGAAAAAGCAAAGCGTCATAAACTTTATAACGCTTTGCTTTTTTATTAAAGATATTAAATTTCCGTAATGATAAATTACAAAACTTATCAGCCGACGATACCCGAACGCTCAATACCCTGTATCAAGTATCTTTGCAAATAAGAGTAGAAGAGTATAAGAGGCAGAATAACAAGGAGACCGCAAGTGTTTTTTATACACGACTCATACAAACTCTGTGCCGCAAAAGAATCGTCTTTGAGCGAACTCGGAACAGTCACTATACGGGGCATCATTAATGCACCGGAATTGGTAAAGAACAAATCGACATAGAAATTATCCGTCCATTGCCATGAAAAAGCGAAGATAAATATCGTAATCATCATGGGGATTGATATAGGAAGAATAATCTTAAAGAATGTACCGAATGTACTCTGACCGTCGATGTATGCAGCTTCTTCAAGCTCATCGGGAACGCCTTTAAAGAACTGACGCATCATGAATATATACAATCCGTTTTTAAAAGCAATACCGCCGAGCGAGAGAATTACCATCGGCCAATAAGTATTTATAAGGTCGATGCTGCCGGTTTCGGAAAAATGCAATGCATCATTAAGCATACCGTAAAGTCCGAAAATATCGAAAAACTTAAAATTCATATACATTGAAAGTTTAAGTGTTTCATGAGGAACAATCATTGTGAAAATGACTGCCGCAAATACAAGTTTGTTTCCGCGAAATTTGAACTTTGCCAGACCGTACCCGACTATTGCGCAGATAAAGGTCTGAACAAGAGCGCAAAGCAATGAAAGCGTAAATGTATTTATAAAAGCCTCAAAATACCCGTTCTCTCGGATAATATACTTATATGTATCCATAGTCGGATATCTCGGAATAAGGCGGACGGTAACATCTACAAGGTCATCACGGCTCATAAACGAACCCGCTATTTTCGTAAAGAACGGAAAGAGGATAATATAGGATATACCGACAAGAAGAACCAATCTGAACAATTTCCATACTACTTTTCCGAGAAAAGCGGTAGACAGATATTTTGCTTTCATTCTTTCGGCTAAACTCGTTCGTTCAAAATCGACACGAATTTTCTTTTTGCTGTCTTTTAATACTTTTGGTGAATCCATTTCAATATCCTCCTTTCATTAATCTCTTCTCTGATAGAAAATGTACATCGAAAGAAGTCCCGCTACAATAAATATCAGCAAGATAACTATAAGGAAGTACATCCAGCTCATCGCAGAGCTCAGAACCATTCCGTTTGCCGCTTCGTTGTACACACTTCGGACATAAGACATGACCTGATTGCTTTGAGATGTAAATGAGTCGATTACCGTATAAATGGTATTAACAAGTATCATAGGACTTATCATCGGGAAGGTTATCTTCCAGAATGTTTCCCACGCAGACGCACCGTCAATCTTACACGATTCGTAAATCGCGGGATTTATCGACTGCAATCCGGAAAGGAATATAAGCATCTGAACACCGGAACGGTTAACGATGTTATAAATATCGTTTACTATATTTACAACATAATCTACAAGGCCTTGACCGACTTTCATGTTCTTGAACAGTTTTTGAATATCAATCGCCGAAATAATTTCATTCGCCGTAGACTCACTTCCCGCCGTCGCTTCTTCCGAACCGGCATTTGACATATATTCCATCATCGTATTAGACTGGTCAATTGAGTCTATAATACCCGTTGAAAGAATAACCGGGATAAAGAATATCGCACGGAACACGGTTCTGCCAACCATTTTCTCATTGAGGAGTATTGCCATAAACAAGGAGAAAATTACTATTGCGGGAATATCGAGTATAAGCTGTCTCATACCGCTCACGAGAGCCGGTACGAAGCCGGTATCAACGAAAAGTGCTTCGGTATAATTGTCAAATCCGACATAAATGAGTTCATAACCGCCCATTTGCTGTATCTCAAGTTCATTGAACGAAAAGACAATGGAGTCGACAATTATCGGAACATAGACAACAAGAAATATAAGTACAAAAGGAAGGACGAAAAACCAACCTGCCCGTGCTTTCTTTCTGTCAAGGGACGCAGTTTTTTTCTTTTTAGGCTTAATTTTCATTTCTGCTTTAGTTGCGTTCATGTTTCTACCTCCCCTTCTCAGTTATTTTCGCTATACGGAACATATCCTGCACGAACTAAATAATCGCTCACGGAATACTCTTTTCCGTTTTCTGTTACGGTATCGGTTTCAAAATCAATTGTATATTCTTTAATGTCATTCTTAACCGTAATAACATCGGATGAATAATCAATATCAAAAGTTACACCGTTATCATATGTAACGAGAACTCGGCGTGATGTTATAAACTCATGATTATCGATTTTTGAATTTTTAACCTGAGCGAGAACCAAATCAAGAATTTGATAAGTCTCAACAAGGTCTTCTTTCCATATATCGTATCTTATCGAATAGTACTTACTGAAGTCTTCGCTCGTTTTAAGAGCGTTTGCGTTCTGATAAGAAAGAATGAAATACGGAGACGCACCGTTCTCAATGGTCTTGAGAATATTGTAAGTATAATCACCGGCGAGGTTTATAGCTTCTCCCGCAAACTCTTTATATCCGTGAAGAACCATTCCGTAAAACGGAACAGACTCGCTGGCAACATAACGGTTTGAGGAATCAAGCGGAACATTAAGTATGACATCGGCATACTGCAATGTATACGCATTACCCTTATCAACCAAAATTTCATAGCCGTCGGATTTTACTTCATCAAGCAATTCTTCTATTCTTTCCTTTGAGTTCTCACGGTTGAGCGAATCGTCGTCATTGTGATCGGAATTGAGTTCCGAACCCAAAGTTGCAAGCGAAATCGCACCGGTTCCGAGTTCGGCAAAATCCTCTCTTATTTCTTTCCAGAAGCCTAAAATGCTGTTCGGAGAAATAACGAGTTTACCGTCATTTAAGAAAGCCTGATACACAGGATCGTATGTTCTGTGTACTGACGAACGGTCATCAACCGTCTTTGCGGTATCTTTCTTCACACTGAAATTATCCGTCATAGAATAATTCGAAACATAAGTGAAATCGAAGTCGGGATAAATCGTTATATTTTTCTCTTTGGCATAATTAACAAGGTCAATCAATCCGTCCTTGCCACCTAAGACTTTTTCGACTTTAACTTTTGTAGGTGCCGTAGCGTCAAGACCACCGTTTACCCAACCTGCATACTTGATTGAAAGGCTTGTAATACCGTATCCGCCGAGTTCGTCAATCATCTTTTTGGCATTTTCAAAAGATGTCAAATCCTTCTTAACATCGACCGGTACTCCGAAACGGCGTTCGGTTGTTTCTATCGAGCCGAATGTTTCAAGGAAAAGCTCGATACTGTCACTGTCGGACTCGAGGTTTGAAAGAGCACCGTTTTTGACGAGATATTCACGGTAAACTTTAGCCATGTTCACATAAGTTGCCTCATCTTCCCACAGCATAAAGTATTTTATGCGGTAACTGCCCGTATACTTTTTATCGGTTTCCACTGTCCATGTGGCAGTGGTATTTGAAACCGAAATACCGTCCAAAGGATATGTATCGGTAGGTCTGGGGTTTGCGATTATATGAGTCGAAAAATACTTATTCAGCAGACCGCCGGATTCTGTCGAAAGGCTCATCATCGAATCCCCCTCCGTGACTATTGCGAAAAATCCCTGCGACTTGGTTTCGGTATGTTCGACTTTCGTTACATTTCCGTCATCTCCGACCACCATTTCTTCCGTTACGACTTCGGTATTTTCAACCATGCCGTATACGGGAAGTAGCCATGCCTGCATATTAGGAACGATACTTTGTGTATAGAACGAATAGTCATCTCCGTAAAGAGAACTTGTAATGGTTGTCGAAACGCTTGAATCCGCATCTTCAAACCTTACGAGAGTACCCGATCCGTCGGGAAGAAATACATATCCGTTCTGAGACTGACTGTAAGCACCGAAATAGGGCAAAACATCAATGCTGGTAAGTGAATAAAGCGAAGAATCGTATCTGATACCGCTTGCGGGAAGTCGTACTTCAAGTCCGTCTTCGGTAATATAATACTCAAGTGCCATACGGAACACTGCGGGTACCTTTGTAGAACCCTCATAACCGGTACGCTCATGGTCGTACAAAACATCGTCATAATCGTATTCGGTATACTGTTCGATTGCGTTTTCGAACATCTTCAATTCACGCTCAACATCGGCAACGGTACTTTCAAGCTGGTAAAGAGCACCGAGCGTACGGGTTGCCGGAATTTGCTGATACATTGAATTCTTTTCTACTTGAGAAGTACTCGGGGAATCGGGATCTTTGAGAACATAATAACTCAAAAACTTTTCGTAGACGCTGTCTCCGGACTCCTGTATGGGTTTAAGAATGAGTTCCTCAAACCTGTCTTTTTCAATAAGGAACGGAACCGTTCTCTTAGATGAAGATTTACCGATGGTATACTCAACACGGATACCGCCGCGTATTTTCGACATCTTAATCTGACTGAGCTGTGCCGCACTTGCATAAGAATTCATCGACACTTCTTTATCGTTATCGACATAATTAACTATTATTTGGCTTAAAAGCTCTTCTTTTTCGGTCTCTTTGTTTCCGGTAGTCGCGACATCGTAAGGGTTTGTGGACAAAAACTGTCCCGTAGCCTGATTAACGATTGCAACCTCGCCCGTTTCATTGTGATAGTAAAGGTCATAACCGTAATCGGAATACACAAGCTCCATTGTCGCAAGCTTTGTTTCAAAGTCGTAATAAATGGTTTTCTTGTAATCGAGCGAAAGATTTGAATCGCCTTTTTGATCCGTATCGTTATTCTCTTCTCCCTCACCCGCTTCCGTGTCGTCGCCGTCGGCGTTTTCGGTATCGTCGGTTGTTTGTGCATCTTCCGGTTCATCGGCAAAAACGGGAACTGTAAATATTGTTACAACAGCACTCACACACATAACGACCGCAAGCAAGAGTGCCATGAATTTTTTCATATTCATTATATTTCTCCTCCCATTTCTACATTCGGTAAGATAACTCGACATAAATATTGTAAACGAACGAAACGATTTTTCCCAAAAGTCCCGAGAACAGAACTCCCAAGAACATTATAAACGCCATTCCGATTATTGTGGAAACACACATAATCACATTTTTTCCGAGCGTATAGTCATGAATAACGCTCATTGCAAAGAATATCAGGAAGCCTGCCCAAATATATCCTATGGCGTTAACCATTGTAAGAATTGCACCTTCTTCATAAAGGAGGAAATTCGAACATATGGTTGTGGGAATTACAAGCAGCGGTATCGGCAAAAGTGCATATCCGGTAGACATAAAGATATCTATCATTCTTCCTTCGCCGTCAAACAGTGTGGTAAGACACCAGTTTGCAATTCCCCAGAGCAAGTACGGAATAAGAACTCCGAGTGTTTCACCCATAAAGCTGATACCTTTTGATTCGGAATTAAAGATATACGCCGTACCTGCCGATTTATAAATGAACGAGACAATGGTAAGTGCGACAACCGCAAGAGATGCCGCCATGCTACCGCGTTTTTCGTGTCTCATATCCCAGAAGCCGTCGAACGGGTGGAATATAATATGGAAAGCGTAGAGGAAAGTCTCTTTAAAGCTTCTCTTTTCTTTCATCTTCTGCCCGGCGGTATTCACCTTGTTGGCATACTTGAAGAATTTTGCAAGCAGGAAGAAGAAGAGAACAATTACTATCGGTACGACAATAATGTATTTTTCCATCCATTGCTTACGGATCTGCTTGAAAGAATTGGAATAATCTTCAACGGCGTGTGCCATCTCGTACATTTCCATAGCTTCTTTATACTCGCCCTGACGGTAAAGGCTATCACCTATTCCGATATATGCCATGTCGAAGTTCGAGTTCTTTTGGAGAATTTCCTGCCAGAACACTTCCGCCTGGTCATATTTTCGTTCACGGGTATTCTGAAGTGCCGCAACAAGTGTATCTCCATAATCGGTACGCTTGTAAATTGTAATTGTGTCTTTCGATTTATCAAGAATGAGCATTTCGTCGCCCTTGTAAACCGCACACTGAATATTGTCTATATTACCGAGCTGTGAACCTTTGTCACCGAAAATATAAAGAAGATTGCCGTCTTCGTCATATGTAAATACTTTGCTTCTCTTTTCGTCGATAATAGACCACATGCCGCTTGAACCGAGAGCTACATCGATAATTTTGGAAGCTCCGGTGATATCGACATCATCGTCAAGTCCTTTTTGGGCAACTTTTACCTCACCGGACGGCGGATAAAATCCGTTACGGTTCATAACATCGTCGCCCTTAGGATTGAGCTTTTTAACAGGAGCATAATCGGCAGATGTACTCTTTGATTCGATTGCCGTCTGCTGAGAAGTTTCATCGATGGTTGATGTTGTAACATAAATGAAGCCGTCTTCATCTATTGTTATGTTGTTATACTCGGTCGGAACATACTGTACCGACTGTTCTCTTTGAGCTTTCGTCTGGAAGTTTCTCCAGAATATATCGAACGCCGAAAGGGAAACTTTCTGTGCACCTAAAAATCCCAAAAATGTTCCGTCGGAATTCATTGAAATTACGCCGTATGTTGTCGTTGAAGAAACTACATAAATTCTTCCTGCGGCATCGACCGCTACGGCAACCGGCTTATATATGCTTCCTTCGGGGAAGACATCACTTTGAGGCTGTTCGACTATGCGTTTGAACTCATATGTTTCACGGTCAAAAACAACAATACGGCTGTTTTCGGTATCCGCAACATATATATCTATTTCGTTTACAAACACGCCTTGCGGTTCCGCAAGAGAGTCGAGAACTCCGTTTTCGTTGAAAAAGAGGTCTATTGATCTTTTTACCGTATAATCGTCATCGCAAACAATGATTCTGCTATTCTTTGTATCGGCGATATACAAATTCATCGCACTGTCAACGAAAAGGTCTTTTGCTCCGTTGAGGGAGACAGTCAATTGCATATCGTCGGAATCTATTACGCGATCGGGAACATAGGCGTCGGGAGAAAGTGCCATTTCGCCGTCTATGTCATATGTATATGTAGCGTAAGGAACCGAAGCCGCAACGCTTACCGCAAAGAGAACTGCAAGAAGGAGAGCGATTGCTGAAATTTTTGTCATTTTCATTATGTTTTCCTCCTTATCAGTCTTTCATACCGGACGAGGACATCGTCTGGAGAACCTGGCTTTGAGATGCGACAAATACTACAATAGGAACAATCATCGTTATAACCGCAGATGCGGCACTTGCACCTGCACGGGCGATACCGCCGGTCATAATCTGGCTTATTGCGTAGGGGAATGTTTTAAGTTCTTCGCTGAAGATGTAAACACTCGCACCCTGATTCCAAAGATTTTGGAATGCGAAGATAATAAGCGTCATCCACGCCGGTTTTACCATGGGCATAACCAAAGTCCAGAGAATATTCCATTCCGACGCACCGTCAAGCCGTGCTGACTCAAGAACTGAATCGGGAACCGAAGTATCCATAAACTGTTTCATGAGGTAAAGTCCCATAGGCGAAGCAATTGCGGGAACTATAATTGAAAGATATGTATCAACCCAGCCGAGTATTGACATCGTATAGAAGTTTGTAATCGCGGTTACGGTTGAGTTGAACATAAGAGAGTAAACAATGATATTGAAAAGTGTTTTTCTTCCCGGAAATTTAATCTTCGCAATAGCATAAGCCGCAAACGAAGAAAGCATAACATTTCCGAATGTACCGCAAACCGAAATAAACACAGTATTGAAAATATATCTGGAAAACGGTACCCAAGAGGTTGACATCAAATAAAACAGGTCGGTAAAGTTTTGAAGTGTGGGGTTTACAACATACAAACGGGGCGGAAACATCCACAACTCGTTGAGAGGTTTGAGCGACTGAACGACAGTGTAAACCATTGGGAATGCCATAAACACACCGAATATTACCAATATACCCGTTACACTCATATCTCCCGCAAAGGATCGGTTGAGTGCATGTGTTGACTTTTTAATTCTGAGTTTTGCCATATCACTTACCTACCTTTGACAAGAGTTTTCTGATAAGTGCGTTAGCACCTATCTGCATGAAGAACAAGAGAGTTGCGATAGCCGATGCGTATCCCATTTCAAAACGGGTGTTACCGTAGTCTTGCAAATGGTGCATTATCGTATGTGCACTGTATTCCGGTGACGGAAATCCTACAAGTGCCGTTATAATCGCACCGAAGCCGAACGCACCGGTAATCGACATAACCGCAGCAAACATGAGCTGGGGTTTCATGGTCGGAAGTGTTACACTCCAAAGTTCCTGCCAACGATTTTTTATACCGTCTATTGCGGCAGCTTCGTAAAGCGTTCTGTCAACGACCTGAAAACCTGCGATAAGAGAAAGGAACGAGGTACCCAAAGAAGTCCACAGTGCAACAACAATTACGAGAGGCATGATATAATCGGTGTTTGTAAAGAACTGTATCGGAGAATCTATAATTCCCAAATCAATCAGCCAGCCGTTTACAAGTCCGTACTGGTCGCCCGAGAAAAGTATCGTCCAAATGATGTAAACATTTCCCGAAATACTCGGAGCGTAAAATATAAGGGTTACGAATTTACGAATTCTGGGTGAAAGTTCGTTAATGAACCACGCAAAAAGAAGTGACAAAAGATAAGATACAGGACCTGTAATACCCGCAAATATCAATGTATTCTTTACTGCGATAAGAAATATATCGTCGTCAAGGAACAGGCGGATATAGTTTTCCATTCCGATAAATTCCGGTGCTTCAAGCATATTGAATATCGTAAAGCTGAAAAAGACCGAAAGGACAACCGGAAGTATTACAAATATCGTGAAGAGTATATAGAAGGGTGCGAGAAGCACATATCCTGTCTTATACTTTTTCATTTCACGCCATGTATACTGTGCCTTGGACATCTTATGTATATCTACCGGAGCTTTAGCTTCCGCAGTTTTAAAAAGTGCCATAACATTCTCTCCTTTTACATTATTTTTGCTGCGGATCAATCGTCGGATTTGACATTTTTAAAGTCTTCAAGCACGGGGAGGTCAAATTCTTCTCTCTTTCTTGAAAGCTCGCTGTTTATCGCATCTATGTATCCGAGAAGTTCGTCTACCGGGTTGGCGTTATCGTTATATGCGGCAAGGAATGCAAACTGGATATAACGGGTAATTATATAACCGCCCGGCATTTCGGGTGTTACCGCAAGATTATCAAACTGCTCACGGAGCTGTTCGTAAACTTCGGCACTCCAAGGCTGTTCCGCAAGTGCATCAAGGTTTGCGGTAGCGTACTGTCCCGATGCACCGAGAAGTGCAACAAGCTCGTTACCGTACTCGCTCTGCGGATCTTTATCCGTCCACCACTTGATAAATTCCCAAGATTCTTCAACCTTGTCATTATCGCGAGCACCTTTCATTATCATGGCACCTGTGACTGTTGCAACCGAATTGTTGTTTATAATTCTGTCACCGTTTTCATCGGTGGCAATTACTCTGTTTCCGTCCTCGTCGATGACATAATCGCCGTACTCGTTCTTTTCGTAAACAGCTGTTCCGGGAAGCGTCATCATTTTCCAGAGACCGCTGATTTCCGGAGCAAAAATTGTAAGCTGGTTATAAGCCGTATAATCTGCAACTGCGACGGGCATTTCACCTGTTCTGAAACGGTTTGCAAAATCATAAGTAATCGGGAAGCCGTACATTGTAAAGAGTTCGCACATCTGCTTGAAACAGTCGAGAGCGTCGTTTGAATCAAGGTTGATCTGCATACCTTCCGTCTTGTACGCATCTGCGGGATCAAGTCCTGCGGCAATCATTTCTTCCTCGCTGACAGCCTCTTTGTACATCGGTTCGTCACGCTGATACATAAGCAGTGTCAAACCTGCCTGCTGTGTCGGGAAGCCGGCTTCGAGGTTATTACTCTGAAGTTTCGGCAAAAGGTTATACAAGTCATCCCATGTTTCCGGGATTTCCATATCCAAATCGGCAAAAACATCAAGTCTTACGAAAAGCATCTGGAATGTTTCCGTTTCGGGTATTCCGTATGTCTTGTCGTGCAAGCTCAGAGGAACAAGTGCCGACGAAGAAAATCTCTTCGTAACTTCATCAAAACCTTCCATATCGTTTAACGGAATTACCGCATTACGAATTGCGTAGTTTATACAGTCGGCCGAAGTGTTCTGAATTGAAACATCGGGACCTGTGCCGGAAAGTGTTGCGGGGAGGAGCGAGCCTGCCGCAACAAGTTTAAGATTTACGGAAATTCCGGTCTGTGCCGTAAACGATGTAAGCATCTGACGAATAATCTGTGCCTGATCGCGTCCTGCGGTCATCCAAACTTCAACGGGTTCTTCGCCGTCTTCTATCTTATCAAGAGAACCCAAATTGTTATAATCGCTCAAAAAGCTCATGAAGAACGACTTAAGTTCGTGCCAAAGGCTTTCAAAGAAGTTTGCGCTTGCTTTCGGAAGCTCGGCATGGTCGGAGGGCATAATCTGTATGTAATCCAAAGTAAGCGGCTGAGAACGGGTTGATGAAATCCAGCTTCCCAGCGAACCTATATTATCTTTTAATGTAGAAAGATTGGAAGCGATTTCGTCCTCATCCGATCCCATTCTGTCGAGGATCAAAGCTATTTTATCAAGGAGGACGGTATCTTCACCTTTCTGTCCGGTTATTTCTTCCAAATGTGCCGAAATCGCATAAAGTTCCTCAGACGCTTCAACGAGTCCGTCCAACACCTCCGGCATACTTTCCTCAAAGCCGTAATCACGGTACTTATCGGGATTGGAACCGGTAACCATCATTATTTTCAAATAGTAATTGTTGATGGTAGTCATAAGTTCGTCAACTTCGCGGAGAATATCAGCCATATCTCCGAGAACGACTTCCATACGGATTGTATGAATACCTTCGGAAAAATAGAATTTGTACGGTTCTATCGAAGTCTTTCCTTTGCTGTCTTCAACGACGGCACCGATAGCCTGTGACTGCCAGTTTGAATCGTAGTTAAATGCGATGTTGCTCGCTTCGGCAAATGGTATTTCGCCGTCTATGTATAATTTACGGGAAACATAAAGTCCCGCTGCGGCATCCTGCTTGAAACGGGCTGCAATTTCGTAAAGTCCCGCTTCCTTTACTTCAAACTCCCATTCAATCCACTGTCCTTTTGACTGCCACTTTGTGCCGCCTATGGAATTCAGATATACTATGGAAGCATCTTGAGGTTCGTTAATGGCGGAAGTTCTGTCGTTGAGTGCATAAATCGAAGAATCGGATGTAGCACTCGGATATTCCGCCTGAATCTTTATGTTTTGTCCGGAAGAAGCCGATTTGTAACCGTTTGCCTCATACTGTGCCAGAACATCGGCATACGAGGGAAGCTCGTCGGCAGCGTAAATTCTGATTGACTTTATTACCATGCTTCCGGAAACGCCTGCAATCGAAAGTGTATGTTCGCCTTCACCGATATAGAATTTAAGCGGTTCGGTAAAGTATCCGGTTGAATCTTCGACAAAAGAGGTCTGCCAAGTCGGGCGTGCCGCCTTTGCCGGTTTTATTTCATTATTATTTATATCAGTCAGGAATCCGTATTTCAAAAGCAGCGTAGAAGTGTAACCGTTACTGTACTCGTTTCTGATATCGCCGATTGAAGAATTGTTGGTGTTTCTCGTATCGTACTCGTCAACCCAATAACTGACAAACGCAACCGAGCGAGCTTCCTTATAAGGATACTCTCCGTCAATCATGAAACCTTTTTCGATGTTGTTCGAAGTTGCCTCAGTAGACATATACTCAACGGCTATGTTATAGTAGCCGGAGCTGTTTACGGCAAAATCGAAAACGGCAGTTCCCGTGTCGGGCAGGTAAATAACCTTCTCCCCGTCCGACATTGCGGAAATCGCATCGTCGATAAGTTCTTCTATGTATTTTTCGTTAAAGGCATTGTGCTGTTCTATTTTAGCCTTTACATTATCCGTTCCGGAAACGGTCTGATAATCGGTGTAATCATAGCGAAGTTCTTCGGCAAGGGTTTCCTTGTCGTAAAAAATAACCTTTCCCGAAAATTCCTTCTCAGCTTCTCCGGTAGTGTCATTCTCTCTGACGGACGACGAAATATAATCACTGATTTCCACATCGGACTTATCGAAATTAAAATCGTCAGCCGTAACCGTAACATCGTCGGTACCGAGTACAACCTGCGAAGTCTGTGTAAAATACTCATCGTACTTGGTTGCATTTAACAAAGACTTAATCTCTTCAAGCTCTTCTTTTGACATCTTGCTCGCGGCAAAAACCGGTATTGCCGACGCGGACACAAGCATAAGGCATGCAAGTAAGAACGCAAGAGATCTTGAAAAACGCGACTTTCTCATTAACTTTTCCTCCTGAAAACTTTGTAAATCACAGGCATTTCGAACGCCTGCCAATGTTCATCAAAAAGCCGAAAAAACAACTTATTTTCGACACCTTTCGGCTTTTTGTCAAAATATACAAAAAGCTCTTGATAACGCGACATCGCCGACGAAACCCATTATGAATAATATTACTGAGTAATAATATCATATTTGACCTCTTTTGTCAAGTATGACTATATTTTGCCTATTTATTTTGAACGATTTAACGATAAGTTTTTTCAAAATTTTACATTCTTTCCGTTAATTTTCGGATTATAAAATTGCCGTTTGAAAAAATGCACAAAATATTAATTAATAATATATTTTTTATATATTTTCTTTTAAAAAAGTCCCTAAAACAAAGGGAATTTTAACATTTCGAAAAATTTTTGATGTTAATTTTTAAAAAATGATATTTTTTTTGAAAATTTATAATATCGGTTAAACCGAATGGATTTCCAACATCTTTCGGCTTTTTGATAAATTTCAATTTTTACAGATTTTATTGTGCATTTTGCACAAAATAAAGTCAAAATATTTTTCACAAAATTTTTTATTTTATGTATCCGCCAAACAAAACTTTACCGTATTCGTCATAAAAAACGGCACTCTGCCCCGCAGACACGGTTTTTTCGGGATTTTTCAGAAAAACTTTACCCTGTCCTCCCGCAATTTCAACAATTGCCGGATTAAGCCGTCCGCGATGTCTCACTCTCGCAAAACACTCGGCCGTCAAGTTGTCCGAAGGCGGTTGAGACACGAATTTAACCCCGCAAATTTCAAAATCCGTACAAACATTATCTTCTTCGAATCCGAGTATAACTTCGTTTTTTTCATAATCAAGACGGAGGACATATGCAGGTCTGCCAAGTGCAATTCCCAGTCCCTTTCTCTGCCCCGGAGTATACCTTGCAAGTCCCTCATGCATTCCGAGTATCTTACCGTTTACATCAACAAAATTCCCCTTTGAAAATGCTCTTTTGTATTCTTCCCCGCTCATATTCGATTTTAAAAAGTCTATTCTTCCGTTATCCGAAATAAAGCATATTTCCTGGCTTTCGCGGCTCTCGTGAATTATTCCCGATTCGTCCAGCTCTTTTTTTACGCTTTCTTTATCTCCGCTGTCCAATACATTTTCAAACATTTCAAGGTCGCTTTGTTCAACTCTCCAGAGAAAATAGCTCTGATCTTTTTTCTTGTCTTCCGCACAGAACATTTCACAGCGTTTATTTTCGGGGTTGTATAAAACTTTAACATAGTGGCCTGTTGAAATTTTATCTATTCCCGCATTTCTCGCAAAATCGGCAAGGATTTTGAATTTCACCTCACTGTTGCAGATAACGCAGGGATTCGGAGTACGCCCTGCCGCATATTCGGAAACCAGACCTCTTACTACCGTGTTGTGAAAAACATCGCGACAATCTATTATGTGCAGTTTTATTCCAAGTCCCTTTGCGGCGTTTTCCGCCTGCAAAACGGGAGATAATCCGTGCATATTCAAAACCGCACCTTCAACGGCGTATCCCCGTTCGATTAATTTTTTTACCGCCCATGTACTGTCGATACCGCCGGACATTCCGACCAAAATACGCTTACTCATTTTTTCCTCCGAACTTACGGCTCTCTTCCACCGCCATAATATCGCACCTTTCGTTATACTCGTGCCCGGCGTGACCTTTAATCCAGACAAACGACACCCGATGTTTTTCAAGCTGTACCGTCAGACGCTTCCACAAGTCGATATTCAGCACTTCCTTGCCGTCCGACTTTTTCCACCCTTTTTTTATCCAGGAATTGAGCCACCCTTTTTCTATTGCGTCAACAAGATATTTGGAGTCGCTGGTGAGTTCTGCCTCGCACGGTTCTTTAAGTGCTTCAAGTGCTGATATTGCCGCCGTAAGTTCCATTCTGTTATTGGTAGTCGAAGCTTCTCCGCCCGACAGCTCTTTTTTTCTGTCTCCGTACACCAGCACGGCACCCCAGCCTCCCGCTCCGGGATTTCCGCTACATGCACCGTCCGTATAAATAAAAACTTTTTTCAAATGCAATTTCCGCCTTTCCTCTATTCCGATATCCGATTTTGCCGTAAACCGAAAGGCGATAGGCCTTTGAATCGGCGTAACCGTGCGACACCACCGGTTTTATGATACAGTGTTTTTAAATGCAGTAACATTTTACCACAAAGTGTAAAAACGGTCAACAAAAAAATCCTCAAGAAACAATCTTGAGGATTTTACGGCAAAAGTATCAGAATTTTCACGGCGTATATCAGCATAGCCGCACATATCATACCCAAAACAGCTCCTAAAATCAGAGATATGTGTCTCATTTGATCTTTTCAAGGCAGTGTGTACAGATATTATGCCCTGCCTGCCGTTTTTTATTCGGCTTGAGTTTTGGTAAATCCGTGCATAAATCCGTTTATGTCAGCCGAAGCGATATCTCCGCCTATCACACGGTTTTTATAAATGAGCAAGCTCGCGAAAACCGTAGTGTCGGCACCGTAATTTTTCACGGTATATGTATATTTTTTTACGCTTTTTCCGGAATACTTTTCAAGATTAAGACCTTCTTTTTTCTGAATCTCGTTGTATTCCGAATAAACGGCGTCAAACTCCGACGGAATTGTTATCTCCTCAATCTCAACCGCATTCGGATCGATTTCCCAGCCGTAGCTTTCAAGAAACTTAACCCTGTCGTCATTTGTCTTTATGTTCTTGAAATCTCCGCTCTTTTTCGCCGATGCTTCAACATAGGCACTATCGGCAACGCCGTCGGTATTTTTCGGAAAAAGCAATACGCAGGAAACGACGGCAAGCGTACAGAAGAACATCGCCGCCACATATTTGAGGCTTGAAGCTTTTACTGAATAAACAAACACACATTCCACTCCCTAACTTATTCTTTTGTTAGAGTTTATGCGTTTTTTTCAGATTTATTCCGTTTTTGAAAAATTTTCAAGTTCCGAAATTTCTTCAGAGGTTAGTTCTCTTACCTCGCCTCTCAAAAGGTCACGCGGCAAATGCAGTGAGGCGAAAGATACCCTTTCCAGATATAACACATTTTTACCGACGGAGTTTAACATTTTTTTAATTTGGTGAAATTTCCCCTCATGCAGTGTTATATAAGCATGACGGTAATTTTTTTCGTCTATGCAAAGTTTTGCCGGAAGCGTTATATTCTTCTCCCCTATATCAACGCCGTTTGCAAAAGCCTTCACATCACTTTCAGCAAGCTCAATATCACTTTCGAGATAATAGGTCTTATCGACATGATACTTCGGAGAAAGCATTTTATGGGCAAGTGCTCCGTTATCCGTAAACAGAAGAAGCCCTTCCGTGTCTTTATCAAGTCTTCCCACAGGGAAAAGATTAAGTTTCAAAAGTTTTTCCGGCAAAAGTTGTGTCACGGTAGGTTCTCTTTTGTCTTCCGTTGAGGTGACATACCCGCACGGCTTATTCATTATGAAATAATGAAACTCGCGGTAAACAAGGGGTTCTCCGTCACATGTGACAATAGTGTCGTCAGTGTCGACTTTGAAAGAAATGTCGCGTACGGTTTTCCCGTTGACTTTTACTCTGCCGCACCTTATAACTTCGTGGGCTTCTTTGCGTGTAAAATATGCACACCCCGCAACAAATTTATCAATTCTTATCTTCACCGTTTTTTCAGCCTTTCAAAAATTCAACGGGGTTTTCAACTACAATTTTTCCCCGAATATCACGGGATATTCCCTCACATTCCATCATCGGCAGGATATTGGTGAGAATATGGTCCCAACCGTATCCGCCGTATCGGTGAAGAAGCATTTTGAGACAGATGTCATTGGAAACGAGGATTCTGTCCGAGTATCCGTCACGGCAAAGCTTATCAATCATTCTGACGCGTTCGACATCGCTCGCAAAAGCTCCGCCGGCAAATTCACCGGGTTTTGCGTTAATATAAAATTCTTTTCCGAAATCGTCAAATTCTACCCATGCTCCGCGTGACATGATGCTTTTTATATATTCTTCGTCGAATTTGACATCAACATGGCATATACAGACGGATTTCATATCAACGCCGTACTCTGCGATTATATCAAGCACACGCAATCCGTTTTTCCCCCACGGATAAGTATGAACAAGTATCGGTGCACCTGTTTCGAGGTGAGCGATTGCCGCAGCACGCAGTGCACGCTCTTCAACAGGGTGAATTTCAGCCGAAGTGCCTATCTCGCCTATGACACCCGCTTTAATATCGGTGCCGTCTATACCGTCACAAATTTCACCTTTGAAAAAATCGGCAATTTGCAAAGCGGTCATTTCTTCAAACTTTTTCGGAATTGCGTCATATGTATACAGAGCCGTACCCGCAATGATTTTCACACCGGTTTTTATGCTTATATCGTGAAGAGCTTTTACATCTCTGCCCACGCCGCACGGAGTGACATCAACCAAAGCCGTACCGCCGGCACGCTTAAAATACATCACCTCATCGGCAGCAGTTTCGGCAGAGTCCAAAATCAGATTATCGCGAAGAAGATAGCAGTCACGGCGAAGATATCCCAAATTTTCGAGAGACACTTTGTCCCTATCCCCGTCAATTCCCGGCACATCTTTTTTTCCGGAATACTGATTTTCCAAGTTTATAAGCAAATGCTCGTGTGGCAAAACCGTGCCGAGACTGTCGGTCTCGACAGTCCCGGTGACACTGTTAATCATATTCATCTTCTTTTGCCCTCAAGCCATTTTTCGCAATACATATGAACATAGGGGGAAAGAGACTTCGCACCGTCTTCGGTTATGACAAATCCCTCTTCGATTCGGTTGGAACCGCCCGCAAGTCCGAAAAGGCTTATGTCGGTATTACAGGTCATGCCCGATTTAAATACGCTCTCGGTGGTTTCATTAGGATACGGACTCTCGGCTTCGGCACAGCCTATTCCGTGGAGAGGCGGATAAACATCGTATTCCGAAAGTCCCTCCTCCCTGAAGAAATCTCTGACAGCCTTAACAAATTTATTCATGGGTACTCCCGCTTTAAGATAAGGAAGTCCGGCTTCTTTCGCACGAATGAGAACATCTATTACATACTCGGTTTCTTTACTCATGTTTCCGACGGCAAAAGGAGCTTCGCAAGTAGCTACATATCCTTCGTACTGAATCGCGAGGGCACACATTATCATATCTCCGTCCTCGATAATCTTACCGCTCGGCCGTCCGACTATTGTATCGGTTCTCTTGCCCGATCCGAACACGGTAAAAATAACCGCCTCAGCCCCCTCATTCCTTGCCGCACCTTCGGCTATACCTGCCGCCTGCAATTCGGTAAGCCCTATAAGATCGGCTTCCATCAGTGCCTTAAAACCGCAATCGGCAATTCTCGCCGCTTCGGCAAGGCAGGCTATTTCGTTTTCGCTCTTTTCACGGCGTATTTCGAAAAGTATGTCATTTGCGTCAACCGTTTCGCAAGCGAATGTCTGCGATATAATGTTGAGAAGAGAAGCGGGCATTGCGTCGATTCCCGCAATTCCGAGCCGTTCAAGCTTGCCTTCGGCACGGATTTGTGCGGCAAGAGTGCGAAAGCTCGTATAATTTGCGAGAGGATAATCTATCTCGTCGGGAACGGTTACGCAGAGAAAATCGGGAAGAAGTCTAACATCGTCCCAAATACTCATCTCTTCGGCAACTTTCTGCCCTTCGGGAGCACAAAGAGTAATGGGTTTTCCGTTCAGGGAAAGAAGCATCGCACCTCTTTCGAATATCGGCCAGTAATTAGATACATACCGGAGATTTTCCTTGCGGTATTCGTCTCCGTAAACGAGTATGGCATCAAGCTTATCGCGAACCATAAGTTTTTTTATTTTTTCGATTCTCTGTTCAAATTCAATTTTGGGGATTCTTATTTCAGACATTTCGGTTATTCCTTTCAAAAATATTATTCGTTAATTAATTTTCAAAAAAATACCGACTACTACAAATCGTGCATTGGGCGTCGTGTCTGCCAAACATCATTGCAAGTCATCTCTTTTTCCTCCTGAAAATTTATAATACTCCTTGCGGAAATATTATTCAAGCGACTCGAGTGTTTCGTAAAGTTCGGACAACCTTTTTTCAAGTGTTTCTTTTTCTTCGGAAGCTTTCATAAGTGCTTCATAGTCGCAGGCAAGCTCTTCCTGCATTTTTTTATCCAGCACCGAAATTTTCTCTTCGGTAATTTCTATTTCTCTCTCGGTTTTCGCTATATCTCTTTCCCTCTTGCGTTCCTTTGCCCTGAGTTCTTTTTCCTGTTTGTAATTATCTTTGGCACTGTCGGTAAAAACTTTCTTTTCAGGCGTTGAAGTCTCTTTGAGATTTCTGAGATAGTATTCGTAATTCCCGTTATATACTTCCGATGTATCACCGTCGATGTGAAGAATTCTCGTGGCAAGCTTTGATATAAAATAACGGTCGTGCGATACCGCGATAACGGTTCCGCAAAACTCGCTCACTGCGTCTTCGAGCGTCTCTCTTGACGCAATATCAAGGTGATTGGTCGGTTCGTCAAGCAAAAGTAAATTAACTTTTGACAGCATAAGCTTTGCAAGGGTAAGTCTTGCCTTTTCTCCTCCGCTCAACACGGAGACCTTTTTAAAAACATCGTCATTCAAAAACCTGAACAGTGCAAGGGTTGACCTTATTTCCGTCATACCCCTGTCTTCGTATTCATTCCAAAGTTCGTCGAGAACCGTATTATCCGGATTAAGTCCCTGATACTCCTGGTCATAATAGCCGAGTTTTACATTCGTGCCGAAAGAAAAATCTCCTGCGTCCCGAACCGTCTTTCCCGCAAGGATTTTAAGCAATGTGGATTTTCCGCTCCCGTTTTTTCCCAAAATAAAAAATCTTTCGCCGCGTTTAACTTCAAAATCAAGATTTGAAAAAAGTGTTTTCCCGTTATACGATTTTGAAAGTTTACAGACTTTCAAAACATCGTTTCCGGAGCGGTACGCTTCGCCGAAACGGAAGTCAATTCCCACAGGAGCAGACTGCGGTGCGTCAAGCTTTTCCATGCGTTCCAGAGCTTTAAGACGGCTTTCGGCGGCTATAATGTTTCTCTCTCGATTCCACCGCCGTTGCTGTTCGATGTACGCCTCCTGCCGTGCAATTTCCTTTTGCTGATTCTCATAATGCTTTCGGTAAATTTCGCGGTCTTTTTTCTTCTTCTGAGCAAATACCGAATATGATCCCTTGTAAAGCACAGCGTGCGTATTTTCAACATCGAGAGTATGCGTTGTGACACGGTCAAGGAAGTATCTGTCGTGAGATATGACGATGACGGTGGATTTAAGAGAAGAAAGATAGTTTTCAAGCCACCTTAACGAGTCTATATCCAAATGGTTCGTAGGTTCGTCGAGTATAAGTACGGAAGGTTCCCTTAACAGCAGTCCCACAAGTGCAAGGGAAGTTTTCTGCCCTCCGGAAAGATTTTTTACGGGAAAAGAAAACATATTTTCGCCAAAGCCCATTTTCTTCAACATTCCCGCCGTTTTCGAACGAAATTCGTATCCGCCCTCAAGACGATATTCTTCGGTAAGCTTGGAAAAGCGGTCGGACAGCGCCGAAACATCACCCTCACCTGTCTTCATTTGATTTTCCAGCTCTTCAAGCTCTTTTTCTTTTTTCAAGAGATGCGAAAAGCAGGAAAGCATTTCTTCGTAAACCGTTTTATCGCTTTCAAGCCCTGCATATTGGTCAAGATAACCGATTTTTGCCCTTTGAGAGACAAACACCTCTCCCGAATCGGCTTTTAGGTCATTTATCAATATTTTTACAAGCGTCGTCTTTCCGGCTCCGTTTACTCCGACAATTCCGAGCTTGTCCGACTCCTCCAAAGAGAAGGAAACATTATCCAAAACGGTTTTGTCGCCGAAAGACAAAGATATTTTACTGCAACCGATTGCTACCATAACAAATCCTTTAACTTTCTATCGATTACAATTATACATTACCTCCGCGAAAAAATCAAGTGCTTTACTTTATGTACGATAAAAAAAGAGGTCTCGGCAGAAAAAACCGAGACCTCAGAATTTTTAAAGTTTGAATATCCCCAAAGCGTCAAGGACGGAGGAGACGAGAACCGAAATAATTATTATCGGCGTGACATACTTTATCATAACCGAAAACAGCTTAACTCCGTGAAACTTTCCGCTCTGTTCAACTTCGTCTATAACCCACTTCGGCTTAACTATATATCCGACGCAAATGCAGGTGAAGAACGCCGTGACCGGCATAAGCACGCTGTTTGAAATAAAATCGAAAAAGTCGAGAATCTGAAATCCGATTATCTTAAACGAACTCCACGCACTGTATCCCAGAGATGAAGCAGTGCCCAAAACCAAAGAAAACGCCAACACCGCAAGGCACGCTTTCATTCTCGAAATTTTAATTTTGTCTTGCAATACGGAAACAACGGTTTCCATGAGAGAAATCGACGATGTAAGTGCCGCAAAGAAAACCATAAGGAAGAACGCAAAGCCTATAACCGTTCCGCCCGGCATTTCGTCGAAAATCATCGGCAAAGTCGAAAACATAAGTCCAGGCCCTTTGTTGATTTTTGACGCGTCTCCGCCGTTGAAAGCGATTACGGCGGGAATAATCATAAGTCCCGCAAGAAAAGCCACAACGGTATCGAATATTTCTATCTGACGGGTGGATTTTTCGATTGAAATATCTTTTTTCATGTAGGAGCCGAAAGTTATCATTATTCCCATTGCGAGCGACATCGAATAAAACAGCTGTCCCATTGCGGCGAGAACCGTCTTTATCGAGAAATTTTTAAATTCGGGTTTCAGATAATAAACAACGCCCTCCCATGCACCGTCCGTTGTAACAATCGTATATCCCGCAATAAAAAGGATAAGTACGATGAGGACGGGCATCATGAATTTACTTACCTTCTCGATACCTTTTTCAACGCCCATCATTACGATAACGGCGGTAATTCCTATGTAAAGCAAAAACCAAAACAGTGGCTTTATATTGCCCGAAATATATGAGCCGAAAAATCCGTCCTGAGCCATTGCGGAAGATTCTCCAGTCAAAAAGCCGAACATATATTTCATAACCCAGCCGCCTATAACCGAGTAATAGGGCAAAATTATCGCCGGAATTACGGCTGAAAGATATCCGACAAAAGTAAACCTTTTGTCAAGTTTGCGATACGCCTCGATAGCACTCAGCCCCGTTTTGCGTCCGATTGCGATTTCGGCAATCATGAGAGAAAAGCCGAATGTTACGGCAAGAATTATATAGACCAGCAGAAATATACCGCCGCCGTACTGTGCCGCAAGATAAGGGAACCTCCAAATATTACCGAGTCCGACGGCAGACCCCGCCGCCGCAAGAACAAATCCTATTTTCCCTGTAAAACTGCTTCTTTTCGAATCCATTTTTTATCCTTTCGAGCCCGTCAAAAATAATCTGTCACACTTAATTATACATAAAAAAGCAAAAAACGCAACAGTTTCAGCCGTAAATGCTCTGTTTATTTAAGTTCTATCTCAAAAAATCTTGCCTGTATATCCTCAGTGAATTCCACCGTAAGTGATGTTTCGTCATATGAAAATTCGGTCGGCAAAGTCGCAGGGTAAGCGACAGTGGCACTTTTAACGGTAATTTCGGGAAGCTCAATTTTAATCTTCTTTTCCCCGCCCTTATGCCAAAGTGCGAGATACAGTTTTTCATCGGTTTTAATTCCCGAACAAACGAACTCATCTCCGTGAGAAGCGTACCCGCGAGGCAAATAAGGAACCGCTTTGAGCTTGTCCGAAACTATTCTGTTGTATACGGCAATGCCTTCCCTGACGAGCTCTCTCTTTTCGCTGTCAAGGAGATAAAGGCGGGAGGCAAGATGAACACGGGAAAGGAGGGAGTTTACCATATTGAACACTACCCTCTCCTTTGAAATTTCGGCGTTGATTTCTTCGGCACTCGCATTTATTTCGCTCTCGCTTTTTCCGGCATATGTATCAACCCCCACAGGATAGCTCCATACGGCAGCCTGTTCGGGAAGTACCGACGCATTTATATTTGCACTGATATACGGATAATTGAGATAATCGGAGTTGTCGGAGGTAGATATCAGGCTGAACATCGACAAAGCCTTGTAATCCATACGCTGTCCGCCGCCGGCACAATCTTCGAAAATAACATTCGGGTGACGACGCATGGCTTCTTCGGTAAATTTAAGAAAAGCTTCATACGCTTTTTCAAGCCCATCGCCGAGAGAAGTGCCGTCAAGTTCGGTTCCGAAACCGGGATTTGGACAGCCGTCGTATTTTATATAGTCACAGCCGTACTCATCAATCATACGGTCAAGAGTTTCGGAGAGATAATTGTACACTTTGGGATTGCGGAAATCGAGCAGATATCCGGTCGAGTGACAGACACGCTTGCCGTTTCTGATAAAGAAACAGTCATCGTCATAGTAAGAAAGCATTTTTTCGTTGCCGAATCCCACAACTTCCGGTGCAATCCACAAGCCGAACTTCATTCCGAGCGACCTTACATATTCGGCAACCGAACGGATACCGTCGGGAAAACGGGTACGGTCTTCGTACCATGTACCGAACTTATGATACATACTGTCGGTATCGGTAATGGATTTGGAGTCATGCCAGCCGCAGTCCACAATATAGTATTTACAGCCCGTCGCGGCAACGAACGGTGCGTTGAATATAATTCTTTCGGCATTGGGATCGTCCCATGAAAAGTGCATATATTCGTTATAAATCGGAGGAAGCGATGCGTCTGCCGGGCAAGACGGTTTTATATGACGGCGATAACGCGTCATATGTGCCAAAACATCATTAAGAGAAGTGCCTCCGGCAAGCGTTACCGGAACGGTGACATACTCTTCTCCGGGCAGAAGGACTTTATTCCAATCGTGGCGAAGAGAAGTGGGACCGCCTATATGAATTTCGTAATTGCGATCGACTCCCGACGCCGTAATTTCATATTCCCAACCGCAGTAGGATTCTATCTGAAACATAAGAAAATAACCGTCACGGCGATTTTCGATAATTCCCTGCGGAAGCGTTTCGTAACTTGAGGAATTTCCTATGTTTTCGACATGGTAAACATAATTTACAAACTGAAATCCCATATCGTAAAAGGATCTGACATCTGGCATAGCTTCCGTATATCTGGCGTTATTGAATTTATGAAAATAATAATCTTTATTCTCTTTCGAAGCGTCGTTCCCGAAGTGAATGTCAACCGTGTTGGCAAGCGTTAAACAAAGTTCTTCACTTCCGATGTTTCGGTAAGTCTGCGTTATGCGAACGGCATTTGTGTCGCCGTAACGGGTATATTCGGACTTTACCTCGACCTTATCAGAACGCTGTATTAAAGTAAGAGTGTTGCCCTTTTCCGTGTGACTTACATATCTGAACTTATCCGTCTGTGCCGAACGGCTTATGCGGTTTGTGCCGGAAGTCGTGCCTCCCGCAATATCAAATTCTCCCACTGAAAGACGGCGTGAAACAAATTCCGAATTGTCAAAGCCGTAGCATCTTACAAATTTCAGAATACCGTCTTCGGTTACGACAAAAGATAAATCTCCAAAATCAATATATCTCATAATTCCCTCCCAAAATTTGATCTTATTCCCGTTAATATTATCACACAAAAGCTTTTCTGTCAACACAAAAAAAGGGCATGTCCCGTTTTATGAGGCCTGCCCTTTAAAATTATTTTACGAAATCGGATAACAGCTTTGTCGCACTGTCGCCGGAAAGGGAAAACGCATAATTTTCGATTATCACATCGTTTATACCGTGTTCCGTGCAAAACTCCTTTATATCGCAACTCGTCGTACGCGGATCGACAACATAAATGTGTTCGTAATGGTTTATAAGGAACGGAACGAAAGCATTTCCGAAGCTGTCTTTCAGTACAAGCACATTACGGCCGTTTTCGGTCTTTGTCTGAATTTTTATGAGCGGCTGGTCTCCGCCGAGAAAGACCAAATATTTGTTGCTTTTACCCGCAGTATTCGCAAAAAGCCGCGTGGCGTATGAGGTTTGCATATCGCACCCGGTATACGCTTTTATGCTCTTTACCTCGTCGTAATACCAATATACCACCCTGTCGGGATTTTGAACTATCGCCTTATTGTCCGTGAGCTTCGTGAAGGAACCGTAAAAATCTTCTTCCACCTCAAGAGGAGTAAAGCTTGACAGAGGCACACTCGGAATACCCGCCGCCTCACAGAAAGCCTGATACGCCGAGTATGCGCCGAACTGCGTCCAGTGGTGGTCGGTTCTGAAATAAACATAGTTTTCACCGTCGTCGCACAGCTTTTCAAGTTTTGAGTAAGCGTCGATTCTCACAACGCTCTTATTTGTCTGAGAGTAAACTTTGTCTATCGCCGTCTTTTGACTGTAATCGTCACCCCTGAGATTTTCCGGCAGATAAAATTCCGAACTTGTGGGAACAACGAGAGAGTACACCCGAACTCCGATACCGTCAAGGTAATCGGAAAAAGAATTTAAAAGCTCGGCGTACTTTTTGATACATTCGTCGTTAAAAGTGTAGTACTCCATTGCTCTGTCTTTGTATATAACGAGAGTGGTTTCGGAGGAAACGGTCTCAATGACCTCCCTCTCGGTAATTTCAACGCCGTCGTCGCCGATTCTTTCTCCCGCACCGCCCGAAACATTGCCACCGGTTTTCTCAAGGCTCACGCCGTCCGAAAGCTTTGTTTCGCGTTTCAAAAAAGATTTCGCCGTATTTCCTATTTTCATAAACGAATCTCTGAAGGGAAACTGGTCGTTCATGTAATCTATAATTCCCGAAGTATATTCTCCGTCGGCAAGAGACGAGATGGAAAAAGAAGGGAACTGTGCGAGCATTCTGTTTTCTTTTTTCGACACTTCTTTATCGGGAAAGACCAAATAGCACACGGAAGTCGCAACAATCATTGCGAAAAACAAAACGGGAACTATCAAATCCTGTATTTTTTTCTTCATAATCCCGCCTCCTCAAAACTTAAAATAAAGAAAGGGGTTGTATGTTTGGCTTACCGTAAGAGCTACACAGAGGACAAACATTCCCGCGACAAATACGCACTTTGCCGCAATCCGTAAAGTACACGGCAATTTTCCGCCGACATACACTCTCGCTTTTTCCCATGCGGGAGTTGCGGCGAAAAAGCACAGGAAGATAACGGGGAGTGCGCTTTTCAGCATTGCGAGGGATATAGGCTCCGAAAAGACGCAACCTATTCCGAAAAGCGTTTTCAGTGCCGTGAAACATTCGCTCAGGTTTTCAAAATAGAACAGTACCCAGCCGATTATGACAAGTATAAAAGTGAACGGAACAGAAAAAACGGGAGGAATTTTGACCTTTTTCAAAAGTTTATTTTCAATTGTCAAAAGCACAAAGTAATAAAGTCCCCAAAGAATAAAATTATACCCGGCTCCGTGCCAAAGTCCCGTCGAAAACCATACCACAAACATATTGAACAGGTGCCTTTTTCTGTTTCCTCCGAGCGGAATGTAAATATAATCCCTGAAGAAAGTGCTCATGGATATATGCCATCTTCTCCAAAAATCTTTCACACTCCGGGCTATATACGGATAATTGAAATTTTCGTTATATGTAAATCCGAGCATTTTCCCCAGACCTATTGCCATATCGGAATAACCCGAGAAATCAAAATAAAGCTGGAATGTGTAGCAAAGCATTGCCCCCCATACGCCTACGGTTCCTATCTTACCGATTCCGAGCGAAAAGCAGTCCCGAACCACCTCCCCCACGACATTTGCAAGCAGTACTTTCTTGCCCATGCCGATAAGAAAACGGTAAATGCCGTCGTTTATACCGGCGAGAGTGACTTTTCTCGAAGCAAGCTCTTTTTCAACTTCGGTATACCGAACTATCGGTCCCGCTATAAGCTGAGGGAAAAGAGAAATATAAAGCATGAAATAAAGCGGATTTTTCTGAACTCCGGCTTCTCCCCTGTATACATCGATTACATATGTGAGAATCTGAAAAGAGTAAAAGGAAATGCCTATCGGCAGGGAGAGACTCGGCACGGAAAAGTTAAATGCGGGAACGAGGTTTACGATATCCAAAATCATCTGAGAATATTTGAAGAACAGAAGAGGTATCAGAGATATTACAACCGCAATTGCCAGAAGTTTACGGCTCCTGCCTTTTTCCCACATAAGCTTTGTCAAAAACCAGGAAAGCAGCGACACTCCTATCATGAGAAAAACGTAAACCGGTTCTCCCCACGCATAGAAAATCAGGGAAAGAATTAACAGAATAATATTTCTTACCGCAATGCTTTTTATCAGATACTGAGTGACAAGGCAGAACGGCAAAAGCACGAATAAAAACACGGGTTCCGTAAACAGCATTTTTTTCTCCGTTTCATTTGTTTTTTGTAACATTATGATACACCAATTGTCCGAAAAAATAAAGTCCTTTTTCAAATTTTCTTCACCGCAGTAAAAAAAAGATGAATTTTACATTATCGTGATTGACAGAAAGGAGCAAAAAGTGTATAATTAATTGAATATAAACAGACAGCGAAAAATTGCAAGGGGAGGTAAAAATTGAAAATCGTTCAGGGTTCAAAAAGCCGCATTGAAGATATGAAAGAGCTTTGGCTTGAAGCGTTTCCCGAAGACACGGATTTTGTAAATGTTTTTTTTGAAAAATTTTACCGCCCGTCGAGAGCCTTTTTGCGTTACGACGGAAAAACTCTCGTCTCAATGCTTTTTTACATGGATATAAAGCTTAAATACAAACGCAAAGTTTACAAAGGGGCTTACCTTTACGGTGTTGCCACAAAAACCGAAGAGCGTAACGCCGGGCATTTTTCGGCTTTGCACGATTTTTTTGCCGAAAAGCTCAAAACACGAAAATACAAATTTATACTCACACTCCCCTCTTCCGACTCCTTATTTCCGATGTACAAAAAATTCGGATATACATCTTATTTCCGAAAGACCGAATACAGTATATCGACTCTCGATTTTGAAGAAATAAGCGTTCCGGAGGCTTGGGAACGGCATTTAGCCGATTTTAAGTCCTCGTCCGGCGGAATAAAGCTTCTCGAAAGCCGTGATATGTTTCTGGAAAGTGCCGAAGGTCACCGCTTTCTCGGGTTTGACGGCGGATATTTCGCTTTCGTGAAAAAGAACGGCAGGTACATCATGTACGATGTGTGCGATCCGTTGGGCAAAGCCCCCCGACATGAACTCATACACTACGAAAGAAGTGCCGTTTTTTTGGATTTGTCCTCCGGAATAAGCACGGAAATTTTCGAAAAAGAGAAACCCGTTTTAAATTTTTTGATGAATTGAGGTATTAGCAAATGGATATTTCGCAAACGCTGGAAACACTCAAAAAAACATATTCCAAGAAGACCGAACTTCACTGTCATACATCGGGGGCTTCACGCTGTTCGGCAGTCACTCCGGAAATGCTCGTGCGGGTATACGGCATGGCGGGATACTCCACCGTCGTATTCACCAACCACTTTCTGTTCGGCGAATTAAAGAATGACAGTGCCGTCAAAGAGGAGGCAAAAATACACATTGCCGATTACGAAAAAGGCAAAAAAGAAGGCGAAAAGATAGGGGTTGAGGTTCTGTTTGCCGCCGAACTCCGTTTCGAAGGTTACAACGACTACCTTTTTTACGGGCCAGAACCCGAATTTTACATGAATCTCGATTTCAAAAAGACAAGAACGCTGGAAGATTTTTCCTCCGAATACAGAAACGACGACAATCTGCTTTTTCAGGCACACCCCTTCCGCAACGGTATGACTCTCGCACCCCTGGAATGTATAGACGGCATTGAAACTTTCAACTTTAATCCGTCGCACAATTCACGGCTGGGAGTTGCGGCAATGTACGCCGAAGAAAACGGACTTCTGTCAATATGCGGAAGTGATTTTCATCACATTGAGGACGGGCAGGCGTGTACACTCTGCACCGAAAAGACAATAAAAACATCTTCCGAACTCGTCGGAATATTGAAGAGTAAAGATTATATATGGAGAGCCGGAGGGGCAACAATCATTTTTTAAACGGAGGAAAATTATTATGGTATATTTATTTTTGGCAAACGGTTTTGAAGAAATAGAAGCGATAACTCCGCTGGACATTCTCCGCCGTGCCGGAGCCGATGTTACAACCGTAGCCGTATCGACACCTTCTCTCGAAGTGGAAGGGGCTCACAAAATCGTTGTGAGGGCCGATATCATGCTCTCGGACGCCTGTATAGACGACGCCGAAATGATTATACTGCCGGGAGGTTCAAAAGGTACCGAAGAACTCAAGGCGTCGGAGAAACTGCGTGAGTTTATCAAAGAGGCTTCCTTACGGGAAATTTACATTGCGGCGATTTGTGCCGCACCGACAATACTCGGAGAAATGGGACTGCTGAAAAAACGCCGCGCGACCTGTTATCCGGCTCTTGCGGGGGAACTTATCGGACAGGGAGCAAAGTACAAAGCCGATAAAGTTGTTACCGACGCTCACTTCATCACATCGGAGGGAGCGGGTACCGCCGCCGATTTCGGCTTCATGCTTACCGACAAACTTTTTTCAAAGCGTGAAACCGACGCACTCCGTCTTTCTATGGTATTCTGAAAATGGACATCAATTCAAAAGATGAATTGAGAAAAAAATATCTGCGCATAAGAGAAGCGATACCGGATGAAATTTATTTTTCGGCGTCGAAAGAAATCGCACGCATTTTCTCCGAAAGCGATTTTTACAAAAATGCCGAAACGGTGCTTTTATATATGTCAATAAAAAAAGAGGTTGACACTCGACTTCTTTTGCAAAAACTTCTTTCCGACAAAAAGGCTGTCGCTATTCCCGTCTCTTTTTCCGACGGCAAAATGACTTTCCGTTATATAACACAGACAACCGCTCTTACCTGCGGAAGATTTTCCGTTCCCGAACCGCCGGAAAGTGCACCGGAGTACAAATATTCCGAAAAGACGCTCTGCGTCGTACCGGGAATAGCCTTTGACAGAAAAGGTTACCGTCTGGGATACGGCAAAGGATATTACGACAGGTATCTTGCGTCAAACAGAGTTTTTACCGTCGGATTTTGTTTTGATGAAGTGTTTACCGAAGAATTGCCTCATGAAAACACCGACATCGCCTGTGATGCGATAATTACACAGAAAGGTATTTTTATTCCCGATGAAAAAAAATAATCCCGTATTTACCGCTCCGCTGTATGTTACCGTAATAATGATACTTTTGGGATTTTCCGACAAACTGCTCGAAATGTCGCTCAAAAAAAGTACCGACGACTTTTTCTTTACAGCCGTGCTTTTACAGCTTTTCGTTTACATGATACCGGCGGCACTTTACTGTAAGATAAAAAAGACGGATATGATTAAAGCGAGCGGTGCGAAACTTTTAAGCATATCGGATATTCCTTTTGTGATTTCGGCATTTGTTCTGTATATGCTGGGCATATTATTCTTAATATACATAGGCATGACACCGGGAAATCAAGCCGAGAGCTTTTCGTCGATACAGGTTAATTTTTCGACAGACAGTTTTACGGTGTCGCTCTGTTACATAGTCATACCCGCCGTTGCCGAAGAAATGCTCTTCCGTTCGGTACTTATAAGCGAATACTCATCGGCACACAGCAGCGGAATATGCACTCTTTTGATAACCTCCGTTTTTTTCGCAATGATACATTTTTCCTTCCCCGCATTTATTTCTTATCTTTGGGGCGGTGCGATATTCGGACTTATAACATACATAACCCACTCTTCCCTGCCCTCAGTTTTGCTTCATATGCTTTCAAACTATATCACCGTGTCATATTCGGACAAAATCGCACAGTTTCTCGAAAGCGCCGAAAATTCGATAGTGCTTATATTTCTCATGTCGGTACTTTTTCTCCTGTCTTTGTACTTTACCCTCGCAACTCTGCAAAGCATATATGAAAAGCGTGCCGCCGAATATGAGGACGGAACGCTTGCGGGAAGCCGTGCCGACGCGATAAAAAGGCTTACGAAAGCCGGCAAAGTAAACAAAAGCGAGACCGAAAACACAAAAACGGCAAGAGCAAGTGCCAAAGACATATTTCTTTCGCCTGCCTTTTTTCTGGCGGTATTCGTATTTGTGTTTATAACCGTTTAATAAGGAGTTAAAGATGGATAACAAAGAAAATATCAACGAAGAAAAAGATGTTTTGATTTACGATTCTTCAAACAAGCGTCCGGTGCGTGCCAGGAGAGATGTCGGTCCGGATAAATCGGACAAACGGGAAGACAACGACAAGACACGCGTCGATATGCCCGCACTGACCGATGAAATCATCGCTCCGGCACGGCGGGCGACAAGAGATGTTCCGAAACCCGAAAAAGCTCCCGAAGAAAACAAACTCTCTTCGGCTCCCGAAAAAAAAGAGCCGTCTCCCCGTGAAAAAGACGGCAGCTCCGCAAAAAGCGCGGTTCCCGAAAAGATATTTTTGGAGGACGAAGAGGAGAACACCGAGTCCGACGGAAAGAAAGTTTTTTCGGCTCTCGGTAAATCCGTAATATACATTGTTTTCGTCCTTTGCGCCTCCGTAATTATCGCATACATCGGAATAACGGTTTCCAACGATGTTTTCGCCTTTGTAAAAGACGGCAAAACGGTAACGATAGAGGTTACGGAAGATATGACTTTCAGAGAACTCGCTTCGATACTCAAAGACGAAGGTGTTGTAAAGTATCCGCTGTTTTTACGGCTGTACAACAGTTTTAAAAACAGAGACAGCGACGAAGAGCAAAAACTCGATGTAAAAGTTCACACGATAACGGCAAATCTCAATTACGACGAAATAATATCGGCATTTACCAAAAAAACGCCCAAGCGTTCCATCGTGCGTATAACCTTTAAAGAAGGAATGACGGCTGACGAAGTTATTGACCTGTTCATCGAAAACGGTATCGGAACACGGGAAGGATTTGTTGCGGCAATCAGTGACGCCAATCTTTACGATATGGATTACCGTTTCTTAAACGAGCTAAAAGAATTACAGGCAAAAGGCTTTGAAGAAGGCAGAAAATACGCTCTTGAGGGATATCTTTTCCCCGACACATACGACTTCTACACGGACAGCAGTGAGGTGCAGGCGATAGCCAAACTCCTCGACACATTCAATGTCCGTTTTGACGACGCATACTACCTGAGATGCGATGAGCTGGGAATGACGGTAGACGAAGTTATAACGGTTGCGTCAATCGTTCAAATGGAAACGAAGCTTGATTCCGAAATGAGTACCGTTTCCTCCGTTTATCACAACCGTCTGAACAACTCGGCGTCTTATCCGAGACTTGAATGTGACTCAACCTACCTCTACGCATTTCCCGAAAGACGAGGAGAAGTGACGCTGGACGAAATGAAAGCTTCGCCCAATCCTTACAGCACATATTCTCACGACGGACTGCCGCCGTCAGCGATTTGTTCCCCCTCCCTCAATGCGATAATAGCGGGGCTTTATCCCGAAGATTACAAGTATAAAACGGACACTAACGGACTTATAGTGACCGATTCCGACGGCAATCCCGTTGAAACGGAACCCGTCAAGTGTTACTTTATGTATGCTCACCCGAACGGACATCACCTGTTTGCAAGAACAAAAGCCGAACACGAAGCGAATATTGCGACAGTGGAAAGATACAAACAAAAAGAGGCTTCATGATGATTTATCTTCTTATCGCCTGCCTTGCGGGCATTGCGGTGTGCTTGGTTCTTCTTATTCTCCTCATAAGTAAAGGAGGCAAAGAAAGCGACCGCTCGAGAATTACGGAGGAAATCCGTCTTTCAAAAATCGAAACTCAAAATTCCCTGCAAACGCTCGGCGAATCGATTTCGCGAAGTGTTGCGTCCGGTCAGAAAGATTTTTCCGAATCGCAGATAAAAACGATAGGCGAACTGCGTGCGGGTATTGACGAAAAACAAAATCAGTTACGCTCCAGCGTCAACGATTCTTTGAAAATGTCTCAGGAAAACATACGAATCCTCACGGAACTTTTCGACAGAAGAATGTCGGAACTGCGTGAGGGACTGGACAGGAGTTTTCGCTCACTTGAGGAAAAAAACGAGAAAAAGCTTTCCGAAATGAAACAGGTGGTTGACGAAAAGCTTCAAACGACGCTTGAAGAAAGAATAAGCAAAAGCTTCAAGGAAGTTTCCGAGAGGCTTGAGGCTGTATACCGCGGGCTTGGAGAAATGCAAACACTCGCCGTGGGTGTCGGCGATTTGAAAAAAGTTCTTTCAAATGTGAAAACGAGGGGCATACTCGGAGAAATACAGCTCGGTGCCATTCTCGAACAGCTCCTTGCTCCCGAACAGTACGAAAAAAACATCGTCACGGTTAAAGGAAGTGCAAATCCGGTAGAATACGCCGTAAAACTTCCAGGAGCGTCCGACGGAGAGTGTGTTCTCCTGCCGATAGATTCAAAATTTCCCGTTGACGCATACTCGCAGCTTTCCGATGCATACGATACCGCCGACACACAGCAAATACAAACGGCTCAGGCTGAACTTGTCCGCCGTATAAAATCGTTTGCCAAAGATATACACACCAAATATATTTCCCCTCCAGATACAACCGATTTTGCGATAATGTTTTTGCCGACCGAAGGGTTGTATGCCGAAGTTGTGAGACTCGGTCTTGTCGAAATTCTTCAAGCCGAATGGCGTATTACCGTAGCCGGCCCCACAACCATGGCGGCTCTTCTCAACAGTCTGCAAATGGGCTTCCGCACGCTTGCAATACAAAAGCGTTCCGGAGAAGTATGGAAAGTACTCGGAGAGGTAAAAACCGAATTTTCAAAGTTTGAAGAAGTTTTGGTTTCCACTCAAAAAAGGCTGGATTTGGCATATCGTGACCTCGACAAGCTCGTCACCACAAGAACGCGGGCAATACAGAGAAAATTACGGAATGTCGAAGCATTGACGGAGGAAAATGAAATATCCGACGCCGAAAAAGACGAGGAGAATTACGAATGATAAGAAAAATCGAAGAAAAAGACAGAAAATCCTGGATTGAACTGACCGGTGAATTTTACTCAAGTTCTGCGGTAGACCACGCAATACCCGAAAGTTTCCGTGAAAAAACTTTTGACGAACTGATGAAAAATTCTCCCTATGCGTTTGCCGTAATGATAGAGTATGAGGGAACGACTGCCGGATACGCCCTGTTCGCAAAAACCTTTTCGCAGGAAGCAGGCGGTCATGTCATATGGATTGAAGAAGCGTACATAAGAGAAAACTTCAGGAGAAAAGGGCTCGGTCACGAACTTTTTGAGTGGACTGAAAAAAATTTCCCCGAAACTGCCCGTTTCCGTCTGGAAGTTGAAGACGACAACACGGGTGCGGTAAAGCTATATTCGTCATTGGGATACAAAAAGCTTGCCTATTCTCAAATGATTAAAGATTCTCTCATTTAAAAGCCCCTCCATTATCAAAAAAATTAAGCGGCACACCTTATGTGCACCGCTTATTTTTTTGGCACAAGAGGATGGGATACAGCCGCTTCGCGTCTTGCCTGCTCGACCTCATGGTCTCGCACCTTTTTGCTTAAAACTTGCCACAGGCAACTTTTATTCACGCAAAAAGCCCTCTCAGGCTTCGAATCCCTCCATTATCAAAAAAATTAAGCGGCACACCTTATGTGCACCGCTTATTTTTTTGGCACAAGAGGATGGGATACAGCCGCTTCGCGTCTTGCCTGCTCGACCTCATGGTCTCGCACCTTTTTGCTTAAAACTTGCCACAGGCAACTTTTATTCACGCAAAAAGCCCTCTCAGGCTTCGAATCCCTCCATTATCAAAAAAATTAAGCGGCACACCTTATGTGCACCGCTTATTTTTTTGGCGGAGAGGATGGGATTCGAACCCATGTGCGATTGCTCGCAAACTGATTTCGAGTCAGCCCCGTTATGACCACTTCGATACCTCTCCGTATAATCCGGCAGCAAAAGCAAAATTAACCGTACCGATATTCAATAAACATCGGTAACGGGCTACCACTGCTAAATTGTATCATATTCCGGAGATATTGTCAAGCCAAAAATTGCAAAAAAACTCTTCCCTTTTTTCATTTCGACTTCATCAATCAAAATTGCCTTTTTTTGTTGAAATTTATCGGTATATATGGTACAATATCTACCGTATGCAATATAAAACACTTTTCACAGCGAGGTACTTTCATGAAAAATTTAAAAGGCAATTTACTTCTTGCACTCGCCGCATTCATCTGGGGCACGGCGTTCGTTGCACAGTCGACCGGTTTAAAGCATATTTCCCCTTTTATGTTTAACACGATAAGAAATATTTTGGGTTGTCTTGTGTTAATCCCCGTAATAATCTTTACGGCGAAAAAAAAGAAAACTTTTAAAATAACGCGAGAACTCATCACAGGCGGTATCCTTTGCGGAATCGCACTCTGCTTTGCAAGCAATTTTCAGCAATTCGGCCTTCTCGAAGCCGAACCCGGCAAAGCCGGATTCATAACCTCTCTTTACATAATCATAGTACCGCTCATTCAAACTTTCGGAGGCAAAAAAATCACCAAAAACGCCATTGCCGCAATAGTAATCGCCATTGTCGGAATGTATCTTCTCTGCATGAGCGAGTCTCTGTCGATAAGTAAAGGCGAACTTCTTGTGTTCATTTGTTCGATATTTTTCTCTTTTCACATTCTCATTATCGACAAATATTCGGCTAAAGTCGACGGAACTGCACTTGCGTGTATTCAGTTTTTTTGCTGTGCAATCCTGTCCGGAATTTGTGCCCTTAAATTCGAGACGCTCGATTTTTCCGATGTAAAACAAGCCGTATTCCCTCTCATATATACGGGCGTTTTCTCTTCGGGAATAGCTTTTACACTGCAGATTATAGGTCAAAAATATTCTTCTCCCGTACTTGCGACAATCGTAATGAGCCTTGAGTCCGTTTTTTCGGCTTTGGCGGGCTGGATAATATTAAAAGACACAATGTCATCCCGGGAAATAGCCGGCGCCGTTCTGATTTTCACGGCAATTATTTGCGCGCAAATTCCGGAAGAAATTTTTTCAAAGCTTTTCAGGAAGAAAGAACAAAGTTAATACATATTCCGATAAGGATAATGTTGGACAGAACATAAAACCAGAGCATCATAATCACCGTCGTGCCCAGAGGTCCGTATATAATCGAATAGCGGGAAAATTTTTCGATATACAACGAAAAAAAATATGACGAAAGAAGCCACGCACTTTCCGTAAATATTACGCCGGGTATGACGGATTTTAACGGATATTTCCTATCGGGCAGGAAAGCGAATACCAACACCAGAAACAAAAAGAGCAAAATTACGGGCAAAACCACTCTCGCCTTCTGCCAAAATAAAACAAACAGCTTTTCTTTTCCTATTACAGCCGCAAGAAATTTCAGTACGCTTTCCCCGAAAACAAGGCAAAGAAGCGATAAATAAAGCAGTGCCAAAAAGTAAAGCGACATTACAAAAGAAAATATCCAGGACAAAGCGTAGCTGTTTCTCCTCCGGGAGTTATGGATTTCGTCTATGTGCCTTTTTAAATTTCTCGTAAACTTTACAAGCGAAAAAAGCGAAATGAAAATTCCTCCGGCTATAATTCCCGCACTGCCGAAATTTTCGGTATACGAAAGGTATTCCCCTATAAGCTCCTCTGTTCCCGACGGCAGAGAACGGAGAACAAATTCAAAACCGCCGTCGAAACTTATGAGATCTATTACCGCTTTGATTACTATAACTCCCGGAAAGACGGTAAACATCATATAAAACGCGAGACTTGCCGAGAGAGTGGACACGGATTTATTTTTGTATGTTCCGTACAACTCCCGAAAAAATTTTAAATTTATGATTTTTGATTTGATAATATCACCTTCGGTTCTGAAATTTGACGCTTTTTTCAAAACTTTACACACTGTTTACTTTTATTTATTGACTTTTAAGCCGTATTGTTGTATAATTGTTAAAAATGAGTTTGAAAGGAAAAAAATATGATACACTTGTTGGAAGGAACTACCGGCGGTACGGGCAGCTTGGTCTCAATGCTTATTGTAATGGTTCCTCTTTTTTTAATCATGTACTTTCTCATGATAAGACCGCAGAAAAAGCAGGAAAAGCAAACAGCCGAAATGAGAAACAGCATAATGGTCGGTGACGAAATATCCACGATAGGCGGAATAATCGGAAGAGTTTGTGCCGTAAAAGAGGACATACTTACTCTTGAGATTAACAAAGACCGCACAAAAATGAAAGTTTACAGATGGGCAGTCCGTGAGATTGTCAATCCTATGCCCCGTCCCGGAGATGAGAAAGTCCCCGAAGTTGACGAAGCACCGGAAATCAAAGAGTAATTTCAAGGGAACCGTTCGGTTCCCTTATTTTTTAGATATTCTTTCTTATAAATTCCAACGCGCTTTTTTCAAGTCTGGAAACCTGTGCCTGACTTATACCTATCTCCCCCGCAACTTCCATTTGCGTTTTTCCCATAAAAAATCTCATGTTTATAATGGCGTTTTCCCGCTCGGAAAGTTTTCCGACAGCTTCTCCTATTGCGATGCTCTCACACCATGATGAGTCGTCGGCACTCTTGTCACAGACCTGATCGAGAATGTACAGTGAGTCTCCGTTATCGGAAAATACGGGTTCATACAGCGACACGGGATCCACAACGGCGTCAAGCGCGTCGGATATCTCCTTTTCGGTATAAATATGACTCTCTGAACTCTGACCTGTCTGAGACATTTTTTCCTCACTGTCCTCACGTGCTCTTCGATTTACTTCTTCCACTATCTCCGTAAGCGTCGCTTCTCTGGAAAAGCGAACGGATAACGCTTCTTTCGCTCCAAGTGCCTTATATGCGGTGTCCCGCAGAGAACGCGACACCCTTATCATATTATTGTCTCTGAGATATCTCCTTATTTCACCGATTATCATCGGCATGAATGTCTCAGATTGAAAATTCACGAAATATAAAAACCGTTTTATAAAGAGGTGAACAGCAATGTCGCAAAAAAGCAGCCGCATGATACTTCAGGGAACCGTTCTTGCCGCCGCCGGTATACTTACGAAAATAATCGGTCTTGTTTACCGAATACCTATGGCAAATATACTCGGAGAAGAAGGCAACGGCATATATTCGGTATCTTTCGGAATATACAATGTCGCGTTAACTCTTTCATCATACAGCTTTCCGCTCGCCGTTTCCAAAGCAATAAGCACAAGGCTTGCGAAAAAAGAAACCAAAAACGCATTTCGGGCTTTCACCGTTGCTCTGCTACTTTCTCTCTTTACGGGCTTCCTTGCGTTTTCTTTCCTCTTTTTCGGAGCCGATTTGCTTGAATCCCTTTACAATACGCCGGGACTCGCTTATCCTTTGAGGATACTCGCTCCGACAACATTCACGGTTGCCCTGCTCGGTGTCTTTCGCGGATACTTTCAGGGACACGGAAACATGGTACCCACCGCAATATCTCAGGTTCTCGAACAAATTGTAAACGCAATTGCGAGTATCGCGGCGACACTTGCGGCGTTCAAAATACATTCCGGAAGCGAAAATATCATCGCACACGGTGCCGCAGGCGCGACCGTCGGTACATTGGCAGGTGCAATATGTGCACTCACTTTCGTTATGCTCACATTTTTTTCGCGTCTTTCTTATATGCGAAAAGCAGCGCAAAACGATTTTTCACAAACCGAGAGCAAACAGTCACTGCTTGTTGAGATAATTGTTACCATGCTCCCGATAATAATAAGTCAAACGATTTACCAGATAAGCTTTACTGTTGACGATTTAATGTTTTCCAATTTGCTTCATTCGCAGGGAGTTTCGGGAACAGAGATAAGTTCCCTTCAGGGTGTTTTCAACACGCAGTATACCCAGCTTATAAACATTCCCATTGCAATTGCCTCTGCAATGTCGGCGTCGGCACTGCCCGAAATAGTACGCCTGTCTATCCGAAAAAGACACGCCGACAGGGCTTTGAAAGCCGAAACCGTTTTAAAAATCAATATGGTTATCGCCATACCCTGTGCGGTAGGTCTGGCGATATTCGCAACTCCGATAGTTACCGTAATTTTTCCCGGCCTTGTTTCCTACCGCACGGTTGCCGCAAATCTTTTGCATTTCGGCTCATTGGGCTGTGTTTTTTACTCTCTTTCAACCGTCACAACATCTTTATTACAAGGGTGCAACAGAATGAGAATACCCGTTGTAAACGCCTTTATTTCTTTTCTCTTTCATACTTTTCTTGTGTTTGTCCTGCTTAAAGCGACACATCTCGGAATATGGGCGAGACTTATAGGAGATGTGACATTTCCTCTTATGATAGCACTGCTTAATTTTATCCAGCTTCGCAAAAAATTCAATATAAGCCCCGACTGCAAAACCGTGTTTGTCTATCCGTTTATATCGTCGGCAATAATGGGACTTTTATCCGGTGCCCTCTACCTCGTTTTATCTCTGCTTCCGATACCGCAGGTTATTTCTCTCGGTGTTGCCGTAATATTTGCCGTAGCACTTTATGCGCTCCTTTTGGTTAAAATGTCCGTTTTCAAAGAAAGCGAATATTTACAGCTGCCCGCAGGAAGAAAAATTTTGAATATCGCACGCAGAATACGCCCCTTTAAACATTATATATAAAAGGCTTGATAATATGAAAATCACAGAACCGATAAATCAAAAGGTAATCCTATGAATATTTTACTTTTATTAACGGGAGGAACTATCTGTTCTTTTGCAAACGAAAATAACGAGAGATGTTCAAATACGGAAAAGGCAAAATTTTTAATTACGGAAAATTTCAAAAAAAACGCTCCCGACCTGTCGGACAAAGTGAATTTTACTTTTAAAAGCGTTCTGAATATTTTGAGTGAAAATATGTCCGCTTCGCACTGGAACAAAATTATAAAATTCTTAAGTACATTAAACTTTTCGGAGTACGACGGAATTGTAATTCTTCACGGCACCGATACGCTCGCTTATACGGCGTCACTTCTTTCACTGCTTCTGGCAGGCACGAAAATCCCCGTAATGCTTGTATCAAGCTATGCTCCGCTTGATTTTCCCGATACAAACGGTAACGAAAATTTCAAGGCGGCTCTCGAACTTATCGAAAACAAAATTCCTCCGAATGTTTATGCCGTTTACAAAAACCGAGACGGAGTTTTATATCTCCACTACGCCTCTCACCTGCTCCAATGCAAAAACGGTTCGGACGATTTTTACAGTTGCGACATGATGAGGCTTGACAAAAAGTTTTGTCCCGAAAGTCACGCGGCAAGTGAAAATATGCTGCTTTATTCCGTAAATAAGCTTAAACCCTGCGTTCTGGCAATATCTCCCTATGCCGCTATAAACTATTCCCACTATTCCCTGTCAAAAGTAAAGGCAATACTTCACGGCACATATCACTCATGCACCGTTCCCGTATTGCCGAAAAACAGCTCATCTTCAATACTGACATTAAACAGGCGTGCAAAACGCCTGAATATCCCGATATACATTCACCCCTGTGCCGAAGACTCTTACAAATACGAAACGACCGGGACAGCCGTAAGATGCGGGATAAAACCCGCAGGCCGTATGACTTTTGAAATGACATACATTAAGCTTTCGGTCGGCTGTTCAATGGGACTTGAAGGCGAAAAGCTCGATGAATTTTTGAAAAAGGAAATAAACGCAGAATTTATAAACTGATTTTTATAAAAATTCCGCACTGCCTTTTAAACGACAGTGCGGATATTTCTTTATATCTTGTTTATTTCTTCGATGAGCAGTTCTCTGAGCATTTGCGGATCGCAATTTCCCTTTAACTCTTTCATGCACTTTCCGTAAATCGACATGAGCGCCTTTTCTTTTCCCTTTTTGTAATCGGCAACCGCTTTCATGTCGGCGTCTATGGCGGCTTTTACCGTCCTGAGCATAAGGTCGGAGTCGTTTGAAACGATAAGCTCGTGAGCTTTCGCATATTCCTCAGGTACAACCGTCCTGTCGTCAAACATGACGGCGAGTATCTTTTTGGCATTAGCACGGCCGACTTTTCCGCTCGTGACAAGGTTTATAAGGTCACCCAACGCACACGCATCTATATCAAGCATATCGTATGTCATCTGACGGGTATTGAGTATGCTCATAATTTCGGATATTATCCAGTTTGCAGCGTCTTTGGCACTCTTGCAAACTTCATACGCACCCTCAAAGCACTCGCAGAGAGCAATGCTTCGCGTAAGCTGGTCGGCGTCGTACTCGCTAAGTCCGTATTCGCGAATATAGCGTTCCTTTTTAACTTCGGGAAATTCCGGAAGCGAATCTTTAATGCTGTTAAACCAAGCGTCGTCAATTACGACCGGCATAACATTCGGATCGGGAAAATAACGGTAATCGCCGGCAGTTTCCTTTTTCCTCATGGAATAGCTCTTGCCTTTTATGTCGTCCCAGCGTCTCGTCTCCTGAACGAGCACTTCCGTACCGTTCTCGATTGCGTCAATATGACGGGCTGTTTCATACTCAATCGCACGCTTGATAGCCTCGATTGAGTTCATGTTTTTCATTTCGGTACGAACTCCGTATTTGTCGCTTCCCGCAGGACGCACGGAAAGGTTTACATCGCACCGCATCGTGCCGTGTGCCATTTCGCACTCGGCAACCTTCGCAAAGCGTAACAGGCTCTTTAATCTCTCAAGGTATGCTACAACCTCTTCGGCACTTGAAAGGTCGGGCCGGCTTACAATTTCGATAAGAGGAACGCTTGTCCTGTTAAAATCCACATGTGTCGTATCTTCTCTTATATCGTGAACCAACTTTCCCGCGTCTTCTTCCATATGAATTTGTTTAATACGGATATTCTTCTTGCCGGAGGAAGTTTCAATCTCAACATGACCGTTTACGGCAACCGGAGCGAACCACTGCGTCGTCTGGTAAGCGGCGGGCAAATCGGGATAATAGTAACTCTTTTTGTCAAAAGTCGTTGTACGGTTGATATCGCAGTTAAGCATCATACCCGCCTTCATTCCGAAATCGACTACCCGACGGTTGACGACGGGAAGCATGCCGGGCATACCCGCACAGGCGGGGCATACATGCTCGTTGGGCTGTGCTCCGTAGGAATGAGCCGAACATGAGCAGAAAATTTTGGATTTGGTGGCAAGCTCAACATGGACTTCAAGACCTATGACCGTTTCATATTTCATATTTTATTTCCCCTCCTTCCCGCAAACTGCCGCAACATCAAGCAATGCAAGCTCCGAGAACGCCGGGCCGACGAGCTGAACCGTGCCGAATGTAACTGCGGGAAGTCCCGTAATCGATGCAGGTGCGGTATAGTAATTTTCCTCAAAAGCGATATAAGGATTATTTTCAAAGTCCTCACGGCGATACTCGGCTTTGGATACAGCGGGGATAAGCACCGCGTCGAACTTTTCGAAAATCTTTTTAAATTCTTCGGATATTACACGGCGTACCCGCAAAGCCTTGTCGTAAACTTTGAAATAGTTTTCGGTGGATAAGGCTTCCGAACCGTAAAGAATCGCCGTTTTGAGAAGACTGCCGAAAGCTTCGGTTCGGCTGTTCGTGTACAGCTCGTCAATGTTTGAAAAATTATTTGAGCGGTATCCGTACTTTACGCCGTCATACCTTGAAACATTGTTGCAAAGCTCGGCACACATCAGAACATTCCAGGCGATATTCGCACGGCATATAACGCTGTCGTCGACCTCTTCGACCTCATATCCTTCGTTTTTCAGATGACACACGGAACCTTCAAGCGTTTTCAAAACATCGCCGTCAATACCGCTTTTCATCGACTTCAAAAGGGCAATTCGACGGATTTTTTTCGCACTGTTTATCTTTTCGCAGTCCTCTTCGCTCAAACTCGTACCGTCTTTGTCGTCGTGTCCCGCAATAACTTTGAGTGCTTCTTTACACTCTTCCGATGTTTTCGCAAGAACGCTGACAGTCTCTCCCGAACATACAACGGGAATCGTGCCGAAACGGGAAACCGTGCCGTATGTCGCCTTTGCGCAAACAAGCGAATTTTGTGCGGCTGCACGGCGGGGTGAACCGTTTATATCCATGACTATTGCGAAATCGGCGTCGCAGGATTTCATCTTTTCGGCAATATCGCTCGTCAGTTTGCCGTCTTCAAACACAGCTCCCTTAAATGAAGTTTCACCGAGAACATCTATCGAAAATTCGCCGTTCTCCGCCTTTGAACACATTGTATATCCGCCCTTTTCCAGCCGTGTCAACACTTCTGCTTCAAAAAGGCTGACATATCCGTCAAGCATTTCGGAACCTGCCGTAGTGGGCAAATCTTTTGTGAGAATCATCTCGTCCGTAATAAATTTTTTCATATGCCCTCCTTACTCCACAACACGCGGAACGCACCAATATCCCTCATCGGTCTCGGGTGCCTGACGCTGAAGCTCTTCTCTCGAAAACGGCTGAGACGCAACATCGTCCCTGACAACAGTCATTATCGGCATAACATGAACCATTCTTTCGACTTCCGCCGTGTCTATTTCGTTTAATTTTTCAAAATCCGAATCCGATTTTTCAAAAAATTTCAGTACATCTTCTTTTTCGCTTTCGGTAAGCGATAACTGATTAAGCATTTCAAGATGTCTGAGCGTTTCTCTGTCCATACTCATTCCTCCTTAATCTCTGACTTTAATGTGAACTTCCCTAAGCTGCTGTTCGGTAACCTCGCCCGGTGCCCCCATCATTATATCCTGTGCGTTTCCGTTAAGCGGGAACGCGATTACATCGCGGATTGTTTCCTCTCCGGCAAGAAGCATTATCATTCTGTCAACACCGGGAGCCATACCCGCATGAGGAGGTGCACCGTAAGAAAACGCCGTATAAAGTGCCCCGAATTTTGCCTTGACATCTTCTTCTCCGTATCCCGCTATCTCGAAAGCTTTTCTCATTATATCGGGATTATGGTTACGGACGGCACCGGAAGAAAGCTCCACGCCGTTACAAACGATATCGTACTGATAAGCGAATATTTTGAGAGGATCGGTATTGAGGAGCGCGTCAAGTCCTCCCTGAGGCATTGAAAAGGGATTGTGAGTAAAGTCAATCTTTCCCGTCTCGGCATTTTTTTCGTACATCGGGAAGTCGACAATAAAGCAAAACTCAAACGAATCGTCCTTAATAAGACCGAGCTCATTGCCTATCCATGTCCTCATTTCTCCTGCCAGACGGTCAACAACGGACGCACTGTCGCTTATGAAGAAGAGCGACTCGCCCTCTTTAATTCCGACAAGTTCCGTAAGACTTGCCTTTTGCTCTTCCGTAAGGAATTTCGCTATCGGTCCCTTATATTCGCCGTTTTCCAAAGTGATGTAACCTATACCGAATTTCATGCCTATGCTTCTCGAATAAGCGTCGATTGCTTTTTCAAAAGCCTTCTTTCCCTCTCCCTCGCCGTCTTTCTTAACGAGGTAATTGGCTACAATTCCCCTGACAATCTTATTTTTAAAAGGAACCGTTCTGCCGTTAATATTCAAAAATTCGTTATTTGCGAAAAACTCCGTAAGGTCCTGAATTTCAATGGGATTTCTGAGGTCGGGCTTGTCCGAACCGTATTTCAGCATTGCGTCTGCAAAGGTAATTCTTCTGAAGGGTGCAGGCGACACTTTTTTGTCGGAAAACTTTTTGAAAGTATTGTATATAACCTTTTCGGCAACCTCGAAAACATCTTCCTGAGTTGCAAAGGACATTTCGAAATCAAGCTGGTAAAACTCTCCGGGAGACCTGTCCTGGCGAGCGTCTTCGTCACGGAAGCAGGGTGCTATCTGGAAATATCTGTCAAATCCCGAAGCCATCAGAAGCTGCTTGAACTGCTGGGGTGCCTGAGGGAGTGCGTAAAACTTGCCTTTATGCTTTCTGCTCGGCACCAAATAGTCACGGGCACCTTCGGGAGAAGAAGCGGTGAGAATGGGGGTCTGAATTTCAATAAAGCCCATCTCTTCCATCTGTGAGCGAAGATAACTTAAAACCTTTGAGCGAAGGACTATGTTGTCGTGAATTTTTCTGTTTCTCAAATCGAGATATCTGTACTTGAGACGGACATCTTCACGGGTTTGAAGCGAAGAATCAATCTCAAAAGGAAGTCCCAGCTGACAGGGGCCTAAAATTTCGATTTTGTCGCACTTTACCTCAACATGACCGGTCAAAAGCTTGGGATTCACGGTGTCCTCGTCCCTTTTCGTAACCGTTCCCTCTACGGAAATAACCGTTTCTTTTGAAACATGCTCAAGCATTTTGTCGTCGGAAAAGACAATCTGCGTTACTCCGTAGTGGTCACGAAGGTCAACAAAAAGTACGCCTCCGTGATCGCGTATTGTCTCAACCCAACCCGCGAGCGTAACTTTACGGCCTATGTCTTCAATACGAAGTTCATTACAAGTGTGCGTTCTTAACATAAAAGTATTCCTCCAATTTAAGTGAAATTTTTCGGGAGAAAAACAAAAGCCTTCCGTCCCTTTTGGGACGAAAGGCATACTTCCGCGATACCACCCAATTTGACAGTAAAAACTGCCCTCTCAATTCATCTCCTTGCGAGATGTGCGTGCGGTTCTAATCACCGATAGGCTTTCTTCCGCTTGCTCGGGAGTGTTTTTCTCACACGACCGATACCGTCTTTCCATCGTCAACGGCTCTCTTTAATGCGGTTGAGCATGATACTCTCTCCGTCATAGCAAAAATTATTACATGGTAATGTTACCACATTTTTTTTTGAATGTCAAGTGGTAAAATTCATTTTTTTCGTTTTTTGTTTCAAGTCGTAAATTCCTTGACCGAAGAGGGAATATCTGTTATAATGTAAAAAAAATCACACGGAGGAAAGTATGCGTTTCGCCAAAGCATACATTGAAATATCCAACATCTGCAACCTTTCCTGCTCTTTTTGTCCGGGAACCGTGCGGGAGATGAGGCAAATGACCTTCCCCGAATTCAAGACGGTTTTGAATAAGCTTGAGGGATATACCGAGTATCTTTATTTTCACCTGCTCGGCGAACCTTTGCTTCACCCGGATTTAGAACGCTTCGTCACATATGCACAGGAAAAAAATTTTAAAGTAACCCTTACGACAAACGGCACGCTTATAAATTCTCACAGAGATTTTCTTTCAAAGTGCGGACTGTATAAAATCGTTTTTTCTCTTCATTCGTTTGAAGCGAACACAATGTCATCTCCGATAAACGACTACCTTGATCCCTGTTTTTCGTTTGGGCGGGAAGCTATGGATAAAACCATTGTCGTATTCCGCCTCTGGAACGACGGCGGAAAAAATTCGATGAACGACGAAATATTATCCCGTCTGCGTCTGTTTTACCCGCAGGAATGGGAAGAGGGTAAAAACGGAATAAAAATCGCAAATAGAACATTTTTACAGTACGGAGATAAATTCGATTGGCCGAGTCTCGAAAACACCTGCGAGAGCTCGAGCATTTTCTGCTACGGACTTCGTGACCAAATCGGCATACTCGCCGACGGCACGGTCGTCCCCTGCTGTCTTGACGGCGACGGGACTGTCGCACTCGGAAACATCTTTAAAAACGGCCTTGAAGAAATCTTAAACTCCGAGCGTGCAAAGTCGGTTTTCAAAGGCTTTTCCGAAAGAAACGCTTCGGAAGAACTGTGCCGAAAATGCACCTACGCAAGACGCTTTCGGTAAAAAACCGTAAAAAAGGCATACACTTCAAAAAGAGGTGTATGCCTTTATTTTAAAACATTACGGATTTCTTTTTGCCTTTGGAATTTCTCGGCCATTCGGCAATTCTCGTTATATATTCGAGATTAACCGCCTGCAACTCTTTGTTGTATTCGATTAAAATTCCGCTGTCGGTTACCTCTTTGATAACGCCTTTTATACTTTCCGTGTTGCTTGCAATGGTATAAACCAGGCAATCTTTGCCTATAAATTTTTCGGCAAGTTCTTTCATTTGCACTCTCTCCTTATTTTTATGATTTTTTCTGTGATTGACGAACGCCGAAATTTTGACACTCCGGCGTCTTAGACACAGATACACTATCAAAAACAGTATTAAAACAAAATATGAGCTGTTCATTTTCTCCTCACACAATTTTCCCGGACTTACGCTTTTCCCCGTTTGCCCCAAAACTTATTTAAAAGCACATACACCGCCAAAAGTGCGAGCGTTGCCCCCGCAAGAACCGCGTACATACCTCCAATCGACACGGATTTGCCGAAAAAGTAAAGGTTGCAGTCAAGAGAATCTTTTATTGCACTGACCGTTTTCGGCACTACACCGCATTTTTCTATTTCCTCAAGAGCCCCCGCCATCGAGTGATTACGCACAAGCGATGTTCCGTATGTACCGGGCAGACAGGAGATTACTTTCTTAAGTCCGTCGGAAAAAGAGGAAATCGGCATATATGCGCCGCAGATAAAACCGTATCCCGAACTTATAACAGTTCCCACCGCCGAAATCTGTCCCTGAGAGCTCAAAAAGAAGTTAATAACAGAGGAAAACGCATTGCCGAAGAGTACCAAAAGCGTTACATCGAGCAGGAGCAGGAGCACATCACGGGCCGACATATACCAGCCCGTTACGGCTACATAAATCAGGCATATTCCACTCGCACCGTAACAGATGATGAGAGTCGTTACAAGATTTGCGAAATAATACGAAAGAGACAGAGAGGAGGCTTTGACCGGAGATACGGTAAAATCCCGAACCGCCCCCGTCACTTTATCCTGAACCATAAGCATATTGGAACAAAACGCCACAGTGACGCAGGAAACCGCCAAAATAGAGGACATAAGCTCTCCCGCAACGAGACCGTTTATCAGCTTTTGCGAAACGGCGAAACCTTCGGGCAGTGAAGATGTAAAACTGTCCCGATAAATCTTGCCCAAGAAAGTCGCATAAAGCACGAGCAGTATCACGGGAGTTATCAAAGATGTAAAAAACATACCGCGATCTTTAAAAAACAGCTTAACATTCCTTTTTACAAGTACCGAAACAGTATTCATTTTTCATGACCTCCAAGCTTTTTTCCCGTAACGGCAAGAAACACATCGTCCATCTTGCCTTTGGTTATTTCAAAATCTCCGAAAACGGAAGGGTATTTTACTATAAGGTCGGCGGCATGTTTGGTATCGGGAACGCAAAGACGGTATGCGTCTCTTATTTTTTCCCACTTTACGCCGAGAGAGGCGACCTCGCTCTCGCTTGCCCCGTAAAGCGTGATATAATCCCCCGTGTAAGTGTTTTTGAGTTCGAGAGGCGTGCCTTCGGCAGCTATCTTTCCGCTGTCGAGAATTACCACATAGTCGGCATCGGCGGCTTCTTCCATATAGTGCGTTGTGAGAAAAACAGTCAAGCCTTCCTTTTTCCGCAATTCGTAAATTACATTCCACAAGGTCTTTCGGGTTTGCGGATCAAGTCCGGTGGTCGGTTCGTCCAAAATAATAATCTTCGGCTTGTGAAGAAGAGCTCTGGCAACATCGATTCGTCTCCTCTGACCTCCCGACAGTTTTCCGACCGGGCGTTTTAACAGGTCTTTGAAGTCGAGTATATCGGCAAGTTCCGATATACGACGCTCCGCTTCATCTCCCGTAATTCCGTATAAAGAGGCACGGCTTTCGAGATTGTCCAAAACGCTGAGCGGTGCGTCAAGCACGGAATTTTGAAACACGACGCCTATGTCACGCTTTATACATTCTTTTTCACGGTCAATGTCGTATCCGTTTATCAATACGCTTCCGCCGTCTTTGAGAAGCTGACCGCACATGATATTTATAGTGGTCGACTTACCCGCTCCGTTTACCCCCAAAAAAGCGAACAGTTCCCCTTTTTTTACGCGAAAACCGATGTCACGGACGGCTTTCACATCGCCGAAACTTTTAGTCAAGTCAGATATTTCTATAATATTTTCCATTTTGCACCCCGCAAAAAAGTTTTAATTTTGATTTTCGTATTTGTATTTCAGTCCGCTGTACATATCCGTAAGCGTTTGAGAGCAGAGTTCTTCGCTCCAGTCGTAAAAATTCGTCGCACACATTACGGCAATTCCGTGCACATACGCCCACATTTCAAGATAAAAAAGCTTCGCCTTTTCTTTGTTAATATTTACCTGAGTGCAAATAAGCTCAACAAGCAGGTCTGTTTCCGGCATCACTTTCGCCTTTTCTTCGTCTGTTCTGTCCTGCATAAAAAGCAGTTTAAACAGTTCCTTTTCTTCTTTCGCAAAGCGTATATAAGCCATACCGCTTGCTTTGTAAGGCGGATATTTTCCGCTTGCCATATCTTCTCGAAGATAATTTTGATAAAGTTCCCCCGCCGCCTTGACAATAGCGTCCTGCACGGCCTGCATATTTTCAAAATGACTGAAAATGGGTTTGGAGGAGGTGTTTAACCTGTTTGCAAGAGAGCGTGCCGACACGGCGGAAAAGCCCTTCTCTCTCGTTAAATCGACGGCACTCCGCAATATTTCCTCTTTGGTAAACATATAATTTCTCGGCACGGTATCTGTTCCTCTCAATAAAAATACACATGTAGCGTTACACCTGTGTTTTTATTATACTCAGATAATAACCCCTTGTCAATAGTTTTTACAAAAAAACGCTCTCAAAACCGAGAGCGTTTTAAAAATTTCATCTGTTTACGAAAGATATGAATTTCATAAAGGCGTGTGTTCCGCTTTATTCGTCGTAAAAAGTGTAACAGTTTTACAAAAATTCCTTGTATTTTTTGTAATTTCGTGATATACTGTATTTGTATTACAGAGACGGAGGTAAATGTATGTACCGAATTGCTATCGAAAAGCTGTTTAAATGGAAAGAAAGCAAACACCGCAAACCTTTGATTATCGAAGGTGCCCGTCAGGTCGGCAAGACTTGGCTGATGAAAGAATTCGGCAGACAGGCATACGCAAACACCGTATATATCAATTTTGACTCCAACTCCGGAATGGCGGATCTGTTCGCTTCGGATCTGGATACGGAGCGTTTGATTATGGGATTGGAGCTGTATGCGGGACACAAAATCGATCCCGACAATTCATTGCTGATTTTCGACGAAGTGCAGGAGGTTCCGAGAGCGTTGGCGTCTCTTAAGTATTTTTACGAAAACGCACCGCAATATCATATTGTATGTGCCGGTTCTTTATTGGGTATCGCTTTGCATCAAGGCACATCATTTCCCGTCGGAAAAGTGGATTTCTTAAAGCTGTATCCTCTTTCTTTCAAGGAGTTTTTGATGGCAACGGGAAAAGAAAGGTTTGCCGAATTGCTTGACAGCAGGGACTTCACGATGATTACCGGCTTTAAGCAAACATATATTGACGCTTTGAAGCACTATTACTTCGTCGGCGGTATGCCCGAAGCTGTGCAAAGCTTTGCCGAGAACAAAGATTTTAATGAGGTCCGTGAAATTCAAAAGCGAATCCTTTCGGCTTACGAACAGGATTTTTCCAAGCACGCTCCCGTCGAAACCGTTCCGAGACTCCGTATGCTCTGGAACTGCATACCCTCTCAATTGGCGAAAGAAAACAAAAAGTTCATCTACGGTCTCGTCCGTGAAGGTGCCCGTGCGAAAGACTATGAAACGGCAATTATGTGGCTAAGCGATTGCGGTCTTGTTCATAAGGTCAGCCGTGTCAATGCGGCGGGCATACCCTTGCGTGCGTACGAGGACCTGAAAGCGTTTAAGCTGTTTTTGTTAGATGTCGGTCTGCTCGGCTGTATGGCAGGACTTCGTCAACGCACTTTGCTCGACGGTAACAAACTTTTCGTTGAGTTCAAGGGTGCTCTTACGGAACAGTATGTTTGTCAACAGTTGAAAACCGCCGAAGATTTAGATGTTTTTTACTACACCAACGACAGAGGTTCATGCGAAGTTGACTTTGTTGTCGATACGGGCGATATGACCGTTCCGGTTGAAGTAAAGGCAGAGGTCAACCTCAAAGCCAAAAGCTTAAAAACATATCGGGAAAAGTTTTCGCCGGAAATTTCCGTTCGCACATCTATGGCCGACTACAAAGAAGAAGAAGGGCTTGTCAATCTGCCGCTGTATGCGATAGACCGCATTAAAGCCCTGACCGATATCTGACCGTGTGTCAACCATTTTACAAAAAAACGCTCTCAAAACCGAGAGCGTTTTAAAAATTTCATCTGTTTACGAAAGATATGAATTTCATAAAGGCGTGTGTTCCGTCATCGTCGGGCTTATACACGCCCGCGTCGAGCAGAACCTTTTCAAATGTCTTTCCGACGGCGGTGCGAATATCTTCCTTAAGCGTGGGTGAGGAAATAAGCTTATACTCTTTTGCCCACTCGGCGTGGTGTACAGTGAGCCTATTTGCCGAAAGTTCGCCTTTGTTGAGTATTACCCGCTCAAGCTCTTCCAGCTCGTTTTTAAGCCGTGCGGGCAGTATAGCCATTCCCATAACCTCTATAAGACCTATATTCTCTTTTTTTATGTTATGCTTATCTTGATGAGGGTGATAAACGCCGAGAGGATACTCATAGGTCGTTATATTATTACGCAGGACCAAATCGAGCACATATTTTTCACCGTCACGGTAGGCGATGGGAGTTACGGTATTATGCTCCGTGCCGTCGGTTTTCGCAAATACAAAAGCCTCTTCGTCCGTGTAAACTTTCCACGATGTGAAAATTCTGTCGGCAATGTCAAGGATTTTGTCTCTGTCCGTCCCCTTAATTCTGATACAGGGCATGGGCCAGCGAACTTTACCGCACTCAAGCCCTTCCCCTCCCTTAAAGGTGAGAGGAATGTCAATCTCCGCTTTCATCATGGGGAAAGTGTGTTTTCCGCACTGGTAATGCTCGTGAGACAAAATACTTCCGCCGACAATGGGCAGGTCGGCGTTTGAACCCGCAAAATATTCGGGGAACATATCGACAAAATCAAGCAGATTTGCAAAGGCTTTTTTACTGATTGACATAGGACGGTGTATTTCGGAAAGCAGAATTGAATGTTCTTCAAAATATGCGTAAGGGCTGTACTGAAATCCCCACTCTTCCCCCTGAAGAGTTATGGGAATTATACGCAAATTGGAACGCGGAGGGTGATTTAAGCGTCCGCGATATCCCTCGTTTTCGGGGCAGAGTGCACATTTCGGATAATTCGACGATGCACTCTGAGCCGCTTTCGCAATGTCACGCGGATCCTTTTCGGGCTTTGAAAGATTTATCGTTATTTCGAGATTGCCGAAAGGGGTTGAGGTTTCGTATTCTATATTCTTCGCTATATCTTCCGTCCGGATATAGTTGTTGCTCCGGCAAAGAGAGTAAAACCAGTCTGTCGCATTTTCGGGAGATTCCGAATAAAGACGGTAAAACTTTTCTATAATATCCGACGGCCTTGCGGTGACAATTCCGGCAAGCTCCGTTTCGAAAATATCTCTCTGTCCCGCCGTGTCTTCGATAATTCCGCGTGACGCGGCATATTTTGACAGGCGTCTCAGGCTTTCCGGAAAAGAGAGATTTTCCTCTGTATCTTCGGGGACCTCATCAAGCAAAAGTTTTGCGGCAAGCTGATTTTTCACAAAACATACATCGCTTTGCGAAATAATGCCGGAGGAGAGAGAATTTTTTATGAACGAAGAAAAAGCCCCCTTCATTATTTTCCCTCCGTCAAAACATAGGCACCCACCGGGCGTATTGAAATTTTAACAACATTGCCGTCGCCGAATATGTCGCTCATCTCTCTCATATACAAATCGGCGTCACGGTTTTTGACAAGTGCCTGTATCGTCCCGGCAAAT
>CAZLEX010000008.1:0-3072 GCA_964558655.1 uncultured Oscillospiraceae bacterium | reverse complement strand
CAAATCCGCCTCCGTGAACCCGGCTTACCGCGCCGAAAGTTTTGGAAAACCCGAGTGCAAGGGACAGCGAACGCTCTTTAATATCGCTTGACGGATAAATATTTTGCAGATTAAGGAGAGACGAGTCCCCCGATTCCCGCATTAACTTAAGATAAGTCCCGATGTCTTTTTCTTCGAGAGCGCGAAGCTGAAGGACAACTCTTTCCACTTCCGTAAAATAGTGGAGCGCACGCGTCAGAGCACGGTCGGAAACTTTGCCTCTGAGTTTGCGAACGGATTTTTCGAAAACATCAAAGTCCACATCGGAGAGCCTTTTTTCTCCGAAAAACTCGGCAACTTCCCGCATTTCTTCCGTTATCGAAGCGTATTCGGGCGTAAGGTGCGCGTGACTTCCTCCCGCACTTGTTATAAAAAGGGTATATCCCGTTTTTTCAAAATCCACATCTATTTTTTTGTACTTCGGAGTGTCGTTTTTGAAATCAATATAGACAATTCCTCCCATAGCGCAGGCGTATTGGTCCATCTTTCCGCAGGGCTTGCCGAAATAATTATACTCGGCAAAATGTCCCGCACTCGCCAAAAATTCGTCACTCAGAGAGTCCCCTGTGCAAAAGTAAGAAAAGATTTTTCCTATAAGTATTTCAAACGCGGCGCTTGATGACAGTCCGCTCCCCTTCGGAACCTGCGATGTCGTGTAAGCGTCAAATCCGCGAAGAACGGAACAGGAGGGAGCCTCGCTCACCTTTTTCGCCACGCCTCTCACAAGAGATTGCGACTTGCCTTTTTCTCCGTCCGATATATTAAGGTTTTTAAGGTCAACGACAAACGGTTCGTACCCGAAAGAAGCTACCGTTACTTTTTTGTCCTCTCTCGGTACCGCTACCGCAACCGTGTCGAGATTGACGCTCCCCGCCAAAACAACTCCGCCCTGATGGTCGGTGTGATTCCCCGACAGCTCCGTGCGTCCGGGTGCCGAAAACAGAACAACGCCCTCCTTCTTCCCGAAGATTTTTTCAAACTCGGAAACAGCGCTGGTGTAACGCTCCCTTTGAAAATCAATGTCACTGTATGCAAGACGGGCAAATACCCCGTCGAACTCGCCCTGTGCGATTTTTTCTTTTAACTGCGTTGTATTCATAACTACCTCAAACTTTCGTATTTTCCCAATTTTAACACATTTTCCCGCCGTTTTCAATCCCTTAAGCCTTTTTTATGTTAAATTCTTAAATTTTTCTTGACAGATTGTAACAAAAAGTATAGAATAGATGGGAATATTAAAAATCAGTATGTTTTTACAGTTCGGAGGGCAAATATGAAAACATTCAGAAGAAGTTGTATTCATAACTACCTCAAACTTTCGTATTTTCCCAATTTTAACACATTTTCCCGCCGTTTTCAATCCCTTAAGCCTTTTTTATGTTAAATTCTTAAATTTTTCTTGACAGATTGTAACAAAAAGTATAGAATAGATGGGAATATTAAAAATCAGTATGTTTTTACAGTTCGGAGGGCAAATATGAAAACATTCAGAAGAATAGGTATACTTACATCGGGCGGAGACGCTCCCGGAATGAACCCCTGTTACCGTGCGATTACCCGCTCCATTATTGCGGGCGGTGCACAGGCTATGGGTATCAGACGCGGATATAAAGGTCTTATCGACAACGATATGAAGCTTTTGAACGATCGCGATGTCTCCAATATTATAAATATCGGCGGAACGGCACTTTATTCCGACCGCTGTGTTGAATTTAAGACCGAAGAGGGATTGCAGAAAGCGGTTCAGACCTGCCGTGACAACGAAATCGACGGAATTATCGCAATAGGCGGTGACGGAACATTTCGCGGTGCGAGAGATTTGACCGAGAGAGGTATCCCCTGTATAGGTATTCCCGGAACTATCGATAACGATATTTCAAGCACAGACTACACCATCGGTTTCGATACCGCGCTGAATACCGTTGTGCAAATGGTAGACCGTCTGCGTGACACCTGCGAGTCACACGCAAGATGCGATGTTGTCGAAGTAATGGGCAACGGCACCGGATATCTTGCTCTTTACGCAGGCGTTTCGGTAGGTGCCACCGCAATTGTCACAAAGGAAATTCCCTTTGACGAAGATAAGCTCATCGCAAAGATTTTGGAATCCAAGAGAGCTCTCAAGAGAAACTTTATCGTTGTGGTTTCCGAAAACATGGGTAAAGGCTTTACGGAAAATCTCACGGAAAATATCGAAGCGAGAACGGGTATCGGCACAAGATGTGCGAGACTTGCCCATGTTCAGAGAGGCGGCTCGCCCACACACCGTGACAGAATGACGGCAACCTTAATGGCAAACCGTGCGGTTGAACTTTTGTATGCCGGCAAATCCAATCTCGTCATCTGTGAAAGAGACGGCGTGATAGACAGTATGGACATTTCCTTCGCTCTCGATTTCGATAAATTCTACAAGGGCAATTTCACCGAAGAACAGCTTGCTTCTTTCCCGCAGGATAAGCTTGCGAAAATGCGGGAAATGGCAGAGCGTCGCCGTGAATCTTTCATGGACATCTACCGTATAAACGATTTGGTGTCAAACTGATTGACCGCTGTTTTCACACATTTAAACTTAAAAGTCAGACGGAAAACCGCCTGACTTTTTTATATTTTCGGTCGGGTGCCAAATACGCCTTTACTACCGCCGCCGCCGATTGAAACCGTGTTTAAACGGTAAGAGAGAAAAGATAATAAATAAGAGATAACGGAAAATGTACAGAAGCGGCGAAACACGCAACAGCTTTTATCTGTTCTCTCTTATCTCTTATCTTAGGCAAGTGCTCTTTCCGCTTACTTCTTACTTCTTACTTCCCAAAGCCCCAAGAACTTTTGAGGTAAGAGTGAAGAGGTAATAAGTAAGAAGTAAGCCCCAAGAGCTTATCGTTCTTGGGGCTTTGGAGCTGATAACCGGAATCGAACCGGTGACCTCATCCTTACCAAGGATGCGCTCTACCATCTGAGCTATATCAGCAAAAAAAAAATGGCGACCCGGAAGGGACTCGAACCCTCGACCTCTAGCGTGACAGGCTAGCGTTC
>CAZLEX010000007.1:12563-58063 GCA_964558655.1 uncultured Oscillospiraceae bacterium | reverse complement strand
GCTTACGAAGAAATAGACGAAGGTGCATATATGCACGGAAGACCGGATGACTTATCGGAAGATGTCCGCCGAAAGTTTCCTCAAGATGACGAAGCAATGGTTGAGTGGTACAAAATGACATACAAGCAATTCTACGGTCAGTTTATGACGGTTGCGAATTTCGGTAAAGTTATTGCAAGTCGCATTCTTCCGGAACGAGATACAAGATATGCGGGTTATGTGTATAAGCCTACTATTGCGAGTTTTGAATTGCAGGAGATTGACGGAATCGGTGAATGGCTGACCGAAGAGGAATATGCCGAACTGTCCGAAAAGGAAAAAAGAAAATACAGTTGGTTTGAATGGAGTGAATGGGATGATTGGTATGACCATTATGTAAATATCGCCCACAGAGTAAGAATGCAGCTTAACTTCTTTTCGGAATACGGATTTTTCGGTTCGGGATTAGATTATAATCTCGATGACAGATATCCGGATGACAGCGACATCCGATTAATAATTTATGTATCGTAGGTGAGGATATGGAAAACGGACTCAGATCAACAAAACTTATGCCTCGCATCACCCGAAAGGAACTTTTAGATAATTTTGATGAGTACCTTGACAGAGTTGATATTGAAGACATTGGGTTTGTTATTACAAATGACGGTAAGGATGAACTTGTGTTGTGTCCGGCAAGGTGGTTCAATACCGTTTTGACAGATGATTATACAAAAAAGATTGGTGACAATAATGTCCGAAAAGAAGATTAAAGCACCGTTTTATACAATCAAAAAAGCAAGTGTTCGAAGTTGTTTTCACGATACAAGACTTCCGAACGGTTGGCTGTATGCAAAGGGTAAAAACAGAACAAAAATCACTGCCGAAGATCTGCCCGAACACTATATTCCGATAACGATATATAAGGTTCGGGGATACATATCGGTTAAGGAAATTAAAGATATTGTTTATTATCCGAATTATCGCATCAACCATATGCACAAAGATGATATTCTTTATGTTTCTTACGATAAACCGATCAGGGTTGAAAAATGTCGGTTTTACAGCACCGAAATATCGGAATACCACGATTACGATGCTCTTCTCTGGGGTGCGAATATAATCGACTTTATAGAAGCAATACGCAAATTTAAGAGTTATGATATAGAACCGATAGCGGCGGAAGTTATAAGAAAGGAAAAGTTTTTTATGGAAAAATATCCGGGAAATTGTATGCTACACATGAAACTGTTAAGTGAAAAACCGGAGGGCTGATATGATACCGAAAGAACTTTTTGTCGAAGTGTTGGAACTTATAAGAGAACAACATGAAACAGACAGCAAAGTTGCTGACGGGCTTGAGCTTGTCTGTGACGGATATGTCCTGTACGGATGTAAAAATAAGTGTTTGGATGCACTGCGGAAAGTACTTGAAAACATTTTCGATGATAAAGAGGATTATATCGGATGGTGGCTCTATGAGGATGTGGAACATATCGTAACGGAAACGGTAAATGAAAAAACAGTCGAATATGACCTTACAGAACCCGAAGCACTATATGATTTTCTTGTAAGAGAAATACATGCAAAGGAAAAACCAAGAAGGGAAGAAAAAATTGAAAAATAACAAAAAGCGCTGATTTTATCATTATTTTTTAATAAAACAAACCGGCATCTAAATGGTTCGTAACAGCCAAGTATTGCGGTCTATTAAGATGCCGTACCGAAAGCCCTTGATTTATCAAGGTTTTTCGTGCTTTTTACCCCATTTTTCAGTGTGGCGGTGTGTATCAAAAAAATATTGACAAACGGAGAAATCCGTGATATACTGAGTACATCTCGAAGGGGGAATATTCTCGTATGGTTTGTCCCGACGGTTTATTGCCCCGAGAGTCTCGCTTAAATTTTTTGCCTCCTTTGCCGTTAATTCGGAGGGGATATTTTTTTGCAAACCGAAAAGGATTTAACCGTTTTTCACACGGATTTGTCGGAGATAAAATGAAACTGTCTGAAAAAACGAATAATATATATAAGGGAATAAATTATTTTTTTGAAAAGTTTCCGACCTTGTTTTGCATAGTCACGGCCTTTTTGCTAAACTTTGCCGCCGAAGCTCTTTCCCGTCATTCTCTTTGGAAAGCAGTGCTCTTCGGTGTTAGGTCACCGGGAGCTTTTTTCTTTAATTTTCTTATAGTGCTTGTACCGCTTTTGCTGTCAATGCTTTTTAAAAGGCGTTTGTTCGCACTGCTTATGATATCGCTGCCTTTTGTGATTTTGAGTGTTTCAAACGGAATTGCTTTAACCTACCGTGCCATGCCCGTTTCTTCAAACGACTTTGTAAAGTTAGGGAGTGTGTTCGGCGTTGTCAATATGTATTTCAAGCTCTATGAGATACTGCTTGTTGCGGTGGCGGCACTGTTAATTGCGTGGGGACTTGTTGCGGTTTACAGAAAGTGCTCGGTTCTGAAAAGATGCGTGAAAAAAGCCGTCATATCGTTTCTGACCTGTTTGGCGGTAGGTGCACTGTCTCTCTTTCTCTTTTTGAACAGCGGAGTTTTGTCCCGCCGTTTCACATCGCTTGCCGAGTCCTATTCAGATTACGGTTTCTTTTATTGCTTTTTAAACAGTTTCGGCATGGGAATAAGCACTCCCGCCGACTATTCCGAAGAGGAAATGAACAGGGTACTCGGGAATATACTCTCGCAGGACGATCTTGTGCCGGAGAAAACTCCGAATGTGATTTTTCTGCAGCTTGAAAGTTTCATTGATGTTTCGAGAATAAAAGAAGCGTCTTTTTCCGAAGATCCGACGCCTTTTGTGAATTGGCTGAAAGAAGAGTATCCTCACGGATATCTCACGGTGCCATGCGTCGGTGCGGGTACGGTGAATGTCGAATTTGAAGTGCTTACGGGAATGAACCTTGACTTTTTCGGGCTGGGCGAGTATCCGTACAAAACCGTACTTCAGAAAAGTGCCTGCGAGTCTTTAGCTTACAATCTTGCCGAAAACGGATATACAACACATGCCGTGCACAATCATTACGGGCTTTTTTACGACCGTGCCCATGTTTTCGCAAATTTGGGCTTTGACACTTTCACCTGTCTTGAACTTATGGACGGCGTTGAGACCAACCCTGTCGGGTGGGCGTGCGACGAAGTCCTGACCGACGAAATAAACAAGGTGATGGATTCCACCGAAAACAGTGATTTTGTTTTTGCCATATCCGTACAGTCGCACGGTTCTTATCCCGAAGACGAAGAGACGGGAGTGAAGTGCACCCTCTCGGACGACGCTCCGGCAACTCTTTCGGAGGGAGCTCTCGAATATTACGCTTCACAGCTTGAGGAAGTCGACGAGTTTGTGAAGGAGCTTGTGCTTTCACTTGAAGAGAGGGAAGAGGAGACGGTGCTTGTCATTTACGGCGACCATATTCCTTATTTTGCCTTGACGAACGACGACCTTACCGACGGCGACATATATCATACCGAATACATAATCTGGTCAAATTACGATATAGGAGATGTTTCGGGAGAAGATTTGCAGTCGTGGGAACTTTCGGCGTATATCATGGAGATTTTGGGAATGAACAACGGCCTTATAACAAAGCTTCATCAGAACTGTTCGGACAGCCCCGATTACATGAAATACCTTGAGCTTCTCCAATACGATATGCTTTACGGTTCCAAAACAAACACCGATTATGAACCCACCGATATAAAATACGGTGTCTGCACACCGCAGATAACGGCGGTAAAGAATACCGGAAACGGAGCTTATATTTCGGGAGAGGAGTTTACCGAATATTCACGGGTTTACATTAACGGCGAAGCGTTTGACACGACCGAATATCTAAGCGGCGAGCTTCTGTATGTCCCCAAAGCCGAAATAATTTACGGAGACAGTATAGAGGTCAAGCAGACCAACGGAAAAAGGGTTATTTTCTCTCAGAGCGATGAGTATATTGCGGGAGATGAGGTAAACGAAATTCCGCAGGGGTGATTTTTTTAAAAATCGGACAGAAATTTTGTTGAAAAATATTGATATTGAGAAAAAAATATGCTAAAATACCCCTGTTAAAGATTCTATAAAAAAGAGGGGATTAAAAATGGCAAATAACGAAAGAAGAGTCGGCACGGTTTCCAGAGGTATCAGATGTCCCATTTTCCGCGAGGGAGACGATCTTGCGTCTTTAGTTTGCGAGAGCGTTGTCGAGGCGGCGAAGTCGGAGAATTTCGCACTTCATGACAGAGATGTCGTTGCCGTCACGGAGTCGGTCGTCGCAAGGGTGCAGGGAAACTATGCGTCCGTTGACGATATTGCCGAAGATGTAAAGGCGAAATTCGGCGGCGGAACGGTGGGCGTAATATTCCCGATACTGTCGAGAAATCGCTTTGCAATATGCCTGAGGGGAATTGCAAAGGGCGTGAAAAAGGTCGTGCTTATGCTCAGCTATCCTTCCGATGAGGTCGGAAACGAGCTTGTGAGTCTCGACAAAATAGACGCCGCAGGAGTTAATCCCTATTCGGATATACTTACGCTTGAGCGTTACCGTGAACTCTTTCACGAGAACCGTCACGAGTTTACGGGAGTTGATTATGTTGACTATTATGCCTCTCTCATTCGTGAGATGGGTGCCGAAGTCGAAATAATTTTCGCAAATCAGCCCCGTGCGATTCTCGCTTATACCGATAAGGTTCTCACCTGTGACATTCACACGAGAGCACGCACAAAGAGAATCCTCAAGGCTGCCGGAGCAAAGATAGTTTTGGGACTTGACGACATAATGACCTCTTCCGATAACGGAAGAGGATACAACGAAAAATACGGACTTTTGGGTTCAAACAAGTCGACGGAAGATAAGGTAAAACTCTTCCCGAGAGACTGCCGCGACCTTGTTCTCGACATTCAGAAGAGACTGCTTGAGCAGACCGGAAAACACATGGAAGTAATGGTTTACGGAGACGGTGCTTTCAAGGACCCTCAGGGGAAAATTTGGGAGCTTGCCGATCCGGTAGTATCTCCCGCACATACCGACGGACTTATCGGAACGCCTAACGAACTCAAACTCAAATACCTTGCCGACAACGATTACAAAGACCTTTCGGGAGAGGCTCTTCGTGAGGCAATATCGAAGAGTATCCGTGAGAAAGATGCAAATCTTGTAGGCAATATGGCGTCTCAGGGAACCACTCCCAGACAGCTCACCGACCTTATAGGTTCATTATGTGACCTTACCAGCGGTTCGGGAGACAAGGGTACACCGGTCGTTTTGGTACAGGGATATTTTGACAATTATACAAACTGATTTTATAAAGCGGGACGGGGGGTTAAAACCCGTCCGGCTTTTTTTGTCAAAAAGCCGATTTTACGGCTGAAAACGGATAAAAAGTGAACAGTATCCGAGCATTTGTGCAAAAATTCTTGACAATTTGCAATTGTCGTTGTATAATAAGCTTTGGCTTGTGCAAGAAAAATAAGTAAAATTAATACGAAGAGGTTTTTATGGCAAAATTTGAAAAAAAGCACCGTCTCGACCGTTCTGACGGGTATTATATCAAAGATACCGACACCATGCATAAATTTATGCCGTTTGTACTTGTCGACCGTACAGACAACGAAGCGGTCATGACGGAAGTCGTCGATCTTACGGCTATTAAGGCGTATCTTGAAAAAAAGAATGCCGACTCTCCCGAATTTAAGTACACATTTTTCCATGTAATATGTGCGGCAATAGCAAAAACAATTGCACTTCGTCCGCGAATGAACCGTTTTTACGCAGGTCGCAGGTTTTACGAACGCCGTGACATAATAATTTCCTTTACGGCGAAAAAGAGGCTTGCCGATAACAGCGAAGAGGCACTTGCCATGATAAAAATAGACAAAGACAGCGACATGTCTCCCGTTGAGCAGATTTACACAAAGGTTAAGAAATTTGTGTACAGTATCCGCAAAGAAGGGAAGAACGACAGCACGACCGACGCTATGGACACCCTTCTGAAGTTACCGAGACCTATTATCAGATTGATTATGCGTGTTCTGCGTTTCCTGGAGTATCACGGAAAGTATCCGAAAGCTTTGATGAAAGAAGATCCGTACTATTCCAGCGTTTATGTTTCCAATTTGGGAAGCATAAAAATGCACGCAAACTATCACCACCTCACCAACTGGGGTACGAACTCGCTTTTCGTTGTAATCGACGAGAAGAAGCCCATGCCCTTTTACAAAGAGGACGGTACATACGAATTGCGTGAAGCACTCAATTTGGGAATTACGGTTGACGAGAGAATTGCCGACGGTGTTTATTTTGCAAACAGTATAAAAATTTTAAGAAAGCTTCTCGAAAATCCCGAGCTCCTTGAGCTCCCGATTAATACCGAAGTGGAGATATAAGGAAGAAAATTATGACAGAAACGAAAGCTCCGTGGCTTAAATATTACGGTGACATTCCTCAGACGCTTGAGTATTTCGACGGTACGATGTGGGAACTTGTAGAGAGCATTGCCGAAAAATATCCGAAAAATATCGCATTCGATTTTATGGGGTCCAAAACGACATACGAAGATTTTGTGAAAGAGGTCGAAATCTGTGCCAGAGCGATGAAAGCGATAGGCGTAAGAGAAGGGGACCGCATAACCATTTGTATGCCCAACTGCCCTCAGGGAATAATCATGTTTTACGCAACCAATTTGGTCGGCGGTATAGCGAACATGATACACCCTCTTTCAAGTCAGAACGAAATAGAGTTTTTCTTGAAGGAGTCGGGAAGCCTTTATGCGATAACGCTTGACCAGTTTTACAACAAGTTTGAAGCGATAAGGCAGAATGTAAATCTTTCCAATATAATAATCGCCTCCATAAAGGACGCGCTTTCACGCACCTTGAAGGCGGGATATATGATTACCGAAGGCAGAAAGATTGAAAAAATTCCCAAAGACGCTCCGGTAATATGCTGGAAAGATTTTATGAATGAGGGACGGCACTATCACTGGAAATTCAGGTCGAAAAAGACGGCTGATGATCCGGCTGTAATTCTTTACAGCGGAGGCACCACCGGAACGACAAAGGGAATTCTGTTGACCAATCTCAATTTTAACGCTCTGTCGAAGCAGATAATCGCCACAAATCCCATGTTCCGTCCGGGTGACAAAATGCTTGCGGCAATGCCCATTTTTCACGGTTTCGGACTGGGAGTGAGCATACATTCCATGCTCGCAAACGGCGGAAGATGTATTTTGGTGCCGAGATTTACCGCTCAGAGCTACGCAAAGCTCATGAAGAAGTACCAGTGCAACTTTGTTGCGGGCGTGCCCACGCTCTTTGAATCGATTTTGAGACAGCCCTGTCTTGACGGTGAAAAGCTCTCTTATCTTAAGGGCGTTTTCAGCGGAGGCGACTCGCTGTCAATCGAGCTAAAAAAGAAGTTTGACGCTTTCCTTTACGATCATGACAGTGCAATTCAAATCAGAGAGGGTTACGGTATGACCGAGTGTGTTACCGCTTCCTGTCTCACTCCTACCCATATGTTCAAAGAAGGCAGTATAGGCCAACCTTTTCCCGATATGTACTTTAAGATAGTCGAACCGGGAACCGAAAAAGAGGTCGAGTACGGCACTGAGGGTGAAATATGTATTTCGGGGCCGACGGTCATGAAAGAATATGTAAATCACCCGGAAGAGACCGCTCAGACGCTCCGCGTTCACGACGACGGAAGGACATGGGTTCATTCGGGAGATCTCGGAGTTATGGACAAAGAAGGCTTTATATACTTCAGACAGCGTATAAAGAGAATGATTATCACGAGCGGTTACAATGTTTACCCCTCACAGCTTGAGAACATTATCGACGCACAGGACTATGTGCAGATGAGCTGCGTCATAGGAGTGCCCGACTCGCTCAAAATGCAAAAGGTTAAGGCGTTTGTAATGCTTAAACCCGGAATTGAACCGAGCGAAGATGTCAAAAAAGCTATTATGGCTCACTGCAGAAAGAACATAGCAAAGTATGCTTTGCCTTACGATATAGAATTCAGAGACACTTTACCCAAGACACTTGTGGGCAAGGTCGCTTACCGTGAGCTTGAGGAAGAAGAGCTTGCGAAAATGGGGAAAGTCCCCGTAACCAAATAAAATGGATAAAAAGATAAAAAGATATAACCGAGAGATGTTTTCGCGTCTCTCGGTTTATATGAATTTACAGGCTGATTTTATAACCCCCGAAATAGTGAGCGAACTTGTGCGTGAGTGTTCTCTCTCGGTTTCGGAGGCTTACTCGTATCTGCTTGCGGGAGCGTTGTATATCGATATCGACAAGCGTGAAGAGGACAGGGAAATGTTTAACCTTTACTTTCCTCACATGGTACATTATCTGGACGAGTCGCTCTACCTTGCCGATCCGTATTACAAAAACATACATTTACCCGATGTGAAGAGGGGAAACTGGGAAATGCGTAACTGCAAAATAAAGCCGTTCGAGCTTATACCGCTTGACGATCCTCTCTGTTTTTCGGACGGCAGAGTCGTTCCGCAGGTTGCTTTTTTCGACAGAGAATTTTCCTATCCCGCAATATTTGAAAACGGCGTCGAGTGGATGCTTGTCACGCCCAACGAATACCATACCATGAAAGAAGATATCGCAAAGGCTCACGGCAAAGTCTTAACATACGGACTGGGGCTTGGTTATTTTGTGTATCTTGCGAGCCTTTCGGACAGTGTCACCTCTGTTACGGCGGTGGACATAAACCACACGGTTATCGAGCTTTTCAACGAATATATTCTCCCGCAGTTTCCGCATCCCGAAAAAGTACGCATTATCTGCGACGACGCTTTTTCATATGCCGAGAAACAGGCACCCAAAGAAAAATACGACTACATTTACGCTGACACCTGGCACGATGTTTCGGACGGAGCCGATATGATAGAACGCTTTAAGGCTTTGGAAAAATTCACTCCCGAAGCCGAACACACCTATTGGATTGAGAAAACCGTCAGATGTTACACGGAGGGCTTGATATGAACCGCGTCGCATTCATACTTTCCATGCTGATTTTTTCCACCGTCGGAATTACCGTTTTCGCTCTCTCTGTGTCTCCCGCCGTAACGGCGTTTTTCAGAGCTTTTTGCGGAACTTTAACGCTTCTTGCGGTTCTCTTTGTGTCGGGAAGAAAGATTAACCGTGCCGCTTTGAAGAAAAATGCTTTTCTTCTCGTTCTTTCGGGTGCGGCTCTCGCACTTAGCTGGATATTGATTTTCGCGGCTTACTCTCTTACGGGAGTTGCGGTATCAACGGTCTGCTACTATACTTCTCCCGCACTTGTAATTCTCTTTTCGGCACTGTTTTTAAGAGAGAAAACAAGCGTGTTTAAAATTTTTTGCGCATTTCTGGCACTTGCTGGAATGATACCCGTGTCCGGAGTACTTTCTTCAAACACTGCGATGAACATAAAAGGCGTGCTTATTTCTTTTACTGCGGCTCTTTTATACGCTTTTGTTGTTATCTCAAACAAAAAAATCAGGAATCTTTCGGGTATTGAAACTTCCGTAGTACAGCTTGCCGTAGCTTCGGCGGTGACGGGACTGTATGTGTTTTTTACCGAGCCTGTCTCTTCTTACCCGCTCATAATTCCCGACCTGAAGCTTCTGCTTCTTTTGGGTGTGCTTCACACGGGCGTAGCCTATCTTCTCTATTTTTCATCTGTTAGAAATTTGTCTGCCGCCGACTGTGCGGTTTTCAGCTGTATTGCCACTGCCTCAGCTCTGATAATTTCATATGTATTCCTTTCGGAAAAGCTCACGAAAAGCTCACTTGTCGGCATTGTCATGATTTTCGGTGCGGCTATTTTGGTGCAGCTCTTCCCGAAAAGAAAGAAAAAGCAAAAGTAAACGGAATTTTCCGCCTATTTTTGCTTTTTTTGTTTTAAAAAAGTTGAATTATTCACATTATCGTGTTATAATTGTACAATATTTGAATTAATATTGTTTAGATAAGGACTCTGCCCTAAGCCCCGCAAGCTTTTTGAAAAAACCGACTTGAAATTTTTATTGTCAAACGAAATTATATAAGGACGAAAGGAAAGAAAAAATGGATACGCAGAACGAAAAAAAAGTGCGTCGGATAAGACCGGGACGCATAATAAAAATATCTTTGTATGTGTGTGCGGCAATTGTGTACACGGTTTTTCTTATACGGATTTTTGTCTCCTGCGACTCCAAAATCACCGACGATATATATCTTGACAAAAGCAGGTCAGAGAAATTCCTTGACCTTGACGAAGATATCGCAATTTACAATTACCAGCCTGTGTCATGGACTTCCGATGACGGCACGGTACAGATAAAAGATGTGCATTACATTCCCGAATACGAGACGCTTTTCCTCACTGTCCGTCACAAGACCGAAACTTATGACGACGGGGAAGAGTATCCCTTTAAATTCGTGATACGCACCGAAAGCGAGAGCGACGGGACAAAAGAGAGTGTGCCGGAAATTGTAACCGATGTAAGATTCGGCTATACCTACGCCAGACTGTCGGCCGAAGAAATTGTTTCCGACCACGGCGAAAAGGTCGTGTACACCCGTGAGGAATTTGCCGACGACGGCACTATCACGACTTCGGAGGTCACTCAAATAAAAGGAGGCACACGCGTCTGGCTTGACATATACGATAACTCCGGCGAAAAGCTTTTTACATTTGAAATAGCCGGCAAAAACGAGGACGCCGTGAACCGTACGAGAATCAAGAGAAAGAATGTCGATGTTGTGGTAAGAGATTGAGGAGGTGGAAAAGATGTGGGAGGCAGAGATAAGACTGTTATCGTCTCTTTACACATTTGACCGCCCGTACAGTTACATTTCGGATACTCCCTGCCGTGCGGGAATGATAGCCGCACTGCCTTTCGGCACCTCAAACAGACAGCAGTACGGCGTTGTCACGGCGGTGAAAGAGTTTTCGGGAAATGAAGAAAGCCTTAAAAAAATTTCCTTCTTTCTGCCCGAACCCTATTCGGTGAGCGAACAGCACACGGAGCTTGCAAAATACATGAGCGAGAGGCTTTTTACCTCTTTCGGAGACTGTGTTCGTCTCATGCTGCCGTCGGGTATCAATTTCAAAACGGAGGAATATTACGAGAAAGGCGAAAGTTACGAGGGCTGTAAGAAAGATGAAAAAGAGCTTGCTTCAAGGCTCATTTCCAACGAAAAGGGTGTAGCCGAAGAAGTGGGGCGTGAGAAGATTAATTCCCTTGTAAGACGCGGAATTATTCTGAAAAAAACGAAGCCCGTCTGCCGTGTCAACGAAAAGTACGAGACGGTAATAACCCTTGATAAAACTTTTGAAAAAAGCTCTCTTGACGCAAAACTCAAGGGAAGCCGAAAAAAAGAAATATACCTGAGAGTTGTGAACTATCTCGAAGGGTGTCCCGACGGAGTTGAGAAGAAAACGCTGTGCGGGATATATCCAATCGGAGCCGACGGCGTAAAATATCTTGAAAAAAAGGGAATAATAAGTATTGTATCCCGCCGTGTCGGCAGGGAGGCATACGATTTCGGAAAGTTTGAAAAGAAAAGCACACCGCCCGTACTGTCCGAAGAACAGAAGAGAGCCTTTGATACTCTCTCACCGCTTTTGGACTCACGCAAGGGAGCGGCAGCTTTGCTCTGGGGAGTGACGGGGAGCGGAAAAACCTCCGTAATACTCTCCCTTGCCGACAGAGCTGTAAAGCGTGGAGAGGGGGTAATAATACTCGTCCCCGAAATAGCCTTAACTCTTCAGAATGCCTCTCTTCTCTTTTCGCTTTGGCAGGATAAGGTGGCGGTGATACATTCCGGGATGAGCGAGGGGGAGAGACAGGACGCGTGGGAAGCACTCAAAGAGGGACGCAAAAGTGTTGTTTTAGGCACGCGTTCGGCAGTGTTCGCACCCGTCGCAAATCTCTCCATGATAGTTATAGATGAGGAGCAGGACGACAGCTATAAGTCGGATCAGTCTCCCCGATACAACGCCCGCGATATAGCCCGTTTCCGCTGTGCGAAAGGTGGGGCACTCATGCTTCTTGCGTCGGCAACTCCCGATGTGGAAACTTTTTGGCGGGCTGAGAAGGGAAAATACACCCTTGTAAAACTTACGGAACGCTACGGTAACTCTCATCTTCCGGAAGTGCTTCTTTACGACACCGTTGAGGCGGGGCTTATGCCCGACCGAATGATAGGCGATGTGCTTGAAGAAAAGCTTCGTGAAACGCTCGAACGGGGGGAACAGGCGATACTCTTTTTAAATCGGCGGGGACTTAGAAAGATTCTCATATGCCGTGACTGCCGTGCGGGAGTTTCCTGCCCCAACTGCAGCGTTCCCATGACGCTTCATCTGGAAAACGGTGCTTATACGCTTATGTGTCACTGGTGCGGATATAAAATGCCTCCGCCGAATCTTTGTCCGAACTGTTCCTCACGGCATATGCAGTACAGAGGTTACGGTACGCAAAAGCTGGAGGAAGAGCTTCACCGTATACTTCCTCAGGCAAGAGTTCTGCGTATGGACGCCGATACCACCGGAAAAAAATTTTCTCACGACGAAATAATTTCACGCTTTGCATCTCACGATGCCGACATACTCATCGGTACGCAAATGGTGACAAAGGGACATAACTTCCCCGATGTGACGCTTGTGGGAGTTGTAATGGCGGATTTGTCGCTGTCTGTGTCGGATTACAGGGCGTGCGAGCATACCTTTGCCCTTCTCACACAGGTAGTGGGGCGTGCCGGACGGGGAGACAAGCCCGGATGTGCGCTCATTCAGACCTGCGACGCCGAAGGAGAAGTGATAAGGCTTTGCACGACGCAGGACTACGAGGGCTTTTACAGGGGAGAAATAGCCCTGAGAAAGTCTCTCTTGTTTCCGCCGTTTTGCAGTGCCGGAGCGTTTTTTCTCACATCTGACAGCGAAAAAGACCTTGACAGAGCGACTGAAAAGATAAATTCAATGCTTGCGAAAAAGCTGTCGGAAGAGTACCGCGATGTTAAAATTATCGCTTACGGACCGTTTGAGGCGTTTCCGTACAAACTCAAGAACCGTTACAGGCGTAAGCTTGCGGTAAAATACAAAGACAGTAAACGAACCCGTGAGCTTTTCGGAGAAATTCTGAAAAGTTTCGGCGTAAAAGACAACACAAACTGTATTTTTGACCCGACACCGTCGGGAATATAAGAAAGGCTGAAAATATATGGCAATACTTAATATTGTAAAAGATCCCGATGAAATTCTCAAGAAGAAATCGAGAAATGTCGAAAAGCTTGACGAAAAGTTTTTCACGCTTCTTGACGATATGAAAGATACGCTCGTCAAGGCGAACGGCGCCGGACTTGCGGGAGTGCAGGTGGGCATACTTCGCAGAGTTGCGATAGTTGACGACGGCGAGCGTGTCATAGAGCTTATCAATCCCGAAATTACCGAAGCCGTAGGCAAGAGAGAGGTGTACGAAGGGTGTCTCTCGTTTCCGAGAGTGTGGGTGGTCAAGTACCGTCCCGAAAAAATAACTCTCAAGACGCTTGACAGAGAGGGGAACGAAGTCGTTTACAAAGACCTCACCGGGCTTATAGCACAGGCTTGCTGTCACGAGATAGACCATATGAACGCCGTCGTTCTTGAGGACAGCATTATACGCTACGCTTCGGAGGACGAGATGGCATGACGGAAAAGCTGAAAATTATGTACATGGGCACGCCACGCTTTTCTTACCTCGCACTCGAAAAAATTACACAGCTTATACCCGATGCCGAGTACTGCGTGGTGACAAAGCCCGATACACTCAAAGGACGCTCATATAAACTCACTCCGAGCGAGACCGCACTTTTTGCCGTTAAAAAAGGATTTCCCCTTTACAAGCCGGAAAATCTGCGGGAGGAAAATTTCAGGGAAATACTCGAAAAAGAGGCCCCCGATATAATAATCGTCGCCGCATACGGAAAGATTTTGCCGGAATATGTTCTCTCCTATCCCAAGTACCGCTGTATCAATATTCACGGCTCTCTTCTTCCCGAATATCGCGGTGCCGCACCCGTAAACCGTGCGATAATGGACGGGAAAAATGTTACGGGAATTACGGTAATGAAAATGGAAAAAGAGCTTGACGCGGGAGAAATGTATCTCAAGAAAGAAGTTGAGATTGACGACGGCACTACGGCAAGCGAGCTTTTCGATATTTTGGCACTTGTCGGAGGAGAGCTTGCCGCTCAAGCGGTGAAGATGGCTTTGAAGGGAACGCTCGTTGGAGAGAAGCAGGAAGAAAGTCTTGTTACCTACGCTCATAAGATAACCGACGCCGACATGAAAATCGACTGGAAAAAAACCGCACGGCAAATAGTTCGGCAGATACACTCTCTTTGCGAAGAGCCGGGAGCCTACACCACCGTGTCTTCAAGCGGAAAACATCTTAAAATATTCCGTGCCGTATGCGGCGAAGCACTTGAGGGAGCAGTTCCGGGAGAGGTTGTGTCGGTGAAAAAAGGCATAAGAGTAGCCTGCGTCGGCGGAAGTGTATTTTTGGAACAGGTGCAAATTCAGGGCGGTAAAAAAATGACGGGTGCCGATTTCGCCAACGGACGCGGACTGACACTCGGTGAAACGCTTATATAAGGAGGAAAAAATATGTATTTTGGACACGGTTACGATGACGGATTGTGGATTCTCACTTTGATTGCGGCACTCTGGTCGATGATTGCGTCGGCAAGGGTAAATTCGACTTTCAAAAAATATTCAACAGTACGCAATTCAAGAGGAATGACAGGACGGCAGTGTGCCGAAGCTCTTTTACATTCGGCGGGAATTTACGATGTTACGGTTGAGCGGGTGAGCGGGAACCTCACCGACCATTTCGATCCCAAAAGTAAAGTAATACGCCTGTCGGATTCGGTTTACGACAGCGTGAGCGTTTCGGCACTCGGAGTTGCCTCGCACGAGGCGGGACACGCAATTCAGTACAATGTGGGATACTTTCCCATTACGGTGCGGCAGGCGATAATTCCCGTCTGTCAGATAGGCTCAAACCTTGCAATGCCTCTTCTTATTGTCGGAATTCTTCTTTCAACGCCCAAGCTCGCCATGCTCGGATTGCTCTTTTTCGCACTTTCGGCTTTCTTCCAGCTTGTGACGCTTCCCGTTGAATTCAACGCTTCCCGCCGTGCACTCTCCTACATCGAGAATAACGCAGGGTTCGGAAAAGAGGAAACACAGGGTGCGAAGAGAGTACTCTCAGCCGCCGCAATGACATATGTCGCCGCTCTTGCGGTTTCTCTCGCAAACCTTTTGAGACTTGTTGCGATATTTAACAATTCGAGGAGAGACAGGTGAGGGAAGAAAAAATTAACACACGGCACATCGCTCTTGCAAGCCTTGTGAGGTGTGAGAGAGACGGCAGTTTTTTAAATCTGGAAATCGACGCAGTTTTGAAAAGGTATACACTTTGTGAACCCGACAGAAAACTGTACACGGCGCTTGTTGCGGCAACTCAGGAAAAGGCAATTCTGCTTGACACGGTTATTTCGCAATATGTGAAAAAACAGCTACCCTCTCTTGATGTTGAGGTGCTGTGTGCCCTGAGACTCGGTGCCGTACAGATACTTTTCTTCGACAAAATTCCCGACAGTGCCGCCTGCGATATGACGGTGGACGCCGTGAAAAAGAGCCGTTGCCGTTCGGCGTCGGGGCTGGTGAACGCCGTGCTCAGAAGAATATCGAAAGATAAAGACCGCCTGAAACAAGAGATCGAAAGTGAGAGGGCATATATAAAATATTCCATGCCCGAATGGATAGTGAACCTTTGGGAAAACGCTTACGGAGAGGAGAGAACTCTCTCGCTATTAAAGAGCTTTTCTTCTCCCACGCCTTTGACGGTACATATAAATACCCTCAAAATTTCTCCGTTGCTGTACGGCAAAATGCTTGAGGAAAAAGGTATTTCTTTCGCACCGTCTCCCGCCTGTGCCGAACTTTTTCATCTTCGGAGTGAGGGAGATATACGGCTTCTTCCCGGTTATTCGCAAGGACTCTTTTTCGTTCAGGGAAGTGCGTCCTGCCTTGCCGTAAAAGCTCTGGAATTGAAAGAAAACGAGAGGGTGTGCGATGTGTGTGCCTGTCCGGGAGGAAAAAGTTTTGCTGCGGCAGTTGAGATGGGAGGAGCGGGTGAAATTTACTCCTTCGACCTGCATGAAAACAAGCTCTCGCTCATAGAAAAAGGGGCACAAAGGCTGGGGATAGACATTATACGCACCTCTCCTCACGACGCAAGAGAGAGTTTTTCCGAGCTTGAGGGAAGTTTTGACGCGGTAATTGCCGATGTGCCCTGTTCCGGACTCGGCGTCATTGCCAAAAAGCCCGATATAAGAAAGAAAAAAGAAAGCGATGTTGAAAAACTTCCCGAAATACAGTACGCTATTCTCGAAAACGCTTCGAAACTTCTCAAAAAGGGAGGACGCCTTCTTTATTCCACCTGTACTCTCAATCCCGACGAGAACGAAAAAATTACCGAAAAGTTTCTCGTGCAACACGGAGATTTCGTAAGAAAAGACAAATTTCCGAAAACATATTTTCCGTCGGAAGAGACCGAAGACGGTTTCTTTGCCGACATACTTGTAAAGGTGTAAAATGAACTCGAAAACGGATATCAAGAGTCTTGAACTTGAGGAACTGTGCGAAAAGATAAAAGAACTCGGCATACCTTCTTACCGTGCCGGTCAGATATATCACTCGCTTTTTCGTCTGCTTAAAACGGATTTTTCACAGATGAGCGACATACCTCGCTCACTTGTTCCTCTGCTTGACGAAACATTTGAAATAAGAGTGCCGAAAATACTCGAAAAGTACACATCGAAAATTGACGGTACCGAAAAATATCTTTTTTCGCTTGCCGACGGCTCGGTTATAGAAAGTGTGCTTATGAGATACGAACACGGAAATACGGTGTGCGTTTCGACGCAGGCTGGCTGCCGTCAGGGGTGTGCGTTCTGTGCCTCCACCAAAAACGGATTTGTCCGCAGTCTGACGGCGGGTGAGATACTCTCTCAGATTGAGGAGATTACCCGCGCTCATTCGGGCGAAGAGGGATTTCGCGTGGACAATACGGTGCTTATGGGAATAGGAGAGCCTTTGGACAATTACGAAAATGTCATAAAGTTTCTTCACCTTGTCAATGATAAAGAGGGGCTTAACATAGGTTACCGCCACATTTCCCTTTCGACTTGCGGGCTTGTACCGCAGATTGACCGTCTTGCAAGCGAGAATTTGCCGATAACCCTGTCGGTTTCCCTGCACGCTCCCAATAATGAAATAAGGGACGGGATAATGCCGGTGAACCGCCGGTACCCGATTGAAGAACTGCTTAAAGCCTGCCGAAGATATCAGAGCGTGACTCACCGCCGAATCTCTTTTGAGTATGCACTTATCGGCGGGGTAAACGACAGCAGGGAGTGTGCACTTGAACTTGCTTCAAGGCTTCGGGGGCTGCTTTGTCATGTAAATTTGATACCCGTGAACCCGATAAAAGAGAAAAATTATAAAAAATCTTCAAAAAACAGCTTAATTCTCTTTACAAAAACGCTAAATGATAGTAAAATAAACACAACGGTGCGTCGCAAGCTCGGTGCGGATATCGATGCGGCGTGCGGACAGCTCAGAAACAGAAAAATGAGGGAAGCGGAAAATCTTTAATGCGGGAGGCGATAAGGATGCAGGTTTTCGGTGCAAGCGATGCCGGACAGAAAAGACGGCATAACGAGGATAATTTCAATATATGGCAGAGCGAAAATATGCTCGTCGCCGCAGTTGCCGACGGAATGGGCGGAGCCGCCGCAGGAGAAGTGGCAAGCTGTATTGCCCTGCGTAAATTTACTCAGGAGTTCAGAGGACGGCTTGAAAATATCGACACGGAAAAATTTGACCGTGTACAGCTTATGCTGGATATAGACCGTGCAATTGACCTCTCTGTCGAGACCTGCAACCGCGAAGTGTTCGCAAAGCAGTCGGAGGACGGCAGGCTTGCCGGAATGGGTACGACGATTGCCGGCTGTGTCATTGTCGGCGATATACTCTGGGCGTTCAATGTGGGAGACAGCCGTGTTTATCATGTGGGCAGGGACAGTATAACTCAGCTCACCGTAGATCACTCGCTGGTACAGTCGCTTCTTGACGCGGGAAAGATTACTCCCGAAGAGGCACTCTCTCACCCCAACAGGAACATAATTCTCAGAGCGGTGGGAATTGAGGAGAGCGTGTCCTGCGATGTGAGGCACATGAACCTTGAGGACGGGTTTTATCTCATATGTTCCGACGGGCTGTCAAACTATTTTAACGAAGAAAAATTTTTGAATATAATAAATTCGCAAGAGCCTTTGCCCGATAAGACATTTTCGCTTATCGAATGGGCAAACGGGCGGGGCGGTGCGGATAACATCACCGCAGTATTAATTGATACGGAAATGAAAGCGGAGGCTTAAAAAATGAGTTCCAACGGAAAATTCGATTCCCTCGTAGGTCAGGTTATAGACAAACGGTATAAGGTTCTCTCCGTAGTCGGAGAGGGAGGCATGGCGGTTGTGTTTAAGGCACAGGACCTTACCGCCGGCAGAACCGTTGCGGTCAAAGTTTTGAATGAGTCGGGCGACTCCGACGGTCACGCCGTAAAACGTTTCCTCAACGAATCCAAAGCGATATCTATGCTCTCTCACGAGAATATAGTCAAAATTTACGATGTTTCCGTCGGGCGTGAGCTTAAATATATCGTTATGGAATATGTCGAGGGGGAAACTCTCAAGGAGTATATGGACAAGAGAGGCAAAAAGCTTTCTCTCTCCGAAGCACTCGGTTTTACCGAACAGATACTTCTCGCACTTGAACACGCTCACTCTAAAAAAGTCATTCACCGCGATATAAAGCCGCATAACATAATGGTCTTGAAAAACGGGTGTATAAAAGTGACCGATTTCGGCATTGCCAAAACTCCCAGCGGGGATACCATAAGCATGACCGATAAGGCGCTCGGCACTGTCTACTATGTATCTCCCGAACAGGCGAGCGGAAGGGAAACGGGCTATTACACCGATATTTATTCGGTCGGAGTTATGCTTTACGAAATGTCTACCGGCAAACTTCCTTTTTATGCCGACAGCCCGGTTACCGTCGCAATGAAGCAGATTAACGACGATCCCGAACCGCCCTGCAAGGTCTCTCCCGACCTGCCTCGCGGACTTGAACAGGTCATTCTCAAGGCGATGAGCAAGAACCCCGAAGACCGCTTCCGCTCGGCACATTCAATGCTCAGAGCGGTGCGTATACTCAAGGAAAATCCTATGGTAATTTTCGAAGATGTCAGGTCTTCGGCAAATTCGCCGTCAAAAGCTCCCGTGCAGAACGGCAATACCAAGAGCCTCAAGAACGGTGCTCTCGGTAAGCTTATCGCCGTGTTCGGAAACAAACCGGAAGAGGACGGCAGAAAGAAAAAGAAGAGAGTAAAGAATGATGAGGGAGAGGACACGGGCACATCCCGAGTTACTCTTTTCCCGATAGTTTTGGGCATTGCCTCGTCGTTTTTGCTGGTGCTGGTAACGGTCGCAATTCTCTTTTTCGTAAGCCTCAAAAACAGTGAAAAAGAGGACAAGTATCTCACGGTTGAGGGACTTGTCGGCAAATACTGTTCCGACGAGCTTGTGGAAAACCTTGAGAATAAAGGCTTTGATGTAAGCATTAAGACCGCCGAATACAGAAACGAAGCTTACGATTACGGGGAGATATACCTTACCGAACCCTCTGAGGGAACCCGCAAAAAGATAGGCTCGGACGGCAAGGTATCTCTTGAACTTTATATAAATCCCAAAGCGGGGGAGGAAGTTTTCCCCGATTACTCCATACAGAAGTGGAAAGAGGTAAGCATTACCCTTTTTAATGCGGGATACAAGACCGAATGTATCTATGAGGAGAGCGAGACCGTTCTTGAGGGGTACATTATACGGACTCTTCCCGAAGCGGGAGAGACGGTAAAGAGCGGAGACAGCATAACCGTTTATGTAAGCTCCGGCAAGAAGATAGACAACGCTTTCGAAATGCCCGATTACACTTCCGAAAAGTCGGAAAAGAACACTAAAGGTGCGGCACAGAAAGAACTTAAGGACGCCGGTTTCGAGGTTGAATGTATCAATGTTCCTCACAGTGCGAAAGCGGGACGGGTTGTCTGGCAGAGCGTGGAAAAGGGAAAAGTTATAAGCCCCGATTTCTCCGACAAAATAATCCTGCACATTTCGGACGGAAGCGACTCCGATGCGGTTATAATGCCCTCGCTTGTCGGGCTTGACAGAATTGACGCCGAAGAATTCGAATATAACATAAAAGAAGGCAATTACGGCACAATTACCATAGCGTATGTCGCCGTGCCTCATCAAAGCCCGTACGGTACCATCGTTTCGCAAAGCATTGCCGGCGGAGAGGAAATAGATGTGAGCGTCACGCAGACGATAACTTTCGAATACAGTGACGGAAGTCTCGCTCTCCCCGTGACAAGCCCTGAAACTCAGGAAGAATAAACAAACAAAAAGCCGCCCTAATCGGCGGCTTTTCAAAAAGAGGTAATATGCAAGGAAGAATACTTTCCCGTTCGGCAGGGATTTACCGTGTGAAAACCGATGACGGAATATACTCCTGCACTGCAAGAGGCACATTTCGCAAAGACGGAATTGTGCCCATTGCGGGAGACTATGTTGAAATAACTTGCGAAGATGAGAATTTCGGCGGCGTGATTGAGCGTGTACTTGACCGACGCAACAGCCTTATTCGTCCGGAAGTTGCCAACATTGACACGCTTTTCGTCGTTTTCGCACTCAAAGACCCCGACCTTTCTCTTTATTTGATTGACAAGCTCTGTGCCCTGGCAGAGCACAATTCAATCGCCGTGCACATAATTTTTAACAAGCGTGACCTCGTAAGCGAAGAAGAGTGCGAAAAAGCGGCCTCCGTTTACCGTGCCTGTTCCTATCCCGTACATATATTTTCGGCACTCGGCAAAGAGGGCGTGAGGGAGGAGCTTGCCGAAATTACGGCGGGTTCGACCTGCGTGTTTGCAGGCCCTTCCGGTGTGGGAAAAAGTACCCTTATAAATGCGCTTTATCCCGAACTGCAAGGGGTTGCGACGGGAAGCGTGAGCGAAAAGACACGGCGTGGCCGGCATACTACCCGAATGACTTCCCTTTATCCCGCCGAAAACGGCGGATATCTCGTTGACACTCCCGGATTTTCCCTGCTGGATTTCGACAGATTTCGCTTTATGAAAAAAGAGGAACTTGCAGGTGCGTTTCCCGAATTTGCACCCTATTTGCACTCTTGCCGCTACAAAAAATGTACACATCTGCGTGAGGACGGGTGTGCCGTCATAGAGAAGGTCGCAGACGGAACAATTCCGCCTTCCCGACACGAAAGTTACAAGGCTTTGTGGGAGGAACTTAAAAATCATCACGATTGGGACGAAAAAAACAAAAAAACTATTGACAAAACGCAATTTGTGCTGTAAAATATACGGGTGTAAAGCAAAAATGTTTACACTCGTTTCGGAGGAAAAGGTGTGGGAAAAGATTTAAACATTTCGCTTCTTTACGACATATACGCACCGCTTCTCACGCCGAAGAAGCGGGAGGTGTTCGAGATGTACTATTTCGACGACCTGTCGCTTGCGGAGATAGCCTGCCACACGGGTACCAGCCGTCAGGGTGTGAGGGAGCTTATCGTGCGTACCGAAGAGGAGCTTCGCACATATGACGGGGCACTCTCCCTTTTCAAAAAGGAAGAGGAGAGTCGGGAAAGGGACAGGCGTATTTGTCTCGTTGCCGAAAAAATAGAAAAAGAGTTTCCCGAAGAGGCGTGCGTTTTACGCTCTCTTGTCGGGCGGAAAGGAGAGTAGGCCGTGTTTTCGGGACTTAGCGAAAAGCTTGCGGGCGTTTTTAAAAATTTCAGGAACAAGGGCAAACTCACAGAGTCCGATGTCAAAGAGGGTATGCGGGAGATAAAACTCGCGCTCCTTGAAGCCGATGTAAACTTTAAAGTCGTAAAGGAATTTATCAAGAAAGTTTCGGAGCGTGCGGTCGGAGACGAGGTGCTTGAAAGCCTCATGCCCGAACAGCATATAGTAAAGATAGTAAACGAAGAGCTTTGTGCCGTAATGGGCGACAAGCACGAAAAACTCATCATTGCCCCGACAAAGCCCACCGTTGTTATGATGTGCGGACTTCAGGGTGCGGGAAAAACCACGCATACGGCAAAACTTGCTCTCTACATGAAAAAGCAGGGCAAAAAGTCGCTTCTTGCCGCCTGCGATATTTACCGTCCCGCCGCTGTCAAACAGCTTCAGGTGGTGGGAGAGTCGGCGGGGGCCGAAGTCTTTACGATTGACGGCTGTACCGACGCCGTAAAAATTGCCCGAGAGGCTGTAAAATACGCTCAAAAGAACGGACACGATATTGTTTTTCTGGATACTGCCGGCAGACTTCATATAGATGAAGAGCTTATGGCAGAGCTTGAAGATATAAAAAAAGCGACAAATCCCACCGAGATACTTCTCGTGGTGGACGCAATGCTCGGACAGGACGCCGTGAATGTTGCCGAGAGTTTTAACTCTGCTCTCGATATCACGGGAGTTATCCTCACCAAGCTTGACGGCGACACGAGAGGCGGTGCGGCACTTTCGGTAAAATTCGTTACGGGCAAGCCGATAAAATATGTCGGCGTCGGAGAAAAGCTTGAAAACCTTGAGCCCTTTCATCCCGACCGAATGGCGTCGAGAATTTTGGGCATGGGAGATGTGCTCTCCCTTATAGAAAAAGCGCAGGAGAGTTTCGACGAGAAGAAAGCGGCAGAGCTTGAAAAGAGGCTCCGTGAGCAGAAATTCACGCTTACGGATTTTCTCGACCAGTTCGCACAGCTTAAAAAAATGGGTAACCTTGAATCCCTTATGGGCATGATACCCGGAATGAAAGCTGGTGCTCTCAAAGACGCGAAAATAGACGAAAAACAGCTTGCACACCAGGAAGCGATAATTTTGTCCATGACGCCGGAAGAAAGAGAAAATCCCGAAATACTCAATTTTTCCCGCAAACGCCGTATTGCACAGGGTTCGGGGCGGAGCGTTGAGGAAATAAACCGGCTTTTGAAACAGTACGAACAGGTCAAAAGCATGATGAAACAGTTCACGCAGAAAGGCCGAAAGAAAGTCGGACGGCGTGGTTTGTTCGGATTTTAAAGCTATTGAGTGCGGAATACCGCAGCAATATAAAATTTGTAACGGAGGTGAATTAGAATGGCAGTTAAAATCAGACTTAGAAGAATGGGCGCAAAAAAGGCTCCCTTTTACCGTGTCGTAGTCGCAGATTCCAGATATCCCAGAGACGGCAGATTTATCGAAGAAATCGGCTACTACAACCCGATGACCGATCCTGCTGAAATTAAGGTTGACGCAGAAAAGGCTAAGAAGTGGCTTGCAAACGGAGCACAGCCCACCGATACAGCAAAGAGCATTCTGAAGAAGAGCGGAGTAATTGACTGATACTCCGTTTTTCTCCCTACAAGGAGAATTTTTCCATGACACAGATTTTAATTGATATCGCTAAAGCGATTGTTGAAAATCCCGATTATGTGCGGGTTAACGAACGCAGGGAGGGTTCTACGGTACACCTTGAGCTGTCGGTTCACCCGGACGATATGGGCAGAGTAATCGGCAAGGGCGGACGCATTGCAAAGGCAATTCGCACCGTCATGAAAGCCGCGTCTGCAAAATTCGGCGAGTATATTGTCGTCGATATAATTTAAACTTTGCTTAAATTGCTGTGTAACCGTCGTGTTACACAGTTTTTTTAGTTGTTCCAAGCTTTTTAAAAAAAGCTTGAACAAAAACTTTAATTGTTATGACAAGCTTTTTCAAAACTTGTCATAAAGAAGTCAATTTCCCTTATTACAAGTTTTTTAAAACTTGTAATAAAAAATGAAGTTTTGATAAAACTTTTTTAAAAGTTTTCGGGGTATGGGGCAGAACCCTGAGTATAATCAAGTCCGAAATTTGTGATTTTACAAACTGTTAACAAACAATCAGAAAGCAATACATAATCACGGCGTATAATCTAACCCCGTTAGCAAACGATTTAAACGGAGGTTTTTATGGCTGCGAATGAAGAAATAGAGACACTGCTCAGTGAGTTAAGACGGGAAGTACCGTCGGAGCAGTTCAAAAATATCGACAGGAGCACGGCAGGGGTTCGGGCAATTTTGGCTTACCTCAGTCACGAGGAGGGCAGAGCTACGGCAGGGCAGATAAGCACGCATATGCATGTGAGTACAGCCAGAGTCGCCGTTCTTTTAAAGAAAATGCTTGCCAAAGGGCTTATCGTGAAAGAAAGCGACCCTCACGACCGCAGAATTGTAGTGGTAACTCTTTCGGAGGAAGGAAAGAAGCTTGCCGACGAAATGAAGAAAAACCTTTTTACTCAGGTTGGCGAAATGATTGACAAAGTGGGAATGGAGCGAATGATGGAATTTTGTGCCATCGCTCGCGAGCTTCGCACGGTTCTTCCTCCGCCCGATATACACCTTTAACCGTTTGCAAGAGAATATTACAAGGAGATTTGAGATGTTAAAACTGCTTAAAAAGTTTACCCGCCGCGATTTGTATTACGCACTGCTCGCCGTTGTGTTTATAGTTGTCCAGGTATGGCTTGACATGACAATGCCCGATTATATGAGTGAAATTACCGTGCTTGTCGAGACACAAGGCAGTGCCATGTCGGAAATATGGCGTGCGGGAGCGATGATGATGCTCTGTGCGTTCGGAAGCCTGGCGGCGTCTGCCGTTACGGCGGTTCTGACCGCAAAGATAGGAAGTAACATTGCCGCGCAATTGAGAAGCAAACTGTTTAAAAAGGTTCAGACTTTTTCGATGGAAGAGGTCGGACGCTTTTCGGTTGCGGGACTTATAACCCGTTCCACCAACGATGTACAGCAGGTGCTCATGCTTATCGTCATGGGATTGCAAATGCTCATTAAAGCTCCCATAACGGCAGGCTGGGCTATAACGAAGATTGCCGGCACACAGTGGCAGTGGACAATGTCGGTTGCCGTCGCCGTCGGAGTGTTGCTCGTCGTTATAGGCATCTGTACTGCCCTTACCATGCCGAAATACCGCAAAATACAGGAGCTTATCGACAACTTAAACCGCGTCACCCGCGAGAACTTAAGCGGTCTTCGCGTTGTGCGTGCTTACAACGCCGAGAAGTACCAGGAGGATAAGTTTGAGGACGCAAACGCCTCTCTCACCCGTACACAGCTGTTTACCCAGAGCGTAATGTCGTTTATGATGCCCTCAATGCAGATTATCATGAGTGCACTCTCTCTTTCGGTCTACTGGATAGGGGCACACCTGCTCAACAACGCCGCTTCGCCTGTCGAAAGAATTGCCATGTTCGGCGATATGATGGTCTTTACGCAGTACGCCATGACCGTTGTGTCCTCGTTTATGATGCTCGTTATGATTTTTATGATGCTTCCCAGAGCTTCCGTTTCGGTAAAGCGTGTCAACGAAGTGTTCGATACCGTTCCCGCAATTGTCAACGGTGATATTTGTCGCGGAAAAGAAGGTCTTGAGGGAGAAATAGAATTTAAAAATGTGTCTTTCAGATATCCGGATGCCGAAGAAGATGTATTGCAGAATATTTCTTTCAGAGCCAAAAAAGGCGAGACGGTTGCATTCATCGGTTCTACCGGTTGCGGAAAGAGTACGCTTGTCAACCTAATACCCCGTTTTTACGATGTGAGCGAGGGAGAGGTGCTGTTTGACGGCGTCGATGTGAAAAAGTGGGACGAAAAGGAACTTCGGCGGAAAATCGCTTATGTTTCTCAAAAAGCCACCCTCTTTTCAGGCACAATACGCTCTAATATCGCTTACGGAGACAACGAGTGTATATCCGATGAAAAAGTGGAAAAAGCTCTGGAAATAGCACAGGCGTCGGAGTTTGTGTCAGGGCTTGAGGGCGGACTTGACGCTCATGTCGCACAGGGCGGCGGAAACTTTTCGGGAGGGCAGAAGCAGAGGCTCTCAATTGCCCGTGCGGTTGCACGGGACGCCGAAGTTATTATTTTCGACGACTCTTTTTCGGCACTCGATTACAAGACCGACAGAACTCTGCGTCATCGTCTTAACGAGGCGTGTGCGTCTGTCACAAGACTTATCGTCGCACAGCGTATAGGCACTATCCGTGACGCCGACCTCATCGTCGTTCTTGACGACGGAAAGGTTGCCGGAATGGGTAAGCACGCCGAGCTTATGGAAAACTGCGAAGTGTACAGACAGATAGCTCTCTCACAGCTTTCAAAGGAGGAACTTGCATAATGGAAAAGAAAGAATACGAATTCGGTTCCGCAACAGCCCGTCCCGCACACAGAGGTCCCGGTGGTCCGGGTGGTCCGGGTGGTCCGGGCGGTCCCGGAAGACCGGGAGAAAAGGCGAAAGACCTTATCGGCACCTGGAAAAAGCTCATTTTGTATTGCAAAAAATACGCTCTGCCTTTCTGCGTTGCAATTCTGTTTGCACTTGTCGGTACGGTATTGCAACTTATAGGTCCCGATAAACTCTCCGATATTGCTTCTTATATAGAACAGGGGCTTTACACGGGGAACATAGACCTTGAAGCTGTGGGAAAAGTTGCCGTAACGCTTGTCGTTTTTTACGCTTCCTGCTGGGTTTTGACCTCAATGCAGCAACTGATTACGGCAAATGTCACTCAGAGAATTTCAAAGAAGATGAGAGGGGACATTTCCTCGAAAATCAACCGCCTGCCCATGTGGTACTACAACCGCACATCGACCGGCGATATCCTCTCCCGCGTTACCAACGATATCGATACCATTTCACAGTCCTTTAACCAGAGTATCGGCAATCTCATTTCTCAGACGGTTCTCTTTTTGGGAAGTTTGATTATGATGTTCGTCACAAATGCGGTTATGGCGATAACGGCGGTACTTTCCACGCTTGTAGGCTTTTTCTTCATGACAAAGGTTATGGGCAAGAGCCAGAAGTATTTTGCCGTACAGCAGAGAAGTCTCGGTGCGATAAACGGTCATATTGAAGAAATATACTCAGGGCACAATGTTGTGCGTGCATATAACGGCGAGGAGGCGGAAAACCGCAGGTTCGACGCACTCAACGACACTTTGAAAAAGAGCGGTTTCCGTGCTCACTGCCTGTCCGGTCTTATGATGCCTTTCATGACTTTCATAGGCAATTTCGCTTACGCCGCCATATGTATCGTGGGCGGTGCGATGGCTCTGAACGGTAAAGTGTCATTCTCGGTCATAGTCGCATTCGTAATGTATGTGCGTTACTTTACACAGCCTCTCTCACAGATGGCACAATCAATGCAGTCGCTTCAGTCGGCAGCCGCCGCAGGCGAGCGTGTGTTTGAATTCCTTGAGGCTGAGGAAATGCAAGACGAGAGCGATAAGACGAAAAAGCTTGAAAACATAAAGGGAGAGGTCGAATTTAAAAATGTTAAATTCGGCTATGAAGACAGCGACAGAGTTATCATTCACAATTTCAGTGCAAAGGCACTGCCCGGACAGAAGATTGCAATAGTCGGTCCCACAGGTGCCGGTAAAACGACAATGGTAAATCTGCTCATGCGTTTCCACGAAATTCAGAGCGGTGAAATACTCATAGACGGAGTATCCACGAGAGAACTGTCAAGAGAAAATGTGCACAGCCTGTTTTGCATGGTTCTTCAGGATACATGGCTTTTTGAGGGAACGGTGAGAGAAAATCTCGTCTATTCCACGCCGAATGTGTCCGACGAAAAAATCAAAGAGGCTTGCCGTGCCGTCGGCTTGCACCACTTTATAAAGACTTTGCCGCACGGCTACGACACGGTTCTGAACGACGGAGTAAATCTCTCTCAAGGGCAAAAACAGCAGCTTACAATTGCCCGTGCGATGATTGCCGACAAGCCAATGCTTATTTTGGACGAGGCGACATCGAGCGTCGATACCCGCACGGAGCTGAAAATTCAGGAGGCAATGGATACCCTCATGCAGAACAGGACCTCTTTTGTCATAGCTCATCGCCTCTCAACGATAAAGAACGCCGACCTTATTCTTGTCATGCGTGACGGGGATATTATCGAGAGCGGAAACCACGAAGAGCTTCTCGCACAGGGCGGATTTTACGCCGATCTTTACAACAGTCAGTTTGAAGAGCGTGCGGCATGAGGAAAAAACAAGGACGGAAAAATCAATGACTGAAAAGTATTTACTCGGTATAGATATCGGTTCCACAACGACGAAATTTGTACTTATGCGGGAGAGTGAGACTGTCTGGTGCAAATACCGCAGACATCTCTCCCGCGTGAGACAGACGACGCTGGAAATGCTTCGCGAGCTGAAAGAAGAAGTGGGAAATCTGAATGTATCTGTCACGGTTTCGGGTTCTGCCGGAATGGGCATGGCACATTCGGCACGCCTTAACTTTGTGCAGGAGGTGTATGCCGAAGGCGAGGTCATAGAACGGCTTGCACCCGATACTGAAGTCGTTGTAGAACTCGGCGGAGAGGACGCCAAAGTAATATTCTTCAAAGGCGGAACCGACGAGAGAATGAACGGAACCTGTGCGGGAGGTACGGGAGCGTTTATCGACCAGATGGCAGTACTGTTGAACATGACTCCCGATGAAATGGACGAGGCGAGTTTGAAGGCAACTAAGATATATCCGATTGCCTCCCGTTGCGGAGTGTTTGCCAAGAGCGATATACAGCCTCTTCTCAATCAGGGTGCAAACCTCTGCGATGTTGCCGCGAGCATTTACCGTGCGGTCGTCAATCAGACGGTTACGGGACTTGTACAGGGCAGAAAGATAGAGGGAAAAGTTATGTTTTTGGGCGGACCTCTGCACTACTGTCTGGGACTTAGGAAACAGTTCTGCGAGGTTCTCGGACTTGACGGTGACAGTGCCGTCTTTCCCGAATGGGCACTCTATTCGGTCGCAATGGGTGCGGCAATGACAAGTGAAAATCTGCCCTCCGTCTCTCTTGATACGCTTCACGCAATGCTTGAGGAATGTACCGGCGCGGAAAGGGCAGGGGCTGACAGGCTTCCTCCGCTCTTTGTTAGCGAAATGGAGTACCGTGCCTTTGCTTCCCGCCACGCCAAAGCGTCGGTGAAAAAAACCGACCTTTCCTCTTACAGCGGTTCGGCCTGGCTCGGTATCGACTGCGGTTCAACCACGACGAAGCTGGTGCTTATCGGGGAGGACAAGAGCGTTTTATGGTCGTATTACGGCTCGAATTTGGGCAATCCCGTCGAACTTGTACGTGGGAAGCTCGGCGAACTTTATACGCTTATTCGGGGACGGATAAAAATTTGCGGTGCGGGAGTTACGGGTTACGGCGAAGATATAATAAAGCACGCCTTTCACATTGATGTCGGAGTTGTGGAAACGGTCGCTCATTATACGGCGGCAAAATTTTTCCTGCCGGAAGTCGATTTCATACTTGATATAGGCGGTCAGGATATAAAGTGTTTCCGCATTAAAAACGGAGCTATCGACAGTATTATGCTCAACGAGGCGTGCTCGTCCGGGTGCGGTTCGTTTATCGAGACTTTCGCAAAGGCTTTGGGGTACACTGCACATGAATTTGCAAATCTCGCACTTTTCGCTCCCGCTCCCGTCAACTTGGGTTCCCGCTGTACCGTGTTTATGAATTCCTCCGTCAAGCAGTCGCAGAAAGACGGTGCGAGCGTTGAGGATATATCGGCGGGACTTTCGGTCAGCGTGGTAAAAAATGCCGTTTACAAGGTTATCCGTGCGGTATCCGCAAAGGAACTCGGACGGCACATCGTGGTGCAGGGCGGTACTTTTTACAGCGACGCCGTGCTCCGTGCCTTTGAACTTGAGACGGGAACGAATGTCATACGCCCGCAAATTGCCGGGCTTATGGGGGCTTACGGTGCCGCTCTCTTTTCCATGAACACAAAGGAAAGCGCTATCATCGGTGAGGAAGAACTCAAAAACTTTACACATACATCTTCTCCGTCTGTCTGTCACGGCTGTGCAAACAACTGTCACCTGACTGTAAACCGCTTTTCAGGCGGCGAGGTGTTTATATCGGGCAATCAGTGCTCCAAAGGTGCGGGCAGAAAAGAGAGGGAAACACTCCCGAACATTTTGGAGGAAAAGAGGAAAATCATTTCTTCGCTTTCATCGCAGGAGGGCAGACGGGGAAAGATAGGAATCCCCACCGCTCTGTCGACTTGGGAATTTGCTCCCCTCTGGAACGCACTCTTTACCTCTTTGGGATTTGAGGTACGCTTTTCGCCTCTTTCCAACCGTTCCACTTATCTCAGAGGACAGTTTACCATTCCGTCGGACACCGCCTGTTATCCCGCAAAGATAATGCACGGGCACATTCTCGCTCTTACGGACGAGGGTATAGATACCGTTTTTTATCCCTCCCTCACCTACAATATCGACGAAAAAGCGTCCGACAATCACTACAACTGTCCCGTTGTCGCTTATTATGCCGAGCTTATTCGGGGAAATATGGAAGAAATAAAAAATGTCACTTTCCTTTATCCTTATCTCTGCCTCGACAGTCCCAAAAAGCTTGCCGAAACGCTTTATCCCGCACTTAAGGAGAAGTGGGCCGATATCACTTTGAAAGAGGTGAAAAAAGCCTGTGAAAAGGGCTTTGAGGCGTATTTTGCGTATAAAGAAGAGATACGGCACTTGGGCGAAGGGGCTATTCGCTACGCAAGAGAGAACGGAAAAAGAATTATGATTTTGGCGGGCAGACCTTACCACGCCGATCCGGAAATAAGTCACGGTATCGACCGCCTCGCTTCCTCTCTCGGCTTTGTCGTGGTAAGTGAGGACAGCGTTTGTCATCTTGCACCTGTCCAATATGTTAATGTGCTTGACCAGTGGACTTTCCATTCACGCCTTTACCGAGCCGCCGCTTATGCCGCCGAACATGAGGATACGGAGCTTGTACAGCTTGTTTCTTTCGGCTGCGGAGTGGACGCTGTCGTAACGGACGAAGTGCGTGATATTTTGGAAAAAAGAGGAAAGTATTACACACAGATAAAGATTGACGAAATAACAAATCTCGGAGCTGTCCGTATAAGATTACGCAGTCTGCTCGGAGCTTTGGAGCAAAGGAGTTAAAAATGCAGGACAGACATTATGTTCCTTTTGAAAAGGAAATGATAAAGGATTATACCGTGCTTGTGCCCAATATGCTTCCCATGCATTTTAAGATAATTTCCGGCATAATGAAGAGCTACGGCTACAATTTTGAACTCCTTGAGGACGACGGCGGCGATATTGCCGAAATAGGTCTGCGTTATACTCATAACGACACCTGCTATCCCGCAATTATCGTGGTGGGACAGTTTATGAAGGCACTTCTTTCGGGGAAATACGACCTGCATAAGACCGCTCTCATTATGTTTCAGACGGGAGGCGGTTGCCGTGCGTCGAATTATATCTCCCTCATACGCAAAGCTTTGAAGAAAGCGGGCATGGAATATATTCCCGTAATTTCTTTCAGTCTTGCGGGAATTGAAAAACATTCGGGTTTTAAGCTCAGTATAAAAAAACTGCACCGTATGTTTTACGGTGTTCTGTACGGTGACCTTTTGATGTATCTGGTTGCCCGTACCCGTCCCTTTGAAAAGAATAGGGGGGAGAGCGAGAAACTTGCTGACGAGTGGAGCGAGAGGCTCGGGCGTGAGCTTGGAAGTACGGGCAGGATAAGAAAAAATAAAATCAGGGAGAATTACGGCAGGATAGTTGCCGATTTCAATAAAATTCCCGCCGAAAAAAAAGAGGTCGTCAAGGTGGGTATCGTGGGGGAAATTTTCGTCAAATATTCTCCTGCGGCAAACAACTCTCTTGAGAGTTTTCTCATAAGCGAGGGAGCACAGACCGTTGTGCCCGGACTTTGCGATTTCTGCCTTTACTACATATACAACCGTATTGTGAATTGGCAGGTCTACAAAAAAGGATTCTTTTCTTACCGCCTTTGCAAATACGCCTATCGGTTTCTCAACCGTAAAAGAGGAGAGATCAATTTCGCACTTATTTCAGGCGGGTTTGAGGGACTCACTCCTTTTGACGAGGTGGTGCATTTGACCGACGGTCTTATAAGCCGTGCGGTGCAGATGGGCGAGGGGTGGCTGTTGACTGCCGAAATGGCAGAGCTTGCACAGGAGGGAGTTAGTAACATCGTATGTACTCAGCCGTTCGGCTGTCTGCCTAATCACATCTGCGGTAAGGGTATGATGAAACCGCTTAAGGAGCTTTATCCCGATGTTAATATCGTCGCGATTGACTATGACGCCGGTGCCAGCCGCGTCAATCAGGAAAACCGCCTTAAGCTTATGCTCGCAAACGCCAAAAAGAAAACGGCATCTCAAAACGTAAAAGAAGCCGTTACGGTGTAAAGTGAGTATATAAATTATATATTTGTTTCAAGCTTTTTGGAAAAAGCTTGACCAAAAACTTTCATTGTTATGACAATTTTTTTCAAAACTTGTCATAAAGAAGTTAAATTCCCTTATTACAAGTTTGAAAAACTTGTAATAAAAAATGAAGTTTTGATAAAACTTTTTTAAAAGTTTTCGGGACAAGGGCGGAGTCCTTAAAAAAACAAAACCTGCGATGTTTTTTTCATCGCAGGTTTTATTGTTATTAATAAGAGTAGCCCTGAACTATGTAGTAAGCCATGTTGGTCTGTCTTACATCGAGTCTGCCGAAGCAGGCAACGACGGGAACATCCGAATGAACAACGATGGAATACTGACCGTGAGGAATCTGGAATTTCTGGTCGCAGATAGGATAGTCAAGTCTGAAACAGAAAACTCTTTCGGCACCGAGAGTGAAGGTAAGTCCCTTTACGGGATCCTTGTCCTCAAAAATGATATCGATGGTGAGATGAGCGTCGGTATCGTTGAGATTGGTAACGGTGAGGGCTTCATGACCGAGAAAATCGGGGTTGTCGCCGTGAGGCGGAAGATCACCGTCGGGGAATACCCAGTTAAGCTGACCTTTATTCATGGTAAATCTCCTTTAAAAATTATTTAATGTAGTTGAAGAGTTCCTGCTCATATTCGGGGCAGAGAGGCTCACAGCCGTCTTCCGTAATTACATAGCAGGTCTCAACACGAAGTCCGTTGAGTGTGGGATGACCGAAGAAGGATACATCGACATTGACAACCATGTTGGGTTGAAGAATATCGTCGGAGTTGGGGCCGAAGAAGGGAGACTCGGCTTCGAGAAGTCCCATTGTGTGTGCGAAGGGGCATACGAGGTAGGGGAGATAACCGCCCTTGTCGTAAAGCTTTCTGCCTTCGATGTCGATTTCACGGCCGGAAACGCCGGGACGGAGCATACTCTTTGTGACCTTCATAACTTCGATCATGTCGATAAGGCACTTTCTCTGCTCGGGTGTGTATTCGCCGGAAACGGGAACGGTGTGGCCGAATGTGCCGGCATATCCGTTAATTCTGGGAGCGATACCGAGCATAACCATTTCGCCGTCCTGCATTACTTTGTTGGTAGCGGTGGGAACGACTGCGTTGGAACGGGTGCCCGAACCTACGATGGTCTGGTATGCAAAGCTGTTTGCACCGTTTGCACGGCATACAGCCTCGCCCGCTGCGGCAACTTCGTATTCCTTGTTGCCTGCCTTAACTTTCTCTGCCATTGCCTTGTATGCTTCGTAGCAAAGTTTTGTTGCCGCTCTTGCCTGCTCAACTTCCCAATCGCTCTTTACATAGCGGAACTTGAGATAGTCTTCGGTAATGTCGACAAGCTCACAGCCCTTAAAACCTTCTTCAAGCTGTGTGTAAAGCGCGTGAGGCATTTCGTCTGTGCCTACGAGGCCGACTTTCTTAAGTGTGAGATTTTTGGAAAGCTCCGCAAAAAGCTCTTCCCATGTGATGATAGTGGCATTGGGATATTCCTCGTTGGGAACCATGAATACGGGGAAACATCTTGTGTCACGGATAGCTGCGTCCTGCTTTGCGAAAGGTTCGGACTCGGGACCGCCCAAAAGCATGGGCTCGCCTACTCTGGGAACCATAACGGCTCCTTTTTCAAACTGTCCTACCCAGCCGGTCAGATACCAGCCGTTAGCAACATTGAGCTCGTCGAAATAGATGAGAGCGATGTCGACATCTTTTTCGTTGAGAAGCTTCTGAACCTTTGCAATTCTGTCTGCTGTTTCTTTAGCGTTGTAATATGCCATAATAATACCTCCTGAAAGTATTTTTGTTAATGACAGTTTACAACAAATTTATGAACATTTCAATATATTATTATTTAATATTATCATATTTTTGTACACAAAAACTCAACACGAAAAATTTTTTGATATCTTTGTCCTGATACAGCCTAAGCCTTGTGAATTTTTCGGCTTGAGATGTGCAAAGCAAATATATATTATCGGCTCTGCGGTAAGCGAAAACTCCGATGTGCAACAGCCGCACAGCGTTGCACATCAAGACAGAATAGGCAAGGCTTGACTTATGTGCTTTTGTGCTTTCGGGTATCTTTGTATATCAATCCCGAAATTAAAAAGGCGCAAATAAGTCTTTTAAGAATTGTTGTAAGGTTGCTCCTTTTCGGCTTTAAGCTTTGCATGAGCGACGGCAATTTCAAAAAATTCGTCTGCATTAAAACTTGAGTCTTTATTATTATTATTTTTATTATTATTATAATTATTATTATAATTATTATTATATCCTTGCCCTTCGCTTGCCCTCGCCTTGCCCTTCGCTTGCCCGAATTTCTCGTAATCGGTCAGTGTAATCAAGGTTATATTGCCGTGTGAAGTCCGTGTGATTTCTCCCGTTTTTTTAAGACACATCAAGCCTCTTCTAACTTCTTTTTCCGTCAGCCCCGATTCTTCTGCAAGCATGTGTATACTCCGCACCGTCTGCCCTCGTTCTATGTGTATTCCCAAAAACTCTCCCTCTTCCCAATTGGCACACAGTATTAAGTGAATATACAGTTTGAACACCTTTATGTCGGTGTACCACCGCCAGTTTTTTATCTCTCTTTTCAGTTGTATAAATCCGCCGTCATTCATTCGTCTTTCCCTCCGTCGCCGTTATTATACTCCCGCCTTTCTCTGACATACAATGACACCTTTGTGACAGCTTTTAAAGATTTATACAGGGCTCCCCAAGCTTTTTCAAAACTTGTCATAAAGAGGTCATATTTTCCTTATTGCAAGTTTGAAAAACTTGTCATAAAAAATGAAGTTTTGATAAAACTTTTTAAAGTTTTCGGGGTATGGGGCGGAGCCCTTATATAATCTTTCATGGCAAGATAGTGAAAAAAGTGGGCAACATATTGCTTGACATTTAAAAAAGGGGAGTGTATAATGATTTTAAATTCCATAATGAATCAAAACGGGAGGCGTAAAAAATGACAAACAAAATCAAATTCGGCGTCATGACGGGATACAGAGGAAATTTGGAGGACAACTTCAAAAAGGCACAGAGTCTCGGACTTGACAGTTTCATGCTCAACTTGATGGCGACAGACGAGGTAAGAGACGAAGTAATAGGCCGCGCGAAAGAAATTCGCGAAATGGAAGAGACATACGGCATTGAGATATCGGCGCTTTGGGCAGGCTGGGGAGCACCGTGCACATGGACTTTTTACGAAGGTCAGTCCACGATAGGTCTCATTCCGGAGGCATGGCGTGACAGAAGAATACACCTTATCGACAATGCGACACAGATCGCCTCGACGCTCGGCGTCGAAGATGTCGTTACTCATGCGGGCTTTATTCCGGAAAACCCGAACGACCCCGTATACATCACATTTATCGACATGATGAGATATTACTGCACTCATGTGTTCAAGCCTCGCGGCGTATGGTTTGATTTTGAGAGCGGACAGGAAACTCCCGTAACTCTTCGCCGTGCGATTGAAGATATAGGAACGGGAAATGTGGGAGTCAATCTCGATACGGCAAATCTCATTCTTTACGGCAAGGCAAATCCCGTTGACGCCGTTCGCATTTTCGGAGAGTATGTACGCTGCACTCACCTCAAAGACGGTATGTGGCCGACAGACGGACGCAATCTCGGCTGTGAGACTCAGATAGGCGAAGGTATGGTAGATTTCCCTGAGGTTGTTCGTCTTCTCAACGAAAAGAAGTACAAGGGTCATTTCACCATTGAACGCGAAATTTCGGGCGAAAAGCAGATCGAAGATATCTTGGCTTCGGCAAAAATGATAAGAAGCGAAGCGGCCAAATACAACTGGGACTTTTAATTTACGGGCAGGACCTTTCGGTCCTGCCTTTTTATTTGCTCACTCGGCAAGCTGAGCCGAAAAGTCGACTACATCGCCGAGAAAGTCGTCTCCGATTTTGTTGATATCGGTGTAAGCGTCGGGAACTTTGCCCACGATTACGGTGTCGGCAAGAGTAACGGTGTCAGAAACATGACATTCGACGGAGCGGGAGAGAAGAATTACGCCGAAATCGGCTTCGACGGCGAGTGTAACCAGGTGACGCGTCTGGTTGATACCGCAGGAAGAGAAAACCGACTCGACGCGGGTGGAAATACTCCGTGCGGGAGTTGTTTTAACGCTTATTTCGGGACCTCTGCCCGAAAGCAGTTTTATCCCCGTGACATTGCCTAAAGGAATTTTTATCCCCCCGTCAAGAGAGGAAAGACGCTTTTCGACCTCAACGGATATACGGGCTTTGAGCAGATTTACCGTTTCGGAGTTTGTCTCAAGCAGTACTATCTGTCCGTCGGCATCTCTTTCGATTGTCACGAAGTCTCCCACTCCCTCCATGCAGTCCAAAATTGCCGAATTTACAGTGACGAGAGCGAGATTTTTACTTTTTGTGACGGCTAACTTTTCAATAATCGGATAGAGCCTTGCCTCGAAGAGCCAAAAGGCGAAAATTATAAACAAAAGAAAAGCCGCCGTGCCGAAAATGACCTTTTTTTTCACAAAATCACCTCAAATAAAGTTTATTTTAAAAGGGGATTATTGTTAAAAAAGGGAGAGAATATTTTTTCAAAAAAAACAAAAAATCCGCCGCTTTTTCGGAAAGTGACGGAATTTTTTTGAAAATTAAGTCTTGTTTACGGAATTTTTGTATTCGCTCGGAGTTTTGCCGGTAAGCTTTTTGAACATGAGGGAAAAGTAACGGGGATCGTTGAAAGCGAGAGCGTCGGAAATTTCGCTCATCGTCATTCGGTTCTCCCGTATGAGCCTTTTCGCCTCTTTGATTTTCAGACGGTTGAAATAGGAAATCACCGATTCTCCCGTCGTCTGACGGAACACCTGAGAGACATAAGTTTTGGAATATCCCGTAACGGCACATATTTCGTCAATGTATATGCGGGAGTTTACACGGCTCTTCAGATACTGTGAAATCTTGTCGGAAATGGCGTCGGCAAAACTGTCGTTTTTTATAAATTCCACCTGCTCTTCACGCTTATCTTCGGCACGCAGAAGTGTTATGAGAAGCATTTCGAGATTAATGCGTATCATTTGCTGTCCGCCCAGATTTGCGTCCTCCAGCACTTCCGCCTTCTCCCTGAACGGCAGACGGAATGTACCGCGAGTCTCCGTGATTATGTTCTCTATAAACGGTTTTTCACGCTTGTCCAAAACCGTCTTGTATCCGTCGAAAAAGTTCATCATTTCGGAATTCAAGTCGAAACAGAGCACGAAAATCGAGGGTGCGTTGAGCGCCGACGCTGAGAAACGGTGTTGCCTGCCCGGTGCGAGAAAGAGCAGTTCTCCCTCCGACAGATGAGTGGGAGTTTCTTCGACATAGTAGTCGACATCTCCCTTATCGGCATATACCATCTCCCAGAAGTTGTGACTTTCTGCGGGATATTCGTACCCGCCCGGCAAGTCCAGATATTCTATTGTGACTATGCTTTTTACCGAAAGCAGATTTTCTATCTTGTGTCTGAAATAGTATTTCATATTTTTCTTTCTTTCAAGCTTTTTGAAAAAAGCTTGACCAAAAACTTTAATTGTCATAAAGAGGTCATGTTTCCCTTATTACAAGTTTTTCAAACTTGTAATAAAAAATGAAGTTTTCGGGTATGGGCGGAGCCCTTAAGTGCTAAGTAGAATAAATCACAAAGACCTGTTTTTCTTGCCGAACAGAGCCGAGACGGCGACAAGGACGGGAAAAATTTCCAGCCTGCCGAGAAGCATATCGCAGATAAAAACAAGTTTTGAGATGGAAGAAAACGACGAGAAGTTGCCGTAAGGGCCGACTTTTCCAAAACCCGGACCCACATTGTTCACACAGGTAAGAACGGCGGAAAAATCGGTAAGAAAATCATTGCCGTCAAAAGAGACAACGATAAAAGAGAGGGCAATAATAAGAATATATATGAGAATGTAAGCGTAGGTTGTTTTGACAACGGAATCCTTAACCCGTTTGCCGTCGTACTTCACAACGGCAACACTCCTCTGACTTATGACCTGCCGAATTTCGCAGGAGGCACTTTTGAGTGCTATAATCAAACGGGAGACCTTGAGTCCTCCTGCCGTACTTCCCGCACAGCTTCCTATGCACATCACCGCCATGAGAACGGCACGGCTCAGTTCCGGCCATAAATTGAAGTCGGATATGGCGTATCCGGTTGTGGACATGACGGAAGAAGTGTGAAAGACGGCTTGGTGAAGAGACTGTAAAAAGGTCGGGTAGAGCGAGTGAGAAAACACATCGAAAGAGATAATGAGAGAGGCTGCGGCAAAGATGATAAGATATACCCGCAGTTCCTCACTCCTGAGAGCGTCACGCACCCGTCGGCAGATGATGAGAAAATACAGGTTGAAATTAATGCCGAAAAGAATCATAAATACCGTGACGACCGTCTGAATGTAAAGTGAATAGGAGGCAAGTCCCGAATTGAGAATTGAAAAACCTCCCGTACCCGCCGTACCGAAGGTTATAGTCACGGCGTCGAAAACGGGCATACCTCCCGCCAGCATGAGAGAGAGCTGGAGGAGAGTTAGCGAAAAGTAAATTCCGTAGAGAATACGGGCGGTGCGGTTGGACTTGGGTACAAGCTTTTCCACCTCAACTCCCGGACTTTCGGCACGCATGAGATTGAGATTTGAACCGCCATGAGCAACGGGAACGAGAACCATGAGAAAAGCGAGTACTCCCATTCCTCCCACCCAGTGAGAAAAACTTCGGTGAAAGAGGGAGGCACGGCTGAGCTTTTCGACATCGGTAAGAACAGTGGAACCGGTCGTGGTATATCCCGACACCGACTCGAAAAGAGCGTCGGTGTAAGAGGGAATTTCTCCCGACAGAAAAAAGGGGAGAGCACCGAAAAGGCTCAGGAGAATCCAGCCGAAACAGACGATGACAAAGCCGTCTTTGTAGCGGATTCTGCGGTCTCGAACGGGGACGGAGAGGAGACACCCTCCGGCAAGTGTGCACAGAAGAGAGGTGAAAAGATAAAACTTTATAATGTTCTCGGCGTAAATAAGAGCCGTGAGAGCGGGGAGGAGAAGCAAAAGAGCCTGAACGAGCAGAACTTCTCCCAGCACATGAAGCGTCATTCTTTTATTCATAAGTCGTCCCTCAAAATGTCTTCAAGGTCGGATAAGCCCTGTATAAGCGTCACGACGGTAACGGCGTCACCCGGCAGAAGACGGTCGGTACCGTGCGGTATAAACACCTCGTCTTTGCGTGTTACGGCACCGATAAGCACATCGGGCTTGAGAGGGAGCTTGAAGATAGGTTTATCGGCAAGAGGGCTGTTCTCCGACACGGAAAATTCCAGAGCCTCAGCCTTGTTGCCGAGAATTCTGTAAAGATTTTCCAGACCTCCGCCCGCATTGTTGCATTTCGCACGCACATGGCGTAAAATTTTGTCGGATGTGATGTATTTCGGGTAGACGACGGAACCCATATCGAGAATACCGGTAAGCTCCTTAAAAGCAATTTTGTTGACTTTTGTCACGGTTTTTATGTCCTCTCTCACACCCTGAGCAAAGAGGGAGAGAAAGATGTTTTCTTCGTCGAACCCCGTGAGCGAACAGAGAGCGTCGCAGGAGGACAGTCCCTCTTCGAGAAGCATATCGCGGTCGGTTCCGTCGGCACAGACGATGTTGGCGTCGGGGAAAAGAAAGCTCAGATTTTCGGCTCTTTCACGGTCTTTTTCTATTACCGTTACGGCACATTTCGCACGGCAGAGCTCACTTGCGAGATACTCTGCGATAACGCCTCCGCCGACAATCATAACGCTTTTGACTTTTTTGACCGGAATGTTTATTTGTTTGAAAAATCCGTTTATTTCGTCGGGGGGTATCATTGCGGCTACAATGTCTCCCGACTTTATTTCAAAGTCGCCTCGCGGAATGAATACCTCTGTGTCACGGTTTACGGCACAGGCAAGCACATTGAAAGAGAGAGAGGAAAAAGCTTCCCTCACACTTTTGCCGCAGAGGAGACACTCTTCTCCCACCTCAAAACTCACAAGGTCGACTTTCCCGCGTGAAAAGATGTCAACGCTTATCGCCGAAGGGTACTTGAGTATGCGGAATATTTCAAGTGCCGCCTCATATTCGGGATTGAGTGCCATAGTAAGAGAGAGACTTTCGCTCACAATGCCGAGATCGCGGTGATATTCGGGGTTGCGTACTCTGGCAATAGTTCCTCCCGCACCCAGACGGGAGGCAATGAGACAGGAGAGCAGGTTCAGTTCGTCCGAACCCGTGAGAGCTATCAGAAGCCCGCAATTATCCGCCCCCGCTTCAAGAAGAACACTGCTTACGGCACCGTTGCCGTGTACGCCGATAGCGTCAAGAGAGTCGAGAGCGTCACGCAGAACATCGCGGGAAGTGTCGACAATCACCACATCGTGCCCTTCGGCAATGAGCTGTTCGGCAACCGTGTAACCGACCTTGCCCGCACCTATAACAATGATTTTCATATTTTTCTCCGTTACCTGCAGAATGTTTCGATATAGTGGTCGATGGCGTCTGAGATTATCTTTTCGGCAGTATCTCTCGGACCTACCTCATCGACGGCGGTGGTCTTGTTTTCAAGGTCTTTGTAAACCGAGAAGAAGTGCCTCATTTCGTCGAACACATGGCGGGGAAGCATTTCCATGTCGGTATAAATGTTGTAATTCGGGTCCTCTCTCGGAATGGCAATGATTTTGTCGTCCTTGCGTCCGTTGTCTATCATGGAGATAACGCCGATGGGATAAGCCCGTACAAGAGTGAGGGGTTCAAGAGGCTCGGAACAGAGAAGGAGTACATCTAAAGGGTCCCCGTCGTCGCCGTAAGTTCTCGGAATAAAGCCGTAGTTTGCGGGATAGTGGGTGGAGGTGTAAAGAATTCTGTCCAAAATCAAAAAGCCCGTTTCTTTGTCAAGTTCGTATTTCTTTTTACTTCCTTTTGATATTTCGATAACGCACACGAAATCGGAGGGGTTTATCCTCGACGGTGCACAGTCGTGCCAAATGTTTGACATGGTGTCCTCCTTATTAAATATATTTTCCGATTTATATAGTACCACCGCGAAGATTTTTTGTCAACTCTTGCAAAACGAAAAAAAAGGTGGTATACTTAAAATAATTTCAGGTAAAACGGAGAGAAAAAAAGTGAAGTATACCGAAGCCCCGTCTTTTCTTAAGGGGTTTTTAACATACAAAAAGGTCATCTGCAACCGCAGCGACCTCACAGTCAACGAATACGCACTCGACCTTACGAATTTTTTTAAGTTCACTTTCTCCCGAGAGGACGGAGCACAGGAGGAGAAATTCGATATTTACGGCGTAAGTCTTGAGCGGGTAAAAAACATTAAGAGCGAGCAGATATACGAATATATGCTCCATGTGAGTCTTGACAAACAGAACGGTGCCGCCGCCCGTGCGAGAAAGCTCGTCTCGATAAGGGAGTTTTTCAAGTACCTTTACCGCGAAAAAATCATATCGGTCAATCCTGCCGCCGATATTTCCACTCCTGCCGTAAAAAACGCTCTGCCGAAGTTTTTAACTCTTGAGGAAAGCGTAAGGCTTCTCGAATGTGTCAGATGTGACGAAACAAATCCTAACAGATATCGGGATTACGCTATTTTTACCCTTTTTCTTAATTGCGGAATGAGACTTTCGGAGCTTGTCGGTATTAACCTTGACAGCGTTAATTGGGAGGACGCCTCCTTGCGTATAAGGGGTAAAGGAAGTAAGGAACGCACCGTTTATCTCAACGGTGCCTGTATAGACGCCCTGAAAAATTACATTGCCCGCCGTCCCATAGACTGTCAGGATCCGAAAGCCATGTTCGTAAGCCGTAACAAACGGCGCATTTCGGCAAAAACGGTGCAGTGGACGGTGAAAAAGTATCTCTCGCTGGCAGGACTCGGCGGACGGGATTTTTCGACGCATAAACTCCGTCATACCGCCGCAACTCTCATGTACCGCACGGGGAATGTCGATGTGCGGGTGCTTAAGGATATTTTGGGGCATGAACAGCTCAATACCACGCAGATATATACTCATGTGTCCGATATGCAGATGAAAAAAGCCATTGAGGCAAACCCGCTTGCCAATATCAGTGAAAAAGAGGACTTAAAATGAAAAAGATTTTTGACGCCGTTTCGTCTTCGTCTCTTCCCGTCAAGGTTTTCGAGACGCTTGAACAGCAGATTATTAACGGTATTTACGCAACAGGCGACCAGTTGGTCGAGTCGAAAATTTCGGCACAGCTCGGCGTGAGCCGTACTCCCGTTCGTGAAGCTTTGCGTCAGCTGGAGCTGGACGGGCTTGTTACCACCGTTCCGAACAAGGGAACTTTTGTCGTAGGCGTTTCCGTTGACGATATCAAGGATATTTACACCATTCGCATTGCGATTGAGGGGATAAGCTCAATGTGGGCGGCGGAGCGTATTACGCCCGAACAGGTAAAAGAACTTGAAAACTTGGTGGAACTTCAGGAGTTTTACTGTGCTAAAAACGATGTTTTGCAAATTGTACAGCTTGACACTAAATTTCACGAGATAATTTACGAGTGCTCGGGAAGCCGTACTCTGCGTGATACTCTCAAGTCTTTTCATGCTCATGTCAAAAGAGCCAGAGAGTCCTCATTCCTGAGTGCCGGCAGAACCATTGCCGCCGTTGAGGAACATCGGGAAATTTACGAGGCGATTGCTTCTCATAACAGCTCCCTTGCCAAATCCCTTACCGAAAAGCATATTACAAACGCAAGAGACAATATTCTTCGCCTTATAGAGAATTAACCGTCTTATTATAATATTAATATTTCAAGCTTTTTTCAAAAAGCTTGAAAGAAATATACAGGGCTCTGCCCTTGTCCCGAAAACTTTTAAAAAAGTTTTATCAAAACTTCATTTTTATTACAAGTTTTTCAAACTTGTAATAAGGGAAATATGACCTCTTTATGACAAGTTTTGAAGAAACTTGTCATAACAATGAAAGTTTTGGCAAGCTTTTTTCAAAAAGCTTGAAAGAATCAAAAACAGAAGGCGTGGTGAACGCCTTCTGCTTTTTTGTTATCAATTGTTTTCGATAAAGCGATTGAGAATAGCGGCGGTTTCGGCTCTTGTCGTGAAGCCCTGCGGGTCGAAGAGGTTGTCCTGTTTGCCTAACATAATGTTGTGAAGCAGGCAGTACATAACGCCTTCGGTCGCATAGTCGGAAATATCGGAAGCGTCGGCAAAGGTAATACGGATTGCCCACGCGCCCGTCGGAGCCGTCTGCTTGTATTCGGCATAGCGGAACATAATCGTCGCTATCTGTTCGCGGGTAATGAACGAGTTCGGTGCGAATTCCGTTTCGGAAACGCCCTTGATAATTCCCACACCCGACGCCCATCGGAGAGCTTCGGCATAGTAGGCTTCTTCGTCAATGTCGGTAAACGGCATTGCGTAGTTCACAACGGGCTGTCCTTCCATTCTCCAGAGAACAGTCACGAACATCGCGCGGGTGAGCTTTTCGTTAGGTGCGAACTCAGTATCGGAAACTCCCATCATGAGAGAATTTTCGCTCACATACTTGATGTATTCCGTGTACCATGCTCCGTCTTCAACATCGCCGAACGGATTTACCCATTCGTTTTTCGTCCACTTTGCTATGAGGGTGGTGTCACCCGTGATTTCGGTGTCAAAGTCGAATTTCTTTGTGAAGGTGTCGTCGGTGTACCAGCCATCGAAGGTGTATCCCTCTTTGACCGGAGTTTCGGGTTCGCTTATCTTGCCGTCATCTCCCGCCTTAAGCTCGATTTCACCGTCTCCCGTGTCGAATTTAACCGACGGAGTTGAGGGAGTTGAGGGAGTTGAGGGAGTTGAGGGAGTTGAGGAACCCTCGTTTTCAAGGACGAATCCTTCAGAATTGATGTATGCCGCATTGCCCGCTTCGTCTGTAAGTCTTGCGTATACTATGTACCTCTTGTAAGGATAGAGCCTGAAAGCATCTTCGTATTCGGTAAAGTCGGCACTTTCAAGGTCGGCTTTTTCGATTTTTTCATTGCTTACCAGATATTCAATCTTGACATCGCAGTCTGTGTTGTCGCTCGCACTCAGAGTTATATCCTGAAGTCCCGTGAAGAAAAAGCTGAAAGTGATATCTTCCGAATAGTCTGTCCAGCTCTGCCAATCTACCCTGATTTCTCCCGTCGGGGCTTCGGTGTCTCTCGTCGTCACATTTACACTGCCTCTTCCCACCGATACATTGTTTGTGTCGTCGGGGGTGAATACATAAGAGACTGTGTTTTCGCCCCACTTGAGAGTTTGCCCGTCAACGAAGGCGAAAGTACCTGTCGACCATTTGTCTGTGGTATATGTCACGGTGATGTCGTCAAATGACAGAGAGTTGTCGGCTATCGTCGCCGTCAGATTTTTAAGAGACGGTGTGGCTTTTGAAATCGTAAAGTTTTTCTCAACAAAGGTGAAAGAGTAGTTTCCGTCGTCATTGTCGGTTGCCGTGACTTTTGCATTTTCGGATGCGTTTGTGTTGTTTGAATAGGAAACTGTGTATTCGCTTTCGGGAATTGTCACATCGCCGTCTTTAAGAATAATTTCGGGGGTGTGAGGTGCGTTGTTGTAGTACAGGCTGTCACTGCTTGCAAAGGTTATTGTAGGTGTCACGGTTTTCGCGGAGATAGAAGAATTTACGCTTGCGGGGAATTTAATGTCATAGTTGGCATATCCCGTGCCTGAAATTACAACTGAGGAGCTGTCAACGGCGACCGTCCTGTTTCCTGCATTTGCGGTGTCGAAAGTACCCTTAAGTCCTGTTATCGTTATTTCGTCGCCCTCGCAAATCTCGGAGGCGTTCACAACAGCCGTAACCGTTGCAACTGTCGTGCCGTCGTAGGTCTTAGGTGTGGCTGTTACCGTTGCCGTTACCTCTTTTTTGCCGATAGAAGAATTTACGCTTGCGGGGAATTTAATGTCATAGTTGGCATATCCCGTGCCTGAAATTACAA
>CAZLEX010000007.1:0-12463 GCA_964558655.1 uncultured Oscillospiraceae bacterium | reverse complement strand
AGGCGTTCACAACAGCCGTAACCGTTGCAACTGTCGTGCCGTCGTAGGTCTTAGGCGAGGCTGTTACCTCTGCCGTTACCTCTTTTTGATAGATAGATGCCGAAACGCTTGCGGGGTAATAAATTTTGTAGTTGCCGTATCCCATGCCAGAAACGCTGACAGAGGAGGTGTCAACGGCGACCGTCCTGTTTCCTGCATTTGCGTTGTCGAAAGTACCCGTAAGTCCTGTTATTGTAATGCTGTCGCCATCATAGATGTCGGAGGCGTTTACATATGCCGTAACCGTTGCGTTCGTATTGCGGTCATAAGTCTTTGGAGAGGCGGTAACCTGTGCCATTATCACTTTTTGATAAATCGACGCCGAAACGCTTGCGGGGAATTTAATGTCATAGTTGGCATATCCCGTGCCTGAAATTACAACTGAGGAGCTGTCAACGGCGACCGTCCTGTTTCCTGCATTTGCGGTGTCGAAAGTACCCTTAAGTCCTGTTATCGTTATTTCGTCGCCCTCGCAAATCTCGGAGGCGTTCACAACAGCCGTAACCGTTGCAACTGTCGTGCCGTCGTAGGTCTTAGGCGAGGCTGTTACCTCTGCCGTTACCTCTTTTTTGTTAATGGAAGCGGTAGCTTGCGACTGAGAATTTTCGGAAACGAAATAGTTTTCGGCAGATGTGCCGCAAAGTTCGATATTCGCAATGCTGACCGTCTTGTTCCGCCCGACATTTTTATCGGAAAAGAGTGCATGCAACGAGAGAATTCTCAGATCATCTTCTGCTATCTTGCCGTCAAGTACAATTTTGTCAAAATCAACGGTTGTGGTTGTACTGCCGTCATATGTTTTGTCCGGTACCTCAATATTCGAGACGATGACGGCTTTTTTTGCAACGGGGATAATCATGGTTGTTGTTCCGCGTTGTGTGTCTCCGTCAAAGGTGACCGTAAGGGTAGCTCCCGTCTCGCTGGCTCCTACAGCCTTGACAGTGACATTCAAAGCATCGCTGTCTCCCACTATTCCGATTATGTTTTCGTCGCTCGATGTCCATGTGATTGAACCCTGAGCCCCGCCGGAAACTTCAGCCCTGAGAGTTGAGGTGTCGCCGTATGTCATGCCGCCGACCATTGTTTCGTCAAGCATTACCGAGACATCGACATTTGCTTTGTTTACCGCATCGAGATATATGTGTATTTCAAAGTCTTTTATGTTCTCGGACACAACTTTTACACGGATATAGTTGATGGAACCCTCATCGTCACTTTCATAACGTTTGACCTGAACGGAAAGAATTGAGTTATTTACAGTGCAGCCACCGTCCCTGTCTACATATCCCCCGTGTACGAAGGATTCTATGACAGAAAAGGAAGTGTCGCCGTATCCGAAAGGTGCGTCAAGTGACGGCAGGTCGCCTAACAGATTGTACTCATATGTGTACTCCCGTCTGTTGTATACATTGTAATGCACGCTCGGAATTGATGTGAAATAGATTGTCGCTTTTTCTATATTAAACTGTACATCGAGAGAGCCTGTGTAATTGCCACATCCGATTACGGTCAATGTGTGATTGCCCGCATTGGTGTAGGTGTTGGAGGAAAGCGTGTAATCGGTACCCGAAACAAGAGTTTCAACCGTGTTTCCTTCACTGTCGACAAGCTTCAGAGTGGGCAGAATTGTCTGTTCGTATCCGTTATAGGTGAAGGAGCCGACCTCTGCCGATATTTTGTAAGTGCCCGAATCGTCGGAAATGTCGCGGGAGGAAACGTCGAAAAGAATTAATTTCGGATTACTTTGTGTGCCGTAGTCAAAATAGTTGTCTCCGCCGTATACATAGAAGTAGAGTGTGTAATCTCCGGTGGAGGAAACGGTAATTTCGGAAATGTCGGAAGTCCATGCCGACTTGTCAAGGCTGTAATACGCCGTGCATCCTTCGGGTACTTCGGCGGCGGAGAAAAGAGGTTTGTTACCGCTGTACACCAAAGGACTTGACAGGGGAGACGGAGCTTTGATATTGCTTTCCGTGGTAGATGCTCTGGCAACTCTTATTGTAACGGGTATGTCTTTCACGATATTATAGTTTATGTTTTCGGGAACATATGCGGCGTAGAAAGTACGGGTTCCCGCATTGCCGACAGTTACGGGAGTTTGGCTTCCGTTGCCGTCGGGCAGGAAAGTCTCCTGCCAGTAAAAGTTTTCGGGAAGCTCAATGTCGGCAAGTTCGTCACCGTATGTCGCATCGAGAATTGATACGGTGGGGACAGTGTCGGGGTAATCGGCCGTGCTTATTTTCCAGGTGACTTGTTTTGTTCCCTTGAAATTGCCTTTTCCGGTGAGAGTTATCACATATTCGTCGCAGGCATTTGTTGCTCTTGTTGTACCGCTCACGGTGAAATCGGTGCCTTGAGTGAGGGTAAAGGTGTTATCGCCGTAAGTCCACTTGACCTCAAGCGTCGGAGTATGAGCATTGCCGTCGTAGTCAAAGTTTTCGGCGGTAACCGTTGCGTCTGCAATGTCGGCTTGATTAATGGTGTAGTTGAGAGTAACGGACCCTTTGTATTTTAATAATCCCGTGACGGTGACGGAGTAGTTTCCGGCGTCGGTTTTCGTTGTGTCGCCGCTTAAGGTGTAATCCTCGCTGTACTTAAGCACGGTGATGTCGGTATCATAGCTGCCGGTGTAAATTATTACAAAGTTTTTTGCGTTGTAGGCAACGCCCGTGTAACGCTTCGGCGTGATTTCGAAAAATTTCATCTCGGAAATTTCGCTTGTCCAGTCGGCGTAAAGCGTCGTGTCTTCCACGATATTTTCATAAAACTTGTATTCGGTGTAAGTCCTGTATGATAGCGTTTGCCAGCGTACGAACAGAACACCCGTTTGCGATATGGGCGTCTCCTGCGGTTTTGTAGCGGGGTAGTACGCACGGTACTGAACAGCGGGCATGGAAGAAGATTCTACGAGTGCCTTCGATGCGAAAGTGACTTTATAAACGCCCGTGCTGTCGCTTGCCATTGCTGAGAAGTCTCCGTCTTTTATAATACCCGTGTTCGTTACTTTGCCTTTGAAAGTACCGCCTTCGATTACGGCATTTTCACTGTTTGTTACACTTCCGTCGAAGGTACCGCCGCTGATTAATGCCGACGCGGCGGAGTTTATTACGGAGTTTTTAAAAGTACCGTCGCTGATTACGGAGGTCGCAGCATAGTTTGTTACCGTACCGCTAAAAGTACCGCCTTCGATTGTACCGTTGTTTCTCATAGCTTTTGTAAAAGTACCGCCTGAAATTACGCTTACCTCTTCATTGTATACGGTTCCCGTAAAGGTTCCGCTTAAGATTTTTCCTCTTAAATTCATGAATGTTCCGGTTACAATACCGGTGCCGTCGGAGGACTGAACCGTGCCGTAGTTTTGAACTACGGCGTTGACCTGAGCATTTTTCTTTATGTCGACAATTCCTCCCTCTTCGACGGTTATTATACCGTTGAATGTGCAGCTTTCGAGAATGAGCGTTCCGCCTGCTTCTACCTGTATATTAAAGGTACATGTGGAATCCTCATATGTGTGTCCCAAAAAGGTTACTTTACAACCGCTCGGGACCGTGAGTTTTCCCGTAAAATCCATGTCGGTCAAATAGTAATCCTGCATGGTAAGCCAGTTTTTGTAGTCGACCATGCTTATGGTAAATTCGGCTTTGTTTAAGGTGTAATCTCCGCTTACAGTCAGGTCTTTGCCGTAGTAGTCCATGGGGGCGAGTATTCTGATAGGACCGTATTGGCTGTAATCTTGGTATATCTGACTGAGTTTTTTGAGTGCACCGCCGAAATTGCCGTTTGCTTCCGACAACCCGATGTTCCCGTACGGTTCGACATATTTGGTATAGTCAATACGGAACTGCGTGTAGTACTTTTTATATGAGGAAGGTATTCCGAGAACGGATGGAGTTGAAGCCCCCTCCTCGCCGTAAAGCTCTTCGAGTGCACGCACCGCACCGTCGTACTTTGCGAAGTCGAGCTTTTCGTATTCCTCATCGGAAAGTGAAAGTTTCGCTTCGTCTATTTGTTCAAGCTGTGATATAACGGCGTCTGCGTTTTCTTCGGTGATGAGAGAAGCGTCCGGCAAAGCGTCGATTTTCTCCTGCACTTCGCCCAAATCGGCAGACACCGAAAGTGCCGTACACAAGACAAGACACAAAGCGAATATCGTGGCAAGCATCGTTCTTTTCATTTTATTTCCTCCGTTTGAAAAATGTGTTATGTGACAGGTTGAAGCATTTCGCTCTTGTAAAAATAAAACCGTTATGCCGAAAAATCGGCAAAAATCATTACGATATCATTATACAGCAAAGGCGTGAAAAAATCAACGATTTTTCACACCTTTTTATCAATTTTTACCGTCTGCTTTTTTTTGTAGTTTCCGGGAGATGTGCCGACGGTTTTTTTAAACTCTCGGGAAAAGTGATACTCGTCGTAAAAGCCGAGATTGCAGGCAATTTCTTTAATGCTTATTTCGGGAAAAATGTCGAAATAGGATATAGCCTCTTTAATCTTGAAGTCGAGCATATAGCGGTGAATGGTTTTCCCCTGAACCGCCTTGAATTTCGTTTCGGCGGTCTTTACGGAAACGCCCGTCATTTCGGCAAGTTCTGCGTTTGAGAAGAATTTTTCGGGGTTGGAGTGAATGATGTTTTTGATTTTTGCGGCAATGCCGGCACTCTCTCCGTGAGCGGCACATTCGGCAAGCTCACAGAGAAGAAGCTCAAAGTAAAGGTCGGCTTTCCTCTGACTGCCGGAGAGTTTTTCGTTGATAATTTCGGCAAAAAACTTCTTAATGTTCCGCCTGTTTTGAGCGTCGGTGAGAGAGGGAAGAAGAATAAAGCCCGTCCCGGCAGCGTCTGCGAGAGTTTCCCCCTCATTTTGCGATACATGAAAATACATGGTTTTCGTGCCGGCACTGCATGGGGAAACGCCGTAATGACGCTCGCCTCCCGTCAAAATGAGCAGGGAATCTTCTTTGAGGTCGTACTCCTCGCCGTTTTGTCCTATTTTCCATTTTCCCCGAAGCAGATAAACGAAGTCGTGCTCGGCCATGACTCTTTCGGGGTGCACGAACGGCGTGGCGTAGAAATTGATGTTGGCTTCGGTTACACTGTGCTGTTTTTCCGTTGAAAAAAGTGTTTGCATAAAGACGCTCCCGTTTGCTCTTTTTTCTTTATTTTACATCTTAGTTTCTTTTTTGTCAATTCACAAAACGGTATATTTTCTTTATAATGAAAAAAGTATAAGTGTTTTTCGGAGGAACGGTATGAAAATTTTCGGAAAAGGGTTTAATTTTTCGCAGGACGGGCCGGGAAACCGCCTTGTCTATCATGTGCAGGGGTGTAATCTTTCTTGCCCTTGGTGCTCAAATCCCGAAGGAATGGATTTTGACGGCGGCGAGACGGTGAGCGTCGACGCTCTCGTGAGTGAGGCGGTAAGCTGTAAACCCATGTTTTTCGACGGAGGCGGAGTGACCTTTACCGGAGGGGAGTGTACCTGCGGTTTCGACGAACTGCGAGAGGTGCTATCACGGCTTAAAAAAGAGGGAATAAACACGGCGATAGAGACCAACGGCACATCGGCAAGGCTCCCCGAACTTTTTCCTCTTGCGGACGAGCTGATAATGGACTTTAAGCATTACGACAGTGCCGTTCACAAAAAAGTGACGGGTTTGGGCAACGAAAATATTAAGTCGAATTTGGAAAAGGCTTTTGAACTTCACCCAAACCTGACAGTGCGTATACCGCTTATAAACAATTTCAACGCTTCGGAAAACGACATGGAAAACTTTGCCCGCTTTTTTTCGTCATACGACACTTCCAACGCCCGCTTCGAACTTCTTCTTTACCACGAATACGGCAAGGATAAGTGGAAAAAGTGCGGGAAAGAATACACCGTGATTGACGCCTTCGTGAGCGAGGAAAAACGGATAAGATTTTATGAAATTTTACACGGTTTCGGACTTAATACCGTGCGTACATAATAAAGGAGGAAACATATGAACAGCATTTTAAACGCAGAAAAAATTACGGCAATGGCAAAGAATCTTTACCGTGAGGAAAAAGCCAAAAAACGCCTTGACGGTTGGTTTTTGGCAAGAGAAATCGTATGTAATCACGAGGAAGAGTATAAGGGATTTTCCCGCGAAATGCGTGCGGCAAAGGAGCTGTGTGCGATTTTAAACGAACTGCCTTTGTCCATAAGCGAAAATGCGGTGTTTGCCGGCAGTCAGTCGGACGCATTCGCAAGGAGCTATGCACTCATCAACCCCTCTTTCCGTGTGGAAACTTTTTCCGGATACTGCGATCCTACCGCCGTTTACGGAGATATCGAACCCAATGAGGAGTTCACAAAAGAGAGAATTGACAGGGTGAGGGAATTTACACGCCGTTCGGACTATGTTACAACTCTAAGCGAAGTTTACGGCGAGTACGAAGATTATACCGCCGAAGTGGCGTTTTTCATAGAGCAGGTTACCGGACACATCATTCCCGATTTCCGTCCCGTTCTCGCAAAGGGCTTAAAAGAGATAATATCGACCCTTGACAGCCGTATTGAAAAAGAGACCGACAGCACTAAAAAGGACAATTTCCTCGCAATGCGTCTTACCCTTGAGAGCACCGTCTCTCTCGCACACCGCTATGCCGATATTGCGTCGGAGCAGAGAAAGTGTGCCTCGCCCGAGCGGGAAAAACAGCTTGAACTTATGGAAAAAACTTTGAGAAAAGTGCCCGAATATCCCTGCGAAACGCTTTACGAGGCACTTCAATCCTTTATGCTGCTCTGGGAGGTTATGTGTCTTGAACAGGCACCCAACCCCTTTGCCTTTTCCGTCGGAAATGCCGACCGTATTTTCGAGCCATACCGCAAGATGCAGAATCTCTCCCGTGAGGAAGCCTCGTCTCTGTTTAAGCACTTTTTGGTATTTTTCAATGTCGGGGATCGCAGCTGGGCAATATCTCAGAACTTAATCGTGTCGGGGCGTGACGCAGACGGAAACGATATGACCTGCGAAACTTCCTACGCACTCATGGACGCTTACCTCGATATGAACCTGCCTCAGCCTATACTGTCGGCAAAACTGCACGAGAACACTCCCGACGAGCTCTACCGTGCCATGGGCAGATTTTTCTTTTCACCCGGCACTCTCACTCCCTCGCTCTTTAACGACGACTCCGTCTTTAAGATACTTTCCGCAAGAGGCGTTGCAAGAGAGGACCTCGCCGATTATGCGGTTGCCGGCTGTCAGGAGCCTCTCATCATGGGCAAAGACAACGGAAACACGACTAACAGCTGGCTGAATATGCCGAAGATACTCGAACTTACTCTGAATTCAGGCAGGTCGCTCATCACCGACCGTGCGATAAGAGAAACTCCCGCCGTTCCCGCAAAAGAGCTGTTGAGCAATATCCGCGATCGCTTTTACAGCACGCTTGAAATATATGTCGACAAAATGTGTGACGCGGCAAACGGAGCTTCCCGTGCGGTAAGTTTCCTTCCCGTACCCTTTTTAAGTGCTTTTATGGGCGGAGCGGAGAGCGGATACGATATGAGAGACATCGAACATCAGGGTACCGCCTATAACGGAAGCGGCTGTCTTATTCACGGACTTAGCATTATGGCGGATTCCTTTATCGCAATAGACGAACTTCTCCGCAACAGACCGCAGGACGCCGAAAACCTCGTTCCCGCACTCCGTGCCGATTTTAAGGGATACGAAGAGCTTCACGCCTTTTTGAAGTCGGCTGCCAAGTTCGGCAACAATATTCCCGAAGTGGATAGGGAAGCGGCTGAAATTGTAAGAAGAGTGTCGGATATTGTCACCTCTCATAAGAATTATTTAGGCAATCCTTTCCGTGCCGACTGGGCAACCCCCACAACTCACTTGACTTACGGTTATTGGGTAGGTGCGACTCCCGACGGAAGAGGTGCGAGAGGACAGCTCAATTACGGTGTCGATCCGCTTTACGGAGAAGCGGGAAGCGGTATGGGCTTCCGTATGCTCTCGAATATGCGTCTGCCCTTTGAAAAAATGGACGGAGGCTGTGCGTCTCACTTGGGTATCGATCCGAAATTCTTCACAGCGGATACAAAAGAGGAAAAGGGCATGGAATTTTGCCGTCGTGTAATCCGTCCGCTTTTCTTCAATCCGGAAAACAAAGCTCCCGTCTCTCCTTTTTATCTTTATGTTAATGTCACGACTCCCGAAACTCTCCGCAAGGTGCTTGCCGAACCCGAAAAATACGCACCGTCGGGCGTCTATATTATGCGTATACACGGTACTTTCGTAAACTTCCTCGACCTGTCTCCCGCCGTACAGCAGGATATTATCGCACGGCTTGATCCGAAGTCTGCGTGTATGGGCTGTTAAGGAGGGTTTATTATGATAAAAGAACCTGTATTTTTTGAGAGAAACCGCGTCGGACGGGTGTATACCGGCGGAAAGCTTTTTGCCGGATTTTTCGGGGACGAAGCAGTTGACGGGTATGAACCGGAGGAGTGGATAGCCTCCCGTGTGAAAGCCGTAAACAAAGTGCAAAAATCGGCTCATGAGGGCGTGTCAAAACTCTTGGGGAGCGAAATGTATTTTGACGAACTGCTTGAAAAATATCCCGAAGAAATGCTCGGTGAAAACAGGTCGTTCGATATACTTGTAAAAGGACTTGACAGTGCGATACGCCTGCCCGCGCAGGCACACCCCGACCGTGAATTTTCCCGCAAGTACTTTAATTCTTCCTACGGCAAGACGGAGTGCTGGATTATACTCGATACCCGTCCGGGTGCAAAAATATTTTTCGGATTTAAAGACGGCGTGACGAGGGAGGATTTTGAAAAAGCGATTGACGAAAGCGAAAACGATACGGACGCTATGGAACGCCTGATGAAAGAAGTAGCCGTGCAAAAAGGCGATGTTTATTTTGTCCCCGCCAAAACTATACACGCCATCGGTGCGGGCTGTTTGATACTTGAAATTCAGGAACCGACCGATTTCACGATACAGCCGGAACATTGGTGCGGAGAATATAAACTCTCCGAAAAAGAGATGTACATGGGGCTTCAAAGAGAGCAAGCGGTCGACTGTTTCGACTTTGTAAAGGCTCCTAACGCACAGCTCTTCCCCAAAACTCTTGAAAAGAGCGAGAGTTTTGTAAAGGAAAGTCTTGTCGGTCCCGATGACACAGACTGTTTTGTCATTAACCGAATTTCGCTGTGTGGCGGAGAATATCTCATGAATGTTAAGGGCAGTTACGCCGTTTACATAGTTACGGAAGGAGAAATTGACATAAAGGGCGACGGATACAGCCGAAAAGTGAAAAAAGGCGGATATTTCTTCCTGCCCGCTTCTCTCATGGGTAAATTCACTCTTTCGGGTTCTGCCGAAATCGTCGAGTGTTACTGAGGTGATTTTATGCATATTATCGGAATAGATATCGGTACGACGAGCATATGCGGTATTTTGGCGGACACCGAAACGGGTACTCTGCTCAAGTCGGAAACGGTCAATTCAAACGCATTTATAAAAGGGGATAAACCTTTTGAAAAAATTCAGTCTCCCGAAAAGATTATTTCTGAGGCGATGAAGATTTTAAACGGGCTTGTAACCCCTGAGACAGCCGTTGTGGGCGTTACGGGGCAAATGCACGGAATTGTGTATCTTGACAGCGAGGGAGGTGCCTTAAGTCCGCTGTATACATGGCAGGACGAGAGGGGAAACGAGGGGTACAAGGATACGACTTATGCCGGATTTTTGGGCAGTTATTCGGGATACGGCAATGTGACGGATTTTTATAACCGCGAGAACGGTCTGCGTCCCGCAGGTGCCGTGACTTATTGCACGATTCACGACTATTTCGTAATGAAACTGTGTGCTCTTAAGCGTCCCGTAATTCATTCCAGCGACGCGGCAAGCTTCGGGTTGTACGATATAAAAAACAATAGGTTCGACTATCCTTTGGATATAGACATCGTGAACGATTGGCACATTGCGGGAGAATGGCGGGGAATTCCCGTTTCCGTCGCAGTCGGAGACAATCAGGCGAGCGTTTTCTCAACTTTGGCAGACAGTGACAGCGTGTTGCTGAATGTGGGCACGGGTTCTCAGGTTTCCGTTGTAAGCGATAGCATTGTGCAGGGAGAAAATATCGAGACAAGACCGTATTTTGACGGTAAGTATCTCGCTGTGGGTGCCGCTCTCTGCGGCGGCAGAGCGTATTCCCTCCTGAAAGATTTTTATTCCAAAGTAATCGGATATGTAAGTGAAGTGTCGGAAAAGCAGGTTTACGGCATTATGGACAAAATGCTTTCGGAAATCGATACCTGCTCGGTTCGGGTTGATACACGCTTTGCCGGTACGAGAAAAGACAGCGGAATAAGCGGAGGAATTGCCGGAATTACCACAGGTAATTTTACTCCCGCCGAAATTACTTTGGGAGTGCTTGAGGGCATGGTGTCGGAACTCTACGGTATGTATCTGCAAATGGGGGTAAATAAGAGCGGTGTTGTCGGATCGGGTAACGGAATACGCAAAAATCCACGCTTGATTGAAGCTGTCGAAAAAAAATTCGGCACGGGAGTTAAAATACCCTGTCACACGGAAGAAGCGGCAGTGGGAGCGGCACTTTTTGCGGCTGTTTCCTGCGGAATATTCAAAAATTCAGCCGACGCTCAAGCCTTGATAAAGTATTCTCAAAGCGAGCGGTGCTTTGCCGAATAATTAATTTACCGCCGATGTAAAAGCAAATTCGTTGTTTTCGTCACTGTTTAAGCGATTCAGGCCGATTATTCTTTTCTATCCGTTCGAAACGGAAATAAGCACTTGCTTTTTTTCGGTATTCGGAGTATACTGTACTTGTATAAAAGTAATTGTTTGAAAGGAAATATTATGAGCGAAAATTGTACACATGATTGTTCCACCTGTTCGTCTCACGGCTCATGTCAGTCGGAAATTCAAAAAGAGAAGTTGAACAGTGCGAGCAATGTAAAAAAAGTATACGGAATTGTAAGCGGAAAAGGCGGCGTGGGCAAATCACTCGTTACGGGACTTACGGCTGTTGAGATGATGCGTCGCGACAAACGCGTTGCAATTATCGACGCCGACATCACCGGTCCGTCAATTCCGAAAATGTTCGGTGTGCACGACAGTATTACATCGTGCGAGACAGGATTTATTCCCGCTGTGAGTAAAATGGGAATATCAATGGCGTCGATTAATCTTTTGCTGGAGAACGAGACCGATCCGGTAGTTTGGAGAGGACCTGTTATTGCGGGGACCGTAAAGCAGTTTTGGACGGATTTCATATGGTCGGACATTGACTATATGTTCATTGATATGCCTCCCGGAACCGGAGATGTTCCTCTTACTGTATTCCAGAGTTTGCCGCTTGACGGAATTATAATTGTCACAAGCCCTCAGGAGCTTGTTTCGATGATTGTTTCAAAAGCTGTAAAAATGGCAAATCTTATGCAAATTCCGATTGTCGGAATAGTGGAAAACATGAGTTATGTTTCCTGTCCCGATTGCGGAAAGAAGATTAATGTTTTCGGAGAAAGTAAAATAGAAAAGACAGCTTCGGAATATAATCTCGAAGTTCTCGCAAAAATCCCGATTGCTCCCGAACTTGCAAAAATTTGCGACGAAGGTCTTATAGAGCTGTTTGAAGGTGATTGGCTCGAAGGACTTGCAAACAAGTTGGATTCTTAAAAGCGGTTTTTATATTGTTTTTCAAAAAGTTTAATTGTCATTTTCCGATATATCGCAGAAAATCCGTTTAATCAAAAAGGAGAAAATTATGAAAAGATTATTGAGCATTACTTTGGCAGTCTTTATGCTCTTGAGCTCGTCTTTTGCTCTTTTTTCCTGTGAAAAAGAAAAAGAAAGTGAAACAAAGAAAGATGACGGCAATTTGAGTGCTACCGAAAAGCAGCTCGAAGAAGGAACGATTTTCTATGAAAGAGCACAGGTTTCCGACAATCTTCCCGAAAAAGATTACGGCGGACGCTCTTTCAGAATTGCCGCATATAACGCGGGAGATATCGTGGTTGACGAAGCCGAGAGAGGTCAAGGAGACCTTATCAAAGACGCATGGGCAACACGAACCGAAACGGTGGAAGCACGCTTCAATGTGAGCGTTGACATCGTATATAAGGGTACATATTCCGAAGTAGACGAATATGTCAAAAAGACCATTCTTTCGAGTGCCGACGAATTCGATTTGTATCAGGGAATGGTTATGTCGGCGGGAGGTTTAGCTACAAAAGACCTTTTCTTAAACTGGTATGATATCCCGTATATCGATTTTTCACAGCCCTGGTGGTTCGATTCCAACGCTACCGACTTAACATACGACGGGAAAGCGATTTTGGCAATATCTTACCTCAACTATTCCGCCGTCTGTTTGCCGTACTGTATTTTCTTTAACAAAGACCTTGCCGCATCTTA